>CAXSDE010000005.1:17101-65298 GCA_964236265.1 uncultured bacterium
TGCCGGGCTGGCGGGGGGGCGGCGTCATCGCGGGGCCTTCGCGCTTGTCGGGGACTTCGTGCCGGGGCTGCGTGTCGCGCCGGCGGTGTCAGTCGCGGTCGTGGGCCGCGCGGTCGTCTTGACCGCTGGCTTGACGGGCGTCTTGACCGCTGACTTGACGGGCGTCTTGACCGGCGTCTCGACCGGCGTCTTGACCCCTGACTTGACCGGGGACTTCACCGCTGAGTTGACGGGCGTCTTGACCGCTGACTTGACCGGTGACTCGACCGGCGTCCTGACCGGGGACTTGACCGGCGTCGTCGCGCTTGCCGGCGCCTTCGGGTCCAGCGGCTTGCCGTTCGACGTCCGCACGAGATCGGTCGCGGATGTCGCATTCGGAGCGGTGCCGGCGGGCGGCGGCGCGGGCTTGGCCGCGGCCATCGCCGGGCACGGGGTGCCGAGGACCGACGCGGTCGGCAGCTTGAGGAAGACCGGGCATTTGGACGGAACGAGGCCGAGCTTGCGCGCCTTGTCCGCGAGCGTGCCCGGCGCCTTCGCCCGGGCGATGGTCTCCCGCAGTGCCTGCTGCTGTGCGGTGAGTGTGGTCACCTCGCGCGTCACGGTCCTGCGGTCGAAGGCGCCTTGCGTCAGCGCCGTGTTGAGCAGGAGCAGGACGATGAGGCCGGCGACGACCAACGCCGCGATCAGGATGACGAACGGCGCACGGGCGGGGCCGGGCCGGCTGCGCACCACCGCGAGCGCGGGTCGGGCCGGCGGCGTGTGCGGCCGCGGGGTGCGCGACGGCGGGGTGAGCGACGACGGGGTGCGCCGTGGCGCATGCGGTGCCGGTGCCGGTGCCGGTGCCGGTGCCAGAGCGGTGGCGCGGGATTGGGGACTCATGCGGCTGCCCGGACACGCTCGACGGCGCGCAGACGCACAGGCGCGGAGCGCGGGTTGCGCTCCCGTTCCGCGTCGTCGGCCTGCTCTGCTCCCTTGGTGAGCAGCCGCAACGCGGGCTGCGCGCTCTCCGGGACGAACGGGAGATCGTGCGGCACGGAGATCCTCGTGTGGCGCGCGAACTCGTGCTTGACCAGACGGTCCTCGAGCGACTGGTAGGCCATGACAACGAGCCGGCCACCGACCCGCAGTGCCGCGACCGCCGCGGGCAACGCGCGCTCCAGCACGGCGAGCTCCGCGTTGACCTCGATGCGCAAGGCCTGGAAGGTCCGCTTGGCCGGATTGCCACCCTCGCGGCGCGCGGCCTGCGGGATCGAGTGGCGCACGAGGTCGACGAGGTCGGCCGATCGGGTCACCGGCTCGCTCTCGCGCCGGTGGACGACGGTGCGCGCGATGCGCTGGGCGAACTTCTCCTCGCCGTACCAGCGCAGGATGCGCGTCAGGTCTTTCTCGTCGTACGACAGGAGGATCTGCGCCGCCGTCAACCCTTGCGTCGGATCCATCCGCATGTCGAGCGGCGCATCGGCGGCGTAGGAGAAGCCACGGTCCCGCTCGTCGAGTTGCATCGATGACACCCCGAGGTCCATGAGGATCCCGTCGACGGCGTCGATGCCCTCATCGGCCAGGACGTCGGGAATGAGGTCGTACGTCGCGTGCGCGGTCACGAGCCTGTCCCCGTAGGAGGCGAGGCGCGCCCGCGCGGCGGCGAGAGCGGCCGGGTCGCGGTCGATGCCGATCACCCGCAGGCCGGGAAGCGCCGCAAGCAGGGCCTCCGTGTGACCGCCGAGCCCCAGAGTCGCGTCGATCGCGACGGCATTCCCGCGCTGCAGGGCCGGCGTGAGCAGTTCCACGACGCGTTCGAGCAGGACGGGAACGTGGAGCGGGCGGTCAGTGCTCACGTAGCCAGCAACCGCAGGCCGAGGGTCGAGGCGAGCGCGAAGCCGAGGGTGACGAGGACGACCATCGCGAAGAGAAGCATCGTGGCGCGCACCTCGCCCGCGAGCCCGTGGTCGGCGATGTCGATGCGCATCGGGGCGGCGTCCACGTCGGCTGTCATTGTGTCCATGGGTTCTCTTTTCCGAGCGGTCGAAGGGAGGGCAGGACGCGGGACCAGGTCCCCGCCCGGGCCGGGCCTGGCACCGGGGAAGTGCGCCAGGAGCCGGTCGCAGACGGAGGCCTCGCCGCGCGTCAGCGGCGCGCAGGTCAGGAATCGGCGGGGGCCCCCTCGTGCGTGCCGGCACGCACGGCCAGCTCCCGGGCGGCGAGGTAGCCGTCCCACGCGGCGGGCTCCCACACCTCGACGTGGTTGTTGGCGCCGATGACGACCACATTCCGGTCGAGTCCGGCGTAGGACCGCAGCGCGGGCGGCACCGTGACCCGGCCCTGCTTGTCCGGCACCTCGTCGGAGGCGGACGCGAACAGGACGCGACTGAAGTCGCGCGTCGGCTTGGGGGTCATCGGCGAGGCCGCAAATCCTTGCGTCTGGCTCTCGAACTCGGCACGCGGCCAGATGTCGAGGCAACCGTCCTGGCTCTTCGTGATCACGACACCGTCCAGGAGCTCGTCGCGGAATTTGGCGGGGAGGATCAGTCGGCCCTTGTCGTCGAGGCGCGGCTGGTGAGTTCCGAGGAACACCCGCCACCGCCTCTGCGTCCATGGGGTGCTCCACCCACCTCCACTTTACTCCACTTCACTCCACGGTCAACCATATCGGGCCGTTTTCCCGTCCGATGCCGAGATCGACAGGGCGTCCGGGCCAATCCGCCCGACCGCCGCGGATCGACAAGGCCGGAGCGCCACACTGTCGATCAGACGGGGCCGTTCCTCGCTGCTCGATGTGGCCGAACGGCCCGCAGCACGGCACAGTGGACGGAGCAACCAGGTGGGCTACCAGGAGGACGTCGTGTCAGCAGAGACGGACATCGCGTCCGGGGGTGTCGACCTGGCGGACGTCGCGCCGGCGGCGGGACGGGTTGTCACCGCGATCGAAACAGTGATCGAGGGCAAGCGGGACGTCATCAAGCTCGCCGTCACGGTCCTGCTCGCCGAGGGTCACCTGTTGATCGAGGACGTGCCCGGCGTCGGCAAGACGATGCTGGCGAAGTCATTGGCGCGCTCCATCGACTGCTCGGTCCGCCGCATCCAGTTCACGCCCGACCTGCTGCCGAGCGACATCACCGGCGTCAGCGTCTACAACCAGGAGACACGGGAGTTCGAGTTCAAGCCCGGGGCCGTCTTCGCCAACATCGTCGTCGGCGACGAGATCAACCGCGCCTCCCCGAAAACCCAGTCAGCGTTGCTCGAATGCATGGAAGAGCGACAGGTGACGGTCGATGGCAACACCTATCACCTCGGCGTGCCGTTCATGGTCGTCGCGACACAGAACCCGATCGAGATGGAGGGGACGTATCCCCTCCCGGAGGCGCAGCGCGACCGGTTCACGGCGCGGCTCTCGATGGGCTACCCCGCCCCCGCGGCGGAGCTCGAGATGCTCGACACGCACGGCGTCCGCAACCCTCTCGACGAGCTCGAGCCGGTCACGGACGCCATCGAGATCGCCGCCCTCATCCGCGCGGTCCGCACCGTGCATGTCTCGGACGCCGTCCGTCGCTACACCGTCGACATCGTCACGGGCACCCGCAAGCACCCCGACCTGCGGCTCGGCGCCTCGCCGCGCGCAACGTTGCAACTCCTGCGCACCGCCCGCGCGCAGGCGGCCCTCGACGGGCGCTCGTTCGTGTTGCCCGACGACATCCAGGCGCTCGCGGCCCCCGTCCTCGCTCACCGGCTGCTCCTGTCGACGGATGCGCACCTGTCGCGGCGCACGGCGTACGACACGATCCGTGACCTTCTCTCCGCGATCCGGGTCCCGACCGACGGACCGTTCCCGGTCGGGCGCTGATGCGCGAAGCGTTCTCGAGCCTCACGACCCGCGGCCTGTCCTTCTTCGCTGCCGGGGTCGTCTGCGCGGTCGCGGGCCTGGTCCTCGGCCACGAGGACCTGTTCCGCATCGCGGTGCTGCTCCTGGCGCTTCCCCTGACAGCGGTCCTGGTGCTCTCGCGGTCCCGTTACCGGCTCAGCAGCACGCGGCACGTGACGCCGGCGCGGATCGAGGCCGGCCAGTCGGCGAACGTGACCCTCACGGTCGCCAACGTCTCGCGGCTCCCCACGGGCGTGATGTTCGTAGAGGAGTCCCTCCCGTACGCCTTCGGCGGCCGCCCGCGCTTCGTCATCGACCGACTGCTGCCGGCGACCAGCAGGCAGGTCGCCTACCCGGTGCGCTCCGAGAACCGGGGCCGCTTCCGCGTCGGCCCGCTCACCATCCGGTTGTCCGACCCGCTCGGGTTGTGCGAGCTGGTGCGCGCCTTCAGCAGCACCGACACGGTGCTGGTGACCCCGCAGATCGTTCCCCTCCCCACCGTGCGGATAGCGGGGAGCTGGAACGGCGGCGGCGACGGGCGCTCGCGCTCGGTGGCATCGTCCGGGGACGACGACGTGGCCACCCGCGAATACCGCCGCGGGGACGACCTGCGCCGTGTCCACTGGCGCTCGACGGCGCGGGTCGGCGAGTTGATGGTCCGCCGTGAGGAGCAGCCATGGCACAGCCAGGCGGCAGTGCTGCTCGACAACCGGCTCAACAGCCACCGCGGCGAAGGCATCAATTCCTCGTTCGAATACGCCGTCAGCGCGACCGCGTCGATCGCTGCCCACCTGCTGCGCCAGACCTACCAGGTGCATCTCGCGTGCGGCCTCGGTCCCAACGGCGATGAGCCCGTCCTCATCGAGCAGGTCGACGAACGCGTCCTCCTCGACCGGTGCGCGGAGGTGGTCGCCTCGGCCGCCCCCACGCTCTTACCGATGACCGAGCGACTCGGCACGTCGGACCAGCTCATCGTCGCGGTGCTCGGCGCGCTCACCCCGGACGACGCGCTGCAACTGGCGCGACTGAGGCGCCGCGCCGTGTGCGTCGCGGTCCTCATCGACGCGACGAGCTGGGGCGCCCTGTCCCCCCGGGAGGCGCTGGCCGCGGACTCGACGCGGTCCGCCGCCGCGCTCCTGCTCCACCAGGCCGGCTGGCGGGTGTTGACCGTTGATCGCACGACGCCCCTCGCTGCTGCGTGGGCCGGGCTGAACGAGATCGGGGCCATGGACATCGCGACCGTCACCGCGGTAGGTGGCGCCCGATGAACCGGCGGGCACATATCGCCATCCTGGGCGGCGTCGCCACGGTGTGCTCGGCGACGACACTGTCGGCGTTGTTCTCCGACGCCGGCTGGCTCCCGCACGTGGCAGGGGTCGTGGCCGCCGTGACGCTCGGCGGTGAGCTCGGCGATTCTGCCGGCCGCCGCGTCGGCGCGACCCTCGTGCTCCGCGCCGTCGGCGCTCTCACCGGCGCCGTCTTCTTCATCACGGCCGTGTTCGCGCATCCCGTGTCATTCCTGGGTTTCCTGCCGTGGCGCGCGTCGCTCGGCTATCTTCGCAACGACTGGCATGCCGGCCTGGTCGACATGCACGACCTCAGCCCGAAGGTGCCCTCGCACCTCGGCCTGACCCTGCTCGTCGTCGTCGGGGTCGCGGCCGTCGCCTTCACCGTCAACATGCTGGTCAGCCGCGCCGCGCTCGCGGGGTTGCCGCTGCTGACAATGTTCGTCATCCCCGTTGCCCTGGCTCCCGGTGGAGTGGGGCTATTGCCTTTCGTGCTCGCCGCCGGCGGCTACCTCACGCTGCTCGCCGCCGAAGGGCGCGAACGCGCCGAACGTTGGGGCCGCTCACTTCCCGCTCGCCGCGACAACGTCGCCGCCGGCTATGGCCAGTCCGGCCGCCGCATCGGAACCGCCGCCGTCACCCTGGCGGTGTTCCTGCCGCTGGTCGTCCCGGGGCTGCACGCCAACCGGCTCATCTCCAACGGCGACCCAGGTTTCGGCGCCGGGCCGGGCGGCACCCGGTCGACCGCCCTGAGCCCCCTGGCCGAGATCAAGGGCCGTCTCACGACGCAGGCGCGCTCGGAATACTTCACCTACACCTCCAACGCGGGCCCGCAATACACCCGCATCGTCGTCGATGACCGGTTCGACGGCACGCAGTTCCTCAACAGCGGCATGGAGACGCCCCAACGCGCGGCCGGTCTGCAGGTCCAGCCGCACGGCCTGTCGCCAGACATCGCCACCAGCCCCGTGCAGTTGACGATCACCATGAAAAGCCTCCGCGAGCAATACCTGCCTGTCCCGATCCCGCTGTCGTCCGTGGGCGATGTGCCCGACCGTTGGCGGTACGACGACAAGACCGACACCATCTTCGCGGCGCACGCCGACACGGCGGGCCTGTCGTACACGACGTCGGCTCTCGAGCTGAAGCCGACGGCCGCGCAGCTCCGGACCGCTGACGCGGTGACCGACGATCCCTACTTCGCGCGGTATCTGGAGCTCCCAGGCGGCCTCGACACCGAGCTGCAGGTGCTCGGCACGGCCGCCCAGACGGTCACCGCGTCCGGCGCCAGTGCCTATGACAAGGCGAAGCTGCTGGAGAAGTGGTTTTCCCGCACCGGCGGCTTCGTGTACGACGAGCAGGGCCCGACCGGCCTCGAGCAGAACGCTCTGACCGAGTTTCTCCAGGACAAGCACGGCTACTGCGTGCAGTTCGCCTCCTCGATGGCCGTGATGGCCCGACTGCTGGGGGTGCCGGCACGTGTGGACGTGGGGTTCACCGGCGGGACACAGAAGAGCGCCGGCGTCTACAGCGTCGCGTCGACCGACTCGCACGCGTGGCCCGAGCTCTACTTCCAGGGCGTGGGCTGGGTCCGCTTCGAGCCCACGCCGGCCACCGGCACCGTCACCGCGCCCGACCCGATCGACAAGCCGTCCGTCGCTGCACACCCGGGGCAGGCAGCTGCGACACCGTTCCACTTCCCGTCGGCCGGCACGGTCCTCACCCGCAGCTCGCACTTCTCGTGGGGTCTCCCGGTGAAGCTTGCGCTGGCCCTCGCCGTGCTCGTCCTGCTGGCGCTGCCCGCCCTGGCCGCCCGCTGGCGCCGGCGGCGCGTCTGGGCGAAGGCCGGCTCGGACGACGCGGCGCGCGCGCACGCGGCGTGGCGGCAGGTGCTGATCTCGGCCGAGAATCTGGGGCACCGCTTCGACCCAGGGCTGTCGATCCGGGGCACCGCCCGGGCGCTCGAGGCGCGCGCGGACATGTCGAAGATCGCGCGTACGTCACTGCAGACGATCGCCCACGCCGAAGAGCTCTCGCGGTACGCCCGGACCGGCCCCCTGCACGAGCCCGACCTCGAGGCGACCGCTGGGGTGGTCGTGGACGCGCTCTCGGCTGCCGCCTCACGACCGGCACGGGTGCGCTCCATCGTCCTGCCACGGGAGACGTTGCGTTCCTGGCGGGACGGCGTCGGTGCCGCTGTGCGGGCAGCCTTCGAGGCCGGCGACCGCCTGTCGTTGCGCGCATCGCGGCTCTTCAGCCGGTCCGCCGCTGACCCAGCTCGCCCCTGACCCTGGCCGCCCCTGACCCAGCTCCGCCCCGTGACCCAACTCCGCCCCGTGACCCGGGCCGTCCCCCGGAGCGCCGAATCAGCCCTCGTCGGTCCAGCGGCCTTCCCAGCGCCGCTCCCAGCGGTCGTGGAACCGCTGACTGAAACCGCCGGACCCACCCGAATTGCCTGTCGCCGGCTTGCCACGCGACTGCCCACCGCGCGCTTGGCCACCGCGCCATTGGTCACCACGCGACTGGTCACCATCGCCATCCCCGCCGACGGACCGCAGACCGCCACGGCCGCGGCCGGTGCTGGGGACGACGCCGTTGCGCATGCGCTTGAGGTTGGAGACGGCCCACAGGGCGCCCGCCAGCATCAACGCGAACCCGAGGACGCCGAGCGGCACGATCCTGACGGCGAGCGCCACGGGCAGCAGCACCAGGCCGACGACGACGACCGCGATGGCCGCCGCGATGCGCCGCTGATAGCGCGAACGCAGGGTCGTCGTGCGCACCGACGCCGCGAACTTCGGGTCTTCGGCATAGAGGGCGCGCTCGATCTCGGCGAGCATGCGCTGCTCGTGGTCTGAGAGCGGCACGGCCCCTCCTCACAACGGTCTGAAATGGCCACCGACGACGGCCACCGACGAGCGGATCACACGGGTTTGCATCACGAGGATACGAGCGCGTATTCCCGCCGGGAAGGCGCATGGCACACCCGGCAGATAACTATCGCTCATGACTGCATCGGCGGCCACTCCCCCGGCCTCGAGGGGCCGACCGCAACCTCTTTCAGTCTTCGCCCGAAACGGGCGTGGCGGACTCCCGGACGCCTGAACGGTGTGCCGGCGCACGTCCCCGGCCACGGTCGACGAGGCTCGCCGGGCGGACCGCGTCGGACCCGAAGCGCCGCGTCGCGCGGTCCATCGCACACTCGGCCTCGCGCCAGCCCCGCTTGCGCTCACCGAAGGCGAGCTGATGGGTGTGGTCGTCGCCACCGGCCAACCCTTCCGCGCGGACACCCACGAGCCGGATCCTGGGCCGCACGAGACCCAGGGCGTCGTACAGCTCAGCGGCGGTGGCATAGACGTCGCGGCCCACGTCCGTTGCCTCACCCAGGGTGCGGGCGCGCGTGACGGTGCGGAAATCGGCGTACCGGATTTTGATCGAAAGGGTGCGCGACCGCACGCCGGCGGCCCGCAGCCGGGCGGCGACCCGATCCGAGAGCCGGAGCAGCTCGCGGCGGACGATCTCCGGATCGTCGATGTCGGTGTCGAAGGTGTGCTCTGCCCCGATGCTCTTCTCCGGCTCGTGCGCGACGACGGCCCGGTCGTCCTGGCCCCGCGCCAGCGCGGACAGGTGCACCCCCGCCGCCGGACCGAGCGCCCGGATCAGGGTTGGCGTCGGTGTCGACGCGAGGTCACCGACGGTGTGGAGGCCCAGCTTCGACAACGTCTCCGCCGTTGCCTCCCCCACTCCCCACAACGCGCTCACCGGGAGCGGGTGCAGGAAGGCGATGACCCGAGCGGGCGGGACGACGAGCACCCCGTCGGGCTTGCACCGCGTCGAGGCGAGCTTGGCGACGAACTTGCTCGGGCCGACACCGACGGAGCAGGTCAACGAGAGCTCGTCGGACATGCGTGCGCGCAGGAGCTCCGCGACCTGCTCCGGCGCGCCGAGCGTGCGACGGACGCCGCTCACGTCCAGGAACGCCTCGTCGAGGGAGACGGGCTCCACCAGCGGCGTGATCGACCGGAAGATCTCCATGACGTCTGCCGACGCGTCCCGGTAGGCCGCCATGTCGGGCGTGACGAGGATCGCGTCGGGGCAGAGCCGGCGGGCGCGCATGACCGGCATCGCGCTGCGCACACCGAATGCCCGCGCCTCGTACGTCGCCGAGGTCACGACGGCCCGGTTGCCCGAGCCGCCCACGATCACCGGCCGGCCGGCGAGCTCCGGCCGTTTGCGCACCTCGACGCTCGCGAAGAACGCGTCCATGTCCGCGTGCAGGATGCTGCGCGCGGCACGGGACTCGGTCATCGCCCCACGATAGGCGCGTCCGGCGACAGTGGTCAGGCGCGGTCGGCCGGCTCGATAGGCACGTCCGCGCCGACGCGCTCGATGACCGCCTGCGACGACCGCAACTGCCACGGCACGCTGGTGACCATGATCCCCGGCTCGAAGAGCAACCGCGCCTTCAGCCGCAGTGCACTCTGGTTGTGCAGGAGCTGCTCCCACCAGCGCCCGACGACGTACTCCGGGATGTAGACCGTCACGACATCGCGGGGACTGTCGCGGCGGATCTCCTTGATGTATTTGATGATCGGCTGGGTGATCTCGCGGTACGGCGAGTCGACGACGACGAGCGGCACGTCGATGCCGCGTTGCTCCCAGTCGTGCTGCAGCGTGTCCAGCTCTTCCCCGTCGACCTTCACGGTGAGGCCGACCAGGGTGCTCGGCCGCGTCGCGTAGGCATAGGCCAGGGCGCGCAGGGTGGGCTTGTGGATCTTGGAGACGAGAACGATGGCGTGGTTGCGCGACGGGAGGATGACCTCCGCGTCCGTGGGCGCCAGCTCCTTCGCGACGTGCTCGTAGTGGTTGTTGATCGCGCGCATCACCAGGTAGAACAGCACGATGCCCGACACGCTGATCCACGCACCGGCGACGAACTTGGTGAACAGCTCCAGCACGAGGATGACGCCCGTCAGCGAGCCGCCGAAGAGCTGGATGGACCGGGACGTCCGCATGACCCGCGCCTCGGCGGGCGACGGGTCGTCCTCGCGCAGATGCCGGGTCCAGTGCCGCACCATCCCGAACTGGCTGGCCGTGAACGCGATGAAGACACCGATGATGTAGAGGTTGATGAGCTCGGACGTGTGGGCGTTGAAGCCCCAGATGAGCAGTCCGGCAAACAGCGCCAGCATGATGATGCCGTTGCTGAAGACCAGCCGATCGCCGCGCGTGTGGAGTTGGCGGGGCAGCAGGCGGTTTTGCGCCAGCACCGACGCGAGCACCGGGAAACCGTTGAACGCCGTGTTGGCCGCGAGCGACAGGATCAACGCGGTGGTGATCTGCAGCATCAGGTAGGCGAGGTTGTGCTTGCCGCCGAAGACGGTCTCCCCGATCTGCGACATGACGGTGCCGCCGATCGGCTGGCCCCTCTCATCCTCCGCGTAGTGGACGTGCGTCTTGAGCGCCAGCATCGTGATGCCGCCGAACATGACGAGCGACATGACGCCCATCATGAGCAGGGTCTGGGCGGCGTTCTTCGACTTCGGTTTGCGGAAGGCCGGCACGCCGTTGGCGATCGCCTCGACGCCGGTGAGGGCGGTGCACCCGGACGCGAACGCGCGGATCGCCAGCCAGACCAGGGCAAGTCCGGCGTACGACGTCGGGTGTTCGTAGGCGCGGCCGGCGGTGGGTGCTGCCGGCAGGTGGCCACCGACGAGGCGGAAGACGCCGATGCCGATGAGGGCCAGCACCGTGACGATGAAGGCGTACGTCGGGATCGCGAAGGCCGTGCCCGACTCGCGGACGCCGCGCAGATTGAGCAACGTGATGATGAGCAACATGCCCAAAGCGATCCGGACGCCGTACGGGGAGAGCCAACTGAGGCCCGTTTTCGGGTCGGTCGCTGCGGACGTGATGGCGTCGACGCCCGCCGAGACGGACACGGCGACGGTCACGACGTAGTCGACCATCAGTGCGGCAGCGACGAGCATGCCGGCGCGTTTGCCGAAGTTGACGGTCGCGACCTCGTAGTCCCCGCCGCCGCTCGGATAGGCATGCACGGTGCGCCGGTAGGAGAAGACGACGGTCACCATCAGGACCGCGACGGCCACCGCGACCCACGGCGCCAGGTAGAGGAAGGCAACGCCGCCGATCGAGAGCACCAGCAGGATTTCCTGGGTGGCATAGGCGACCGAGGACAGCGCGTCGGAGGAGAAAACGGGGAGCGCGAGCGTCTTCGGGAGCAGCGTGTCCCCGAGCATCTGGCTGTGCAAGGGGCGACCGAAGATCAAACGCTTGCTGAACTCGCCCCATGACGCCATGACTGTGCATCGTAGAGGGCACGCCGCGGGCGCGGCGGAGCGGGCCGATGGCCCCGTGTAGCGTTTCCCCTCGTTACGCCCCCAGGTCCTGGAAGGACGACCGGCAGTGCATGTCGTGATCATGGGCTGCGGCCGCGTGGGTTCCGCACTGGCCCACAGCCTCGAGGACAACGGTCACAGCGTCGCCGTGATCGACCGCGACGCCACTGCCTTCCGCCGCCTCGGCCCCGAGTTCGGCGGCCAGCAGGTGACCGGCGTCGGCTTCGACCGCGACACGATGATCGAGGCCGGGATCGAACGGGCCATCGCCTTCGCCGCCGTGTCGAGTGGTGACAACTCCAACATCCTTGCCGCGCGGGTCGCTCGCGAGTCGTTCGGCGTCGAGAACGTCGTCGCGCGCATCTACGACCCCAAGCGCGCCGAGGTCTATCAGAAGCTCGGCATCCCCACGGTGCGCACGGTCCGCTGGACCGTCGACCAGATGCTGCGGCGCCTGTCCCCCGGCGGCGCCGAGACCGAGTGGCGCGACCCCACCGGCCAGGTCGTGCTCGCGGAGGTCCACGTCGACATCTCCTGGGTCGGCCGGCGCATCACCGCCCTCGAGAGCGCGTCCGGCTCGCGGGTCGCGCTGCTCAGCCGGATGGGCGACGCGCTGCTCCCGCACAAGGACACCGTGTTCCAGCAGGACGATCTGGTGCACGTCGTCGTGCGGGCCGACCGCCTCGCCGACGTGACGAAGCTGTTCGCGACCGCACCGCAGGAGGACTGATGAAGGTCGCGATCGCCGGCGCCGGCAACGTGGGGCGCTCGATCGCCCGCGAGCTCCTGTCCAACGGCCACCAGGTGCTGCTCATGGAGAAGGAGCCGCGCGCCATGAAGGTCGACACCGTCGCGGACGCGGAGTGGCTGCTCGCGGACGCGTGCGAGATCGCGACCCTCGACGAGGCCGGCCTGCAGACGTGCCAGGTCGTCGTCGCCGCGACGGGTGACGACAAGGTCAACCTCGTCTTCTCGCTCCTGGCCAAGACCGAGTTCGGCGTGCCGCGCGTCGTCGCGCGGGTCAACCACCCCAAGAACGAGTGGCTGTTCAACGAGTCGTGGGGCGTCGATGTGGCCGTCTCCGCGCCGCGCATGCTGGCCGCGCTCGTCGAAGAAGCCGTCAGCGTCGGTGACCTCGTGCGGCTGATGAGCCTGCGCCAGGGCCAGGCCAACATCGTCGAGCTGACCCTCGGCGAGGACGCGCCCTACATCGGTCGCCGGGTCGCCGAGGTGCCCTGGCCGCAGGACACGGCGCTCGTGGCGATCGTCCGCGACGGGCGCGTGCTGGTGCCGACGTCCAACGACCCGCTGGAGTGCGGCGACGAGCTGCTGTTCGTCGCGGCGGCCGACGCGGAGGACAGCCTCCACGACGTGCTGTCCGGCCCGCGCGCGCCGCGCCCCCCGCAGACCCTGTAACGGCCGACGCTCCGGTCACGTCACGTCACGTCGGGTCAGCTCGGGATCAATTCGTACAACGGATTGAAGACCGTCTTGCGCCCCTCGAACTGGGTGAGGCGGCCGCGGGCGACCAGGTGCGTGCCGGGCTCCACTCCCGCGATGCGCCGGCGACCCAGCCAGACGAGCTCGACGATGCCGCTCCCGTCGTACAACTCGGCCTCGAGGGCGGGGACCCCACCACGCGGCCGCAACGTGACGGTGCGGATGCTGCCCGCGATGCGCACGTACGACCGGTTGGTGCAATCGGCGATGGCCGTCGCGCCGAGCTCGGCGCAGTTTTCCTGCAGCTCCTCGGCGGCCAGTGCATCGGTGTCCGCGGACATCCGGTGCAGCAGGCGCTTCATGCGGCCCGGCCTGTCGCTGGCCATCACTGGATCTCCGTGATCTCCGGGCCACGCTCGGGCACCGGGAGCCGACGCGGTTCGGGCGAGTCCGCGGCCTGCTCCATGGCGATCTCCGCTTCCCGCGGGAGCACGAGCGGGAGCTGGTCGCGGGGGGCCATCGCTTCGGTGCCGCGGACCACGACGATGCCGCGGAAGAGTGCCTCCAGGGGCTTGGCGGACCCGGCGTCCGTCGCTGCCGGCCCGGTGAACATGCCGCGCAGGAACCAGCGGGGACCGTCGACGCCGATGAACCGCGCCGACTGCAGGGCCTTCTTTCCCGGCGCCTCCGGCACCTTGGCGCGCAGCTCCGGTCCGAAGGAGCCCGTGGCGAGCTCGGCGGCGCCGCCCGCGGAGACGATGCCTTCCAGCATCTCCTCGCGCACCTCCTGCCAGATTCCCTCGGTGCGGGGGGCGGCGAAGGCGCTGATCTGCAGGGAGCTGCGACCCAGCACGTACGTCGCCGCTGTCACCTGGCCGCCCTCGTTCATCTCCAGGCGGAGCTCGCTGTCCGTGGGCGCGGGCACGCGGACCCCGCCGAGGTCGACGCGCGCGAAGTCGTCCTCGGGCGCGTCCGCGAGGTCGTAGGGCCCGTCGCCGTCGCCTTCCCCACCGATCGCGAAGCGGTCGATCCGGTCGTCCAGCACGATGTCCAGCTCGGGCTCGGCGCCGAGGTCGTCGACGTCTGCCGGTGACTCGTTGCGGTTGCGGCGTCCGAACATGCCTTCACTCTTCCTTCTGTACGACAACCGGCGCGCGTTGCGCGGTGTGATGCTCCCCGGCGTGCCCGCCGGTCGACCCGAACCCGCCGGACCCTCGCACGGACATCGGCAGCTCGGCCACTTCGACAAAGCGTGCCGCCGACACTTCTTGCACCACCAGTTGGGCGACGCGGTCGCCACGCCGCAGCACGACGGAAGTGACCGGGTCGAGGTTGATGAGGATGACCTTGATCTCTCCACGGTACCCGGCATCGATCGTGCCTGGCGCGTTGACGAGCGCGACCCCGAACCTCGCCGCGAGTCCGGACCGCGGGTGCACGAACGCCGCGTAACCCGCCGGGAGCGCGATCGCCACGCCGGTGGCCACCACGGCCCGTTCGCCCGGCGCCAAGGTCACGTCGACCGCCGTCACGAGGTCCGCGCCGGCATCGCCGGGCAACGCGTAGGCCGGCAGCGGAAGGTGCGGGTCGAGTCGCTGCACGAGCACCTCGGGGCCACCGGGCGACGTCACGAGCCCGACCCGTCGACGACGCGCTCCACGAGGCTGAGCGGGAGGGCGCCCGCGCCGGCGACGAGGTCGTGGAAGTCGCGCAGCCGGCCGCCGCGGTCGACATAGCCGTCGCGCAGGCGCTGGATCTCGATGGCGCCGGTCAGATACGACGACGCCTGCGTGGGCCAGGAGCAGTAGCGCAGGACCTCGGCACGAGCGGTCGCGTCCGACAGGGAGGCGTGCTCCTTCATATAGGCCACCGCCTCGGCGACCGTCATCTCGCCGGCGTGCAAGGAGGTGTCGACCACGACCCGCGCGGCACGGAACAGCCGGCAGTCGACCTGTCGCGCCTCGGCGGCGGGATCGGTGAAGAAGCCCTGCTCGCGCATCATCTCCTCGGCGTAGAGCGCCCACCCCTCGATGAAGAACGTCGACCAGACGACACGGCGGAGGCGGCTCACCGGCTGCGCCGCCAGTCGGCTGAAGTGCCAGTGGTGCCCGGGGTAGGTCTCGTGGGCGCTGATCGTCGGCACGACGGAGTGCGAATTCGTCTGCATCCGCTGGCGGACGGCGTCGTCGGACGCACCATCCGGCGGAAACGGCACCCAGAAGGTGCCGACCCGGCCGGCACTGAAGGCGGGCGGCGGCAGGTACGCCGCGACGGCGAGGACACCACGCTGGAAAGCGGGCGACGGGAGGACATCGCAGCGCTCACCGTCGGCGAACGAGACGAGATCGCGTTCGACGCAGAAGGCGCGTGAGCGAGCCGTGCCGGCCGCGTACGCCGCCAGGAGCTGCGCCGAGTCGGCAGGGTGGTCATCGTTGAGCCGGCCGAGCCAGCCGCGCCAGTCGCGGTCGCCGTTCACCCGCTGGGAGCGCTCGGCCAGGTCGCCTGCGAGGGCGTCCTGATGGGCGCGGCCGACGTCGCGGAGCTGACCCGCCGAGTAGGTGAGTCCGTCGCGGTCCTGCAACAACCGGCTGTAGCGGTCGGCGCCGATCGCGAACGGTCCGCCGGCGCGCTCCTGCAGCTTCTCGAGCCAGGCGCCGAAGGCGTCCATCGCCTCGGCCGCGCGGGCTCCCGCCTCGGCCACGCGCGTGCGCAGTGACCCGTCCGCGAACTCCAGCGGGACCTCGTCGCGCAGCCAGGCGCCGGAGGAAAGGGCCTGCGGCACGAAGCGGCTCAGGAGCACCGGGGAGGCGAGGTCGGCGTCGAGGTTCTCGCGGCCCGCGGCGAGCACGTCGGCGACGCCGTCGAGCCGGGCGATCACGGCCTCGGCCAGGTCCGGCTCCGGGCGGAGCCGGGACGCGAACAGCAGGTGCACGCCGCTGAGGACGGCGCCGAGGTAGGACTCGGGACTGCGGCGCCAGCCCGCCCAGTCGTCGTCCACCATGCGCCCACGCAGCGCGCTGCACGCGAGGTCGCGGTCGACCGACTCGGCCGGAGTCAGCCGGGACACGTCGTGGCCGCTGAACGTCGCGAGCCACCGCTCGTCGCCGGCGGAGCGCGCGCGCTGCCCGGCGGCGGTCAGGTCGGGCAACTCGAGGTCGTGCGACGTGTCGCCGAGCGCGGTGGCCCGGACCGGGTTGCGCGCGAGTTCCTCATCGACGAACGTCTCGACGAGTTCGGCGAAGGGACGGGTGTCGGCTGCCACGCCCCGGAATTTAGCCGACTGCGCCGGTGTGCACCGTCGGTGGGCGGGGGTAGGTCATGATCACGCAGACGAACGGAGATCCGGGATGAGCAACGATGACGGCGACAGCAAACTGGTCGGGATGGCGGCGGCGCTGGCCGCACTCGGGGCGGCGACGCTCATGCGCAAGAGCCTGGAAAAGGTCTGGCTGAAGGTCACGGGCAAGGAGGCTCCCGTCAATCCCGAGTCGTCCGAGACGAGTTGGGGGGAGGCGGCAGCCTGGGCCATGGTCAGCGGGGCTCTGCTGGGGCTGGCCCGTCTCGCCGCGCGCCGCGGAGCGATCACGACGATGAGCAAGTCGGCCGACGACCCGTCATTGGCCACGCAGAACGCCTGAGCCGAGGGCCGGAACCGGCAGCGGTGCCCGGTCGCCCTGGGTGGGCGGCCGGGCACGTGTGCGTGGTGCTACGCGCATTCCTTGCAGACGGCCTGGCCGTTCTTCTCGGAGGCGAGCTGACTGCGGTGGTGCACGAGGAAGCAGGACGAGCACGTGAACTCGTCCGCCTGCCTCGGCAGCACCCGGACAGAAAGCTCCTCGCCGGACAGGTCGGCGCCGGGAAGCTCGAGTGACTCGGCGAGATCTTCCTCATCGACGTCCACGATGCCGGTCTGCGACTCGGCGCGACGAGCCTTCAGCTCTTCGAGGCTGTCCTCACTGAGGTCATCCTCGGACGTGCGCGGGCTGTCGTAATCGGTGGCCATGCATTTCCTCCCCTGTGGGTGCGGCGGGGCCATAACACCGGACTCGGCGAGTTTGTGCCCGCCGGCCGGGGTGGTGCTTGTCGAAGCGGAGCCACGACCGGGATCATCCGATGACGGCCGGTTGTGCCCGCCTGATGCGAGGGCAACCTAGCGCACGAAGATGTACGCGAGGTGACTGCCTGCACCCGCCCGCAACCGACAACGCCCAGGAGGCCGGTGACGTGCCGATCTACGCTCTCGGCGACCACGAGCCCGTCGTCCACTCGACCGCTTACGTCGCACCTGACGCCGTCGTCATCGGCAGGGTGACGATCGGCCCGGAGTCCACCGTGTGGCCATGCGCGGTGCTTCGCGGCGACGCCGGGCGCATCACGATCGGGGCTCAGACCTCTGTGCAGGACGGCGCGGTGATCCACGTGACGGATGGGTCCGACACGACGATCGGCGACCGGTGCGTCATCGGCCACGTGGCCCACCTGGAAGGCTGCGAGGTCGGCCACGACTGCCTCATCGGGTCCGGTGCCGTCGTGCTTCCAGGCGCGACGATCGGGGCGGGGGCGCTCGTCGGCGCGGGTGCGGTCGTCCCGCCGGGAGCTGTCGTTCCCGCGCGCGCCGTGGCGCTCGGGGTGCCTGCTCGCATCCGGCCCGACGCGGTCGCCGCCGGCGCGTTCGCCGACAACGTCGCGTCCTACGTAAGCAACGGGCGGCGATTCGCCGCGCACCTGCGGCGCATCGGCTGAGCCAGCGGCGATTCGCCGCGCACCTGCGGCGCATCGGCTGAGCCAGCGCTGACGGCGGCCGGGCCAGAACCCTGTGCGTGAGGCGTTCACCCGTTAGTTAGAGTCGCGGTCCACGGCGCGGCGACTTCCTCGAGGCTGGACACTGTGACCAGTGGCGCGCCGGGCGCCGCACCCGCGGGCGCTGCTCGCGGCGATAGCAAGGGGTTGGCGAGTTGGCCGAAGGCGCAGTCGCCGACACCGTGGTGGTCCGCCGGCCGGCTCGGTCGCTCGCCTTCGACGGTGCTGTCGTGGTGGCCGGCCTCGCGGCCTTCGTCTCGTCCGCCGCAGCGGCCCGGTCCGCCGGCCTGGCGCTCACGCTGACTTTCGTGGCGGTGCCACTCGTCGCCCTGATGGCGCGCTATCCCGTCGTGCTGCAGCGCGCCGGGGGTGATATCGAGATCGGCTTCGACTCGGCGATGCTCGTCGTCCTGGCCGTGCTCGTGCCCGCCGCGGAGGCCGTGTCGATCTGGGGGCTCGGGGTGCTGCTCGCGCAGCTCACCCTGCGCAAGTCGTGGTCGAGCCGCGTGTTCAACGTCGGCATCGGCCTGTTCCTCGGCTGGCTGGCGGTCCGGGTGATGCACCTGTTCGGCCCGCTGAACCTCGCGCACCCGCGTGAAATGCTGGCCGTGGCGGTCGGTGCGACGACCTATTTCGTCGCCGACTACATCATCACCGCTGTTTCCCTGGCGCTGGAGACGCACGGCTGGCTCGGCGCTGCGGACCACGACGTCAGCATCCCGTTGTCGGCGGCCATCTTCGTCGGGGTCGACAGCCTGGGATATGTCGCCGCGCTCCTCGCCCGGCACTACCCCTGGGCGCTGCCCTTGCTCGCCATGCCGCTGATCACGTTGCTGTACGCGGCCCGTGCCTACAAGCAGGCCAACGAAAACCGCACGACGATGAGCGCCCTGTTCGAGGCGGCACGTGGCGCGCACCAGGCCAACACGTCCCACGAGATCCTCGCGAGCCTGCTCGAGAACACGCGCTCGATGCTGCACGCGCCGGGGGCCGCCCTCCGGCAGCTGCCGCCCGGCCCGCGCGAGATCGGCGTCAAGTTGCCGGACCTCGTCGACGGCGGCACGTGGCTGGTGGCGCCGCAGCAGCCGCACGCACCGCATCGCTCCCAGCGCACGCTCGACATGCTCGGCGCGATTGCCAACGAATCGCTGTCGCGGGCGCGGCTCGTCGGCGAGATGGCCCACCTCGCGCGCCACGACCCGCTGACGGGACTGCCCAACCGGGCGCTGTTCTCCGACCGGGTCGAGCTCGGTGTCGCGCTGTGCAAGCGCTCACCCCGGCCGATGGCCGTCCTGTTCGTCGACCTGGACGGCTTCAAGGGCGTCAACGACTCCCTCGGCCACGACGCCGGCGACCAGTTGCTCATCGCGGTGGCCCAGCGACTGCGGGCCTGCGTGCGCCCGGGTGACACCGTCGGCCGCCTCGGCGGCGACGAGTTTGCCGTGCTCCTGCAGGAGATGAAGTCCGATGCGGGCGCGACGGAGGTCGCGGAGCGGATCCTCGTGGCGCTGCGGGAGCCGATGCGCATCGGCGGGATCGACGTCTCGGTCGGCGCCAGCATCGGGGTCGCGATCCGCAGCGACAAGGACGACGCCAGCACGTTGCTGCGCCACAGCGACCTGGCCATGTATCGCGCGAAGGAGACCGGCCGCGGCCGCTTCCACGTCTTCACGTCCACGCTGTGGCAGGAGAGCCGGGAACGGCTCGCCCTCGAAGGCGATCTGCGCACGGTGATCGACCGCCACGAGCTGGCGCTCACCTACCAGCCCGTGATCGACCTCAACACGGGCACGATCGAAGGCTTCGAGGCACTGCTGCGCTGGGATCATCCCGGGCACGGCCGGCTCGAACCGATGCGCTTCGTCGGCATCGCGGAAGAGACGGGCCTCATCGGGGCCATCGGCGAGTGGGTGCTCGAGAAGGCGTACGCCGACGCCGCCGCGTGGACGCAGCGCTATCAACGGCCGTTGACGATGGCGGTCAACCTGTCGCCGCAGCAACTCGGCGACCAGCTGATCGTGGACCAGGTGGCGTCCCTGCGCGACCGGTACAGCGCGCCCGTGCAGCTGGTGCTCGAGATCACCGAGAGCACGTTCGTCCAGGAGGACGGTGACCACCTGCGTCGCCTGCGGGAGCTGCACGACCTCGGCGTGCAGCTGGCGATCGACGACTTCGGCACCGGTTACTCCTCCATCGGCTACCTGCGCCACATGCCGATCGACATCCTCAAGATCGACCGGTCGTTCGTGGCGGACATCGCACGCGACGCCCGGTCGGCCTCCCTCGTCGAGGCGATCACGGTCATGGCCCGCTCCCTGGACCTCACGCTCATCGCCGAGGGCATCGAGGAGCCGGAGCAGGTCGTCGCGCTCCACGCGATGGGCTGCACGCTCGGCCAGGGCTACTGGTTCGCCCGGCCGTTGTCCGGCGAGGACGCGCAAACACTCTTGTCCCGCAAGCGATTGGGCCGGGTGCAGGTGCCGACAGCGCGGGCGATCCGGGCGACGACGCGACCGTCCCACTGACCGGGCTGCGGACGTCGTGCCGCCCACCGAGTGCGGTCGGTGCACGACGGCGACGACGGCCGTTGCTCAGCGGGTCACTGGCCGCGACTGACCGGATCGACGCCGGCGAAGGACAGAAAGTGTGCCATCGTGTACGACGAATCCGTGGCGCCGAGACTCGGCCGCCAGCCGGGGTCGACGGTGACGTAGCTGTCCGGATCGGCGTGGAGGAGACCCAGCAGGACCTCGGCGACGATCGTGCCGCCCACCGGCCCGAGGAACCTCCCGCCGTTGACGAGCTGCGCCTCCCGCAGGATGTAGAGCCACAACGGCGTGGACCTGTCGAGCTCCACCCCGAAGCCCGCGAAGTCCTCGAGGTCGCCACGGTGCAACGGGATCACTCCCATCCGCCGGGCCACCTGCTGACCGGACGGCATCGACCAGGTGAGGTGGCGCAGCAGTGTCCGCTGCGGGAGCGACGTCGGGCCCGGGTCGCCCGGCAGGTGGGCGATGGCGCTGAGTGGCAACGCAAACAGCGGCGTCGACAGCACCGTGTCGATGACCTTGTTGGGCCGGACGGCGGCGGTGAATGGACCCCCGAAGTCGAAGAACGTCTGCCAACCGACGAAGCGCCGGGCGGCACGGTAACCCCCGCGCAGGTCCGCCGGCTCGCTCGGCGGAACGCCACCGTCCGCGACCGCGATGCGCGGGTCGAAGATCAGGCCGAAGAACGGCTTGCCATCGTCGCCCGCCAGGTTCGCACGGTAGGAGGGGCGCACCATGCTATGCCCGAAACGGTAGGCCGCGCCCGAGAACTCGATGGGCACGAAGGCCTGTTGGCCGGGACGGTAGAAGCGGCGTCGGCGCAGGGCGGCGTCGACCGCCGCTTGACCGACGAAGCTCGCGAGGAACTGGTTGACGACGAGCCACTGGTAGTGCCACTGCGTCAGTCGGCGCGCCCGCAGGAACACGTCGATCTGCTGGTCGCCGGCGAGGCGCACCGCGTCGACCGCATGGTTGTGGAACATCAGGAACGCGGCATGCAGCCCACTGATCATGAGGTTGGAGTCGTTGCGGGGGTCGGCGATGATCGCTGTGTTGTCGCCGCGGCGGGGCAGGTCCTCGAAGAGGCCACCGCTCTCGACGCGGAGCTTGACGGGATGGGCGGGATCGTAGAGCTCGGACTGGATGATCGGCCCGGCGCCGTAGACCGAGTCGAGGTCGAAACGCGGCGTGCGGCCGTTGGGTGACGTGGTGGGGTCGGTCCGGACGCCGAGCGTGGACGTCGCGTCGAAGGTGAGGTCGTGGTCGATGAACTGCCCCACGAACGTCACGCCCGCCGTGTCGAACGGGTTGTTGCGGTTGACCAGGCTCAGCGCGGGATCCGTGATGAGCAGGGCCGGTCCGCCGTGCGGGCCGAACAGATCGTCCTTGGCGTCGAGCATGCCGCCGGCTGCGCCGATGGCCAGCAGCGCCGCCCTTAGTGCGGGGGTGTCCTCCGCGAAGGGCGGGAGTTCGGGAAACATCCGCCCGAACGTGGCGGACGACGGCGCCGTCCCCTCGTTGCGCCCACCATGCATCGGGCAGCCCGGCGGGGGCTCCGCGGCTGCCGCCTGCCCCGCGAGGCCGGGGCCACCGAACGCTCCCGTCAGTGCGCCGCCGATCCCCGCCGCGCCGGCGCCGACCAGGAACCGGCGCCGGGTCGTCCTACCGTTCGGCGCGTCGGACCCGGCAACGGCGCGCACTTCATCAGGTCGGGTCATCGCATCTCCCCAGCATCGCCCAGCAGATCGCATCGCACCAGGCAGCCGTTGCCGCTGGTGGCACGATCGAAAGAGCAGGGCGCAGGGGCGTCTGATACCGCGGGCGTCACCCAGTTTTTCGCCCGGGAGCGTGCGGAGAGGGGACCGCGCGCGGGCCAGGACTCAGCGACGCGCTGTCGGGTTCATCCTCGCCAGGACGAGGGACTCGAGCACACCGACCAGCGCATACAGGATCAGCGAGCTCAGCGTGAGGACGACGACAGAGGCCCACAGGTCGTCGTAGGAGAAGGACTGCACGTCACTGAGCATGCGATAGCCGAGCCCGTGACCGGTCGCCAGCCACTCGGCGAGCAGGCCGCCGATCAGCGCGCCGGGCACGGAGATACGGGCAGCCGCGAAGAAGGCGGGTGAGGCACTCGGCACCGCGACCTTGCGCAGGACCGTCCAGGCACCGCCGCCGTACGCGCGGATGATGTCGGACGTCTGCTTCGGTGCGCTGCGCAGACCGAACACGACTGTCACCAGTGCCGGGAAGAAGACGACGATGCCGCAGATCACACTCACACCGGTGAGGCCGCGGCCGAAAATGAGGGCGATCAGCGGCGTCATGGCGACCAACGGCACCGAGCGCAGGATCATGGCGATCGGCATGAGGCTGCGCTCGACGGACCGGAACAGGACGAACAACAGCGCCACACACACGGCGGCGACGAGTCCCAGCACAAAGCCCAGGCCGGCATCACGCAGCGTCTGCAGGAGGTCGCCGAAGATGGCCGACCGGTTGGCCGGCGCGTCCGGGGACGTCACGACGAAGTGCCACACGTCGAGGGGGGTCTTGCCGAGCAACGGGTCGACCCCGAAGAGGCGCAGGAACACCACCCAGGCGAGGCAGATGGCGGCGCCGGTCAGCAATGTCGCGCCGGCGAGACGCACCGCACGTGCAGTCAAGGCGCGGAGGTCGGTCGGCCGGCGTGCCGCGCTCTCGACCCCGGTCGACGCGGCGACGGCCAGGGCATCGGTGGCGTCCAGGACGCTCACAGGCCGCCGCTCCCCGGCTGACCGACCCACGGCAGCACGAACCGGCCGACAAGAGCGACGATCGCGTATCCGATGCCCGCGATGAGGCCGCACATCAGGGCGACGGCCCACGTGCGAGCGGGCTCCAGATATTGCTGCGCAGCGACCATCGCCACACCCAGGCCTTTCTGGGTGCTGCCGAGCCACTCGCCGATGATGGCCCCCAGGAACGCCGCCGGCGCGGCGACTTTCAGGGCACTGATCAGCCCCGGCAGCGCGGCGATGACCTGCACCTTGCGGAGCCGCGCCCAGCGGCCCCCGCCGTACGCCGTGATCACGTCGAGAGTCACCGGGTCCGCTGCCCGCAATCCCAGCAACGTGCCGATCACGGTGGTGAAGAACACCGACAGCGCGGACAGCGCGACGATGGGCGCCTGACCCGAGAAGACGATGGTGAGGATGGGCCCGACGGCGATGATGGGCAGGCAGTACGACGCGACGGCCAACTGCATCGCCGGCCTTTCCAACCATGGCACCAGGAGCACGAGGAACGCGACGGCGATCGCGATGAGGTCGCCCCACAGGAAGCCCTGCACCGCTTCCCACGAGGTGGCCGTGACGTTGGGGCCGAAGTAGGACCACCCGTCGCCGACGGCCTGTCGGGCGACCGCCCACGGCGTCGGCACCGCTCCCCCGGCCTTGAACACCGTGACGGCGAGCAGCCACCACAGTGCGAGCATCGCCGCGATTCCCAGCGTCCCGGTGAAGCGGTGACGACGCAGGACCACGCGCGGCGCGACCGCCGAGACGACGGTCGCCATCACTCGCCGTCCCCGGCAGCGCCACCGCGGCCGAAAAGGAGATCGCTCAGCCGGTCGTGCAGCGCGTGGAACTCGGGCGTCCTCATCATCTCGGGTGTCCGTGGGCGCGGCAGGTCGATCGGCACGACCTCACGCACCCGGCCCGGCCGGGGACTCATGACCGCGACGAAATCCGACAGGAACACGGCCTCGCTGATCGCGTGCGTGACCATCAAGGTGGTCGTCGCCTGAGCCGACCAGATGCGCAGCAGTTCCAGATTGAGGCGCTGGCGCGTCATGTCGTCGAGCGCACCGAACGGTTCGTCCAGCAACAGGACTTTCGGTCGTACGACGAGAGCCCGCGCGATGGACACCCGCTGCCGCATGCCGCCGGACAGCTGCGCCGGCTTGGCCTTCTCGAAACCCTCGAGGCCGACGAGCGCGACCAGCTCATCGATCCACGCGGCGTCGGTCGGCAGCCGGGCAACCTCCAGCGGGATGCGGATGTTGGACGTCACCGATCGCCAGGGCAGCAGGGCGGGATCCTGGAAGGCGATGCCCAGGTGATGGTGCCGGATGAGCTCAGCGGGCGACTCGCCGTGCACCAGGGCGGTGCCGCTCGTCGGTGTCTCCAGTCCCGCCAGGATGCGCAGGATCGTCGATTTGCCACACCCGGACGGGCCGAGCAACGACAGGAAGGAGCCCTCCGGAGTGCGCAGGTCCGTTTCCTGCAGGGCCGCCACCGTCGACCGACCCAGCTGGAACGTCTTCGACAGACCGGCGATGTCGATGCCCGTCCCGACCGGCCGGAAGGCGGCGGAGCCGGCGGCCGCCGGGACGCCGAGGCCCGCTGGGGCCGCCTGCTGGACGACGCCGTGGTCGGTGCCTGATGCCGTTGTCATCCATCGCTCCTGCGTCGCCATGCTTGGAAGTGGGGCCGTGTCACTTCAGGGAGGGATTCTCGGCGTAGACCTCCTTCAGGATGGACAAGTCGAACAGCTTGTCGGCGGTGAGCGTCAGGCCTGCGAGCGCCAATGTCGAGATGTTCTCGGCGACGAGGGCGTCGGTGACGGTGAACAGTCCGTTGGCCTTCGTGTCAGTGGTCAGGATCAACTCATTCTCGGAGGTCGACTCAAGGGTCTGCTCGGCCTCGTCGAGCTTGAGGTCCTTGCCGTACTTGGTCGCGGCGAGCTTGGCACCGAGGCCGGGGTCCGCCAGGTTGTCCTTCCAGCCCTTGATGTCGGCCCGCAGCATCGCCTTGATCTTGTCGCGCTCCTTGTCGATCGAGTCCTGGTGGACGACGTAGACCTCGGACACGAGCGGGTAGTTGAAGTCCGCCAGCAGGAAAGTGACGGTCTCGATTCCCTTGCTCTTCAATGTGTTGGGCTCGTTGGTCACGAACGAGAACCAACCATCGACCGATCCGGTCGTGAGCGGCGTCGGGTCGAACTGCACGGGCACCTTGTTGATGGTCTTGGGGTCGATCTTGTTGGCTTTGAGGAACGCTGTCCACACCGACTCGTTGGTCGCCTGCACGCCGATCTTCTTGCCCACCATGTCCTGCGGCGTCTTGATCGGGCTCTTGGCGAGCGACATGATGCAGAACGGGTTCTTCTGGTACTGCGCGCCGATGATCTTCAGCGGTGCACCCTTGGCGACCGCGGCGCCGGTGATGTCCGGCGCCGAGATGCCGACGAACGTCTTCTTCTGCACGAGGTCCGCCTCGACGGGAGTGGCGGCCGGCCCACCGGGCTGGATGTTGACCGTCGTAAACCCCTCCGCCTTGTAATAGCCCTTGTCATCGGCGATGAATTCACCGGCGAACTCCACGTTCGGGACCCAGGACAGGCGGAAATTCAGCGTGCCCATGTCCTTCATGGCGGCGGAGGCGGCCGAGCTCGCACCGCTCGCCGCCGAGGAGGCCGCCGCCGAGGAGGCCGCGGAGCTCGCGGCCGCGCTGGTGGAACTCTTGGTGCTGCAGCCCGCGAGCAACGTGGAGCCGCCGACCGCGACACCGCCGATCGTCAGGGACCGGAGCAGGAAGGCCCGTCGGTCCATCGAGGGGTTGGGCAGGGAACGGGACATGTGACTCCGCATCGTCAGGCACCCGGGATGGTGCGGTGGCCGAAACGTAGGCACACCAGGTTTCGGCCGTGTTGTCACACATTTCCGTCCTGTGAACTCCCCGTTGCAATGTGCCCCGAGGGCGCCGAACGGGACGAACGGGCGTTACCGTTCGGGGGGACAACGGAAGGGACACGTCGCCATGACGACGCTCGAAACCGCACTGGTGGCCGAGCCCGGCGTCTTCGGGCCCGACGAGACCGGCGCGCTCGTGGAGCACTACCGACGCTTCGGCTACGCCGTCGTTCGCGGAATGTTCTCACCGGACCTTGTGGCCCGGATGGAGGCGGAGTGCGCGGAGGCGCAGCGCGGTGTCGTCGAGGGGCGGCTGGCCCCGCGCTACGGCTCCACGGCCTTCCTCGACGACGAGCAGAAGGCGGAGAAGTTCGCCAACTACGTCGAATTCGTCACCGAGATCTCGCCCGCCGTGGCCGAGGCGACCCGTCACCCCGCCCTGGTCGAGGTGCTCCAGCGGTTGCTCGGGCCGGACTGCTGGCTCAACGACGACGCGCGCTTCGGTGTCGTCTACCAGGACGCCCGGCCCGGGCGCGAATCCGGCTACAGCCGCATCGGCTGGCACTCGGACTGGCAGTCCTCGCCCAACCTCGGGATCTGGACGTCGACCGCGTTCACCTTCCACCTGGATGAGACGAGCCCCGCCAACGGCTTCCTGCGCGCTGTGCCAGGCAGTCACCGGTGGGCGACGCCCGCGCCGTACACGAATGTCAACAACGCACCCGTGCCGGACGACGCGAGCCCGACGGGCGGCTACACCGACACCCCCCCGCCGTACGACATGCCGTTGCGCTTCGAGAAGGTGCGCGGCGAGGTCCCTGTCTACTGCGAGAAGGGCGACATCCTCCTGCACGACTGCTACCTCTGGCACTCGGCGGCGCGGGCGACCGACGACGTGACGACCCGCCGGCACGTGCGCGGCGGTTACTACTCCGGCGACAAGCTGGGCGACGGCAAGCGCGAGGTCTTCGTCAAGAACGCGGCCCGCTGAGGCGTCCGGACGCACTCCTCACGACCCCTCGCAGAGCCATTCGTCGATCCGCGTGCACGCGGCGTCGACCAGATCCCGTGGCGCCCCCGACCACACCAGCGAGCTGCGCGCGCACTCGGCGAGTTGCCGGTCGGTCAGTCCCAGGTCGGTGCGGCACAGCTCGTATTCCTCCAACAGGCCCGGCCCGAACAGCAACGGGTCGTCCCCGTTGATGCTGCACGGCACGCCTTGGTCGAGCAGGAACGGCAGCGGGTGCTCCGCGAGCGAGGGCACCACGGACAACAGCACGTTGGACGTGGGACACACGTCGAGGCACACCTGCTCGCGCACGAGCCGCGCGAGGACCTCCGGGTCCTCCACGCATCGGACCCCGTGCTGGATGCGGTGGGCGCCCAAGGCGTCGAGCGCGCCCGTCACACTCTCCGGCCCCGCGAGCTCCCCCGCATGCGGCGTGCTCAGCAGACCGGCCTCCCGCGCGATCGCGAACGCCTCCGCGAACGGCTCGGGACCGAACAGGGCCTCGTCATTGGCGAGCCCGAACGACACGACGCCGTCGCCCGCCCGCTCGGCCGCGAGCTTCGCCTGCTCGACCGCGTCCGAGGGGTCCAGCGTGCGGTCCGCCGCGACCATGAGGCCGAACCCGACCCCGAGGTCGTCCCCCACGCGCAGGCCCTCGGTCAGCACGATGTCGAGCGCGGCGGCCGCGCTCCCGACCTGCTCGACGTAGCGCGGTGCGTAGAACGCCGGCTCGATCCACACCGCGCCGGCGGCCGCCGCGTCCTCGACGACCTCGCGGGCGATCCGGCGCAGGTCGTCCGGCGTCCGCAGCACGTGGCACGCGGCGACGTACAGCCCGGCGAACGCCGGGAACGAACCGAAGCCGCGCGTCTCGGGCACGGGGACCCCGTAGTGAGCGGCCATGTCGGCCAGCGTCGAGGGCCGCATCGCGCCTTCGAGGTGGATGTGGAGGTGACCCTTCGGGAGGGTGGCGAGTGAGCGCATGTCCGAATCGTAGGAAGCGTGTGTTGCAAGCACGTGACATCGCGCGATCCCGGGCGAGAGGAATGCTGTCGAGATGGCCCCGCAACACGGCCGTAACGCGGGAGGCGTAGCAAGTGTCGAGTGCAAGCAACCACGCGTGTCCGCAGCGACCGGAGGGCCGCCCCGATGACCGTCGCGCCGGCGTCCTTCAACGCACTGCCGGCCGACGAGTGCCGTGCGCTGCTGCGCGACTGCCTCGCGGTCGACTGGTGGGCCGCCCGGCTGTGCGCACAGCGTCCCTACCAGAGCGTCGCGGAGCTCCTCGCTGCGGCGCGGGCGGCGGGCAGCCGCCGGCTCGATGCAGCCGATGTGGCGGCCGCCCTGTCCCGGCATCCGCGCATCGGCGAACGGGCGCCCGGCGCCGGGCAGCACGCGTCGTGGTCCCGGTCCGAGCAGTCCGGGGTCGAGGGCGGAGCAGACCTCGCCGCGCGCGTCGCGGCGGGCAACGCGGCCTACGAGCAGCGGTTCGGCCGCATCTTCCTCGTCCGCGCGGCCGGGCGCAGCGGCGCGGACATCCTGCGGCTGTTGGAAGACCGGCTCGCGAATACGGCCGACGACGAGCTCGGCATCGTCGCGAGCGAACTCGTCGACATCGCCGTCCTGCGGCTGACGGCGGCGGTGGCGGGATGATGACGGTCACGACGCACGTGCTCGACACCGCGCGCGGGTTGCCGGCGGGCGACATCGCCGTCCGCCTCGAGATCGGCAACGGCACCGCTGCGTGGCTCCTGCTGTCCGAGGGCCGGACGGGCGAGGACGGGCGCCTGTCGCTGCAGGGCGGTCCCGCCGCGGCCGTGCACCGGCTGGTCTTCGCGACCGCCGACCATCTGGCGCGCCACCACCAGAGCACGTTCTTTCCCGAGGTCGTCGTCAGTTTCCGGCCGGCGGCCGAGCACTGTCACGTGCCGCTCCTGCTGTCCCCGTACGGCTACTCCACCTACCGGGGCAGCTGACCGTGGGCATCGCCCTGGGGCAGCAGCAGTACGGAAAGGCCGAGATCAGACTCGTGTCCGTCGACAGGTCCTCGAGCCGCCACCAGCTCCGCGACCTCAACGTCTCGACCGTGCTGCGCGGGGACTTCTCGGCGGCGCACCTCCGCGGCGACAACGCGCCCATCCTGACGACCGACGCACAGAAGAACACGGTCTACGCGTTCGCCCGGGAGCACGGCGTCGGCCCGATCGAGGACTACGCGCTGCGCCTCGCGCGCCACTTCGCGGGGGCCTACCCGTGGATCACCGGCGCGCGTGTCGAGGTCGACGAATACCCGTGGAGCCGGCTGACGGTCGGCGGTGCGGAGCACGACCACGCCTTCGCTCGCGGCAGCGGCGAGCGCCGCACGGTGATCGCGACCGTCGACGGAGCGAGCGAGCACGTCGTCTGCGGGCTGAGCGATCTCGTCGTGCTGAAGACGACCGGGTCGGAGTTCGCCGGGTTTCCGCGCGATGCGTATACGACGCTGCCCGAGACGACCGACCGGATCCTCGCGACCGCGGTCACCGCCCGCTGGCGCTTCGCCGCGGGTGCCGCGCCTTCGTCGTACGACGTCATTCGCACGGCGATGCTCGAGACCTTCGCCTCCCTGCACAGCCTGGCGCTGCAGCAGACCCTGTTCGCGATGGGCGAAGCCGCCCTGACGGTGTGCCCCGATGTCGAGGAGATCCGGTTGTCGATGCCCAACAAGCACCATTTCGTCGTGGACCTGACGCCGTTCGGGCTGGACAACCCGAACATGGTGTTCCACGCGGATGACCGGCCGTACGGGAAGATCGAGGCATCCGTGGTGCGGGAGGGTTCCGACCCGGCGCCCGCCGCATGGGACTCCGTTCCGGGATTCTGCTGATGTCGCGCGCGCGCGTCACGGGTCCCGCCGTCCCGGGCAGCGAGGAGATCCTCACGCCCGACGCGTTGGAGTTCGTCGCGGACCTGCACGGGCAGTTCGCCGCGCGCCGGGACTTCCTGCTCGCCGCCCGCCGCACCCGCCGGGCCGAGATCGCCGCCAGCGGGACGCTGGACTTCCGTCCCGAGACGGCGGACATCCGCGCCGACCCGACGTGGCGCGTCGCCCCCGCGCCGGTCGACCTGCTCGACCGGCGGGTGGAGATCACCGGGCCGACCGAACCGAAGATGGCCATCAACGCGATGAACTCCGGGGCGAAAGTGTGGCTCGCGGACCTGGAGGACGCCAACACCCCCCATTGGCGCAACGTCGTCGGCGGTCAGGTGGTGTTGCGCGCCGCGGCGCGCGGGACGCTCACGCACGTGACCGATGATGGCCGCACCTATGCGCTGCGCACCGATGCGCCGGTCGCGGTCCCCGCGGTGCGGCCACGTGGCTGGCACCTGCCCGACTCGCATCTCGAGATCGACGGTGCACCGGCCGTGGGCGCGCTCGTCGACTTCGGGCTGCACTTCTTCCACAACGCAACCACGCTGCTCGAGCGCGGGAGCGGCCCCTACTACTACCTGCCCAAGCTGGAGAGCGCCCGGGAGGCGCGTCTGTGGCAGGACGTCTTCACCGCGGCGCAGTCGGCGCTGTCCATTCCCTACGGCAGCATCCGGGCGACCGTGCTGATCGAGACGATCACCGCTGCGTTCGAGATGGACGAGATCCTCTATGAGTTGCGGCACCACGCGAGCGGTCTCAACGCGGGCCGCTGGGACTATTTGTTCAGCGTCATCAAGAATTTCCGCGACGCGGGGCCCTCCTTCGTCCTGCCCGATCGCAACACGGTCCGCATGACGGCCCCGTTCCTGCGCGCCTACAGCCAGTTGCTCGTGCGCACGTGTCACGCCCGCGGGGCGCACGCGGTCGGGGGCATGTCCGCGTTCATCCCCAATCGGCGCGACCCGGAGGTGACCGCCCGGGCACTGGAGGCGGTGCGCGCCGACAAGCTGCGGGAGGCCGGCGACGGCTTCGACGGCTCCTGGGTGGCGCACCCCGACCTCGTGCCGGTCTGCCGTCAGGTGTTCGACGATGTCCTGGGCGGGCGCACCGATCAGCGCGACCGCACCCGCGAGGACGTGACCGTCACCGCGGCGGACCTGCTCGCCATCGGGCGCACCGTCGGCGGCGCGACCGAAGCCGGCCTCTGCGACTCGGTCGATGTCGCGGTGCGCTATCTCGCGGTGTGGCTCAGCGGCAACGGGGCGGTCGCGATCAACAACCTCATGGAAGACGCGGCCACGGCCGAGATCTCCCGCTCCCAGGTCTGGCAATGGATCCACGCCGGCATCGTGCTCGACAACGGCGTGCCGGTCACCGCGGCGCTGGTGCGCACGATGCTCGGAGAGTCGGTGGTGACGGCGAAGGCCGCGGGTCTCGACCCCGCGCTCGTCGACCAGGCCGCGGAGCTGTTCGAGCAGGTCGCGCTGGCCGACGACTACATCGACTTCCTCACGTTGCCCGCCTACGAGCTGATCCGCGAATGAGCCCGGTCACGGACCTCGTCGCCGAGCTCGTCACCGAGCTCGACGTGCTGCTCGCACCGACGGACGTCGCCCTGGCCCGCTCCTATCCTGGCCCGTCCCCGCTGCGCCAGCCCATCCACACGGTCTACGTGCCGGCGGATCGGGCCGGACCCGACACGCCCGCCGAGTGGGGTGCCGGCGCCGTCGACCTGCTGAGCCGGTACGGCGACGCCGCGACGATGGCCGCCGCGACCGGGCTGGCGCCGTCGGTGGTGGAGGAATGCCTGCCCCGGGTGCGGGCGGCACTTCTGATGTCGCCCGTCGACGACCTGCGCATCGACTTCGAGGATGGTTACGGACCGCGCGACGAGGCCACCGAGGACGCGGACGCCGACCGCGCCGGAGCGACGTTGGCGGCCTGGCGCACCCAGCAGCCCGGCACGCCGTTCGTCGCCGGCATCCGCTGCCGCAGCCTCGACGCGGCGACGCGGGCGCGTGCGGTGCGCACGATCGACGCGGTCGTGCGCGGCGCCGTCACGGCCGGCGGCCTGCCACCCCGGTTCGTCATCACGCTGCCCAAACTCCGCGCCGTCCGGCAGGTCGAGGCCATGGTGACGCTGTGCGACCGCCTCGAGCAGCGCCACGATCTGGCGCCGGGGTCCGTGCGCATCGAGTTGCAGATCGAGGCCACCCAGGCGGTCGTGGGGGCCGACGGCATCGTCACGATGGCGCCGGCGCTGCACGCCGCGGCCGGCCGGTGCACGGGGCTGCACTACGGCACCTACGACTACAGCGCGGCCTGTGGCATCACCGCCGCGCACCAGTCCCTCGCGCACCCGGCGGCCGACCACGCGAAGGCCGTCATGCAGGCGGTGGCCGCGGAGACGGGGGCTGTCGTGTCGGACGGCTCGACGCAGGTGCTGCCCGTCGGCGACGCGGCGACGGTCCGGGCGGCGTGGGCGCTGCACGCGGCGCTGGTGACGCGCTCGCTGGAACGCGGCTTCTACCAGGGCTGGGATCTGCACCCGGGTCAGCTCGTTTCGCGGCGCCTTGCCACGACAGCATTCTTCCGCACCGCATTGCCGGCGGCGGGGCGGCGGTTGTCGGCCTACCTCGGCGGCGTGGCCGGCGACGTGCTCGACGAGCCGGCGACGGCCCGGGCGCTCGCGACCGTCGTCACGCGCGGGCTCGACTGCGGGGCGATCGATCCGGCGGAGGCGACGGCAGCCACCGGCCTCGGCGACGGCGACCTGCGGTGCCTCGCCCGCACGGGACGGCGGTCGACGCCATGACGGCCTTCCCCCTCGTGTGGCGCGCCCCGCGGGTCGTGTTCCCCGACGGCGAACGCGCCGGCGACATCGCCGTCAGCGGCGGCCGCATCGTGGACGTCGGCGCGTACGGCTCGCTCGACGGCGTCACCCTCGTCTCCTACCGCGCCGACGTCGTCCTGCTGCCCGGCCTCGTCGACACGCACGTGCACGTCAACGAACCCGGCCGCACGGAGTGGGAGGGCTTCGCCACCGCAACGGCCGCCGCCGCGGCCGGCGGGATCACGACCCTGATCGACATGCCGCTCAACTCGATCCCGCCGACGATCGACGCGGGCGCCCTGCGGCTCAAGAGGGAGGTCGCCGCCGCGCAGGTCGCGGTCGACGTCGGCTTCTGGGGCGGCGCCGTGCCGGGCAACCTCGGCAGCCTGGCGGCCTTGCATGGCGCGGGTGTCTTCGGCTTCAAGTGTTTCCTGTTGCCGTCCGGTGTCGACGAGTTCCCCCCGATCCCCGATGCCTCGCTGGCGGCGCTGCTGGCAGAGGTCGCGGCCTGCGACGCGCTGCTGATCGTCCACGCCGAGGACTGCGCCACGATCGACGCCGCGCCTGTCATTCCAGGGCCGCGGTACGCCGACTTCCTCGCGTCGCGTCCCGACGCGGCGGAGTCGGTCGCGATCGACCGGCTGCTGGACGGCGCGCGGCGCACGGGGGCGCGCGTCCACGTGCTGCACCTGTCGAGCGCCACCGCGGTCGAGGCCATCCGCCGCGCCAAGGCCGACGGCGTCCGCGTCACCGCGGAGACGTGCCCGCACTACCTCACCTTCGCGGCCGACGACGTGATGGACGGCGCGACGCAGTTCAAGTGCTGCCCGCCGATCCGGTCGGCGGCCAACCGGGAGGCGCTGTGGGCCGCCCTCGCCGACGGGGTCATCGACATCGTCGTGTCCGACCACTCGCCGTGCACGCCGGACCTCAAGCGCTTCGACTCGGGCGACTTCGCCGCCGCGTGGGGCGGCATCTCGTCCCTGCAGCTCGGCGTCTCCGCGGTCTGGACGGGCGCGCAGCAGCGTGGGCACTCACTGTCGGACATCGTGCGCTGGATGGCCAGCGGACCGGCGGACCTCGCCGGCCTCGTCGGGCTCGCCGGCAAAGGGCGGATCGCCATCGGCGCCGCAGCGGACGCGTGTGTGCTTGCGCCGGTTGAGTCGTTCGTCGTCGAGCCCGCGCGGCTGCACCACCGCAACGCCATAACCCCGTACGCCGCCCTTCGCCTCAACGGTGTCGTCCGCGAGACGTGGCTCGCCGGCGCCCGGGTGACCGCCGACTCCCGCGACGGGCGACTCCTGTCGCGGCCGACCGCATGACGACGCCGGTCGCCGCGCTGTCGCTGCCCGACCTCGCGTCCCGGGACGCCGGCGGCGCGGTCGTCCACTGCACCGACGAGCTGTTTGCCGATGCGGCGCATCTCCTGCTCCCGTCCCACTCGCAGCCGCGGTCGGCCTTCGGACTCAGGGGCAAGGTGTACGACGGCTGGGAGACCCGGCGCCGGCGCACCCCCGACGCGCGCGCCGACCTCGACGGCACGGACGCGGCCATCGTGCGGCTCGGCGTCCCCGGGGTGATCCGGGCGGTCGTCGTCGACACGGCGTTCTTCCGCGGCAACTACCCGCCTTGGGTGTGGCTCGAGGCCGCCGAGATCGACGGCCACCCGAGCGCCGCCGAGTTGACTGCGGCGCACTGGTCGGTCGTGGTGCCCCGTTCGCCGGCCCGGGGCGACCATCGCAATGTGTACGACGTGCACGACGAGCGGCGCTGGACGCATGTGCGGCTCGTGATCCAGCCGGACGGGGGCGTCGCCCGGTTGCGCGTCCACGGCGAACAGCGGCCGGACACGCGGTGGCGCCCGGACACGGTCGACCTCGCCGCAGCCTCGAGCGGCGGCCTGATCGAGGGCTGCTCCAACCGCTTCTACTCCGCCCCGGGCAACGTGCTCGCCGACGGCCGGCCGGCATCCATGGGCGACGGCTGGGAAACCGCGCGTCGCCGTGACGCCGGCAACGAGTGGGTCGTCGTACAGCTCGGCCTGCCCGGCACCATCGACGACATCGTGCTCGACACGTCCTACTTCGTCGGCAACGCGCCGGCTGCGGCGACCGTCTCGGTGCGCGACCGCGACCCCGACACAGATGGCAGCGACGGCACCGACGGCACCGACGGCGGCACCCACGGCCGGACCCGCGACAGCGCCTGGCGGCGGGTGCTCGACCGCGTTCCCCTGCGGCCCGACACTCCCCACCGCTTCGCGATCGACGACGACGCGGTCGTCACGCACGTGCGCGTCGACATCCATCCCGATGGCGGCCTCGCGCGGCTGCGCGTCAACGGTCGACCCCGCGCCACCTCCCGGTGACCCTCCCGGTGACCCCCGCAGACGGCGGCAGACCGCCGCAGACCGCCACTGAGATGAGATGGCGCCACGACGGTAACCCGCCCGCAACATCACGTGCCTAGCGTCTGGCAACATGGATCCGCTGATCTCGGCACCGGCTGGTGTGCTGTCCAACGCCCACCCGGCGCTCGCCCACGCGTGGCACCCGGTCGGCGTTGCCGCTGACATCCGGGGCGCGATCGAGACCACCGGCCGCCCGCACGCGACGATGATCGCCGGTGAGGGCTGGGCGATTGCCCGGCTCGACGGGCAGTGGCGAGCACTGCCCGACCGATGCCCGCACCGGCGCGTGCGGCTGTCGGCGGGTCGCATCGTGGGCAATGAGATCGAGTGCGCCTACCACGGCTGGCGTTTCGACGGGGCCGGCGCATGCACCGCGGTTCCGGCACTCGGGGCGAGCGCGCCGCCGCGCGGGATGGACACGACGACCGCGCACGGCGTCGTCGAGCGCTACGGCTGGTTGTGGGTCGCCCCCGCCGAGCCCGTCGTGGACCTGCCGACCTTCCCCGAGGCCGACGACGCGGACTACCTGTGGGGCATCTGCGACCCCGTGCGCACGACCGCGCCCGCAGGTTGCGTCGTCGACAACTTCTTCGACGTGGCGCATTTTTCGTACCTGCATTCGAAGACCTTCGGCATCACCAACCCGGTGACAGTCGAGCGCTACGCCGTCACCCGCGACGGGTGGCGTGCGCGGCTGGTCCACGAGTCCGAGCTCCACGAGGACATCGGCGGCGAGCGCCGCGTCGCGACCTACACCGCGACATCGCCCCTCGCGATGCACCTGTTCCTCGACTATCCCAAGACCGGCGAGCGGTCCGCGATCGTGCTCGTCGCGCAGCCGGAGGGGGACGGCAGCACCGTCATCCACAAGGCCGTGGCCGTCGCGGCGTCCGGAGGTCAGGAACTGCTGGCGAGCACCCTTGCCTTCGAGGTCGACGTCATCAACGAGGACATCGCGATGATGGAGCACACGACCGAGCCGTGGCTGCCCCTCGACCTGCGGCTGGAGCGGCACACGAAGGCCGACCGCGCCGGCGTCGAACTGCGCAAGATGCTGACCGACTTCTGCGTCGCCGCTGCTGCGCTCGACGCGTCGCACCTGCCTACGGCCCCGGGACGCGACCCCATCCGCGAGCCGGCCCTGGAGTCCGCGTGAGCGCCGAGCTGCCTCAGTCGGCGCGGCCGGCCGGCGCGACCCGTGGGCTGACCAGGCGCGAGGAGCTGGAGGCCGACCCGTTGCTCGACTGGTGGCACCCGGTCGCGTGGTCGTTCGAGGTGGGCGATGCCCCACACCGCACGGTGTTGCTCGGCCGCACCCTGGTCCTCTGGCGCGACGCCGCAGGGGACGCGCGCTGCTTTCGCGACATCTGCCTGCACCGCGGCACCGCATTGTCCCTCGGCACCGTCACCGACGGCGAGCTCGTGTGCGCCTACCACGGGTGGACATACGGGGGCGACGGCCGTTGCACGCGGATCCCCCAGTTTCCCCCGGACCGCTCCATCCCCAGCGGGGCGCGGGCGATCGCGTTCCAGTGCGAGGAGCGCCACGGCATCATCTGGGTGTGCCTGCGCGACGAGGCGAAGGCGCCGATCCCGGACTTTCCCGAATGGGGCGACCCGCGCGTGCGGCACGCCCCCGTCCCCGCCTACACCTGGCAGACCTCTGCCCCCCGCATGGTCGAGAACTTCACCGACTTCGGCCACCTCGCGTGGCTGCACGACGGCCTGCTCGGGTCGAAGGACGAGCCGGTCGTCCCGTCGTACGACGTCCGGACCGTCGGCAGCGAGCTGCACTACGAGCTGACGATGCTGGTGCCTGCCGCCAACGGAGTGAACGCGACGGACGGCGAGCGCGGACTCATGACCAACACCTACGTCCTGTCACTCCCGCACGCGATCTGGCTGCGCAGTTACTACCACGACACGGGCACCAGCCGCGTCCTGTTCTTCGCCGCCCAGCCGGTGACGAGTGACTCCTCGCGCGGCTACTGCTACCAGTCGCGCGACTTCGACATGCAGGGCGATGACCAGCCCTACATCACTTTTCAGGAGATCCTCGCCGAGCAGGACCGTCCCGTCGTGGAAAGCCAGCGGCCGGAGGAGCTGCCGCTCGATCTCGCTGACGAGCTGCACATGAAGTTCGACCAGGTGGCCATCTCCTACCGCAAGGCCCTCGCCGCGCACGGGCTCCGAACGTGACCGCCGACCTGCTCGTCACCGGCGCGGTGCTCGTCGCGACGATGGACGGCGAGCGGCGCGAGCTGCCCGGCGGCTGGGTGGCCATCACCGGGGGCCTGGTGAGCGGGGTCGGCGCGGCGCACGAGGTGCCCCCGCCCGCGACCCGCGTGCTCGACGCGGGCGGCTGCCTCGTGACGCCGGGGCTCATCAACACCCACCACCACATCTTCCAGAACCTCACCCGCTCCTACGCGCCCGTCGTCAACGACACGCTTTTCGGCTGGCTCACCAAGCTCTACCCGTTGTGGTCCGCGCTCGACGAGGAGGCCGCTTACCTGTCCGCGTGGGTCGGGTGCGCGGAGTTGCTGCTCGGAGGGTGCACGACGACCACGGACCATCTCTACGTCCACCCGCGGGCCGGCGGCGACCTGCTCACGGCCGAGATCACCGGGGCCGGCGAGGTGGGCATGCGGTTCCATCCGACGCGCGGCTCGATGAGCATGTCCGTCAAGGACGGCGGTCTGCCTCCCGACTCGGTCGTGCAGGACGACGATGAGATCCTGGCGGCCGGCGAAGACGCCGTCCAGCGGCATCACGATCCCTCCTGGGGCTCGATGGTGCGCATCGCGCTCGCCCCGTGCGCGCCGTTCACCGTGACGCAGGACCTGATGCGCGCGACGGCTGTCCTCGCGGAGAAGCTCGATGTACGGCTGCACACCCACCTCGCCGAGGACCCGGATGAAGACGCCTTCGCGATGGCGAGGTTCGGCCGGCGGACCATCGACCAGTTCGAGGAGGTCGGCTGGCTGACGGACCGCAGCTGGGTCGCGCACTGCATCTACCCGAACGCCGACGAGATCGCCCGACTCGGCAAGGCCGGCGTCGGGGTCGCGCACTGCCCGTCGTCCAACATGCTGATCGGCGGCGGCGGCATGGCACCCGTCAAGGAGATGCGCGCCGCCGGGGTCCCCGTCGGCCTCGGCTGTGACGGGTCGGCGTCGACCGACAGCGCGTCGCTGTGGCTCGAGGCGCGCACCGCGCTGCTTCTCGGCCGGCAGCGACACGGTCCCACGGCGATGTCCGCGCGCGACGTCCTCGACATCGCCACCCGCGGTTCGGCCGCCTGCCTCGGGCGCAGCGGCGAATTGGGAGAGCTGACGGTGGGCGCCGCCGGCGACCTCGTCTGCTGGCCGATGACGGGGATCGCCTTCGCCGGTGCGCACACCGACCCGATCGAAGCGTGGCTGCGCTGCGGGCCCAACGCGGCACGGCACACCGTGGTGGCCGGGCGCGTCGTCGTTGCCGAGGGCCTGCTCGACGCGGTCGGCACCGAGGACATCCTGCGGCGCCACGCGGCTGTGTCCCGCCGGCTCCAGGGGGTCTGACGGATGCGCTTGTTCGTCGCGATCGTGCCGCCTGCTGACGTCATTCAGGACGCGGTGGGGCGGGTCGCACGGCTGCCGTCCGCGGTGCGTGCCGAGCTGCGCCGCACCGCCCCGGAGCGGTTCCACCTGACCCTCGCGTTCCTCGGTGACGTCGACGAGCACCTCGTCGGACCGCTCGCCGAATGCCTCGCCGGCGTGGCCGCCGCCGCCGGGCCGATGGCGCTGCGTCTCGCCGGCGCCGGCCACTTCGACGGCCGGGTGCTGTGGCTGGGGCTGACCGGCGAGGTGCCGCCGCTGCAGACCCTGGCCGGGGACGTGGCCGACGCGGTGACGCAGCAGGGGCTGCTGCTGGACCAGAAACCGTTCCGCCCCCATGTGACGGTCGCGCGGCCCCGTGGCGCCCTTGACGTGCTCGGCGCCGTTGCCGCCCTGTCGTCGTACGAAGGACCGCCGTGGAACGCCTCCGAGCTTGTCCTGATGCGCAGCCGCCTCGGGCCCGTGCCCGCGTACGAACGCCAGGCCGACTGGCTGTTGCGGCGCGCCGCGGCCACCGGCCGGACCCGGCGTGCGTGAGCGGCGTGCGTGAGCGGCGTGCGTGAGCGGCGTGCGTGAGCGGCGCCTGAGCGCGTGCGGTCTCGGGCGCGGCGTATCGCAGGTTCGCGGACAAGCCTGGGTAGATTGCCTTGAGTCGACCAGACGGTTGTCGCGGACAGATGGGAAGACATGGACCGCCACGAGTTCCTGAGCGGCGTGCACAGCGCCTTCAGCCCGCGCAACTACCTCGAGATCGGCGTCAGTGACGGGCGCAGTCTGACGCTGTCGCGCACCCGCAGCATCGGCATCGATCCGGCCTTCAAGGTCATGGCCGAGCAGGAGTGCGCGCTCAAGCTGGTGCGCGCCACGAGCGACGACTTCTTCGCCCGGCCCGCGCCGGTCGACTTCTTTCCCGAGGGCACGATCGACTACGCGCTGATCGACGGCATGCACCTGTTCGAGTACGCGCTCCGCGACTTCATGAACGTCGAGCGCCACTCCACCTGGAGCACCGTCATCGTCTTCGACGACATGCTCCCCCGCACCGTCAGCGAGGCCGCCCGCGACCGCCACACCGTCTTCTGGGCCGGCGATGTCTACAAGGTCACCGAGGTCCTGCGCCGCTACCGCCCCGACCTCGTGCTCGTCGAGCTCGACACCGAACCGACGGGCCTCCTGCTCGTCCTCGGCGCCGATCCGACCAACAACGTGCTGCACGAGAAGTACGACGAGATTCTTGCCGAGTTCGTGTACGACGACCCGCAGCGCGTCGGCACCGACTTCCTCGAGCGCAAGCTCTCGGCCGACCCGGCCGCCGTCCTCGCGACCGACGTGTGGGGCGCCCTGGCCGCCGCACGCGACGCGGGCAGTGAGCGCGACACCAGCCTCTTCGAGCCGATCAGCCAGCTGATCGGCAGCGGGCCGGTCAAGCCGGTCGTCCCACCCGGCCCCAACCCGTGGCCCATCCCGAAGGCGCCCAAGGCGGCAGCCGCGCCCAAGCCGGCACCGAAGCCGAAGGCCGCAGCGAAGCCTGCCCAGCCGTCCGTGCGCCGCGCGGCCCGTGACCTCAAGGGCGCCGTGCAGCGCTCGGCGAAGCGGCGCCTCGGTCGTTCCTGACTGCCCGTCACCCGGTCTTCCGGTCGCCCCTGACACCGGCGCCCCGGTACGGCGCTGCTGCCGCCTCGTCCGTGTCGACCACGCCGGGTAAGCGGTTGCCATGGCACTGACCGTGGTGCTTGTCCTGACGGCGATCCTGATCGTGGGCCCGCTCGTCGCGCACGGCGTCTATCAACGGCGCGCGGCTCAGCGCAGCCTGCAACCGTTGGAACGCGGCCCGGCGCGCGGCCGGGAGTTCTACATCGTCGACAACCACATCGCCGACGGCACGCGCGCCGCGGATCCCCGCATCCGTGGTCTTCTGCGGGAAGAGATCGCGTGGCGCCGCGCGCACGGGCGCCAGCAACCCAGCTCGCGGCAGGTGCCCTGGTGGGCGTGGGCGGGGATGGGATCGGGCTCGGTCGTCCTGGTCGCCTTTGCCCGCAGCGGCCCGAACATCGTGTTGGCCGCCATATACACGGGCTACGCCGCGGTGCTGCGGATCACTCAGCGCCGCGACGCAGAGCGCCGGCACGCTCTCTACGACGCCGCCCTGGCCGCCAACGACGACTAGCCGAGACCTGCCCGATGGTCACATGGTCGTCATCACAGTCCCGGTCACCCTGCGGGGCTCCTCGAAGATGAATCTCGCCTAATTAGGCCTTTCCACACGATGGTTACATCCGGCCTATCTGGTAACCTTCCACCATGTCCCAGCAATCTGTGCAAGCTTCCAGTGTCACATCCATCTTGCATGACGGGATCGTGCGTCTCCAGTCATTGCTACCAACGGGCTGGAAACTGGACCACCTAGGAGATGTATCAGGAGAGCCCGGAAGACCAGATGATCTTCTATCGATTCAAGACACCCGCGGATCATCCGGTCGGCTGGTTGTCGAAGCTCGGTCGACGTTCGGACCGCGTGACGCCGACACGTTGCTCGGCGGTCAGATGCGACTGCTGCGGCGAGTCGACCCCTACGCCACATTCCTGGTTATCGCTCCCTGGCTGAGTGAAAGAACACAAGCGGTGCTGGCAGAAGAAAGGATCGCATACCTGGATTTGACCGGAAATGTGCGCTTGCAACTCGAGAATCCAGCCATCTACGTTCGCCTCGCCGGCGCAAGCGCAAATCCGCAGCCTCGCATCAGAATCCATGCGTTATCACTCCGTGGGGCCCTCGCGGGGCGCATCGTCAGGCTGCTCACCGATGTAGCACCGCCGTACACGGCCTCGGCCATTGCCCGAAAAGCAGGCGTCAGCGTTGCCTACGTGTCTCGTCTGCTCACCGCGCTGGACGCTGAGGCCCTGGTAAAACGCGAGAAGAACGGCCTCGTAACTAGTGTCAACTGGTCTTCCCTTTTGGAGGCTCGCGCGGAAGATTACGATGTTTTTGAGTCCAATGATGCGCGCGGATACATTGCCCCCTCGGGAGCGCCGGCGCTGCTGAATGAGCTGCGGACCACACCGTACCACGCAGTCACAGGGAGTTTTGCGATTCCGATCGATCTGCGGATAACTGCTCCGTCCCAATTGATGATATACGCCGAGGATCACGAAGCCTTGAGGGCACAGCTCCGACTGCTTCCTGCCGAGGAGGGGGCAGATGTTTTTCTGCTGAAAGCGCAAGATTTTGTTGCCTGGGAACGATGGAGAAATAGCGACGGACTAACTATGGCGTCATTGACACAGGTCGCTTTGGACTGCATGACCGGCAACGGCAGGATGCCGGCGGAGGCGGCTGCGCTACTTGAGTGGATGCGGGCGAACGAACGGGAGTGGCAAGTGCCGTCAATTGACGAGCTTCCCTTGCGTGCGGGACTCTGAAGTGAGCGACGATTCGAGAGAATATGTCGCAGCCCGTGTCGGGCTCTTGGACGCGTTGTCAGCATTGCGTGAGCACTTGGACTGCGTGGTTGTTGTCGGAGCACAAGCGGTATACATTCGCACAGGGGCCGCTGGGCTTCGCATAGCCCTCTACACTACCGATGCCGATATCGCGTTCAAGTTCATCCCACAGCCGGTTCCACTGCTGGAAGATGCAATGCGTGGCGCGAACTTTGTGTGGAGTTCGGTGCAGGGTGCTGTCGGAACTTGGAAGAAGACGATCGTGCTCGACGGACATTCGTATGTTGTTCCCGTCGACCTGATGATGCCCTCGCAACTGGTCGCGGGAGTGGGCGATCGATGCCTATCCCCCCACACGAGCCTCGCTCAGTCCGGCGCGCTGCCGGTCTCGAGGCAGTGGTGCTCGACAATGACCTGCTGGAAATTGTAGACATAAGCGGCCGGTCGATTCATGTAAGCCGTGGCCGGTGTAGCAGCTCTCGTGGTCGCCAAACTGCTAAAGGTGCGGGACAGGGTTGCAGACGGTAAGTCAAGCCGCATCAATGACAAGGATGCTGCCGACATTTATCGTATGATGCGCGTCTCGGACCCTGTTGACGTCGGGAAAACCTTTCTACGCTTCCGGAGAGACGCTTTGAGTGCCGCAGTAACCCGTGAGGCACAGGAAGTCATGACGGAAATGTTCGCATAAAGGGGCGTGGGCACATTGATGGCTGTCCGCGCGCTTCGCGGTGACATCCCCACGGCGAGGGTCGAGGCGCAGGTGCGTGCGTGGGTTGCGGCGGTGTCTGCAGTCCAGCGTTGACGCAGAGGTGACAGGGCGGTGTCCTAGCGTCGTTCGTCACGGCGCGGCCCCGAGCCGTGTGACATGCGCGGTTACAGATTCCGTGGAATCCACCGGATCCAGCCGGATCTCACCGGACTTGTGAATTGCCCTCGCTGATGTATCTGCGCAGGTCGGCGGCATTTTTTACAGCAAAATCTGAATAGCAGTTGTTCATCAACACATGCGTCTCCTTTGCTTCTTCAGCCAGGGCGGCTATTTTCGGCGCCCAGTCGGCCAGCTCCTGCTGGGAGTAGTCGTACCCGAAACGCTCGTAGATGTCCTTGCTCGTCCACTTGCCGCTGTGACCGTGGAACCGCACGACGGCGATATCGCTCGTGACGGCGAGCACCGGCGGCACGGAGGACTTGTGCCCCTGCGGCATGTCGACGCAGACATAGGGGATCCCGTAGGAGCTCAGGAAGTCGAGGGTCTCCGTCACGTTGTCCTCGCGCAGCCAGCTCTCGTGGCGAAACTCGACGACCGCCCGCGCCGGCTTGCATCGCTCAGTCACCTCGAGGAGATAGGCCTTGTTGGCCTTGCTGATCACGAACCACGGGGAAAACTGAAAGAGCAGGTGGCCGAGCTTGCGGGCGTGATGCAGTGGGGCAAGGGCGTCGAGAAACCGCTGCCACACCTCGTCGACGGCCTTCGGGTCGAGGTCGGTCGCGTAGACGTTCTTCTTCTCCGTGACGGGGCGCAGGTCCTTGTAGAGGGACGCGACCTTCACGGGATGCCCGGTCAGCAGCCCGTAGGCCTTGATGTCGAAACGGAAGCCTTCCGGCGTGCGCGCGGCCCACAGCTCGGAATTGCGCTCATTCGGCGGGTTGTAATACGTCGCGTCCACCTCGACGACGGGAAACTGCGACGCGTAGTAGGCGAGCCGCTTTTCCGGGCTGGCCGCGTCCGCCGGATACCACCCCGACTCGAGCAGCGTCTTGTCCGTCCACGACGCCGTGCCGATGCGCAACTCACCCATGCCGGCGATGATGCCCGCTCTCGCCGACAATCTCGCCCTTCCCTTCGAGCTGTTTGAGGGCGATGCTCGTCCCAAGAGCACCGGCCAGTCACCGACAGGGTCTGAGGGGCGCACCATGCGGGTCAGCGATGCCATGAGTCCAGCGGTCCTGTACGTGGGGCCGCACCACACGTTGCAGGAGGCTGCCCGACTGATGGCGGACCGGGGTGTCGGCGCGGCCATCGTGCTCGACGGCGACAACGCGGGGATCGGCATCCTGACGGAGCGTGACGTGCTGACGGCGATCGGACACCGGCTCGATCCGGCGGTCGAGCGGGTCGCCGCGCACGTCAGCAACAACCTCGTCGCCGCGGCGCCCCACTGGCCGCTCGATCAGGCGGCCGACACGATGGTCGCCGGCGGCTTCCGGCACCTGGTCGTCTGCGACGGCGGCGACGTCATCGGAGTGCTCAGCGTGCGCGACATCGTGCGGGTGTGGTCGGACAAGAGGCAGGTCGTCCGCCTGTAGGAGTGACCGGACCCGAGCGGCGTCAGCGCCCGCCTCAGCGCCCCGCCGCCCGCCTCAGCGCCCGGCGCCCGCCTCAGCGCCCCGGCGCCCGCCTCAGCGCCCCCCGGCGCCCGCCTCAGCGCCCCCCGGCGAGACGGGCGGCGAAGCGGCCGTCCTCGGCCACGACGCGCAGCGGCAGTCCGAAACAGGACGACAGCGAGGCGTCCGTCAGCACGCCGGGAAGAGCCCCGGCCGCCACGACGCGCCCGCCGCGAACGAGCAGCGCGTGGGTGAAGCCCGCCGGGATCTCCTCCACGTGGTGGGTGACGAGGATCATCGCCGGGCCGGCGGGGTCCGCGGCCAGTCGGGTCAGCCGGCGCAGCAGGGCTTCCCGGGCCCCGAGGTCGAGCCCGGCAGCCGGCTCGTCGAGCAGCAGCAACTCCGGATCGGTCATCAACGCCCGGGCGATCTGCACCCTCTTGCGCTCCCCCTCCGACAGGGTCCCGTAGAGACGGTCGACCAGTGCCCGGCAGCCCAGTTGGGCCAGCATCGCCCGCGCTCGCTCCTCGTCGGAGAGCGCGTAATCGTCGCCGACCCGGCGCAGCGCGGCATGCGCGGCGGTCACGACGACATCGAGAACCCGCTCCGTCGGCGCGAGCCTGTCGTGCAGGGCGGCAGAGGCGAAGCCGACCCGCGGCTGCAGCTCGTCGAGGTCGCTGTGCTCAAGATCTTCGCCCAGGAGCGAGACGGTGCCGGCCTCCGGACGCAGGGCACCGACCGCAACCTGCAGCAGCGTCGTCTTGCCGGCCCCGTTGGGCCCGATGACCGCCCAACGCTCCCCCGCCGCGACGCGCCAATAGACGTCGCGCAGGAGCGGCCGGCCGTCGCGCAGGACGCTCACTCCCCGCAGTGTCAACACGTCATCGCGCACCCGGCCAACCTACCCTTCCAGCGTGCGCGGCCGCGACGGCGGACAGGACCTGCGCATCGCCTGGCGAGCCGCCGCGACGCCGGCGCCTTCGCCACGTAGGTTGTCGGTCACCGACGCGAGTGACGCAGGAGGATCCAGATGTGGGAGCTGCGGTACGCCGGGATCGGCGACGAGGGCGAGCTCCTCGTGACGTGCCCGGAGCTCGACGACGAGCAGTTCCGCCTCGTCCTCGATGACGACGTCCGGGGGGCGCTCCTTCCGACCCTCCTCGACAGCGGTGCCCCGACCCGCCCGCCGCTCCCCGAGGGTGAGCTGACGCCCCGTGAGATCCAGTCCCGCATCCGGGGCGGTGACAGCGCCGAGGACCTCGCTCGCGCAGCCGGCGTGCCCGTCGAGCGCATCCGCCGCTTCGAGGGGCCGATCCTTCGGGAGCGGCTCCACATCGCCGAACAGGCTCAGGAGGCGACGCTGCCCCGACGACTGCCCGACGACCCGACCGTGCCCCTCGGCGTGCTGGTCGAGGAGCGCCTGAGGCAGCTGGGTGCCGAGCCTGAGTCCGAGCGCTGGGACGCCTGGCGCCGCGAGGACAGCACCTGGCTCATCCGACTCGAATACAAGGCGGATGGCCACGGACACCTGGCCCAGTGGTCGTTCGAACCAGGCGGCCGGGTGCTGCGGTGCTACGGCCTGGCGGCCGAGTCGCTGTGCGGACTGACGCGCAGCGCTGAGCAGCCGGCGCCCGCGCCCGCCCTGCACGCGGTGCCGCGCGCAGTCCTTCCGGACGGTCAATCCGCCGCCGGCGAGCCGGGCGTTGGCGGCCGCCGCGCTACCGTGCCGAGCTGGGAGGACATCATGTTCGGGGTCCGACGGCCAGAGCTGTGAACGAGTCCCCCGACGCCGCTGAAGGCAAGGCCTATCGGCAGTCCCCCAACGGCCCGGACCTCATCGACTCGCCCAATGGGCGGGCCCGGCGCGTCGTTGCCCCGGTGGCGATCCTCGCCGGCCTGGCCGCGCTGGGCCTGGCCGCGCTGATCGAGCTGCGCCACTGGCACGGCGGGCGCTGGGAGGCGCCGGCCCTGGCGGCCGCCGGTGTCGTCCTCGCGTTGCTCGGCGCTGTCGCGTTCACCGGGTTCGGACGCAGCAAGTCGTCATATCGGTTCGACTCGTCCTCTTCCCGCGCCCTGAGCACCCTCGGCCGGATGCACGACAAGAGCTGACGTCCGGCCGGGCCCTCGCGTTCGAACTCCTGCTGAATCTTCGCCGCTCGCGCGGGCACCCCACGCGTTTGCGAGGCGTTGAAGGGAACATCACGCCTCGTGGCCGCGTTGCCACAGAGACACCGGAAATGCCCCACAAGGCGCAAACCGGACAGACACGACTCGAAAGAGGTTCTGGTGGCCATCGCCGACCGACTCCCCGCAGGTGCTGACGCTCTCGTGCGCACCCTGGCCGAGCGCGCAACGGGCGACGGGCAGCTGACCCTGGCCGAGATCCGCGCCGCCCTGGCCGGCGCGGGCGTCGACCTCGCCCTCGAGGGCGACGTGGTGCGCGAGCTCGGCAACGCTGGGGTGACCGTCGCTGCAGGCGATGTCGTCGACCCGGAAGAGGTCGATGACGGCCCGGACCTCGACGCAACCGACGACACCCCCGCCGCTCCCGTGGGCGACCTCGATGAGCTCGAGGATTTCGATGCCCGACGTCTGGCGCTCAAGCACGCCCAGACCCGCGCCGCCTCGGACCCGGTGGCCGCCTACCTCAAGCAGATCGGCAAGGTCCCGCTCCTCAACGCGTTGCAGGAGGTCGAGCTCTCCAAGCGCATCGAGGCCGGACTTTTTGCCGACTACAAGCTCACGCAGGACTCGGCGGGCGAGCGGTCGCCGAAGTTGAAGAAGAAGGAACGCACCGACCTCGATTGGATCGCCCGCGACGGCGAGCGCGCCAAGTCGCACCTCTTACAGGCCAACCTCCGCCTCGTCGTGTCGCTCGCCAAGCGCTACCAGGGGCGCGGGCTCGAGCTGCTGGACCTGGTCCAGGAGGGCAACCTCGGCCTGGTCCGCGCGGTCGAGAAATTCGATTACTCCAAGGGCTTCAAGTTCTCGACGTACGCCACGTGGTGGATCCGCCAGGCCATCACCCGCGCCCTGGCCGACCAGGCCCGCACCATCCGCCTGCCCGTCCACCTCGTCGAGCAGATCAACAAGCTGGCCCGCACCGAGCGCCACCTGCTCCAGACCCTCGGCCGGGACGCGACCGCGGAGGAGCTCGCCAAGGAGCTCGACGTGGAGCCCAGCCGCATCGTCGAGATGCAGCACTTCCGCAAGGAGACGATCTCACTCGAGTCGCCCATCGGCGAAGAGGACGACAGTTCGCTCGGTGACTTCATCGAGGACAGCGACGTGATGCACGCCGAGGACGCCGTCGCCTACGGGATGATGACCGATCAACTCCGCTCCGCCTTGAAGAGCCTGGAGAGCCGCGAGTCGCAGGTGATCGCGATGCGCTTCGGGCTCGATGACGGCAAGCCGCGCACGCTCAACGAGATCGGCACGATGTTCGGCCTGTCCCGTGAGCGGATCCGCCAGATCGAGCGCGAGGCCATGGCCAAGCTGCGCCATCCGAGTCGCTCGCAGCAGCTGCGGGATTACGCCTGACACAAGCACGATCATTGGGTACGAAGCGAGCCGGTCGCCGTCGAAGGGTGGCCGGCTCGTCGTGTGAGACAAGCACGATCATCGGGTACGAAGCGAGCCGGTCACCGTCGAAGGGTGGCCGGCTCGTCGTGTGAGACAAGCACGATCATCGGGTACGAA
>CAXSDE010000005.1:65398-95132 GCA_964236265.1 uncultured bacterium
CGGCGCGGGGACTCAGCGGCGCGGGGACTCAGCGGCGCGGGGACTCAGCGGCGCGGGGACTCAGCGGCGCGGGACTCAGCGGCGCGGGACTCAGGCGGTGCGGCGCTGCAGTTCCACGGCCGGGCGGACGCCCGACCCGGCGGCCACATCGCGGCCGAGTGCCCGACGCGCCTGCTCGAAGGCTAGGACGGCCGCGAACGCGTCGGAACGTGGCCGCAAACGCCAGGCAGCGATGAGCGCGAGGGCGACGGCCAGGGCACCGATGGCGGCATAGGCGGCGGTGTGCATCTTGGGAGGATGCACGTGATTGCGCCAATCTAAAACTCGACACGCCGGTCGGCGACGGACATCGTCCGTCGCCGGTCAACAATCGGGCCGCCATCGTAGTTGGTGCGGGTGCGACCGAACCCGGTCGTGAAGCGTCCAGGCTTGCCTGCGGCGGCCGGTGACAGCCGCTGCCCGGCGGCTTGGTTGCCTGGCCGCGGGACATCTTGGTGCACCGTGGGTGCTGAACCGGATGGCCATGCACAATTAGCTTGTCGATCCGATTCTGCTGAGTGGCTCCTGTCCTAGTTAGGGTGAGCGCGCTAGCTGATTCCGGGGGCGCCGACTTCGCTGTCGTGACTTCCGACTGTTCGAGGTTCGGCATCTGTCAGGCCGCTGTAGCGCCAGCTGCCGCACGCATAGGAGAATTGTGAGCACTGACCACACCAGCGACGCAGTTGCCGACTTCCCTGCTGAGTTCCGGGGGGCGGTGCATCGGCCCGGAGAGGCCGGGTTCATCAGCGCTCGTCAAATTTGGAACATGCGGCGCGACGGCGACCAACCCGCGCTGATTGTGCAGCCGCTCGATGTCGAGGATGTCGTCGCAGCGGTCCGCTATGCGGTACGCAGGAACATCTCCATCGCAGTCCATAGCGGCGGGCATGGCATCGACGGCACCGCGATGCCCGACGGGGCGCTCGTCATCGACAACTCCCGCCTGAAGTCGATCACCATCGACCCTGCAACGGCACGTGTGACTATCGAGGCGGGGGTGCGACTCGGTGAACTTGACGCGGCCACCCAGGAGCACGGCCTCGTCGTGCCCGCGGGGGTCGTCACCGACACGGGAGCTGCCGGCCTCACCCTCGGTGGCGGCATCGGCCACAACACGCGTCGCTTCGGAGCCACCGTGGATCACGTCGTCTCCATCGAGATCGTCACGGCGGACGGACGGGTGGTCACAGCGTCCGCCGACCACGAACCCGAGCTCTTCTGGGGTCTCCTCGGCGCGGGACACAACCTCGGGATTGCGACGTCCTTCACCTATCAGGCGCACAAGCTCGGCCCACAGGTCATGAGCGGACTCGTGATCTTTGGGGCAGACGATGCGCCGAACGTGTTCGAGAACGTGGACGAGGTGATGGCACACTCGCCGCGCGAACTGGCCGTCGCGTTGCTGGTGATGCTCGCGCCACCCCTACCCGGACTGCCCGAACACGTGCGTGGCACTCCGATTCTCGGTGCGCTCGTCGTCTATACGGGCGAGCTCGACAGCTATCAGTCCGCGGTCAGCGGTTTCCTCGGGATGGCGACACCGCTCGTCGACATGGTCGCGCCGTGTTCGTGGTTGGAGGCCAACTCCTTCGTCGACCGTTTCGAGCCGCCGGGACGACGACGGCACATGATTGGCGGTTACCTGCCGAAGCTGAATGCGGAGATCGCGACGATCGCTATCGACGCGATTGCGAGATCGCCTCGCCCCAAGAACCGGCTACCGGCCTGTTTGATCACGCTGCCGATCCTCGGAGGTGCATTGTTCGACCGGGACGAGGATTCCACAGCGTTCTCGAGGGCCGGTGCGGAGTGGATCATCGAGGTGGCGTCATCCTGGGACGAGGGGGCTGATGACGCGACGTACGCACCATGGGCCGATGAGACGTTCGCACTTCTCGAATCGCGCCTGGCGTCCAACGCCTACGTCAATCTGACCTCCGACCGCGGGCCGGCCTGGTTGCGGCAGGCGTACGGATCCGCGGAGAAGTGGGAGCGCATTGTCGCGCTGAAACGCGCCTGGGATCCGGACAATCGACTGTCGTACAATAAGAACGTCACACGTGCCGTCGAAGAGCGGAACTAGAGCCGAACTAGAGGCGTGCATTCCTGGCCGAACACGAGGCAACTCGAATCCTTCGCGCGAAAGGTCGTTTGATGCCTTCGAGCACAGCTCGCGTTGCCACGGAGCGCCCCGGCCGGTACGGCAAGCAACTGATCAGCCACCTGACCCGACGCTCCACGGGCGAGTGGGACGACGACTCCGGACGGGGCCGGCTGACGTTGGCGCTGGGCGAAGCGACCCTTACAGCGGAGGACGGCGCGCTGCTGCTGGTCGTCGACGGCACCGAGATCGACCAGCTGGAGAGCGTCGTCGGTCGGCATCTGGTCCGTTTCGGCGCGCGCGACGAGCTGGTCGTTACGTGGGTCCGCGATGACGGCAGCCGCGGCAGCGAACAGCGCAACGACGGTAGCGGCCCGGCGGAGCGCGGACCCGACGGGCCGCGCCCGCAGATCTGATTCGATCATCGAGCGGGCCTGGAGCGAGGACTCGCTGCAGCACGACCGTCCTCACTACCAGATCCCATGTCCCGCCAGCGGCATCCCGAAGTGGCCGTTGGCCGTCTGGACACGGGAATACGGCGTCCCGGAAGAGTCGACGTCCTCGCACCGCAGGGATCTTCTTCGCTGCGGGTCATTCATCTTCTCGCCCTGAAGGCCGATACCCCGCACGTCAGAGCGAGGAGGCTCCGTGGCGGGACGACTCACCCCTGGGTGGCGCAAGCCGGGCAACGCGCCCGTGGCTGCGTCGACGCGCCCTTCGCCGGCGGCCGCCGCCGCGCCGCAACCCTCCGCCACTCCCGAGGTGCCAGACCCCACCGAGGCTTTCGAGCGCTGGGCCAGCACCGCGCCCGAACGCCCGTCCTGGATGTCCGAGCCGGCCGACGCCGCAGTGGCACTCACTGGATCACTCGTCGCGAACGCGCCCGGCGCCGCCGGGAACGCGCCGGGCTCAGCCGCGCCGGTGGCGCCCTCCCCTGCGGCCGAGCCCCCGATGCCCGAGTTCGACGACGCGACCGACCGGTTCGCCGACTTCGCCATGCGGGCCGCAGAGGCGCGCAGTCTCTTCTCGGCCGGCGAGCCACTGCCCTCCGCCACCACGCTCACGTCCGCCACCACGCTCACGTCCGCCACCACGCTCACGTCCCCACGGGCATCAGCCGCGGCCGCGTTCCCCGCCCCGTCCCCTGTTGGGGCCGCCCCCGTCGACCCGGCCACGCAGCCCGGCCCGACCGACGCCGCACGCACGCCCGGCGCCGCGCCCGGCGCGACCGCCGCGCAACCCCTCTCCGCGCAATCCGGCTCCGGTTGGCGACCCGATGACGTCCACGTCTCGAGCGCGGACACGGACGCCGACGCGTTGCGCCTCGAGTCGCTCGCGGCGCGGGCCGCTGAGATCCGCGAGAGTTACGGCGACTTCTCGACTCCCGTCGGCCTGTTGCGTTCTCCCGGCGCCGTGCCCGCCGCCGACCGGTCGGCGGGCCGGACCCCAGCGGGCGACGACACCGACGAGCCCGACGAGAAGGTCGCCTTCTGGCGGCAGGACGCGGCTGTCGTGAGCGCTGAGGAGTTCGACGCGGATGCCGCCCGGTTGGAGATGATGGCGGTCCGGGCAGCGGAGTCCCGGCTCACGGCGCTGGACCCCGAGCCGGTGCCCGGCGCGCCAGGCGAGCCAGGCGAGCCCGACGAGCCCGACGAGCACGTCGCGTTTTGGCGGAAGGACGCAGTGGTGGTGAGCGCGGCGGAGTTCGACGCCGACGCCGCCCGGCTCGAGTCCTTGGCTGCCCGCGGACCCGGTCAGTCGCCCTACTCCCCCGAACCGGCATTCGAATCAACCCCGTTCTGGGAGCAACAGGAGAACCTCAGCGCGCAGGCCGGGCAACGCGCCGCCGCGGAGGCCACCGCGCGCGAAGCGGCGGCCAACGACGAATGGCACTCCCGGTGGGAACGGATGACCGAGGATGCCGCGCGACGCGGCGAGACGCCCGATCCCCTGGGCCGCTGAGACGCCCGCGACCGCGCGGCCCTGACAGGGAATCCGCGTGCGCCGTCCGGCGCTTGTGCACGCATGCGCATTCTCGCCGTCTCCGGCAGCCTGAGCGACACCTCGACCAACACCGCACTCCTGCGCGCCGCGGCCCAGTGCGTCCCCCGTGGCACCCAGGTTAGCTTTGCGCCGTCGATCGGTGACCTGCCGCACTTCGACCCGGCCTTCTCCGCCGACCTGCCGGACAGCGTGGCCCGCTGGTCGGCTGACGTCCGCGCCGCGGACGCCGTGCTCATCGCCACGCCGGAGTACGCGTTCTCCCTTCCGGGGGTGCTCAAGAACGCCCTGGACTGGCTCGTGGGCACGGGCGACCTCCACCACAAGACGGTCGCCGTCGTCAGTGCGTCGTCAACCCTCACCGGCGGCGCCAATGCTCAGCAGGCCATCGCCCAGACGCTGCGGGCACACGGTGCGCACGTGGTATTCACCCTCGAGGTGCCGAGCGCAAAGCAGAAGTTCCACGACGGCCGGCTGGTGCACGACGGCACCCGCGCGGAGCTGACGGCCCTGCTGTCGACCGTCGTGGCGTCGTACAGTGCGGGCCGTCAAGGTCCCTGACAACGTGCTGGCGGTCACAACGGCGGCGAAGTCAGGACAGCGGCGGCGAAGTCGGGACGGCGGCGGCGAAGTCAGGACGGCGAATAGCCCTCCACGCAGCGCACGCCGCCGGTCCCGACCGTGGCGCGGTGGTCGGTGCCGGCGCCGAGGTCGATCCGGTCACCGGTCACGAGCGGGTACGACGAACCGTCGCGAAGGGTGAACGCCAACTCGCCCGCGACGACGTACAGCACCGTCACCGGCACCACGTTCGGAGACGCCAGGACGGTTTGATGCGATGCCGCCGGTTAAAGAAGGCCGTAGCCGAGGTCGGCGGTGTATGCAGCGAGCGGGTTCGCCAGTGCTGGGTGCGCCAGCGGGACACTCACGAGTGGCGCCACAGGGAGAGCGTCCGCGGCCGTGTCAAAGAGTGCCACGCACAACCCGCCGCCGTGCATGCTTGACGGATACCACAGCCCGTCCACGTCATAGGCTGCCCGGATCGTGCGGGCCCAGGCAGACGCCCGCGGCCGGGGTCCGCTGTTGATGGCCTGGCTGGCCCCCGCCCGGGTGGGCCAACTGCCGGAGAGGTCCAGAAGGCGTACGGGGCGGGTCAGCCGCATGCCTGTCAGGTACGGGTTGCCCTCGTGGCGGTCGACGATGCGCTGCCGCTGGAACACCTCGGCCACACACGTTGGCACATCGAGCGCCGCGTAGGACACCCCTCTTCTTTGGAGGTGAGGCGGCGGGTCATGTGGTTCGAACCGCATGCCGTCTACGGGGCCGAAGTATCTGAGCGCGTTCCACGCGGCAACGTGCAGACCGGTCGTTCGATGGATGCGCCACAGACTCGAGGTCGAGGCAAGGATGACGAGGTCGTCAGCGTGCAGCCCGAGGGACCGCAATGCCTCTACGCCCGGAGGTTCGGGGAATTTCGGCATCACCCGAGAACGTCGAACGAGCCGGCGAGTCCTTCGACCGCGTCCACCGCTCCCCCGCGGGCGAGCCAGTCGAGCGCCGACAGTGGCACGTCGTCGACAGGGAACTCCGGCTGGGCCGTTGTGAGGAAGCCCAAGACGGCCAGCGGGTGCCGGGTATTGGCGTTCATCCGGGTAAGCACGACCGACAGCCCGCGGACCGGGCGGCCGTCGGCGCCGAACTGGACGAGCGGCAGGAGCCACTTGCGGTCGAACTGGATCGCCCACAGCTCACCGCGGCTGACCATTTGCTGCACGCGCGCGCGGCTGACGTGCATCCGCGTGGCGGCGGCCGTCAGCGCGATGCTGTTCGCGAGGAGAGCGGCGTATGCGCCGATGCTGACCTCGACAGCTGCCTCGTACGCACCCGGGTAGGCCTCCACGTTGACGCCGCCCGCCAGCAACGCTTCATGCTCTGCAAGCGACAGACCCGCAGCGAACGGCGGCGTGAGCGTCGCAGCGAACGTTGCGGCCAGCGCCCGCACGATGTGCCCCTCATCCAAGGCAACCCCGTACGAGCGGAGCGCCCCAGCAACCGTGTGATGTTCCGTCATGACGCCCCCTTCTCTGGTTACACAGTACGTCACGTGTAAGTCAGTGTAAGCCAACGGCCGAGGAAGCAACGCTCGGTGGCGGAACGATGGCGCAGCAGGCCATCGCCCAGACGCTGCGGGCACACGGTGCGCACGTGGTATTCACCCTCGAGGTGCCGAGCGCAAAGCAGAAGTTCCACGACGGCCGGCTGGTGCACGACGGCACCCGCGCGGAGCTGACGGCCCTGCTGTCGACCGTCGTGGCGTCGTACAGTGCGGGCCGTCAAGGTCCCTGACAACGTGCTGGCGGTCACAACGGCGGCGAAGTCAGGACAGCGGCGGCGAAGTCGGGACGGCGGCGGCGAAGTCAGGACGGCGAATAGCCCTCCACGCAGCGCACGCCGCCGGTCCCGACCGTGGCGCGGTGGTCGGTGCCGGCGCCGAGGTCGATCCGGTCACCGGTCACGAGCGGGTACGACGAACCGTCGCGAAGGGTGAACGCCAACTCGCCCGCGACGACGTACAGCACCTTCGCCTGTTCGTGTGCGTGCCAGTCGAACTCCTGCCCCGGCGCCCCCGTCCAGAACGACGGCGCGAGCCCGTCGCCCGACATCCGCGCGAGGACCGCCGCGTCCCCGAGTCCCGCCACGGCGCCGGCTGTCACCCGTGCCGTCATCAGCCGATGCCGGGGCGGCGGAAAGCCGGCGGCCGATAGGCGCTGGCCAACTGCTCGAAGGCGTGCGCGAGCCGCAGCAACGCCGGTTCGGTGAAGGCCCGCGAGACGAACGTGAGCCCGACGGGCAACCCGGCCACGAGGCCGATCGGCACGGTCACGGCCGGATAACCGGCGAGAGCCGCCGGGTGCGACGCGCCCGCCATCGAGCCGTCGCCGTTCACGAGGTCCGTCTTGTACGCCGGCTGGTAGGTCGGCATCACGAGGACGTCGAGCGACTGGCGGCCCATCACGGCGTCGATGCCCTGCTCGCGCGAGCGGCGGCGGGCGCGGGTGAGTGCCGCCCGATAGTCCGGGTCGTCGACAGTGCCGACCGCGAGCGCTTCGTCGAAGATGTCCTGGCCGAACAGCGGCAACTCGACCCGCGCCGCCTCCGAGCCCGCCGTGACGAGCTCCGCCAGCGACCGCGGGGCCCCCGCGGGCCGGGACGCCAGGTAGGCATCGAGGGAGGCGCGCAACTCGAAGAGCAGCACGGTCGCCTGGTCCTCGGACTCGGCGATGTCGCGAGCGGTCGGGATGTCGGCGTCCTCGATGATGTGCGCGCCGGCAGCCGACATGAGGCTGATGGCCTGGTCCGCCAGGACATCGGCGCCCAGGCTGCGGCCGAAGAACGACGAGCCGGCCACCCCGATCCGGGCTCCGACGAGGCCGGTGCCGTCCAGCGCTGCGGTGTAGTCGACGCCGGCGGGGGCGGCAGCGGTCGTGGGGTCCCGCGGATCCGGTCCGGCCATGACGCTCAGCACCGCCGCGGCATCGGCCACCGACCGCGCCAGCACGCCTACCGTGTCGAAGCTCGGCGCGACCGGGATCATCCCGGCGCGGCTGACGAGCCCCCACGTCGGCCGGACGCCCACGACCCCGCAGAAGGCGGCCGGACACAGCAGCGAGCCGTCGGTGTCGGTCCCCAGGGCGGCCGCCACGAGGCCCGCCGACACCGCCGCGGCGGACCCCGAGCTGCCACCGCCGGGCGAGCGGTCGAGGGCGTGCGGGTTGAGCGTCAGGCCGCCGCGGGGGCTCCAACCGCTCACCGAGTAACGCGAGCGGGCCCCGTCGAAGACCGTCATGTTGGTCTTGCCGAGGACGATCGCGCCGGCGGCCCGCACCCGCTGGACGGCCGTCGCATCGTGCACCGGTGATCCGCCGCTGAGCAGCGTGGACCCGGCGGCAGTCGACGTACCGTCTGCTGTGTCGAGGTTGTCCTTCACCGCGATCGGGACGGCGTGCAGCGCACCCACCCGCCCGGCGAGTCGGGCTTCGTCGACCCGGACCGCGACGGCCGGGGCGTCCGCGTTGCCCTCGGCGAACGAATGCAGAGCGGGACCTGCGCGATCGACCTCGCCGATCCGCCGCAGCAGTGCGGCGACGATCTCGGTTGCGGAAGGCCCGGCGGAGTGCTGCTGGCGCAGGGCGATGTCGCGGACGGCGAGGCCGGCGTACTGCGAGGTCGACGGGCTCGGGTCGGGCGTCGGGCCGGTGGTCATGGCCGCACGCTATCGCCGTACGCTGCACCACCCGGGGCTATTCACGGCGCGGCGCCCGGTGACGATGTAGTAATAGCGGAACACTCCAGGCATGACGCACGTTGTTGACCAGGCACAGCCGACGAAGGGAGCGAGCATGGTCACCGCAGCAATGGAGCGCAATCAGCTCCTCGACGAGAAGCGCTGCGACCGCTGTGGCGCTCGCGGCGCGATCCACGCGATCGCCCCCGGTGGACGAGACCTCGTGTTCTGCGCTCACCACGGGCGTGAATACGCGGAGCGATTGCGTGCCGACGGCTTCGAGGTCTCGGACCTCAACTAAAGATCGTCCTGTCCGACGAAAGGCCCCGCCGGGGCGCTCCCCGGCCGGGCCTTTCGCGTTCCCGCTGGCGACTGGCAGTCCGCTGCAGGCGGTCAGTAGGCTCGCCCGCTATGGAGCCCGTCCTGGAGACCCATGGCGTCTCGGTGGTGCGCACCTGGTCGACGGTGCTGCACGACGTCTCCCTCGTGGTCCGCGAAGGCGAGCACTGGGCGCTGGCCGGACCCAACGGGGCCGGTAAGACGACCTTGTTCGCGCCTTGGGATCCGCACTGACCCGCCTCGCCGGCGAGCGGCCGGCCCTGCCACCGTGACAACGACACACCACCTCGAAGACCTGCCACCGGTCACGACCCACGCGGCGGTGCTGAGCCACGGCCGCGTCGTGGCTGCGGTCCAGTGGCGGAGGTGCTGACGAGTGATCTGTTGTCCGCTGCTTACAGAGCATCTCTTCGCGCGTGGCAGGATGCCGCTGGCTGGCATCTCGAGCTCGGGCAGTAACTCCGGACGCGCAGAGTCGCCCGCCGCCGGTCACCAACGAAGGGAGGCGGGGTGGCGACGATCGTCGTGGAGGTCCACGTCCCGGTTCCGGGTGACGAGCAGTGGGTCGAGGACGTGGAGGATTTTCTCGCCGACCTCGAGGACGCCGGGGAGATCGAGGTGTACGACGACAGCGAACGCGTCGGCGACGTACAGGTGTTCTACCTGACCGGCCGCTCGGCAGAGCCCCTGCTGGCCGCGGCGCGCCGCGTAGCGACGCGGACCGGCGTGCCACAGGGCGCGTTCGCCATCGTGGCGGACGACAAGGCCGCGCACGGCATCGGCAAGCGCGTCGCACTGCCTGCTCGCTGACGGGGTCCCCCTTGGCGGCTGGGAACGGCCTCCTTGCGCGTGCGCCGCAAGCTGACGGGCGGCCGAAGCTCAAACGGGAGTGAGCGCCGCCACCGTTGCACAGGGGAAGTCCGTGCCGCACGTCGTACACACGTCGTCGTGCGCCTGGTGCAGGACGAGAGCTTCGGAGATCGCGCCGAGCAAGGGGGCGCGCAGGAAGGGGGTCGCCGAGGACACTGCCGCCTCGGCCAGCTCTCCCACGACCTCGCCGGCGACTCGGTGCTCACCGAGACCGGCGTCGGTCAGCCCTTCCGCGGCGGCCATGACGGCCGCGTGGTGGGCGAGCTCGGCCTCATGCAGCCAATTCATCGGATGCCCTCGCCGGCCGACCCTTCGCCCCGTGGGATCCAGACGGTCTCGGGCTCACCGAACAGGGCGTGGTTGACGAACTCAACGCCCTGCATGGCCGAGTGGTCCATGTTGCCGATCTCGTAGAGCCACGCGCCGAACCGGCCGCGCGAGGAGATGCCCTGCGACCGCAGCCACGGCTGGATCGTGCCGAGGGCGCCATCGCGCTTCACCGACGGGATGGGGTAGCTCTTGTCCGGGGAGTATTTCCACTGCGCGACCACGAGGTCGCGGTCGTCCTCCGTCATCAAGCGGGTCTTGACCAAGCCGTCGATGACGCGCTGCACGATCGTCTCGTCCGGCTCGTCCTTGAACGTCGACCGCGACGTCTCCGTCAGCAAGGACAGCTGACCGGGTCTCGCGGTCAGGTGCGGCGAGTAATTGGACAAGTAGGTCACCCGGTAGAACGGCACGTCCTCCTCGGGGAAGTAGACCCAGTTCTTGTCACTGTCGGTCGGCCGATCGAGGCCGATGCCGACGATGTGCGAGCCGCTCCACATGAGGTCCTTCGAGGCGGCCCGCACCTTCTCGGGAACGCCCTCGCAGATCTCGAGCAGGGAGGTGATCGGCAACGTGGACAGGAGAACGTCATACGGCCAGTCGCGGCCGTCCGCCGTGCGCACGATCTTCGCCGCCGGGTCGACGGACACCACCGGACAGTTGAGCTCCAGGTGGTCCTGCACGGTCGCGCGCATGCCCTCGTAGAGCGAACCCGTGCCGCCGTACAACGGATAGTCGAACGTGCTGTTGGGACCCCACTGCTTTTCGGGCGCGCCCACGATCACGTTGCGCAGCAGCGACTCGACGTCGACGACGGACACACGTTCGCCGATCCAGACGTAGTTCATGAGCTCGGCGGGCGTGGCCCACACCTTGAAGTTGTAGGGCTGCATGAAGTGCTTCGCGATGCCGTCGCCCATGGTGGCGTGCATCCACTCGAGGAAGTTGGCGGGCTTGGCCTGACTTCCTGTCTGCGCCGCCGCGGACGCGCGGACCGCACCCATGAGGCATTCGAGCACCGTCTCGGGCTCGAGGCCGGCGATGTTGTTCTGGAACGGGTACGGGATGTAGCGGTCCTGCATCCACACCCATGCCTCGCGCGTGAGCGTGGTGCGCTTGTCACCCATCAGCTTGTCGACGAGTGCGTCGTAGTAGGGGTAGTGACTGAACATCACGTGACCGCCGACATCCCAGGTGAAACCGTCGTCGTCGACGTAGGACGTGGCCAGCCCGCCGACGCGATCCGTCGCCTCGAGCAGCACCCAGTTGTCGTGCCCGAGTTCCGCCAGCCGGTGGCCCGCGCCCAGCCCCGTCGGGCCGGCACCGATGATGACGATGCGTTCCGGCGCCGCCTGCTCCGGCGCCGCCTGCTCCGGCGCCGCCCGCTCGCGTGCCGCCCTCTCCGGGACGCTCACGCGCTCACCTTGGCGGCGCTCACGGAAGCCGTCAGGGCCGCCACACCACGCCTGTGCGAGGAGATGATCGTCGCCATCCGGGCGGCGATGACATCCCACTCGTGGTTGCGGCGGACAGCCGCAGTGATCTCGTCGCGCTTTTCAACGGAGTGCTCACTGACATGGAGCACCGCGGGGGCAAACTCCTGCGCCTCATCGATCAGGTGCACGGCATGCCCGAAGTCGGACACGACGTCGGCGACGCGGGTGCTCACCACCGGGAGCCCCGCCGCCAGATACTCGAGAGTCTTGGTGGGGCTGATGTTTCTCGTCGCGTCGTTGAGCGCAAACGGCATCAGGGCCACGTCGAAACCGGCCATCACGCGCGGAAGGTCCTCATACTTCTGCATGCCGAGCCACGAGATGTTGGGTGCGGTCGGCAGGTCGGCCTGCGAGATCTTCGCCAGTGGACCAGCCATGTGGATGTCCCAGTCGGGGAGGTCGGCCGCGAGCCGCGCGACGAGGTCGAGGTCGAGTCGCTCGTCGATGACGCCGACATAGCCGGCCACCGGGCGGGAGTGCACGCCGCGCAGCTGCCGGGACTGCGCGTAGTGGGCCGATTCGACGCCGCTCGGAAAGCAGAAGGTCGGGCGCGGCGCGCGGGCCGCGGCGACGCCACGGTCGAGGGAACGGCCACCGGTGAAGACGACATCCGCCGTCGCGAGCGCCCGCCGTTGACGCAGCCGCAGGCCGTCCGGAGCGTCCTTGAACGACGCCAGGTCGTCCATCACGTCGTACACCAGCAGGGAGGGCTGCAGAGCCTCGGCGATGTCCAACGCCATTGGCGTGTAGAGCCAGACGTCACGCGGCACGTTGCCGAGCAACTCGCTGAGGAGGGCGGCGTACGTCTCGGTCCCGGGTGCCCCGAACGGTCGGTGTGCGACGGACCCTCCTGCGGGGACCTCCAGCCACACGCGGGTGACCCCGGCAGCCTCCTCGGTGCGCAGGACCGGAGACGTGACGATGTCGCTGGGCCAGGGCTCCTCCACGATCCACGTGCGCGCGCCCTGCGCCGCCCGGGAGTCGGCGAGTCGTGAGAGGAGGTGCTGCGGGCGTTGCCACACCCATGTCCAGCGCAGGTGGGACAGGACGACGAGGTCGCGGTCGGCGGCGGTCATGAAGCCCTCCCGAGCTTTAGAGCGGAATTGTCGAGGTCGATCGGCGGGACGTACTCCGACTCGGGCGGGTCCTGCCACGGCCAGCGGGCGAGCCCGGGGAGGTAGCCGCGGAGCCGATCGTCCACGGGGCTCTGCAGCCGGTAGGCCGGCAGCTCCGCGGCGCGCGCACCGAGGGCGAGCTGGCGGTAGGCACGCCACAGGGTCGTCTCCTCGCCACCCGGCGCGAAGATCCCGACAGGGTCGGGGCGGCCCGCGTGCCGGGCGAGGAGGCTGTCCCAGTCGCAGGAGTCGACGACGGGAAACCAGCAGAACCCCTCGAGCGGCACACCGGCGGCCACCGCGCACTCGTACTGATCCGCCATGTATTTCAGCCAGGTGGCGCGGTCGGAGGGCAGGCCCCGCACGTTCGTCTCGCCGAGGATGAGCGGGACCCGGTAGCGATCGGAGTATTGCTGTGCGACCGCCGCAAAGCCGAGCGGGTGCGGGGACGGCGAGATGCCCCCGCCGTGCACGTACCACCACTCGGAGTGCGGGTAGTAGTCGAGGCCGAGGATGTCGAGGCGGCCGGGCTCGATGTGGAACAGGTCCTCGCCGCCATTGCGCGCGAGAACTTGGAGGAAGCCGCGGGCGTCGATGTCGAGGTCGTGACCCAGGAACAGGTCGAGCACGCTGAGTCGACGGTCATTGCAGTGCGCACCGAAGTCGGCGGGCTCCCCCGGCTCGCCGGCGTGGTGCTCGCACGTGTCCACCCACACGTGGCGGGCGCCCGGCAGCAGCTCCTTGGCGACACGGCTGGCCCGAGCGACTGCCGGCACCACGGTGCGCAGAACGCGGACGAACGCGGCGGGGCCACGGCCGTACGGCGGCCACAGCGCCTGGTGCCCCGCCAGCCAGAGGGTGGCGAACGGCTCGTTGAAGAGCGTGTATTCCGTCGTCTGCGGATACCGCCGACAGAAGGCCTCGACGTAGGCCAGGTAGGTGGCGGGGAAGCGGTCGTCAGCGAACGCGTGGGTGAGCCATCCCGGATAGCTCGTGTGATGCACGAGGTCGACGATCGGCGTCAGGCCGAGCTCGGCGAAGTCGGCCATGGCCACGTCGACCTCGGACCAGTCGTAGACCCCCGGGGCGCGCTCCACGCGGTGCCAGCGCACCGGATACCGCAGGCGCGCCACGCCGATCCGCCGGAGGGCCTCGAGGTCGGCCCGCCGGCGCACCGAATGACCCGACGACTCGGCCACGTCCACGTCGTACGCCGGAAGGTAGGTGCTCTCGAACGCACCGATGAGCTCGACGCCGGCCGCCCCACTCATCGTCGTCATGAACAACCCCTTCTTGACCGACGTCGACCGGCAGATCCTCGCGCCTGCCCCCGGCCGGGTGCTGCTCTCCGTAGGAGGAAATGTGCGCCGCGAGGCGGCGATGCAAACCCCGTCACGCCACGGTCACCCGCCGGCTCGAAAGGCGGTGACCGCCGCGCGCAGTTGCGCGGCCGCCTCGCCGGGCGGCAACGCGTGCACGGCGACACCCGCGCCGAGCGCGACGGCACCGACGTTGGGCACGAGCTCCTCGCCCGCGCGGACGAGGACGAACTCGAGATGGAAATGCGCGATCGGGAGCGACTCGCCGTCGTCGACGGGCGCCTGGTGCATGGCCATCGCCCACTCGGCCCGGCCGGCCGCGAGGCCGTCATAGGCCGCCGCCACCGTCCGCATGATGTCGCCGAGAGACAGGCGTTCCGGTTGGCTGAGGTCGAGGAGGCTCGTGGCGTGCCGGTGGGCGGCGACGTGCACCTCGAAGGCATGCCGGGGCGCGAAGGGGACGTAGGCGACGAAGTGGCGGTTCTGCGCGACGACACGCAGGCCATCGGTGCGCTCCTGGGCGACGATGTCACACAGGACGCACCGGCCGGTGTGCACGATGTGGGCGGCGGCGACGCGCAGCTCCTGGGCCGGACGCGGTGGCACGTTCGCATAGGCGTGGATGCCACTGTGGGAATGCTCTGCGAAGCGGTCCGCCGACCCGCCGCAGTCGGCGTGGACGAACACGTAGGCGACATCCGGACGGGCGCTGAGCTCCGCGTAGCGGGCGGCCCACACATCGACGACCAGCGCGAGCTGCTCGTCGCCCATGTCGGCGAGCCGCTCCCCGTGCGCGCGCGTGTGGAGCACGATCTCGGCGGTCCCGCGCGCGGCCGATATCGCATGGGTGGACGTGGTGCGGCCGGTCACGGCGTCACCCGCCAGCCCCAGCGGGGTATGCGGGTCGTGGAAGACGAGGACCGTGGGCTGTGCGCTCTCGCCTTCCGCGGCGACCGTGAGTGCGAGTGCGCAGAGCTCGCACGCGGCGGGGCCGGGGCGGGGGCCGGAGCCGTCCGGCGAGACCAGGCGCCATTCCTGGGTCGTGATGTCGAGTCGTTGCTCGCTCACTCGGACCTACCCCGGGAATGGGAGTAGACCAGGACGCGACCCTCGGGGCGCTCGACCGTCGCCACCTGCAACCGCGGCGCCGGGTCGGCAGCAGCCCGGACGAGGTCGGCGAGCAGGGCCGCAGCCGCGGCGTCGCCCGCGACGGCGCCCGCGGTGAGGCGGAACTGGCAGAACAGCATCGCCCCGCCCGCCGCGAGGTCATGGCGGCCGACGACGGTGCCGGTGACGCCCGCCGGGACCGGCTTGTAGGCGATCACCGCCGGCTCCGACGGGAAGGGCACGCCGTCGACGTCGGTCACGACGCTCAGCGCCTGCACCGTCGACTCCTCCGCGACCAGGACGTTGCGCCTCGGGAAGGACGGCAGCAGTCCGGAGTCCGTGGTGAAGTCGAACACGGACGACCCCCACACCGTCTCGACGGCGACCATCTGCACGGGCAGCGGATAGCGCGGGGCCGCGTCGAGGTGTTGCGCCAGCACCAGCACCGTGCCACCGGCGTCGACGTGCGCGGCAGCCGTGCGCTGCGCGTCGTCATCCAGCGCCGCTTCGGCGATCACCAGCGGTCCCGTTCCGCCGACGTGGGCTCCGATCGAGACGAGCGCGTCTGTCGTGACCCCGCCGCGGGGCTCGCCCACGACCTGCACGTCGTACGGGGCGAAAGCGTTGTCCACCACGTGGATCGGGTAGCGGTTTTCCCCCACATCGACACCGTCGACCGTCGCCGTCACGATGAGGTCGTGGCTGCCGGGGACGTCAGGGACCACGATGACGATCATCCCCGACTCGATACTCCGGTACGACGGGACATCGCCGACCCGCACCGCGGCCACCGACTCGCTGAAGCGCGCCTCGAGCGCATCGACGTCGAGGAAGCTGGTGTCGATGGCGGTCAGGCGGTCGGCGGGCACGCGCAGGGCGTCACCGAAGCGGGCACTGATCTCGACGCCGCGGAGAGCGGGCCCGTCGTTCGACAGGTGCAGCGGGGCTTTGAGGACGCCACCGGCCCGCGCCACGAGACCGGTTATCGCGAGCATCGGCAGCACCGGCTGATTGCCGCGGGCGATCTCGCCGACGGCGATCGGCTTGGGGCGCCGGTGCAGGTCGAGGACGCCGTTGAGCTCGTGCGGCACGTCGGTCAGCTCGGTCAGGCAGTAGCCGCCGATCGCGTTGACGCGCCGGAAGATCTCAATCTGCAGCCGGTCCGACAGGCCCTGATAGCGCTGGGTTTCGCGGATGAAACGGCCGATGGTGTCGGGCCAGAGGGTCGACGCGAGCCCGGCCTGGTAGACCTCGCGGGTGTCCCAGAACGGCGCGTTCTCCAGCGCGGGCATCTGCGGCAGGCCCCAGTCGCCGAACTCGCTGACGAAAAAGACCATGCCCGTGTGCGACCACTTCTCGCAGTCGGCGGCGAGCATGCTCAGATAGTCGTGGTGCAGTCGTCCGTACCAGTGCGCGGTGAGAATGGGCGAGCAGAACACGCGGTCCGGATCCGGCTCCCACCATTCGTTCTCGATGCACGGCCGCGTCGGGTCCGCCCCGCGCACGGCGCCGTACAGGGTCCTGGCAAACTCTTCGTACTGCTTCGTGTTTCGGAAGCCGGGCTGCTCGAGCCCCAACTCGTTCATGGCGGACCACAGGATGATGCTGGGGTGATTGCGGTCCCGGCGGACCTGCTCGACGACCGCGCCGACGCAGCGTCTGCTGAGCTCGGTCCCGTCACCGAGCTCGTCGTGCGCGATCGGTTCCGCGATCGGCAGGTCGCACTCGAGGAACACGCCGAGCTCGTCGCACACGTCCAGGTAGAGCGGATCGAAAGCCTTGATGTGCAGCCGCAGGGTGTTGAATCCCATGTCCTTGGCGGACTGCACCTCCGCGACGATGTCCTCCCTGGTGCCCTCGGCGTAGAGCCGATCGGCGTGAAACCCCTGCACCAGCACGCTTTTCATGCGGTACGGCTGGCCGTCGACGAAAACATCCGGTCCATCGATGGTGATGGTCCGCAGACCGTAGCGGAGCTGGCGGCGGTCACTGAGGGCACCGTCGACCTGCACGTCGACGAGCGTGTGATGCAGGACCGGCGACTGCGGCGACCAGTGGTGGGCGTTCGTGGCTCCGAAGGAGGCGGCGACAACACGCGCTTCGTGCGGCCCGAGTGAGAGGCGGTCCTCGAACACGAGACCGAGCGTGCGTATCCCGACGGTCGCGGTGCGCGGCTCGGCGGTGACATTGAGCACCTCGACCGTCTGGATGAGATTGTCGGGATCAGCGTTGACGAAGACGTCACGGGTGACGACCGGGCCGTGGCGGCGCAGGGTGACCGACTGCCAGATGCCGCCGTAGGTCATGTAGAGGCTCGGTCTGCTGGGGAAGACGTGGTTGGCCCAGCCCTGCTTCCCGTGCGCCGAACGGATGTGCAGTGGGTCGTCCAGGGACGGGTCGGTGACGCGGACGTCCAGGACGTTCTCGCCCGCGCGCAGGACCGTCGTGACCGACAGCTCGAACGGGGTGAACGAGTGCTCGTGGCTGCCGAGGAGTCGACCGTTGAGGAAGACCTCGGCCATGTCCATCACGGCACCGAAGCGCAGGGTCCAGTGACCCGCGACATCATCGACGAGGAACCGCAGCCGATACCACGCGACGCCGTCCAGCTCCAGGTGGCCCTGCGCCTCCCAGAGCCCCGGCACGTGGATCGTGTCAGGGGTGATGCTGTCGAGATCCGCGAGGTCGTGGTCGCCGGGACGGAACTCCCAGGTGCCGTCGAGCGTCACCCTTCCGAGCTCATCGGGCACGATGACGCGCCGCTCGACGGGGCCCGCCTTCGTGCCGGAGGATGCCTCCACCATTCGCTCGCCGCCTCCAGAGGTGCGTGCCGTCCGCGTCCACTACCCGCCGTGCTCTCCGACCATCCGCAGGAGCGACCCTGAAGATCGCCAGTCGCACGATATGTCCGGGTCGTCCCCACACTGGCACGGCACGCCCGTCGGCCCCGCGGGCGGGCCGCCTGATGGGCGACGGCGGCGGCGTGCTCGTCGGGTTCGTTCTGCTGGTTGCGCTGATCGCGGGCATCGGCGCGGTGGTCGACCGGGTCGCCGCCCATTTCGCGGAGACCGCGATCGCGACGCAGCTCCACTCCGCGACCGGGACGAAAGCACAGCCCGCTGTGACCATCACGGGCTGGCCGTTCCTCACGCAGCTGGCCGCGCACGACTTGACGGAGGTCGACGTCAGCACCCGCGACTATCGCGCCGGCACGGTGACGGTGGCGCGGATCGACCTGCAGCTGCACGACGCCTGGCGGTCGGGCACCACCGTGACCGCCCGGCGTGTCACGGGCACGGCCACGGTCCTGTTGCCTGAGCTGCAGCGGCTGATCGGCAACGGCGTGACCCTGACGAGTGGGTCGGACGGTCTGCACATCGCCGCCACAGTGCTCGGGCAGAAGGTGACCGGCAGAGCGACCGTCACCGTGTCGGGTTCCCAGTTGCACCTCGTGCCGACGGTGACGTCCCCGGCCCGCGTCTCGCTCCCCCCGATCGACGTACCGGTGCCCACGCTGCCGTGGGGGGTGACGGTCACCGGCGTCACCGTGTCGCCGGCAGGGGTCACGCTGGCTGCCACCGCGACGGACGTGGACCTGCATCAGCGCTGAGCCGCTGCTGACTCCCTGCGCCGGCGATACCCTCCCGCGCGTCGGCGGTGCGGGCGTTGGCGCCGTTCGGGTTGCCGCCGACGATGGTGAGCGCGCAGGTGCTGGCGTTGCTGTCGGCGGCGTTGCTGTCGGCGGCACCGCTGTCGGGACACACTGAGCTTCACGCACCCTGGGAACGCGGCACCAACGAGCACACCAACCGGATGATCCGCCGCTACCTGCCCAAGGGCACCCCGATCACCGATCACCAGGCCTGCCTGACCGCGATCGCTGAAGAGCTCAACGAGATCCCCCGCAAAGTCCTCGACTGGCTCACCCCGCGCGAAGCCTACGAACGCCTACTCGCGACCACCGTTGCTTCCGCGGGTTGCCCCCGTACACCATCCACCGGTGTTTAATGTCGAGCCGGCACGCCCGCATTCCGACGCTTCCCGAGTCGTAGTGATCAGAATCCGTTTCCCGGTCACTCTCGAGTGATTCTTCGCGCATGCGCACTTGTCGCTTGCTATTGACGTGCCATCCGCGCAGCGCGAGAGTCGTTCTCGTCGTTGCGCCTGCCGCACCTCACCGATCGGAAGAGGCACCAATGGATGCACCGTTACGACCACGCCACGTTCGCAAGACGCTGTTGTCCGCAGGTGCGACAGTAGCGCTCGCGGCGGCGACGCTGGTCGGAATTCCCGGCACATCGCATGCGGCGGTCTCGTTGCCGTGTGACATCTACGGTGCTGCCGGCACTGCGTGTGTCGCCGCGCACAGCACGACGCGTGCGCTCTTCGGCACGTATAACGGGCCGCTCTACCAGGTGAACCGCGCATCCGACAACGCCACGACCAACATCGGCCTGCTTGCCGCCGGCGGCTATGCCAACGCTGCCGCGCAGGACACGTTCTGTGCCAACACGTCGTGCATCATCACGATCGTGTACGACCAGACGGAGCGCCACAACGACCTGCCCATCCAGGGCCCGGGCCAGCAACACGGTCAGGATGTCGGCGCCAACGCATCCCGCATCTCTGTGACCGCCGGCGGAAACAAGGTCTACGGCATCTGGGTCGATCCCGGCGTCGGCTACCGGCACAACCTCGCCGTTGGCACCGCACGCGCCGGCCAACCCGAGGGCATGTACATGGTGGCGAGCGGCACGCATGTCAACAGTGGGTGCTGCTTCGACTACGGCAACGCGGAAGCGACGGGCACCGATACGGGCAACGGCCACATGGACGCGGTGAGTATCGCGACGACGTGTTTCTTCCCGCCGTGCTCCGGAATCGGACCGTGGGTGGAAGCCGACATGGAAAACGGCATGTTCCAAGGGGCCAATGGCTCGAACCTCGCCAACACGGGCAACGCGAGCGCCTTCGTCACCGCCCTCATCAAGAACAACGGGCAGAACCGGTACGCCGTCAAGGGCGGTAACTCGCAAAACGGTGGACTCGCCACCTACTGGGACGGTGCTGAGCCCAACGGCGGTGGCTACTCCCCCATGCAGCAGGAAGGGTCGATCATCCTCGGCACCGGTGGCGACAACAGCACCAGCGGCATCGGCACGTTCTTCGAGGGCGTGATGACGGCCGGCTTCCCGACGGACGCGGCCGACAACGCCGTACAGGCCAACATCGTCTCCGTCGGCTACACCGGCAACACCGGCCTGTCCGCAGCCGCGGCGACGATCACCGGGCCTGGCGGCCAGTGCGTCGATATCGCCGGCAACGACACCGGCGTCAATGGCACGGCCGCGCAACTGTGGAATTGCATCGACAGCGCGGTGGACCAGCACTGGATGCACAACTCGAACAATTCATTGAGCACGCTCGGCCGGTGCCTCGACGCGACGGGTAACGGCACGGCGAATGGCACGCTGCTCCAGCTGTGGGACTGCAACGGCGGCGGCGCGCAGAAGTTTGTGCAACAAGCTGACGGCTCGCTCAAGAATCCACAGTCGGGCCGGTGTGTCGACTCGCCCGGCGGTGCGACGGCCAACGGCACGCGACTCCAGCTCTTCGACTGCAACGCGTCCGCGGCGCAGAAGTTCTCCGTCACCGGCGGTGGCACGATCCTCGGCCCGGGGGGCAAGTGCATCGACGTGGGCGCTGACGACACGGGCGCCAACGGTTCCGCCGTGCAGCTGTGGGACTGCCAGCCCAGTGCCGTCGACCAGCATTGGTTTCGCAACACCAACGGGTCGCTGCGCACACTCGGCCGGTGCATGGATGTCACCAACAACGGCACGGGGAACGGCGCCTTGATCCAGTTGTGGGACTGCAATGGCGGCGGTGCTCAAGGCTGGGTGCAGCAAGCAGACGGCTCGCTGAAGAATCCGCAGTCCGGCCGCTGCCTCGACTCGCCGAACGGCTCCGGCGCCAACGGTGCGCGGCTGCAGATCTGGGACTGCAACGGCTCGGCGGCACAGAAGTTCGCACTGAGCTAGGCGTGCTCTAGACCACCCCTCTAACTAACGCGGCCCGACGGCCGCGGCGGCGACCCGGCGCGGGACGATCCGTGCGGCGTCGACTCGATCCCCGGCGCTCGGGCCAGCGGGCGGAGCGTCCTGGCCACTTAAGGCTCGTGGGCTACGAGGCGGGGCGCTGGCTCTCGGTCGCTGCGTCCGCGGCGTGCCGCACGTCCGGTTCGAGGTAGATGACCCGCGCGTCCGGCACTGCGGCGCGCATCCGGACCTCGGCAGCGTCGATCGCGGCCGCCATCTCGGGATAGCCGATCGACGACGCCATCTCGACCTTTGCAGCGACGAGGATGTCCTCCGGACCCATCTGCAGCGTGCGCATGTGGATGATGCTGCGGATGTCCGGCGTCGCCAGGATCGCCTCGTCCAGCGCCTTGCGCGTCGTCGCGTCCGCCGACTCGCCGATGAGCAGACTCTTCATGCGAAACACGAGGATCACGGCGATCACTGCGAGCAGGACGCCGATCGCGATGCTGCCCAGGGCGTCGTACCGTCCATTCTTAGTCACGTCCGCCAGCACCACCCCGACGAGCGCAAACAGCAGACCCAGCAGCGCGCCCAGGTCCTCGAGCAGGACGACCGGCAGCTCGGCGCTCTTCGTGTGGCGGATGAAGTGCCAGTAGGACTCGTCGGCGGGCTTCACGTGCCGCGTCTCGATGACGGCGGTGCGCAACGAGAACGACTCCAGCACGAGCGCGACGCAGAGCACCACGATCGCGATGGCGATCGACTCGGGCTCGTGCGGGTGCAGAAACTTCTCGACGCCCTCGAAGATCGCGAAGACCGCGCCGACGCTGAAGATGACGAGCGCGACCACGAAGGCCCAGAAATAGCGCTCCCGCCCGTGCCCGAAGGGATGCTTCTCGTCGGGGTCCCGGTTGGCCTTCTTGCCGCCGAGCATCAGCAGGCCCTGGTTGCCCGTGTCAGCCAGTGAGTGGATGGCCTCCGCGAGCATCGACGCGGCACCGGTGAGGAAGAACGCGACGAGCTTGCTCAGCGCGATCCCCAGGTTGGCGAAGAATGCGGCGATGATCGCCCGGCGGCTGCCTTCTGATGAGCTCATGGGACGCCATTGTGCCAACGCTTGCCCGGCGCCCGCTTGACCGGGCACGCGCTTGACCGGCACGGGCGCGACGCACTCGGGCAGCCGGGAACCGTCACGGCCTACCGGAGCTCGCCCGCCTCGACGGCGACAGCCAGCGTGTTGCCGGCCTGCGCCAGCGGACACGCCCACGCGGGGTCATAGGCGCAGGACGGGTTGTAGGCGAAGTTGAGGTCCACCACCAGCTGCCCCTCGCGGGCGTCTCCCCCGAGGTCGGCGCCCTTCACGGTGTCGATCAGATACCGCCCGCCGCCGTACGTCGTCCGTCCGGCGCCCGCGTCCTTGCAAGGCACGAAGATGCCGCCGCCGTACGAGGCGAGCCACCACACGTCCAGCGCACCCAGTCCGGGCAGGTGCAGCACACCGATCCGGCGGAACGGCACGACCCCGTCGGTCGCCGTCGGGACGTCCAGCCGGACCTCCGGCACGTCCGTGTCGACGTCGAGGTCGAAACGAAGGGCTCTGTCGTACGGCGCATACCGCGCCCCGGGGTAGGCGGCCCGCGCGCACACCGGGACCGGCGACTGGGGGTGCGCGCGCAGCAGCTCGTCGCGGTCGGCCCGCCAGGAGGCGTGTGCCGCCTCGGGGTCAGCGGCTGACGTGGCGCGCACGTCGGCGTACAGCGCGAACACGCGCCGCCGCCAGTCCAGCAGCTCGAGCCGGTCGGCGGCGGCCACCGGTGCGCCTACTGCAACTGCAGGACGTCGACGAGGCGCCGGGCCGCGGCGCCGCCGGCGTCCAGCGCGATCGCGAGGGCCGTCGGCACGTCGAGATCGGCCAGGAGGGCGTCGTCGACGGCATCCACCGCGCTCTCTCCCCCGGGGCATCCGGCCGCGGCGTAGAGGTCGCTCAGGTGCCCGCCCGCCGCATCCACCGCGTCGGTCGTGAACGTCCAGCCGTCCCGCCACGGGCGGTTGAGACACAGCATGCGCAATGCCGCGGCCGAGTGCTGACGCAGGAGATCGTCAACCAGCACGAGGTTTCCGGTCGACTTCGCCATCTTCTCGTCGCCGAGGCGGACGACCCCGGCGCGCAGCCACGCCCGCGCGAACGGGGCGACGCCGGTGACGGTCTCGGCCAGGTGCGCCTCGGTCGCGTGGTGCGGGAACGCGAGGTCGGCGCCCCCGGCGTGCAGGTCGACGCTCGCCCCGTACGTGCCGAGGACCATCGCGGCGCACTGCGCGTGCCAGCCGGGCCGGCCACCGCCCCACGGGGACGGCCACTGCGGCTCGCCCTCGAGGGCCCCGCGCCAGACCGCCGTGTCGAGCGGGTGCTCCTTCGCGGGGTCGCCCGGCTCGTCGCCGTACTCCTCGGACAGCCGCAGCGCGGTCGCCTCGTCGATGCCCGCCCTGGCGGCCGTCGCCGCCGTGCGCGCGTAGACGCTGCTGCCGTTGACATACGCGGCGTCCCGGTCGAGGAGGGCCTGGGCGAGCTGGATCACGTTCGACACCGTGCGCCGGGACGTGGGCTCGTGGTCCGGGTGCGGAACGCCGAGCGCCGTCATCGTGCGCTCGAACGCGAACCGCTGCGTGGCGGCGAGCCAGTCGTAGCGCTCACCGCGCCGCCGCGCCTCGGCGAGCAGCGTCTCATCGACGTCGGTGACGTTGCGCGCCAGCTCGACGGTCGTGCCGACCGCGCGCAGCACGCGCACCGCCGCATCGGTCCAGATGTAGGTCGCCGCGTGCCCGAGATGGGTCACGTCGTACGGCGTCACCCCGCACACGTAGATCCGCGTCCGGCCGACCGAGCTGATCGTGCGGCCGTCGATGGTCATCGGGCGCGGCGGTCTCTCGAAGGTGCTGTCCACGCCGCCGATCCTGCCACGCGCGAGGACGACGCCGCGCCGTGACCCGGGCGCGCCATGACCAGGCGCCATGACCAGGCGCCATGACCAGGCGCCATGATGGTGGAGTGGGAGCTCCGGACGAGACGGTCACCCGGGAGGCGATCCGGAGCTACAAGAAGAGAGCCTCGCGGGTCACCGCCGGTCAGCAGCGCGCCCTCGAGACGCTGTTCGACCGATACGGCGTGCCCGGAGCCGTCGCTCCGGACGCTCCGGTCGACGCCGCGCCGGTCGACGCCGCGCCGATCGACCCGGGGCAACTGTTCGGCCGGCGGGCTCCCCTCGTCGTCGAGATCGGCTTCGGGATGGGCGAGACGACCGCGGCCATGGCCGCCGCGGACCCCGCGACCGACATCCTCGCGATCGACGTGCACACCCCCGGGGTCGGCGCGCTGCTCGCGGAGCTCGATCGGCGTGGACTGACAAACGTGCGCGTCGCGACCGGCGACGCGGTCCCTCTCCTCACGGTGCGGGTCCCCGACGGGGCCCTCGCCGGCATCCGCGTCTACTTCCCGGACCCGTGGCCCAAGCCGCGGCACCACAAGCGGCGGCTCGTCGATGCCGCCTTCGTCGCGCTCGCCGCCCGCAAGCTCGCGCCCGGCGGCCTGTTGCACTGCGCGACGGACTGGATGTCGTACGCGCAACAGATGCTCGACGTCATCTCCACCGACCGCCACTTCACGACGGACGGGCTCGCGCCGCGGCCGGTCTTCCGGCCGGTGACCCGCTTCGAGCGGCAGGGCCTCGCGAAAGGTCACACGGTGTACGACGTCATCGCCCGCCGGCGGTGAGCCTGTCCGTGCGGGTGCGGCGCAACCACCACAGGCCGACGAACGGCAGCACCAGGGGGATGTAGCCGTAGCCGCTGCCGTAGCCGGACCAGACGGTCGCGTCCGGGAAGGCGGCCTTGTCGGCGAGGCTCAGCGTGCCGATGGCGAGGACACCGACGAGCTCGATGCTGATCGCGACGACCGCGAGGCGCCAGGAAAACCTCCGCCGGCTGGCGAGGGCGTACGTCGCGACGCAGTAGACGACGCCGGCGAACGCGCTGAGCCAGTAGGCGAGCGGCGCGTCGGCATACTTCGTCAGCAGCTGCGTGATGCTGCGGGCGGTGGCACCGAGGGCGAGCACCGCATACAGCGTGATCAGGACGCGGCCGAACCCGCTGCGACGTGTGTCGCCGGCAACGGCCGCGGTGCGCCGGGGCTCAGCCATGCCAGAGCCGCTCCAGCCGGACGAGCATCACCATGACGGACACCAGCGCGAGCACGACGACGAGCGCGCTGTAACGGGTGTCGTCGCCGCGCGCCCACAACCCGCCGAACGGCAACAGCACGAGGATGCCGGCAAGGTATGCCGCATAGACCAGCTTGTTGCTCGACGTCTGACCGATGCGCACGAAGCCGGCGACGACATCGACGAGCAGCACCGTCTGGACCGCGCCGAGCGCCACGTATTCGGGTGTCGAGGGCACGTGGTTGCGCGCGTAGACGACGAGCAACCACGCGGCGAGCGCCCCGCACGCGACGAGCAGCGGCACGGACAGCGCGTCGATCACGGACGCCACTCTAGGCGGGGCACCCTAGGCGGGGCGCAGCGCCTCGTCGCGGGTCAGGGGCAACCGGACGGTGAACATCGTCCCCACACCGGCACTCGAGTCCATGTGCACCGTCCCGCCGTGCGCCGCGACGAGCGCCGCCACGATGGACAGTCCGAGCCCGCTCCCACCTGTGGGGCCACCACCCCGCGCGGCGCCTCGGGTGCGTGACTCGTCCGCGCGATAGAACCGCTCGAACACGCGCGCCGCATCGGCCGGCGGGATGCCCGGCCCCGTGTCGCGGACGCTGAACACGGCGTGTTGACCGTCGACCCCCACGCCGACGTCGATCGCGGCCGACTCCGGGGTGTGGACGAGCGCGTTGGTCACGAGGTTGCCGGCGACCTGTCGCAACCGGGCGTCGTCGCCGAGCACGACGGGCGGCACCGTGGCATCGCCCGCCGTCAGGGTGATGTGGCGCCCCGGCTGCACGGCCCGCGCGTCACTGACGACATCGGCGGCGATGCCGAGCAGGTCGACGGGCTGGCGGGCCAGCGGGCGCTGCTGGTCGAGCCGCGCAAGGAGCAGCAGGTCCTCGACGAGCATCCCCATCCGCGATGCCTCGTCCTCGACGCGGCGCATCACGCGGGCGACCTCGGCGGGGTTGTCGACAGCACCCTGCCGGTAGAGCTCGGCGAAGCCCCGAATCGACGTCAACGGGGTGCGCAACTCGTGGCTGGCGTCCGCAATGAAGCGGCGCATCCGGTCCTCCGATGCGCGCGCGTCCGATTCGGAGGCAGCTTGGGCACGGAAGGCCGTCTCGATCTGGCTGAGCATGCCGTTGAGCGCACCGGACAGGCGCCCGACCTCCGTGCCCGCGTCCCCCGGCGGGACGCGGCGCGTGAGGTCGCCGGCGGCGATCGCGGCGGCGGTCGTCTCGACGTCGACGAGGGGCCGGAGCGAGGACCGCACGAACGCGAAGCCGAGCAGACCCAGAACGACGAGGACCCCACCGCCGACCTCGAGGTTGATGAGGCGAAGTGTGGCGAGCGTGCTGTCGACGTCGTCCATGTGCAGCGCGACCACGACCGAGGCCGAGCGGTCCCTGAACGGCAGGGCGTTGACACGCCACCTGGTCCCGTCGGCCGACCGCGCGTCGAACAGGCGACCTTGGCCCGCGACGACGTCATCGATGGACAGCGTGGGCAGGACGGGACGCAAGCGGCTGTCCGCCAGCTCCGTCTGACCGAGCGTCTGGCCCGCCGGTCCCAGCTCGACCACGAAATACTGGCTCGGGGTCGGCCCGAGGATGAGCGGCATGTTGGGGCCGCGCTGGATCTGCGGTGCCACGCTGTTGGCAGTCGCGACGAGCTGCTTGTCAGCCCGCCCGAAGAGATAGCCCCTCATCGCCACTCCGCCGGCGACGCTGCTGATGACCAGACCCACAGCGGACAGCAGGAGCAACGCGACGACGAGCTTGACGCGCAGCGGTGTCCGGCCGAGCAGCGAGCGGCGGGCGCCGACGCCCGCCTCCTCGCCGGCCGACACCTGCTGCGCGGGACCGATAGCCCCGACGGGCCCGTCGTACGACATGTGCTGCGGTGTCTGGTGGACCGTCAACGGGGCAGCCGCAGGACGTACCCGACCCCCCGCAACGTGTGCAACAGTCGCGGCTCCGTCGTGTCGACCTTGCGGCGCAGATACGAGACGTAGGACTCGACGACGTTGGCCTCGCCGCCGAAGTCGTAGTGCCAGACATGGTCGAGGATCTGCGCCTTGGACAGCACGCGCCCGGCGTTCTGCATGAGATAGCGGAGCAGCTTGAACTCGGTCGGGGACAACGACACGGGCTCACCCGCCTTGAACACCTCGTGGCTGTCCTCGTCGAGTTCGATGTCGGCGAAGGTCAACCGGGAGCGCGACTCGGGGGCCGACGCGGCGGCACTCGTGCGGCGCAGCACCGCGCGGATGCGGGCGATGACCTCCTCCAGGCTGAACGGCTTGGTGACGTAGTCGTCGCCGCCGAGCGTCAGCCCGGTCACCTTGTCCTGCGTCGTGTCGCGGGCGGTGAGGAACACCACCGGTGACCGGACGCCACTCTCGCGCAGCCGGCGCACGACGGTGAACCCGTCGATCTCCGGCATCATCACGTCGAGCACGAGGAGGTCGGGGCGGTAGGTCTGCGCGATCGCGAGTGCCTGCTGACCGTTCGCAGCTGTCTGCACCTCGAAACCCGCGAACCGCAACGACGCCGCCAGCAACTCGAGGATGTTGGGCTCGTCATCGACGATGAGGAGGCGGGCCTCCGGCGCCCGCCCCGCGCCGACCGGCGCCGCGGACCGCTGCGCGTCGTCGACGGATCGCGGCATCGGCGAGACCGGCGTCATGACGCGGCCGGCGCGTTCTGCAGCACCGCGGTCACGGTCAGCGTGTCCGTGCCGCGCTGGACGGTGAGCGTGACCGAATCGCCCGGCGAGTGCGCCCGGATGGCGGAGGTGAGCTTCACCCCGCTGTCGACGGGAGTGCCGTCGACGGCGGTGATGACATCGCCGGCCTTGATGCCGGCCTTGTCGGCGCCGCCGCCGCTCGTCACCGACTCGACCTTCGCCTCCTTGGCCGTAGGTGAGAGCGCGACGCCGAGGAGCGCGTGCGGAACCGTCTCGTGGTTGATGAGCGCATTCGCGATCTGCGACGCCCGCTTGATGGGGATGGCAAAGCCGAGGCCGATGCTCCCGGCCTGCGAACCGGAGGCGGCCCCGAGGCTCGCGATCGCCGTGTTCATGCCGATCACATTGCCGCTGACGTCGACGAGTGCTCCCCCGGAGTTGCCCGGGTTGATGGGCGCATCGGTCTGGATCGCATCGGCCACGAGCTCGGCGTCGGCGCCGCTGCCGGCCTCCACGGGACGGTGCAGCGCGGAGATGATGCCCGCCGTGACGGACGCCTCGAGCCCGAGCGGGCTGCCGATCGCCAGGACCGTGTCGGCGACGTGCACGCTGTCACTGTCGCCGAGGGTCGCCGGGATGAGGCCGGAGACGTCACGGGCCTTGATCACCGCCACGTCGTTGGTCTTGTCGAGGCCGACAATGTCGGCGTCGGCCTTCTTGCCGTCGTAGAACATGACGGTGATCGTGCCGCCCTGACCCTCGGACGCGACGTGGTTGTTGGTCAGGATCGTGCCGTCGGCGCTCAGGATGATGCCGGAACCCTCCCCCGACCCGGCGCTGCCGGACACCTGGATGGACACGACGCTCGGCTGCACGCGCGCCGCGACCTTGGCAAGGTCCTGCGTCGCTGCCATCGAGGTGGACGTGGTGGACGCGCCGCCGGCACCCGTGCTCGCACTGGCAATCGGGGCGGCCGCGATCGGGGCGGCCGCGATCGGGTGCTGGCTGTTGTAGATCGCGGACCCGCCGTAGCCGCCGCCGACCGCGAGCGCGACGACCGCCGCCGCCCCCGCGAGGGCGAGCCCCGCGCGCCGCGCCGGCCGGCCGTCGGCGCGCGGCACGCCGCCGAAGGTGTCAGCGGGAGGCGCGTCCGGACCGCCACCGACGTACCACCATGGGCGCGCCGGCCGGTTGGCGTCCTGGGTGGGCTGCGCCGAGCCCGCGGACGACGAGATGTCCTGGTACGGCGACCCGCCGACCGGCTGGCCGGGGGGCGACTGGCCCCGTTGCGACTGGGCGTACGAGCCCTGCGCGTACGGGCTCTGCGCGTACGGGCCCTGCGCGTACGGGCTCTGCGCGTACGGGCTCTGGTCTCGCGTTTGCTGCGCGTACGGGCTCTGGTCTGGCGTTTGCTGCGCGTACGGGCTCTGGGTGTACGGGCCTTGGCCGTACGGGCCCTGGCCCGGCGCCTGCTGCGCGAACCCGTCGCCATACGGCGCCTGGCCGGACGGCCACCCCTGTCCGAAGTCGGTGCCCTGACCGAGTCCGTACAGCGGGGTGGTCTCGAAGCCGGCAGCGCCGGCCTCCGCAGCGGGATGGCCCGGCTGCGCCGACTCCGGCCGCCGCCACTCGATGGTGTCGTTGCTGCCGGGGTCCCCCGGGGGGGCGGCGGGCTCGGAGGCGCCGCGCTCGGAGGCGGCGCGCTCGGAGGGGGCGCGCTCGGAGGCGGCGCGCTCGGAGGCGGCAGGCTCGGAGGCGGCGCGCTCGGAGGCGGCAGGCTCGGAGGCGGCAG
>CAXSDE010000006.1:0-85452 GCA_964236265.1 uncultured bacterium
TCGACGCGACGACGGTGCTGTCCCGGCCGATCTCGGAGAAGGGCATCTACCCGGCCGTCGACCCGCTCGACTCGACCTCGCGCATCCTCGACCCGCGGTACGTCGGCGAGGAGCACTACGCCATCGCGCAGCGCGTGAAGGAGATCCTTCAGCGCTACCGCGACCTGCAGGACATCATCGCGATCCTCGGCATCGACGAGCTGAGCGAGGACGACCGCGTGCTCGTCGGCCGCGCCCGCCGGATCGAGCGCTTCCTGTCGCAGAACATGTTCGTGGCCGAGGCTTTCACCGGTCAGCCCGGCTCGTTCGTGCCGGTCGCCGACACGCTGTCCTCGTTCAAGAAGCTCGCCGACGGTGAATACGATCACCTGCCCGAGCAGGCCTTCTTCATGTGCGGTGGCATCGAGGACGTCGAGAAGAAGGCCGAGGAGCTCGGCCACTGATAGCAACAGCACGTCGTACGACGAAAGGGCCGGTCACCGTCTGCCCCAGACGGTGACCGGCCCTTCGCACTTGCGTCCGGACACTCGGCGGCGGTCAGCGGCACCGGTTCGCCGAGGAGACCCGCGGGCACCGGATCCGCGCGACGCGCGGGCCGGCCAGACAGGCGTGTCAATCCGCTCCCAACCACGAGCGGCACCCGTCGAGGCCGTCGATGACGATGTCGTCGCGGCGCCCCTGCTCCCACCGCGCGCGCGTCAACCGCAGCCGCTGCTCGATCACCAACTCTTCGCGTGGTGACAGGCGGTCGATGCCGTCCTCGACGTAGCCGAACTTCGCCGACACCCGCAGGCTCGCCGTGTTGCCGGCCATTGCGGCACTGCACGCCTCGTCGGCGCCGAGCCCGGCAAACGCGAGGTGCAACACGGCCGCACGCATCTCCGTGCCGGTGCCGCGCCCCTGGTGCTCCCGGCCGAGCCACGAACCGGTCGCCACCTCACGGCGGATGCGGAAGTGCTGGGCGAGCAGGTCCTGGCAACCGACGACGACACCATCGCGCACCACGACGAAGGGGATGGACCAGTCGTCCGGTCCGGTGTCGGCGCGCAGTCGCCAGTTGTAACGCAGGAGGTCGGGCCCGAGTTTGTCAGCCGGTGCATCGCTCCACGGCTGTCGAAAGGGCATGACGTCCGGCTCGTGAATGCCGCGGATGGCGAGGTCGGCCAGTGCCGCGAGGTCGTCGTCGGACGGATACCGCAACTCGAGCAGCGGCGTCAGGATGCGCAGCCGCGTGAGGGGCCAATGATCGGCAAGTGTCATGCCGGCCATAGTGCGCGATCACTCGCCGCCGCGTCACGGCAGTTTGCCGGCGGGCGTGCCAGTGGTGTCGGCGGACGGGCCAGTGGTAGGGGGCGCCAGTGGCGCGGCGCCAGCTCATCGGCCGGCGGTCGGGTGTGCGCGGATCACGTCGTACGCCGGACTGTCCTCACCCAGCGCGGCCGCCAGCTCGCGCCACCGCAGCACCCGCGAGTGGATGTCGACCGCCTCGAGTGCCTCCTCGACGCGTTCTGCCATGGCCAGCCAGGCGGCGGTGCGGTCAGCCCCGGCCATCAACCCGCCGCCCGCTGCGACGGCGATGACATCGAGCGGGCGGCCGTCCGCGACGGCCAGGCCGACAGCGACCGTTCGCGCGGCGGGGTAGACGACCGCGACCTCGGCCGGCTCCAAGGCGCCGCCGAGGGCGTTCGACAGGTCCACCAGCCGGGAGTTGGGGATCGGCTCGCCGCGCAACGCCCGCGCCGCGGCATGCCCGGGCCGGTCGACGGCGACGCTCACGGTGGCGACGGCATCGGCCGTGCAGATCAGCAGGTCGGGCTCGGCCTCGCGCAGCACGGCGAGGCCGGCCCCCGGATGCACGGAGGTCGCCGCCGCCAGCAACAGCGGATCGTCTGCGCCCGTCGCCAGGTCGACTCCCCACAGCGTCACCCGTTCGACGGACCGGCCGATGCCGAGCGCGTGGCCGAGCGACGCCAGCCCGTCGGGTGCGGATTCGAGCGACGCGACGACGTCGGCGAGCAGGGCCTCCTCCGCGTGGGGCCGCGACAGAACGTCGGCGAGCTGCGGCCGGGCGGTGGTCAGGCGGTCGAGCAGCGTCTCCATTCGCCGAGCCTAATCGCCGTCCCGAGGCGTCCACCCGCCGTCGGGCGCACGCCGCGGCCTCGCTATCGTTGAAGGCACAGTCAAACGGAGGGTCTGCCTTGTCTGACATGTATGTCGAGCTCGTCGCGGTCGAGCGGCAGCTGTGGGCCGGTCAGGCGCTGCAGGTCTCCGCCCGCACCCTCGACGGTGACATCGGCGTCCTTCCCGGTCACGCGCCCATCCTCGGGGTCCTCGCCGACGGGGGAGTCGTGCGCATCAAGCGCGCGGAGGGCGACGAGCTGGTCGCGGCGGTCCACGGAGGCTTCGTGTCCGTCTCTTCGGACGTGGTGCGGGTGCTCGCCGAGAGCGCCGAGCTGTCCGAGGAGATCGATGTCGCGCGGGCGAAGGCGGCGCTGGATCGCACAGCCCAGGCGGACCCCGACGACGAGGATGCGGTCGCCGCCCGCGCCCGTGCGGAGGCACGCCTTCGCGCCGCCGGACAGCCGGCGTAGGGCCCCGCGCGTGGTGATGTCCGTTCTCGATGACGTGGGCATTGCCTTGCTGGTCGTGTCCGCCGTCTGCACGGCGCTCATCATCCGACGACTGTTGCTCCGGCGCGGCGGCGCCGTGCTCGACCTGTGCCTACGGCCGCGCGGCGCCGACAGCCACTGGGTGCTCGGCCTCGCCCGCTATTCCGGCGACACGCTGCAGTGGTTTCGCATCCTCGGGCTCTCCGCCCGGCCGAGCCGGTGTTTCCGGCGCGACCAGATCACCGTCATCGACAGGCGCATCCCCTCGCGGGGTGAGGCGGCCAACTTCGTGCACGGCGCCGTCGTGCTGCAGTGCGTGTCGGACGGCAACCGGCTCGACCTCGCGCTCCCCGCAACCGCGATGAACGGCTTCCAGGCGTGGCTCGAGGCGCTGCCTCCCGGCTCCGCAGCGCCCAGGTCCGAAGCGCCCAGGTCCGAAGCGCCCAGGTCCGAAGCGCCCAGGCCCGAAGCGCCCAGGCCCGAAGCGCCGGGCACGTTGCCCGCCCGGGCGCAGCACGGCTGACCGCCGTCAGGCCTCGCTCGCGCCGGGGCGCCACAGCACGTCGTCGCCGAGATTGGCGCACCGCGACAGGATGAAGAGCAGGTCCGACAGCCGGTTGAGGTAGAGCGCCGGCAGGGTGCTCGTCGCATCCGGCTCCGCCTCGACCAGCGCCCACGCGCTGCGCTCGGCCCGCCGCGCCACGGTGCGGGCGACGTGCAGCAGCGCCGCTCCCGGCGAGCCCCCCGGCAGCACGAAGCTCGTGAGCGCCCGCAGGTCCGCGTTGAATGTGTCGCAGTGGCCCTCGAGCCGGTCGACGTAGGCAGCCGTGACGCGCAGCCGCACCGTGGCATCGGGCAGCGGCGTCGACATGTCGGCACCGACATCGAACAGATCATTCTGTACGGCGCCCAACACGCCCGTGACGTCCGCGGGCAGTTGGCCGAGCGCGATCGCGGCGCCGAGGGCCGCATTGGTCTCGTCGACGTCGGCGTACGCGGCAATGCGCACGGAGGTCTTGCGCACCCGGCCGCCGCCACCGAGGCCGGTCGAGCCGTCGTCTCCCGTGCGTGTGTAGACCCTCGTGAGCCTGATGCCGCGCGCTGCCATGCGAGCGAGCGTAGACGGTCGCCGACGGTCATCTACGATGCGCGGGTGGAACGCTTCCGGGTCGAAGGTGGCGCCCGGTTGGCCGGCGAGGTGTCGGTCACGGGCGCGAAGAACAGCGTGCTCAAGGTCATGGCCGCGGCTCTGCTCGCCGAGGGCAGGACCACCCTGCACAACGTGCCCGATATCGGCGACGTGCCGATCATGGGTGACGTGCTCGGCGGGCTCGGGGCAACGGTGTCCGGCACGGCGCCGACGATCACCATCGACGTGCCGGCCGACCTGGGCGACGAGGCGGCGTACGAACACGTCCGGCGCATCCGCGGCTCCGTCTGCGTCCTCGGGCCGCTGCTGGGCCGGCTGGGGTCCGCGCGCGTCGCGCTGCCGGGCGGCGACGCGATCGGTTCGCGGGCGCTCGACCTGCACTTCAACGGCCTGTCCAAGCTGGGCGCCCAGTTCGACAACGAGCACGGCTACATCGTCGGCAAGGCACCGCAGCTGACGGGTGCCTCGATCTGGCTCGACTTCCCGAGCGTCGGCGCCACCGAAAACATCCTGATGGCAGCCGTCCTCGCCAAGGGGACCACGGTCATCGACAACGCGGCGCGCGAGCCGGAGATCATCGACCTCTGCGAGATGCTGCAGCAGATGGGCGCGCAGATCGACGGCGCCGGCTCCTCGACGCTCGTCATCGACGGCGTCGACTCGCTCCAGCCGAGCACCCATGTCGTCGTGGCTGACCGCATCGTCGCGGGCACCTACGCGTATGCAGCGGTCATGACCCGCGGGGAGGTCCGGATCGCGGGCGGCCGTCCGGAGCACCTGGGCATGCCGTTGGAGAAACTGGAACAGGCCGGCGCCGTGGTCGACGTCTTCGACGGCGGTTTCGGCGTGCGGATGGACGGACGGCCGCGGGCGGTCGATGTCGTCACTCTGCCCTACCCCGGCTTCCCGACCGACCTGCAGCCGATGGCCATCGCGCTGGCGTCCGTCGCCCACGGCACGTCGTTCGTGACGGAGAACATCTTCGAGGGCCGGTTCATGTTCGTGGACGAGCTCAAGCGGCTCGCCGTCGATGCCCGCACGGACGGCCACCACGCCGTCATCCGCGGGCGCGAGCGCCTGTCCGGCGCTCCGGTGCGCGCCACCGACATCCGGGCGGGGGTCGGCCTGGTCCTCGCGGGCCTCGTCGCCGACGGCACGACCGTGGTCAGCGACACTTACCACGTGGACCGCGGCTATCAGGGCTTCGTGGAGCAGATGCAGGTGCTGGGGGCTCACATCACCCGGGAGTCGGACGAGTCGCCCGCCTGAGGACGAGTCGCCTGCCTGAGGACGATTCGCCTGCCTGAGGACCACTCCCCTGCGGGCACGAGCGTTTCACCCTGCGTGACGCGGGGGAAGCAATGTGTGCGCATGTCGCTGCCGTGGAATCGGCGTGCCCGGCCATAGATTCTGCGGAACGCTTCATAACAATTGAGACCCGGTCCGGCCGAGTCGGCAACCTGCGCAGCCTTTCGCTCGTCACTATCCGGTGGCGGCGGACGGGCGACGCCGGAGAGGGGCATCATGAGGCTGACAGCGAACGCCATGACGGACGACGTCGTGGTGCTGGAGGGACGCCTGGATGTCTCGACGGCTCCCGATGTGCGCCTCGCGCTGCACCGGGCCGTCGACTCGGGGGCGGGCGACCTGGTGCTCGATCTGGCCCGGATCAGCGTGCTCGATGCGAGCGGCCTCGGCGTGCTCGTGGGCGCCCACCGCCGCGCGGTCCGCGCCGGGCGCCGGTTGCTGCTGCGCAACGTGCCACCGCATGTCTCGCGACTGCTCTGGGTGACCCGATTGCAGCGCGTCCTGCATCTCGAGCAGCCGTCCGTTCCCGCGCTGACCGTCGTGCTCCCGCAGGAGACGCTCACCGCCTGCTGATCAGCGGCTCGCCGGCCGGTTGTTACCGTGGCCGGATGCTGGAAAAGGTCGAGGAGTGGCCGGACGGGGATTTCGTCGTACGACGGATCACTGGTTCTTCGTCGACGAAGGCCTACCGTTGCCCCGGGTGCGACCAGTCCATCCGGCCCGCCACCCCGCACGTCGTCGCCTGGCCGGTGGCGGACATCGAGCTGCGGCGCCATTGGCACTCGGTCTGCTGGGCCAAGCGCCTCGACCGGCGCCGCAAGTGACGGTCCCCGCCGGCTTCGCCGACGAGATCAGGGCGAGCACGGTCCTGCCCGCCGATCGACGCCCGATCCGGCTGCACACCGCCGACGCTCTGACGCTCGTCGGTGAGCTGGCGCTGCCGGTCGCGCGCGAGCCCGTCGCGACGATGGTGTGCCTGCACCCGCTCCCGACGCACGGCGGTTCGATGGACAGCCACGTCTTCCGCAAGGCCGCCCTGCGCCTGCCGGCCCTGGCGGGCATCGCGGTGCTGCGCTTCAACACGCGCGGGACGTCATCGGCCGAGGGCACCAGCGGGGGGTCGTTCGGGGAGGGGATCTCGGAGCAGTACGACGTGGCCGCCGCGCTCGATATCGTCGAACACGAGGACCTGCCGCCGCCGTGGCTGGTGGGCTGGTCGTTCGGCACCGAGCTGGTGCTGCGCTTCGGCCATGCGGACCGCTCCGTTGTGGGCGGGATCCTGCTCTCCCCGCCGCTGCACCGGGCGGCCGACGCGGACCTCGACGCGTGGGCTGCGTCCGGCAAGCCCTTGACGGTGCTCGTGCCGGAGCTCGACGACTATCTGCAACCGCCGGCCGCTCGCGAGCGCTTCGCCCGCGTGCCGCAGGCGGCGGTCATCGCCGTGCCGGGCGCCAAACACCTGTGGGTGGGGGAGCCGTACGTCCGGGTCGCCCTCACCGAAATCGTCCGCCGACTCGCTCCGGATCAGCTCCCGCTGGCGACGACGTGGCGGTCGTCATGACTCTCGCGTACGACGACACGGGTGCTGGCGTGCCTGTCGTGCTCCTGCATGCCTTCCCGCTGCAGCGGGCCATGTGGGAGCGGGTGCCTCTCGCGGTCGACGGTCGCGTGCGGCTCGTCACCCCGGACCTCCCCGGGTTCGGGCAGTCGCCCCCCTCGCCGGCCGCGCCGTCCCTCGACGCGTACGCGGACGCCGTCGCCGACCTCCTGGACGCCATCCGCGTCGAGAAGGCCGTCGTCGGTGGACTGTCCATGGGCGGCTACACGGCGTTGGCGTTCGCGCGGCGGCACCCGCAGCGACTGCTCGCCCTGGTGCTCGCCGACACGAAGGCGACCGCGGACGCGCCCGCGGCTGCGGACAACCGCCGGCGTATCGCGGCGGTGCTCGACGGGGAGGCATCGCCGCGCGTTCTGCTCGACGAATCGCTGCCGCACCTTCTGGGAGCCACGACGAAGGCGCAGCGTGCGGACGTCGTCACGTTCGTGCGCTCACTGGTCGAGGCGGTCGACCCGGCGGCCGCCGCGTGGGCGCAACGGGCGATGGCCGCCCGCACCGACACGATCGACGTGCTGTGTTCGCTGACCCTGCCGGTCGCTGTCATCGTCGGGGACGAAGACACCCTGACCCCGCCGGCGGACGCGCGTGCCATGGCAGCGGCCGCCCCGCACTCGGCCCTCACCGTCATTCCCGGCGCCGGGCACCTCAGCGCGGTCGAGAGCCCGGTCGCCTTCGCTGCGGCGATCCGGTCGTTCGTCGAGACGCTGGCGCGATAACGCCCCTCGCTAGGCGCTCCTTGGCTAGACGCTCCTTGGCTACGCCGCTTCCTGGCTACGCCGCTTCTGGCTAGGCCGTGGCGCTAGGCCGCTTCCTGGCTACGCCGCTTCCTGGCTACGCCGCTTCTGGCTAGGCCGCTTCTGGCTAGGCCGCTTCCTGCCTACGCCGCTTCCTGCCTACGCCGCTCCTGGCTAGGCCGCGTCCTGCCTAGGCCGCTTCCTGCCGTGGCAGGAAGACCTCGCGTGAGATGAGCTGGATCGCCGCGGCGGCGGGCACCGCGATGAGTGCGCCGATCATGCCCAGCAGGGCCGCGCCGAACAGGGCCGCGATCACCGTCGCCGCCGCCGGCACGTCGACGGCGCGCTTCATGACGCGCGGCACAAGGTAGTAGTTTTCGAACTGCTGGTAGGCGAGCAGGACGACCAGCGTGATCACGGCCTCCGGCACTCCGTGCAGCAACGCGATGAGGACCGCCACGACGGTCCCCACGGTGGCACCCACCAGTGGGATCAAGTCGGTGAAGCCCATGAGCAGCGCGAGCGGCAGCGGATACGGGACGCCGATGACCGAGAAAGCGATCGCCGAGAACACCGTGATGACGAGGCTGGTGATCAAGTTGCCCAGCACGTAGCCGCCGATCCGGCTGAGGATGTCTTCCGTCAGCAACTGTGCGCGCGGGCGCCTGCTCGCCGGCATGAGGCGGTAGGCCGTCCGTTTGATGCCCGGTAGATTCGCCAGGAAATACAACGTCAGGATCACGACCGTCAGCAGTGTGAAGACGAAGCCCAGCAGCACCTTTCCGAACCCGAAGGCGCCGCCGACGGCTTGCAGTCCGAGAGCTGACAACTTCTCCGGAGTCGCATATGCCTTCGCTTTCTCGAGAAGGTGGTTCTTGCGCAGCTGCAGCGCAATGGGGGAATTGCTCGTCTGGAGGTTGTCGAGGACTTCGGGCACCTTGTTGGCGAACGTCTGCGTCTGCGTCACGACGGTTGGCACGACCGCGGCCACGAAGACACCCAGCAGCAACACCGCGCACAGTGCCACGATCAGCACGGCGACGCCGCGGCGCAGGCCGCGCTTGACCAGGCTGCGCACCATCGGGTCGAGACCGACGGCGAGGAAAGCCGCGATCAGCACGAGGATCAGGACCGACGCCACTTGGGTGATGATGTGCGACAGCATCACCGCCAGCAGCGCCCCCACCGCGCCGACGAACCCGATGTAGAACGGCGATCGCCGGTCCATGGGACGGCCGGGCCGGCCGAACGGCGTCTTGTCGGTGACTCCGACCCGCTGCATCTCGGCGGTCGTCACCCTGGGGTCGTCCTCGATGGAGGAGTCGTCCGGAGAAAGGTTCTTGTCTTCTTCGCTCACTACCGCTCCTCGCGTCGTCGCGTCACCCTACGGCGTCGCGGTCACCGGGCCCGTCATGCTGTCCGGGTGATACACGATCTCGCCGGGGTTGTCCTGGCGTCGGGTGCGGGCAGCCGCCTGCAGCCCCTGACGTCCCACCGCCCGAAGCCCCTGTGCCCGGTGGCGAATGTGCCACTGCTCGATCTCGCCATCGCCCGCGTTCAGACGCTGACACCGGACATCGCTGTCAACGTTCATTACCTGCGCCAGCAGATCGAAGAGCACCTCGCCGACTCGCCCGTTCACATCTCCGTGGAAGAACCGCGGGCCCTCGGCACGGCCGGTGCACTGGGCCAACTCCGTGGCTGGGTCGACGGCCGGGATGTGCTCCTGACCAACGGTGACACATGGCAGCAACGTGGACTCGCGTCGTTCGCGGACGGCTGGGACCGGGAACGGGTGCGGCTGCTCGTCCTGCCCGAGGCCGCGCGCCCGGACTTCGAGGGGCGGTGGCGCTACGTCGGTGCGGCCCTGTTGCCCTGGCGCCACGTCAGCCTGCTCAGCGCCGTCCCGAGCGGCTTGTACGAAGTGATGTGGCGGGAGCTCGCTGAGCAGCACCTCCTCGAGTTCGTGCCGGCGGAGGGGCTGTGCATTCCGTGCGACACTCCCGCCGATTACCTCTGCGCCAACCTCCTCGCCACCGGTGGCGAGTCGTCCATCGGCGCCGGCGCCTCGGTGCGCGGGACGGTGGAACGGTCGGTCATCTGGCCCGGTGCGAGCGTGCACGAGGGTGAGGCGCTCGTGGAAGCGATCCGCATCGGCGCCGACGTGACGATCCGGCCGTTCGCGTAGCACGAGTGCGCGACGGGTAGCGTCGAGGCGCGCGAGCTCAGCCACGACGCCCGGATGACCTGACCCTCGCGAGGAGAGGTGGGAGCGGTGACCCCCGACGCACTGGTCGTGGGGGCCGGTGTCAACGGGCTCGCGGCCGCGGCCACCTTGGCGCGGGAAGGCCTGTCCGTGCGGGTGATCGAGCAGTCCGAGACGGTCGGGGGCGGGTGCCGGACAGCGCAACTGACGGACGACGAGCTCTGGCATGACGTCTGCGCCAGTGTCGTTCCGCTCGCCGTGTCCTCGCCGTTCTTCTCGAGCCTCGGCCTGGACACGCTCGGCGTGCAGCTCGTGTGGCCGGATGTCCAGTTCGCGCACCCGCTCGATGCACACCACGCCGCACTCGTGCACCGCTCCGTCGCCGAGACGGCCGCCTCGCTGGGTCCCGACGGTCCGTCGTACACGGCAATGGTGGAACGCTTCCTGCCGCGCATGGACAACCTCGTGGACTTCGTCACGGGGCCGCTGCTGCGGTGGCCCGGCGACGTCCTCACCGCCGCGGGATTCGGCACCCAGGCGGTGCGGTCCTCGGACCTGCTGCGGCGACGGTTCACGACGGACGAGGCGCAGGCGATCCTCAACGGGTGCGCGGCCCACTCGACGGCCCGCCCGAAGGCGGCGGTCACCGGCGGCTTCGCGTTGTTCCTGACCCTGCTGGCGCACTCACACGGCTGGCCGTTCGTCGTCGGTGGGACGCAGCGACTGACCGATGGGCTCGCGGCCTACATCCGCGCCAACGGCGGCGAGATCGTGACCGGCCAGTCCGTCGAGCGGCTCGAGCAGCTGCCGGCGACGCGCGCCGTCCTTCTCGACCTCATGCCGGACGCGCTACTGCGCCTGGGTGGCCAGCACCTGCCGGCGCCCTACCGCTGGCAGCTGCGCCGCTGGCAGCACGGTCCGGGCGTCTGCAAGGTCGACTTCTCGTTGTCGGAGCCCGTCCCGTGGCTCAACCCGGAGCTCGCGCGCGCCGGCACGCTGCACCTGGGCGGCACCGCTGCGGACGTCGCGCGGTCGGAGGATGCGGTCAACAACGGGAAGCACGCCCAGCGGCCTTTCGTCCTGGCAGCGCAGGCGACCCTGTTCGACGTGACGCGGGCGCCGGCCGGCGGGCACACGCTCTGGACGTACTGCCACGTCCCGAACGGCTCGACCGTCGACATGACGCAACAGATCATCGCGGAGGTCGAGCGCTATGCGCCCGACTTCCGGGACGTGATCCGCGGCCGGCACGTGCGCACGTCCGCGCAATACGCGAGCTACAACCCCAACTTCGTCGGCGGCGACATCACCGGCGGGGCCCCGACACTGCTACAGACGGCCATCAGACCCGCGCTGACGTGGCCGCCGTACCGGACGCCGTTGCAGGGTGTCTACCTGTGCTCGTCCGCGACGCCGCCCGGAGCCGGTGTCCACGGCATGAGCGGTCACCGAGCGGCCGTGTCCGCCCTGCACCACGAGTTCGGGTGGCGTCCACGTGGGGGAGCCGCGGCGTCCTAACCCAGTTCTAACCCCGTCCTAACCCAGTCCTAACCCGGGTCGGGTTCCGCGGCGGCGCGCGCCGGCTCCGGCGCGGCGGCGCGCGCCTTCGCCCCGTCGCCGGACATGGCGGACTGTTCGACCTCGATGAGCGCGGCACTGTGCCGGGCCGACTCGTACGCTTCGCGACCCCCGCCGATGCCGAACAGCCGCTTGGACCACAGGAGATAGATCACGGCCCCGACGTTGATGATGAAGGCGCCGATGCGCAGGACCGTGACCTTCTTGACGATCTCGTGCACTTCGAACGGGATGAACACGCTCGTCGCGACAACAGCGAAATACTCACCCCAGCGCTTCAGCAGCCACAGGCCGACGCCCTCGAAGAGTTGCAGCAGCGCATAGGCGGCGAGCCCGTACGCGACGAGGTTGAGCGTCGAGTTCTTCGCCTGAAGCACGCTGCGGATCGTGTGCACCATGGCGCTGTCGTCGATGTTCCAGTTGAACGCGCGGGCGGCGACGCGCAGCGCCGGCAGCTTCTGCTGAAACAGCTGGCTCACGGTCGCCTGCGCGGAACTGAGTGAGAACACCGCGTAGGCCAACAGGGCGATGATGAGTCCCCGGATGAACCGCTCCGTCGCGAGCAGCCGCAGGACGACGGCGTCGCGGAGGGCACGGCCCCGCAGGAGCACGGGGGCGTCGTGCGCTGGGCCGGTGCGCCGCGGCTCGCCGAGCACGAACGTCCCACAGCGCAGGCACCGCCACGCGTCGCCTGATGCGGTCTCGGTGTGCAGGCGCTCGGCAAGGGCCGCCTCGCGCGGCTGGTAGGTCTCGTGGCCGCGTCGTCCGCACGCGCGCAGGTTCCAGTCCACGGCGGCAGCGTACCGGGCGCGGTCGGTGCACGAGGAAAGGGAAGGATTCTCGTGTACGGCGCGTTGCCGCCGTCGTAGCTGACCGAGGAGCGTGCACGAATGGCCGACCTGACCAGGCACTTGCGCGGCGCCGTGCCGCTGGACGTGCCGCGCCCCGCGCCGACCCCGGCGCCGGCTGCGGCTGCGGCCGCGGGTGGGGTCGTGACGGTCCTCGACGTGAGCGAGGAGTCGTTCCAGGCGGAGGTGATCGACCGGTCCCGCGCCGTGCCCGTCGTCATCGATTTCTGGGCTGACTGGTGCGGGCCGTGCAAGCAGCTGTCGCCGGTGCTCGAGAAACTGGCGGTCGAAGGCGGCGGCACCTGGGTGCTCGCGAAGATCGACGTCGATGCCAACCCGCAGCTCGCGAACGCGGCCGCCGTGCAGGGCATTCCTGCGGTCAAGGTCGTCATCGACGGCCAGGTCGTCGGCGAGTTCACCGGGGCGATCCCGGAGTCGCAGGCACGACAGTTCATCGGCGAGGTCCTCAAGGTGGCGCAGGAGGCCGGACTGCCGGGACCCGGCGCCGCCGTCCCCGAGGCTGACGCGGCCGTCGACGAGGAGCCCGCCCTCTCGCCCGAGCACCAGGCGGCCGAGGATGCGTTGACCAGCGGCGACGCAGCCGGCGCCGAGGCCGCGTACCAGGCGATCCTCGCCGGCGCACCCACGGACGCCGAGGCCAAGGCCGGGCTTGCGCGGGCCAGGTTGCTCGGGCGCGTCCTGTCGCCGCCACCGGGCGACGACGAACTGTCGGCCGCCGATGTCGACCTTCTCGAGGGCCGTGTCGACGAGGCTTTCGCGCGGTTGCTGGCCGTCATCCGCGCCGGTGGCGACGGGCGCGACGCGGCCCGTACGCGACTGCTGGAGCTCTTCGAGGCGGTCGGCCTCGACGACCCGCGCGTCCTGATTGCGCGCAAGGCCCTCACGAACGCGCTGTTCTAGGCGGTCGTCGCCCGCCGGCGCTTCGTCGCGCCGGGGAAGCGCGCGGTCAGCGCAACGGCGGCGGCGCCGATGCCACCGCCGAGAAGCCAGCCGGCCAGTACGTCGGTCAGCCAGTGCGCCCCCACGTAGACCACGAGCACGCCGATGATGGTGACGAGGACTGCGAGCGCCCAGGCCAGCCGCTTGCGCACCGGCGCGGCGACCCACGTCGTGCCGAGGTACAGCGCCGTCGCTCCGGCCGCTGTGATCGCGGCGTCCGTCGACGGGAAGGACCAGCCGGCCGCGTAGACGCGGGCGAGCGACGGCGACGGCCGCCGAATGGTGAAGGCGTCCTTGAGCAGTAGCGACACGGCGTACGTCACCACGACGGCCGCGACGATCGAGACGGCCAGCCGGAACCGCCGGGCAACGATGACGTAGGTCGCGCAGGCGATCGCGAGCAGCAGCACCGCGGAGCGGCTCGAACCGAGGTCCATCACCCAGCTCGCGAAGGCGTTGGCCGCGCCGAACCGGTGGTGCACCACCCACAGGAGCACGTGGAGGTCGACTGCGGTCACACGCTCATCATAGGAGGGCTCCCGGCGGCGGCTGTTGTCGTCACACCGGCGGCGGACAACGCGAATACCGGCTCGTGGCCCGCGCCCTCAATGGTGCCGGCGCATGTGCGCCGGGTGACCGAGCGCGACTGGCCCGGAGCACGCTGGCTCCCGTGAACAAGTCGAGTGCTCGACCCGCGGGTCGTTGCGCCGATGCCGTGATCTACGGCGGCGGTCCGGCGTTCCTGCAGGAGTTGTACGTCGACGCGGCGTGCCGCCGTGCGGGTGTCGGCGCGGCTCTCGTGGCCGCCTTCAGCGAATGGGGAACCGAACGTGGAGCCGTCCGTGCGGCGCTCGCAACGTCACGGGCCGGAGCGTTCAACGAGGCGCTCGGCTTCACGACCCGGCCCGCCTACTACTACCAGCGGTCGCTGTAGAGGTCGCCGGACCGACCGCGGTGCCACGGCGCGACTGATGGCAGGACCACCGCGTCCCGCGAAGACCCACGTCCCCACACCATGTCGCTCAGGCGGCAGTTGCATCGGGGGGCGGCGGGCCACAGCCGGGTGCGACGCCCGATGTCCAGCACCTGCGAATCGCCGAGGGTGATGACGCGATGAACCGACACATCACAGAGCAGCGCATCGAGCGCAGGGCCGGCCGGCGTGGTGCCGTCGGCGAGGTGTGCAAAGCGCGCACGAATTGGTGGCGGTGATGGCGGATGTGCAGCGAAATCGGTCTGAACGGGTGGGAGTGTTGGGCATCACAAGCGGTCTCGTCACAGTCGTTCGGGTCACTGGACCGCGGGTCCGAAGACCCGCCGCAGCTCCCGGGCGCCGGATCCACGCATTCGCGGCCGGGCCGTGTCCGCAGTGCGGGCACACGATGAGCGGTGTGACGTCGAGGGTGAGCTCGACGTGCGGCTTCTCCCCGCCGGTCTCCGTCAGCGTGCCAGTGGATAGGCCGGCGGCGACGACGTCCGTCAGCGCGTCAGCTCTGCGCTGCTGACCGGAGCGCGCGTCCTCGCGGCCGAACGGGGTGGCATAGGCATGAGCCGCCGCCAGCCAGTGCTCGCCGGACTCAGGGTCCAGGATTCCTTCCACACTGACCTTGCCGTCGATCCGGTCGCCGGCTATCCGCAGGTCCGACGGGTGCACGAAGCACGCGGTGTCGGTGAGGATCTGTTCGGCCTCGCTGCGGTGCTCCGCCGGCACTGCCGACACGGCGCGGGAATGACGACGGCGTGCTCATGGCTGATGTCGCCGCACGCAGCAGCGAGCGGGAGCGGGCCGCCGTCGCGGAGCCGGCGTGCGACAGCGACGTGTCCGCTCGCCACCGAGGGCGACAGGTGCAGTGATCCGCGGAGCCACGACTTGGTTGACAGCACGTGCTCCGCCGCCGCCCCACCCCGCGCGTCGAAGGACCGAGGCGCCGCAACAACTCGCCGTCCACCAGGTTGCGCAGTCGTTGGAGCTCGCGAAGGTCGACCGCGAGCTCGAGATCCGAACGGTCCTCGAGCGCGGTCTCGAACAACTGCGCGCACACCGCGACCGCATCGTGCGACTCGATCGCAGCTCTCGTTGGCATGCTTCATTTCTACAGCAGGCCACCGACAAGAAGCCCGGGCCAAAACCCTGTGTGGACAACAGCTTCGCGCCGAAAGGCTGTGCACAACGAGGGGACAGACGTGCGCCGGGTGCGAAGCGACCGCCAGCCCGAATCTGTGGTGCCGCACGAAATCAGCGCAACCGTTTTCGCACGGGCGCCGCGGCTGTCACGCGGTCTCGGGCGGTGCCGTCAGCCAGATAACGCCGAGCGGGGGCACGGTGATAGAGGCGCTGAACGGCTGACCGTGCCACGACTCGTCGACCGCGTGCACGGAGCCAAAGTTGCCCACGCCGCTCCCGCCATAGATCGCCGCGTCGGTGTTGAGCGCCTCGGACCAGACGCCGCCGCGGGGGAGTCCGATGCGGTAGTCGGAGTAGGGAATGCCGCCGAAATTGGCGATGCACGCGACCACGGATCCGTCGTCGCCCCAGCGCAGGAACGACAACACGTTGTGACCGGTGTCGTTCGCGTCGATCCAGGAGAAGCCGTCGGGCGTGAAGTCGCGGGAGTACAGGGCCCGCGTGCCCGTGTAGGTGTGGTTGAGGTCGCGTACGAGATCGAACAGGCCGCGGTGGTCCGGGGTGTCCAGCAGCCACCAGTCGAGCGAGCGCGCCTCGGACCACTCCGATTCCTGGCCGAACTCGCTGCCCATGAAGAGCAACTGCTTGCCGGGATGCGCCCACATGAAGGCCAGGTAGGCGCGCAGGTTGGCGAGTTGCTGCCAGCGGTCGCCGGGCATCTTGCGCAGCAAAGATCCCTTGCCGTGCACGACCTCGTCGTGCGAGATGGGGAGCACGAAGTTTTCGCTGAACGCGTAGACCATCGAGAATGTCATCTCGTGGTGGTGATACTGGCGGTAGATCGGCGCGTTCTGAATGTAGCTGAGCGAGTCGTGCATCCAGCCCATGTTCCATTTGAAACCGAAGCCGAGGCCACCGAGGTGCGTCGGGCGGGACACCGCGGGCCACGACGTCGATTCTTCGGCGATCGTCATCGCGCCGGGCACCCGGCCATACACCGTCGCGTTCATCTCCTGCAGGAACTGCACGGCGTCGAGGTTTTCGCGGCCACCGTACTCGTTGGGGATCCACTCGCCGTCCTTGCGCGAATAGTCGAGGTAGAGCATCGACGCGACGGCGTCGACCCGCAGGCCGTCGACGTGCAGCACCTCGAGCCAATACAGGGCGTTGGCGACGAGAAAGTTGCGGACCTCGTTGCGGCCGAAATTGAAGACGTAGGTGCCCCAGTCCGGCTGCTCACCCCGCCGCGGATCCGCGTGCTCGTAGAGCGCGGTGCCGTCGAAGCGCGCCAGAGCCCAGTCGTCCTTCGGAAAGTGGGCGGGCACCCAGTCGACTATCACGCCGATGCCGGCTTGATGCAGCGTGTCGACGAAGTAGCGGAAGTCGTCCGGGGTGCCGAGGCGCGACGTCGGGGCGAAGTAGGACGTGACCTGATAGCCCCAGGAGCCACCGAACGGGTGCTCGGCGACAGGCAGCAACTCGACGTGGGTGAAGCCAAGGTGCGTCACATACTCGACGAGCTCGTGCGCGAGCTCGCGGTAACCTTTGCCCTGCTTCCACGAGGCGAGGTGCAGCTCGTAGATGCTCATGGGCGACGAGTAGGGGTCCGTCTGCGCGCGCCGCGCGAGCCAGGCGTCGTCCTTCCACTCGTACGACGAATCCCACACGATGGACGCCGTCGCCGGCGCGGTCTCCGCCGCGAAGGCGAGGGGGTCGGCCTTGTCCCGCCACACGCCATCCGCACCGAGGATCTGGAACTTGTAGTGAGCGCCGGCTGCGACGCCCGGCACGAAGAGCTCCCAGACGCCGGAGGAGCCGAGGGTGCGCATCGGGTGCCCCGCGCCGTCCCAGAAGTTGAAGTCGCCGACCACCCGCACCCCGCGCGCACTCGGCGCCCACACCGCGAACGACGTGCCGAGGACATCGCCCGCGATCGAGGCGTAACGGTGGACGTGCGCGCCGAGCACTTCCCAGAGCCGCTCGTGACGACCCTCCCGGACGAGGTGCAGGTCGAGCTCACCCAGTGTCGGCAAGAACCGGTACGGATCGTCGAAGACGCGCGCCTCCCCGTCGTAGCGCACCTCGATGCGGTAGTCGGGCACCTCCGGGCGCGCCAGGGCGACCGCGAAGATGCCGCCGTGCTCGTGTGTCATCTCGTGCTTGTCCTCGCCGATCACGAGGCTGGCGATCGTCGCCTGGGGACGCAGCGTGCGCACCGTGAGGACCGCACCGTCCAGGTGGGCCCCGAGAACGGAATGCGGGTCGTGGTGAGACCCGGACACGACGCGCTCCAGGTCCTGCCGGGTGACCGCGCGGGGCTTCGCCGCTGCCGTTTGCGGCAGGGGCTCACCGGCCGCCTTGAGCTCGGCAACCGTCGCGGCGATCTCCGACGTGGCGGGCGCACTGGGCCGGCGCACAGGGGGGCTCGCCGGCTGCTCGGGCGGCGTGCCCGGGGTCGGGTTGTCGATCATGCGCTCACCAGTCGTTCGATCGAACCCATCGGGATGACGAGCCACGTAGGCCGGTTGCGCGCTTCGTAGAGCACCTCGTACACAGCCTTGTCGAGCTCGAACGCTCGCAGGACCACCTCGTCCTTGCGCGGGTCGCGGCCCGTCGCCTCCCCGTAGCCCTCGCAGAACGCGTCACGGTTGCGCGTCGACCATTCCTCGGCGCGGTAGGCGAGCTGCGGCTGGCCGGCCCACTCCTGCAGCAGGTGTCGCGCGGCGTAGTCGAACGAACGGAGCATGCCCGCGACGTCGCGCAGCGGCGTGTCCATCTCGCGTCGCTCCGCCAATGGGCGCGCGGGCTCGCCCTCGAAGTCGAGCGCCACCCAGCCGGTGTGCGAGCGCAGCACCTGGCCGAGGTGGTAGTCGCCGTGCACGCGCTGCACCGCCAGCTCCAGCGACTCGCGGGCGAAGCGGTCGTAGATGTCCGTGATGCGCGGCGCGGCCTGCGTCAGCTCCGGCACGACCACGCACGCCTCGTCGAGTCGGGACCGCATGCGGGCGGCCAGCATGCGGACATGGTCCGACCCGCGGATGCCGGTCCCGAAGACCTCGCGGAGCTCGGAGTGGACGGCGCCGGTCATCGCGCCGATGCGCGAGGCCTCGGACGCGAAGTCACCGCCGACCTCGTCGGCGTGCAGGTCGGCCTCGGCATACAGGTCGCGGACGCTGGTGGTCGCCATCGTCCAGCCGTCGGCGGCCGTCCGCAGGAACTCCTGCAGGAAGCCGGTCGTGACCTGTTCACCGTCGACCGTCGCCTCGAGCCAGCCGAGAGGTCGCGGCACGTTGGGGCTCTCCACCGTCGACAGGCCGACGTTGATCTCCACGTCGGGATTGATGCCGGTGGCCAGCCGGCGGAAGACCTTGAGGATGTATTCGTCGCCGTAGACGACCGAGGTGTTGGACTGCTCGGCGTTGAGCATGTGGCCCGGAAGGCCTGTCTGCACAGGAGCGCCGGTGGAGCCGAACGACAACGGGCCGAGGTTGCCGCCGCCGCCGGCGAGCTGCTCGAGAAAGACGCACGACGCGTCAGGGTCGACGAGGGCGTCGTAGACGGCGGCCCCGCCAATGCGGGTGATGACGGACGCCTCGAGACGGTCGGGGACATCCGTGCGCCACGCGAGCGGCACGTGATAGAGGTCGCTGCCCCCGTCGGTGAAGGCCACTGACAGCACCACGTCGTGCACCCGCGGATCGCCGACCGACAGCTCCTGGTCGAGGGCGATGGAGACACCCGCGATGGGCCTGCCCTTCCCCCCGAACCACCGGCGTTCCGGGAGCCACAGTGCAATCGCGTCGAGCACCTCGTCGGTGATCGGCGAACCGGTGCTGGTCATGAGCCGTCCTCGAATGTCGTGATCCGGAACCAGAAGAAACCGTGGCCCGGGAGGGTGAGCAGATAGGTGAGGTCGCCGATGCGGGGAAAGTGCACCCCGCCAACGAGCTCGACGGGCGTCGACCCGACGAACCGGTGCAGGTCGAGCTCCACCGGCTGCGGGAAGCGCGACAGGTTGTTGACGCAGAGCACGACATCGTCACCGAACTCGCGGACGAACGCGAGCACCGACGGGTTGCTGCTGCCGAGCTCCGTGAACGATCCCATGCCGAACGCGGGGTGGCGCTTGCGCACGTCGATCATCCGCCGGGTCCAGTGGAGCAGGGACGCTCCGTTGCGCTGCTGGGCTTCGACGTTGACGGACTGGTAGCCATAGACGGGGTCCATGATCAGCGGGAGATACAGGCGCGCCGGGTCACACTGGGAGAAGCCCGCGTTGCGGTCGGGCGTCCACTGCATCGGCGTGCGCACACCGTCCCGGTCACCGAGATAGATGTTGTCGCCCATGCCGATCTCGTCGCCGTAGTAGAGGACGGGAGACCCGGGCAGCGACAGGAGCAGGGCCGTGAAGAGCTCCGTCTGGTCCCGGGAGTTCTCGATGAGCGGCGCGAGACGGCGGCGGATGCCGATGTTGGCCTTCATGCGCGGGTCGCGCGCGTATTCCCCGTACATGTAGTCGCGCTCTTCGTCCGTCACCATCTCGAGGGTCAATTCGTCGTGGTTGCGCAGGAAGATGCCCCACTGGCAGTTGTCCGGGATGGCCGGCGTGTTGGCGAGGATCTCCGAGATGGGATAGCGGGTCTCGCGCCGTACGGCCATGAAGATGCGCGGCATCAGCGGGAAATGGAACGCCATCTGGCACTCGTCGCCGTCGCCGAAGTATTCGACGACATCCGCCGGCCACTGGTTGGCCTCGGCGAGCAGCACCTTGTCGTCGTACAACGCGTCGATCTCCTTGCGCACCCGCTTGAGATACTCGTGGGTGCGCGGCAGGTTCTCGCAGTTGGTGCCGTCCTCCTCGTAGAGGTAAGGCACGGCGTCGAGGCGGAAGCCGTCGATGCCGAGGTCGAGCCAGAACCGGAGCACCTCGATCATGGCCTCCTGGACGGCGGGGTGCTCGAAGTTGAGGTCCGGCTGGTGATTGAAGAAGCGGTGCCAATAATATTGGCCACGCACCGAATCCCAGCTCCAGTTGGATTTTTCCGTGTCGACGAAGATGATCCGCGCGTCCTGGTAGAGCTCGTCCGTGTCGCTCCACACGTAGAAGTCGCCGAAGGGTCCCGTCGGGTCCGACCGGGACGCCTGAAACCACGGGTGCTGGTCGGAGGTGTGATTCATGACCAGGTCGGCGATGACGCGCATGCCGCGCGCGTGGGCCTGCTCGATGAGCTGCACGAAGTCACCGAGGTCGCCGAACTCCGGCAGGATCGCCATGAAGTCGCTGATGTCGTAGCCGCCGTCGCGCAGCGGCGAGCCGTAGATCGGCAGCAGCCACAGGCAGTCGACGCCGAGCCACTGCAGATAGTCGAGGCGCTGGATCAGCCCCCGGATGTCACCCGTGCCGTCGGCGTTGGAGTCACCGAAGCCCCGGATCAGCACCTCGTAGAAAACGGCCCGCTTGTACCAGAGTGGATCGCCGCCCTCCCCGAAATGGCTGAGTGTGACGCCCGTGCCCGCGTCCGACGGCACGCCAGGGTTGACGGACGTGGTCACCGGCGCGCCGGAACCCGACGCCCGCGGGGCGCCATCTGACGGAGCGGAGTTGGCAGTCATCTCTCTCAACCCTGAGCGCGGACGGGACGGGGCAAACCTGTGCGGTGCCGTGGACGGCGACGGCGACTATCCGGACGTGCGCCGCACGACGAAGACGTGCGCCGGCTCGCTGAACGGGTCGAGCCGCACGTAGTTGTCTTCGCCCCAGTCGTACGTCGTCTGCGTGAGCAGGTCGTGGGCACCGAAGCGGTCGCCGGATCCCAGGCCCAGGGCGGCGAGGTCGAGATGGACCGTCGTCTCCCGCACGCTGTGGGGGTCGAGGTTGATCACGACCAGGACGGTGTCGTCCGTGCCGTCGCGCAGCACGAGGCGCTTGGAGAAGCAGATCATGTCGGGGCTGCCGGAGTCGTGGAAGTGCACGTTGCGCAGTCGTTGCAGGCAGGGGTGCTCGCGCCGCACGCGGTTGAGGAACGTCAGGTACGGCGCGAGCGTCCGGCCTTCCGTGTCGGCCGTCTGCCAGTCGCGGGGGCGGTATTCGTACTTCTCCGAGTTGAGGTATTCCTCGCTTCTCGCCCGGACCGCCTGGTGTTCGTACAACTCGAAGCCGGCGTACACGCCCCAGGACGGCGCGAGCAGGGCAGCAAGCGCGGCACGGATCTTGAAGATCGCCGGGCCGCCGTACTGGAGGGAGACCGGCAGGATGTCAGGGGTGTTGACCCAGAAGTTGGGGCGCATGTAGTCGGAGGCGTCCCCGGCGAGCTCCGTCACATACTCCTCGAGCTCGGCCCGCGTGTCGCGCCAGGTGAAGTAGGTATAGGACTGCGTGAAGCCGACCTGTCCGAGCGTGTGCATCAGGGCGGGCCGGGTGAAGGCCTCCGCGAGGAAGAGCACGTCGGGGTCGGTGCGGTGGATGCCGCCGATGAACGCTTCCCAGAAGGACCACGGCTTGGTGTGCGGGTTGTCGACGCGGAACACACGCACACCGTGGCCCATCCACAACCGCACGATGCGGTCGACCTCGGCGAGGATCCCGGCGGGGTCGTTGTCGAAGTTGATGGGATAGATGTCCTGGTATTTCTTCGGCGGGTTCTCCGCGTACGCGATCGTGCCGTCGACACGCGTCGTGAACCACTCCGGGTGGCTCGTGACCCACGGGTGATCGGGGGAGGCCTGCAACGCGAGATCGAGGGCGACCTCCAGTCCCGCCGCCTGCGCCCGCGCCACGAAGGCGTCGAAGTCCGCGAACGTCCCGAGGTCGGGGTGGATCGCGTCGTGGCCGCCCTCAACGCTGCCGATCGCCCAGGGGGACCCAGGGTCGTCCGGCGCCGCTTCCAGGGAGTTGTTGGGGCCCTTGCGGTATTGGCGGCCGATCGGGTGGATCGGGGGGAGGTAGATGATGTCGAAGCCCATCGCGGCCACCGTCGGCAGCCGGTCCGCCGCGGTACGGAGCGTGCCGGAGACCCACTGGCCCGTGCGGGCGTTGCAGTGCGCGCCCTCCGAGCGGGGAAAAAACTCGTACCAGCTGGAGAACAGGGCCCGTTCCCGGTCGACCCACAGCCCTAACCGGCCCGAGACGGTCACGAGCTGGCGGAGCGGCGTCGCTGTCATCACCGCGACGACGTCCCCGGCGACGGCGGGCGCGAGGCGGTCGGCGGCCGAGAGGCTGGTGTCGGCCAGTGCGGCGGCCGCGGCACGCAACAACGGTGCCGACGCCTTCCCCGGCCCGGCGGCCGACTGCTCGAGGAGCAGCGCCCCCTCCGCCAGCTCCAGCGCGATGTCCTGGCCGGCGGCAAGCTTGACGTCGGCGTTGTGGTGCCACGTCGCGTACGGGTCGCCCCACGCCTCGATGACGAAGGACCACTGCCCCGCCGACGTGGGGGTGAGCTCGGCCTCCCAGCGGTCGGTCCCCGCGTCGACGAGGGCCATGGGCGCGAACGGCAGCGGGTTGCCCTGCGGGTCGGTCAGCACGACGTTGGCGTTGACGGCGTCGTGACCCTCACGGAACACGGTCGCGCCGATGGTCACCGCTTCGCCGACGACAGCGCGCGCGGACCAACGGCCGCCGCCGACCGTGGGGGTGACATCGACGATGGGAATGCGCCCGATCATGGTGGCGAGGCTATCTGCCTGCGTCTTCGCGCCCGTCGTCGCATCGACCGGCGCGGCGGCGTTCTGGGACATGGAGGTCATGCGGGGCTCCTGGAGGGGTGAAGAGGTCCCCGATCGTGCGGACCCCTGTCGCCGGGCGCACCCGACGGGACTCAGGCAAAGATCCAGTCACGAAGCGCCCGCGTCAACTGCTGAAAACATGCTCGTAATGTGGCCCCAGTACGCTGTCCCGTGTGAAAGCACTCCGCAGATTTACCGTCCGCGTCGCCCTGCCCGCTCCGTTGGCAGGCCTCGACGAACTCGTCAACAACCTGCGCTGGTCGTGGCACGATGGGTCCATCGATCTCTTCGAGTCGATCGACCCGGCGCTGTGGCAGCAGGTCGCCGGGGACCCGGTGCGCCTCCTGGGGGAGGTGTCCTCCGCCCGCCTGACGGAGCTTTCGCACGATCAGGAGTTTCTCGGCCGTCTCGATGGCGTGGTCGCCGATCTCCGCGCCTACCTGGCCTCCGACCGGTGGTATCAGTCGCTGCCCGACGCGCCCGCCTCGATCGCCTACTTCTCACCGGAGTTCGGCATCACGGAGACGCTGCCGCAGTATTCGGGCGGTCTCGGCATCCTCGCCGGTGACCACCTGAAGACCGCGAGCGATCTCGGCGTGCCGATCATCGGGGTCGGGCTCTTCTACGAGCACGGCTATTTCACGCAGTCGTTGTCGGCCGACGGCTGGCAGCAGGAGCGCTATCCCCCGCTCGACCCGCAGGGGCTGCCGATCTCCCTCGTCCGCCACGAGGACGGCACGCCACTTGTCATCGACATCACGTTCCCCGGCGACCGCAGCCTGCGCGCGCACGTGTGGAAGGCGCAGGTCGGCCGCGTGCCGTTGCTGCTGCTCGACTCCAACATCGAGGAGAACGGGCCCGCCGAGCGCGAGATCTGCGACCGCCTCTACGGCGGTGGCTCCGAGCACCGGCTGCAGCAGGAGATCCTCCTCGGTGTCGGCGGCGTCCGCGCCGTCCGGGCCTACTGCGCCCTCAGCGGCACCCCCTATCCGGAGGTCTTCCACACCAACGAGGGCCACGCGGGTTTCCTCGGTGTCGAGCGCATCCGCGAGCTCGTCGACGAGCAGGAGCTGACGTTCGACGAGGCACTGACCGCCGCGCGGGCCGGGACCGTGTTCACGACGCACACCCCGGTGCCCGCGGGCATCGACCGCTTCCCGCGGGAACTCATCCGTCAATACTTCAGCAGCGGCCTGCAGGGCAGCCTGCCCGTCGAGCGGATCCTCGCGCTCGGGGCCGAGCCCGCGGGCGGCGATCCGCATGTCTTCAACATGGCCCTGATGGGTCTGCGCATCGCCCAGCGTGCCAACGGCGTCTCGCTGCTGCACGGGATCGTCAGCCGCGGGATGTTCGCCGGTCTGTGGCCGGGCTTCGACACCCACGAGGTGCCGATCCAGTCGATCACCAACGGTGTGCACGCCGCCACGTGGATGTCGCGCGAAACACTTGCGCTCCTCGATTCGGACGGCGATTACGACGCCCTCGATGACCCGTCGATCTGGGAGCAGCTCGACCGCACCCCCGACGCGGAGCTGTGGGCCCTGCGCCGCAGCCTGCGCTCGCAGCTCGTCACGGAGGTCCGCCGGCGGACGAAGGCGTCCTGGCAGCAGCGCGGTGCGCACGACGCCGAGCTGTCCTGGGTCGACTCCATGTTCGACCCGGAGGCGCTCACGATCGGCTTCGCACGCCGCGTCCCGTCGTACAAGCGACTGACTTTGATGCTGCGCGACCCCGCGCGACTCACCAAGATCCTCACCGACCAGGACCGCCCCGTGCAGATCGTCATCGCGGGCAAGGCCCACCCCGCCGACGACGGCGGCAAGGCGCTCGTGCAGCAGATCGTGCAGTTCGCCGACCTGGCCGGCGTGCGGCACCGCATCGTCTTCCTGCCCGACTACGACATCGGGATGGCGCGGGTGATGCTGCCCGGCGTCGACGTGTGGCTCAACAATCCGTTGCGCCCGCTCGAGGCGTCCGGCACCTCGGGCATGAAGGCGGCCCTCAACGGGGGCCTCAACCTGTCGATCATGGACGGCTGGTGGGACGAGATGTTCGATCGTTCCAGCCCCAACGGCTGGGCGATCCCCTCCTCGGAGGTCGACGACCCCGACCGTCGCGACGACCTCGAAGCGCACTCGCTCTATCACCTGATCGAGTCCGAGGTCGCGCAGCACTTCTACGACCGGGACCCGAGCGGCGTCCCCGTCTACTGGATCCAGATGGTGCGCCACGCGCTGCGCTCCCTCGGCCCGCAGGTGCTGGCAAGCCGGATGGTCATGCAGTACGTCAACGAGCTGTATGCGCCGGCCGCCCGGTCGAGCAGGGTGCTCGCCGCCTCGTCGTACGCCGCGGCCAAGTCACTCGCCTCGTGGCTCGCCGCCACGGAGGCTCAGTGGCCGTCCGTGCGTGTCACCCACGTGGAGACGGTGCTCGCGAGCGACTCGCCCGACCTCGGCAGCTCGCTGCCGATCCGGGCGGTCGTCGACCTGGGTGAGCTGTCACCGGAGGACGTCGTGGTCCAGGCCGTCTTCGGTCGCGTCAATGACACCGACGAGTTCGTGTACGACGCCGCCAAGGACATCCGCGCCTCCGCCGCCGACATGCAGTTCGCGGGCAAGTCGGACGACGGGCTCTTCCGGTTCGAGGGGGAGGTGCCGCTCGGGCGCACGGGGCCCTTCGGTTACACCGTCCGCGTCCTGCCGCGCCATGACCTGCTCGTCCACCCGGCGGAGACGCGTCTCGTCGCGATGGCGTGAGTTTTTGCCGGCCGGGTGGGGAACCTGACGGCGAGTTGTGGCGTGTGACTGGGGACGGGAAGGGCGGGGCGTGCGCGTCGACGCGGAGTTTGAAGCGTTGTACGTCAGCTCATTTCCGCGCGTCGTCGCACAGCTGGCTCCCCTGGCCGGCTCGATAGCAGAAGCGGAGGACCTGGTGCAGGAAGCGTTCGCGCGCGCCTACACCCGGTGGGCCCAGGTGCAGGACTACGACAACCCCGAAGCGTGGGTGCGCACCGTCGCCTCGCGCCTGGCGATCAGTCGGTGGCGTCGCGCGAAGGTCGCGGCGGCGGCGCTGGTAAAGATCGGCCACAGCAACAGCGAGGACCGCTCGTCGGCGAGCGACGCGCGCATGGACGTGACGGCCGCGCTCGCGACGCTGCCCGTCCGCCAGCGGCAGATCGTGGTCCTGCACCACATCGCCGACATGGAGGTCGCCGCCATCGCCTCGATGCTCTCGATGCCGGTCGGCAGCGTGAAATCCAACCTGTCCCGCGGTCGTCGCCGCCTCGCCGCCTATCTCGGCGAGGATGTCGAATTGCCCACGGTCCTCTCGCTCGATGACGCCGCCGCGGTGCTGCGCGAGGACTCCGTCCAGCTTCCGTCCGACCTCGCCGTGCAGACCGCCGTGCAGACCGCCGAACCCGCCGCCGTCACCAGGGAGGCGTGGTGAGCTTCGAGCAGCTGGTCGAGGACTACCGGGCCGGCAACCCGTCGTCGCTGGTGAGGGCACCCGACATCGGGGAGGTCGTCAAGCGCGCCTCCCGCCACCGCCGTCACCAGGTGGCCGGCGGCCTCGTGTCGGTCGCCCTCGTCGTGACGGCCGGCACGCTCGCGACGCAGACGGTTGTCCGCAAGAGCCCTGTCGTGGCACCGCCGGCGCAACCGTCGCTGCACCTGATCGCGTCGGACATCCTCGGCAAAGCGCCGCACTACGTCGGCCAGACGCGCGTGGATCTGCCCGTCACCTATGGCGTCGCCGGCCACAACGCGCTGTGGCTCGTCGGCAAGAAGGACGACGGCGGCTGGCAGCTCATGAAGGTGGGCGCCCCCGACGTGACGGTCTCCGTGCGCGTCACCGTGCCGAGCGAGCCGATCGGTGTCGCCGCGACCCAGCGCTACATCTGGGTCGGCGTCAACGGTGCTGACGGTCCGCAGCTCCTCCAGTACGCCGCGGACGGCAGCGCTGTGCACGTCTATCCGCTGGCTGCCCCGCCCCTGGCCGTGCACGGCGTCGACAAGGGCACGGCATGGGTCTCGGAACGTGTGCCGGGCGGGGTGCAGGTCGCCCGTTTCGACGGGGATGCGCAGGTCGCCGGCGCCACCTCGAAGCTTGTCCCGGGGACGCCCGGCACCCCCGCCACCGTCATGGGCAACGACAAGATCTTCGTCCACACCCGGGTCGGCACCGACACGCGGCTCGTCGCCATCTCCAGCCGGACTCTGGCGCCGTTGCCGAAATGGTCGCTCGATTTTGGGGCGTCGACCGTGCGCGACATCGCCTTCACCGACCCCCTCTACTTCGCCGCCGCCGACGGGCCCCAGCAGGGGTTCTCGGAGGCGCCGCTCGTGCCCACGGGCGGCAACTTCCCCGCGACGACCGTGACGACGATCTCCCGGCTCCCGACCTACAAGGTGTCGACGACGAACGCCCACGCCTGGGCGCTGTCCCTCGGTCCGACCGGGAGTGTCCTCAGCCGTTACGACCGCAGCGGCGGGGGGATCGGTGCGACCATCGCGACGGATGTGAAGGCCGACAGCGTGTCCGTGATGGTCGTCGACAGCAACTACATCTGGCTGGTGGCCGGTAACAAGATCTCGGTCTTCGGGCCGAGCTGAGCCTTCCCTTTGGGAGGGTCGTCTCCGTCAGGCGCCGTGCGGATGGTGCTCGGCCAGGAAGGCCTCGATCTGCGCTATTCCCCGAGCAGCCTCGGCGTGCACGGCGTCGGCGTGCACGGCGTCGGCGTGCACAGCGCCGGCGTGCACAGCGCCGGCGTCGGCGTGCACGGCGTCGGCGTGCACAGCGCCGGCGTCAGCGGCGGCGCCGGCCTCGCGATGCGCCGACAGTGCCTGCCGGATGCGGACGCGGGCGACGAGCGACCCGACCCCACGCAGCAGCGCCGTACCGAGTAGGAACCCCGCGACCGCCGCAACGAGAAACGCGGCCGTCCGTCGGTGGCCGTCCTGCAGGCCGGCCGCGGCGAGCAGGTCGGCGATGCCCAGCAACAGGGCCGCTGACCACAGGATCAGTCCGGTCGACAGGTGCCGCCCGCGGGCGATCATGCGCACCGCCATCGTCGCTCGCCTCCAGATGCGTCCGATCGCCTGAGCGGATCGGCGCGGTCGCTTGCCGAGACAGTGCACCATCCGCGCCCTCTCAAACACGGCGACAGGCCACATCATCCTGACCGGCCGAACGGGTGCGGAGCTACGGCAGCGCACGGAGCACGGCGAAGCTGCGGGGCAGCCGCGCGAGCCTGTCCCCGGGGCGGCGCTCGAGCGGTTCGGCGGGCTCCTCGGCGAGCGGCTGGCCCGTGTCGAGGACGAGCTCGTACGACGACGCCCACGGGGCGCCGGGAAGGACGAAGTCGACGGGCTCCCCGGCGGCATGCAGCAACAGCAGGAAGGAATCGTCGACGATCGCACCGCCGCGCGCGTCCCGCGTGCGGATTCCGCTTCCCGACAGATACATGCCGATCGTGCGCGCAGCCGGAGCCAGCCAGTCCGAGACGCTCATCTCCTCGCCGCTCGGGGTGAACCAGGCGAGGTCCTTCACGCCTCCCTTGCCAACGGGGCGGCCCAGGAAGAAGGCGCGCTGCCGGAAGACGGGATGCGTGCGCCGCAGATGGATGAGGAGCTTGGAGAGCTCGAGCAGGCTCGCCTCCTTCTCCGCAAGATCCCAGTCGAGGTGCGAGACGTCGTTGTCCTGGCAGTAGGCGTTGTTGTTACCGCCTTGGCTGCGGCCCATCTCGTCACCCGCGACGAGCATCGGCACGCCGGTCGACAAGAGCAACGTCGCCAGGAGATTGCGGACCTGACGCGCCCGCAGCTCGTTGATGGCCGCATTGTCCGTGTCTCCCTCGACGCCGCAGTTCCACGAACGGTTGTCGTCCGTCCCGTCGCGGTTGCCTTCGCCGTTCGCTTCGTTGTGTTTGCCGTTGTACGACACGAGGTCGCGCATCGTGAACCCGTCGTGCGCCGTGATGAAGTTGATGGATGCGTACGGGCGCCGGCCGTCGTCCTGGTACAGGTCGCTCGAGCCGCTGAGTCGGAAGCCGAGCTCGGCGACGCCCGTCTCCGCGCCACGCCAGAAGTCGCGGACCGTATCGCGGTACTTTCCGTTCCACTCCGTCCACAGCGGCGGGAACTCCCCGACCTGGTAGCCGCCCGGGCCGATGTCCCACGGCTCCGCGATCAGCTTCACCTGACTGACGATCGGGTCCTGCTGGATGACGTCGAAGAAGGCCGACAGCTTGTTGACCTTGTGGAAGCTGCGCGCCAGTGCTGATGCGAGGTCGAAGCGAAAGCCGTCGACGTGCATGTCGGTCACCCAGTAGCGCAGCGAGTCCATGATCAGTTGCAACACGTGCGGGTGCTGGGCGTTGAGCGTGTTGCCGGTGCCCGTGAAGTCCATGTAGCAACGCGGATCGTCGTCGCGGAGCAGGTAGTAGGCGCGGTTGTCGATGCCGCGGAAGGAGAGTGTCGGGCCGAGCTCGTTGCCTTCGGCCGTGTGGTTGTAGACCACGTCGAGGATGACCTCGATGCCGGCCGCGTGCATCGCGCGGACCATCGCCTTGAATTCGCGGACCTGCTCACCGCTGCGCCCACCGGCGGAGAACGCAGCGTGGGGCGCGAAGTAGCCGAGCGTGTTGTAGCCCCAGTAGTTGGTGAGGCCTTTCTCGAGGAGGAACGGCTCACTGACGAAGTGGTGGGTCGGCAGCAGCTCGATGCTCGTGATCCCGAGACCGGTCAGGTGCTCGATGGCCGCCGGGTGTGCCAGGCCGGCGTAGGTGCCGCGCAGCGTATCCGGGATGTCGGGGTGGCGGGCCGTGAACCCTTTGACGTGCAACTCATAGATGACGGTGTCGGCCCACGGGATGAGCGGGCGCCGGTCATCACCCCAGGGGAAGGAGTCCTGGACGACGACGGACCGCGGCACGTACGGCGCGGAGTCCCGGTGGTCCTGCACCGTGTCGTCGCGGCCGGGGGGATGGCCGAACAGGGCGTCGTCGAGGCGCAGCTCACCGTCGAATGCCTTCGCGTACGGGTCGGTGAGCAGCTTCGACGGGTTCCACCGCAGGCCGCGCGCCGGATCGAACGGACCGTCGACCCGGAAGCCGTAACGCTGTCCCGGGCCGATCTGCGGCAGGTAGCCGTGCCAGATGTGGGTGGTCGTCTCTTCGAGCGCGACCCGCGTCTCGGTCTCGTGGTGCGCCGCGTCCCCGTCCCCGGACCCACCGTCGAACAGGCAGATGTCGACGGCCTCCGCGCTGGGAGCGTAGATCGCGAAGTTGGTGCCTTCGCCGTCCCAGGTGGCGCCGAGCGGGTTCGGGCGGCCTGGCCAGGAGCGCAAGGCGCCTGCGGTGCGGGGCGGAACGTGCGGCATGGACAGCAGTCTGCCGTAGTGCTTTCCCAGGGTGCGCAGATCCCCGCGCCTGCTCCGCGGGCGCGTCCTCAAGCGGCTCGGCGCGGACGCCGACAGGCAACCGTGACCATCATCCCAGCCGGTGCCCCGCGCCGTTCCCGGCCGTCCGCGCCGAGCCCTGTCGTCATCGCCGCGATCGTGTGCGTGCTCGTCGCGTTGGTGGCCGGCGCGTATGCGCTGACCCGCCCCGCCGCGCCGCCGCCCGCGTCGGTGCCGCCCGCCAAGGTGGCCGCGGCGACCCCGAAGGCCACGGCCACCTCCCCGGTGGCGCCGTCGTCGGGGGCGGCGGCTGCCGCGATCAAGCGGGCCCGGGCTGCTGCACTCGCCGCGGGTTGGGCGCATGTCGCCGTCACGGTCAAGCACGGATCCGCGGCTGTGAGCATCGCCCAGGACTCCGGGATCTCCGATGGCGCCCAGCGCATCGCCATGGGTGCTGCGCGGGTGACGGTGCTCGTGATTGCCGACCGCACGTTCGTCAGCGGCAACCGGGCAGGCCTGGCGAAGATGTACCGGGCGTCAGCTGCCGACCTCCGGAAGTGGACCGGCCACTGGCTCCGGCTGCTGCCGGGGGACGGCGCGTACGCCGGTGTCACCAAGGGCGTGACGATGGCGTCGGTCCTGGATGAAACGACCGTGCGGCCTCCCTTCACGATGGTGGCGGCCCGTACCCTGCACGGCCAGAAGGTGATCGGTGTGCGCGGAAAGGCCGGCGCCGACCAGCCCGCCTCCTCGATCGTGACGCTGTGGATCGCCGTCGACACGTATCTGCCTGTCGAATACCAGGCGACGTCGGCCGACGGCGGAAGCGGCACGACGGCGATCTTCTCGAAGTGGGGCACGGCGGTGGACCTGACGGCACCCGACAACCTCGTGGTCACGAAGTCTCGCCCACAGATCATCGGCGCCTGACGAGACGCCCGCCAGCACTGCGGTCGGCAGCACTGCCGTCGCCAGCACCGTCGTCGGCAGCACCGTCGTCGCGGGTCGCCTAGGCTGACGGGGTGAGCTACTTCGACCACGGGGCGAGCACGCCCATGCGCCCCGAGGCGCTCGCCGCGATGACGGAGCAACTCGGCCGGTTTGGCAACGCCTCCTCGCTGCACTCCGTCGGCCGCAACGCCCGCCGCACGCTCGAGGAGGCCCGCGAGCGGCTCGCCGCCGCGCTCGGGGCCGAGCCGTACGACGTGCTCTTCACCTCCGGCGGCACCGAGGCCGACAACCTGGCCGTCAAGGGCATCGCCTGGGCGCGGCGCGCCGCCGACCCGCGCCGCACAGTCCTGGCGATCAGTGCCGTCGAACACCACGCGGTGCTCGATGCCGTGGCCTGGCTGGTGCGCGAGCAGGGTTTCGTCGTCGAGGTGCTGCCGGTCGACGCGGCCGGCCTGGTCAGCGAGGACGCGCTCGCGACGCTCCTGCGGCACCGCGCGGACGAGGTCGCCCTCGTCGCCGTGATGTACGCCAACAACGAGGTCGGCACCATCCAGCCCGTCGCCGCCCTGTCGGCGCTGGCCCGCTCGCACGGAGTGCCGTTCCACACCGACGCCGTGCAGGCCGTCGGCGCGGTGCCGGTCGACCTGTCCGCGGCGCCCGTCGACTCACTCGCCCTCACCGGGCACAAGCTCGGCGGGCCACCGGGCGTCGGCGCTCTCGTCCTGCAGCGCCACATCGCGTGCGCGCCGCTCCTGCACGGCGGGGGGCAGGAACGTGACGTGCGCAGCGGCACGTACGATGTCCCGTCGGTGGTCGGCCTGTCCGTCGCGGTGCAGGCCGCAGTGCGGGGGCTGACCGACGAGAGTGCCCGGATCGGCGCGTTGCGCGACGACCTCGTGAGCCGCGTCCTCAGCTCGGTGCCCGGCGTCTCGCGCAACGGCGGCCTCGACGGCCTGCCCGGCAACGCCCACCTCACGTTCGCCGATTGTGACGGCGACGCTCTGCTCATGCTGCTCGACGCCACGGGCATCCAGTGCGCCACCGGCGCGGCGTGCGCGGCCGGTGTGGCGGAGCCCAGCCATGTGCTGTTGGCGATGGGCCGCACGGTCGCCGAGGCGCGCGGCTCCTTGCGCTTCTCGCTCGGCCACCCGACGACGGCGGCGGATGTCGACGCCCTCGTCGAGGCGCTGCCCGCCGCGGTCACGCGCGCGCGTGAGGTGCGGCGCGTGGCCCTGGCCCGGCGGGCCGGCTGATGCGCGTCCTCGCGGCCATGTCGGGCGGTGTCGACTCGGCGGTCGCCGCCGCGCGTGCCGTCGAGGCCGGCCACGAGGTGGTCGGCGTACACCTTGCGCTTTCTCAAGCACCACAGACGTTGCGGACCGGCGCGCGCGGGTGTTGCACCGTCGAGGATGCGCGCGACGCACGCCGGGCCGCGGACGTCCTGGGCATCCCGTTCTACGTGTGGGACATGGCGACGGAGTTCCGCGAGGAGGTGCTGGACGACTTCGTCGCGGAGTATGCGGCCGGCCGCACCCCCAACCCGTGCCTGCGGTGCAACGAGAAGATCAAGTTTGCCGCGGTGCTCGAGCGCGCTCTCGCGCTCGGCTTCGATGCCGTCGCGACGGGCCACCACGCGCGCCTCATCGGAGGGCCGCGCGGCCGGGAGCTGCACCGCAGCGTCGACATCGGCAAGGACCAGTCGTACGTGCTCGCCGTCCTCACCGCGGAGCAGCTGTCGCGGGCGATGTTTCCATTGGGGGATTACACGAAGGACGAGGTGCGCGCCGAGGCGGCGCGCCGCGGATTGGGTGTCGCGGACAAGCCCGACAGTCACGACGTGTGCTTCATCGCCGACGGCGACACAGCCGGGTTTCTCCAGCGTGCCATCGGAAAGCAGCCCGGCGCGATCGTCGACGCGGTGTCCGGGGCCGAGCTCGGCCGCCACGACGGCGCGTATGCCTACACCGTCGGGCAGCGTCAGCGCCTCGGGCTCACCGTGCCGGCCCCCGACGGCCGCCCCCGGTACGTTCTGTCCATCGAGCCGGTCAGCCGCACCGTCACGGTCGGCCCGGCGGAGGCGCTCGACGTCCGGCAGCTGACCGGCGACCGGATCCGCTGGTGCGGCTCGGCGCCGACGACGGCGCCGGCGTCGACGTCGACATCGACGTCCTTTTTCGCGGCCGTGCAGGTGCGGGCCCACGGGGCGACGGCGCCCGGCACGGTCACGGTCACGGGCGACGTGGCGTCGGTGTCGTTGACGGAGCCGGTGCGCGGGATCGCCGCGGGACAGGCAATGGTCTGGTACGACGGGACGCGCGTCCTCGGGTCGGCGACCCTCGTCTGAGTCCGGCTGGCAGGTTGGGCTGGCAGTGGGCTAGCAGTCGTGAACGGCCGTGAAGTGCTCGACGACGGGGAACGGGTCGTAGAAGTGGTGCAGCAGGGCGCGCCACTCGTCGTACTGCGGTGAGCCGCGGAACCCGTCCTTGTGGTCCTCGAGCGTTGCCCATTGCACCAGCAACAGGTAGGTGCTGGGCCGCTCGATGCAGCGGGTGAGGGAGAGGCGCTGGAAACCCGGCATCGACGCGATGATCGGGGCGGCCGTCGGAAAGGTCGCCTCGAAGTCTTCCTCGTTGCCGGGGCGGACGGGGAGCAGGACGTGTTCGAGGATCATGCGCGAAGGCTACTGAATGGAGGCGTCCTGCGGTCCTCGGCCGGGTAGCAGTCTGTGACGCACCCGACGACGGAGATGACCATGGGCGACCAATACACGCAGCAGGACCCGACGAGTCAGCACGAGCAGCCCGACACGGCGGCGGAGAATGATCTCGACCACCCCGGGCTCACCTCCGACATGGAGGAGCGGCCCGACCACGGCGAGGACTCCTACCGCGGCAGCGACCGCCTCAAGGGCAAGCGTGCCGTCATCACCGGCGGCGACTCCGGGATCGGTCGTGCTGTGGCGCTCGCCTTCGCCAGGGAGGGCGCAGACGTCGTTCTCGCCTACCTGCCCCAGGAGGAGCAGGACGCGCAGCAGACGGTGGAGCTCGTCGAGGAGGCCGGACGACGAGCGGTGACGGTGCCCGGCGACCTCACCCGGGAGGAGCAGTGCCGCGCGGTGATCGACACGGCGGTGCGGGAGCTCGGCGGCATCGACATCCTCGTCAACAACGCGGCGTATCAGATGGTGCAGATGGGCGGCATCGCCGACATCACCACCGAGCAGTTCGACCGGGTGCTCAAGACCAACCTCTACGCCATGTTCTGGCTGTGCAAGATGGCGATCCCGCACATGCAGCCGGGGTCGTCCATCATCAACACCGGCTCGATCCAGGGCACGAAGCCCTCGCCGGAGCTCCTCGACTACGCCACGACGAAGGCGGGCATCCTCAACTTCACGAAGGCGCTGGCGGCTATGACGGCCGAGCAGGGGATCCGCGTCAACTGCGTCGCTCCCGGCCCGATCTGGACACCGCTCATCCCGGCCACGATGCCGAAGGAGAAGGTGGCCTCCCACGGGGAGTCGACGCCGATGGGCCGCGCGGGACAGCCCGCCGAGGTGGCGCCGGCGTTCGTCTTCTTCGCCTCCCAGGAGGCCAGCTACGTCACCGGCGAGGCGCTCGGCGTGACAGGCGGCATCCCGACGGCGTGAACCGCGCCGCGGCACGTCGTGCACCGCGCTGCGGCACGTCGTGCACCGCGCCGCGGCACGTCGTGCACCGCGCCGCGGCACGTCGTGCACCGCGCCGCGGCGCGTCGTGCACCGATATCTAGAACGGTGGCTCGTCGTCGAGAGGTGGTGGAGTGCGCGGCGGTGGCGGTGGCGCCGGCTCGCGGTCGAGATCGCCCGGCTCGGCGGCGCGACGGACGGTCAGTGGACGCAGGTCCGGGTGCTCGGCCGGGTAGCGCAAGCCGGCACGCGTCACCCACTCGACGGTGCGTTCGTCGAGTTGGTGCACGGACAGGCAGCCACCATGCTTGGCGAGGTGGTGGTGCTCGCACAGGTTGTGCAGGTTGGAGACGTCGGTCGGGCCGCCCCGGGACGGATCGTCATGGTCGAACGGCGTGCGATGGTCGATGTCGCAGCGGAAGACCGGCGCGTTGCAGCGCGGCACGGTGCAGGTGCCCGCATCGCGGTGTCGCAGGAACTCGGCGATGCGCGGGCTGGGCCGGTAGCTGCGTGAGGACAAGCCGACCAGGTGGCCGTGGATCGCGTCGAGGATGAGCAGCTTCCACGGCGCATCGGCGGCGAGATCGCGCGCTGTGTCGGCGTCGATCGTGCCGTAGCCTTCGAGCGTCGCCGGGTGGTCGGCAAGGCCCAGCATGGTCTCGAGGTCTGTTGTCACAGCGATGGTGATCGGTGACCCGTGCTCTTCCGGCAGCGATGGATCCGCGAGGGCGGCCCGCAGCACGTCGGTCAACGCGTCTGCCTGCCACTCCGCGAGGGTGCGCCCGTCGTCCGGCTGCCGGCGACGGTTGCGCCGTGCCAGCGCATCGACAGAGCGGTGACACACCGCGGCATCCGCGGCAGGCATGATCACGCGGAACGACGCCAACCCGTGCGGGAGGGGCCGCAGGGAGATGCCGCGCTTGGTCTTGGCGATGGCGGCGCGCTCGGCGGCCGTCCGCGGGTCGGCCTCGCGCAGTGCCTTGCGGACGACCGTCGTGAACTGACCGAGCACCTTTGTCCGGTGCGCCGGCCGCAGAGCCACCTCCTCGACCGCCCGCGCGGTGTCGGCATCGACGTCAGCGGTTTCGGTGACGAGGGCGCGGACGTGCGCGGCGCTGATCTCGCCGTGGCGGAGGGCGGCGGCGGTCCGCGTCAAGACCCGGTGCAGTGTGCGGGCACTGGAGATCTGCCCGGCCGCGAAGGTGTCGGTCACCCCGAGAGCAAAGCCGATCTCGATCTCGCTTGCCGTTTGATCGAGGTCGGCCACCGGCCCGCGACCGCGCGACGGCCCGGCGAGGGCGAGCACGGACTCGTGCAATTGCGCTGTCGTCCAACGGGAGTGGCGCTCCCATAGGCGCAGGGCCCGGGCACGGTGGCTGTCGTCGAGCATCGGCGACTCGAGCCGCCGCAGCACCCCGGCGACGAACTCGTCGGGCTCGAGCGGCTCCAGCAGATCCAGGACGTCGTTGCTCGCAATGCCCCACTCGGCGAACGGCACGTCATAGGTCCAGCAGTCACGCAGATCAGCCACCGTGACGCCGCCGGCAACCGCGTGGTCAGCGCCAAGCGGCGTTGCGCGCCGGTCTGCGAGCAGACACTCGAGCGCGGCCGCGGACCATTCACCGGTGCCCCGTGCCGCTTCCCGGTGCTGCGCCGCCACCCCGGCGCGAACGAGCCGCCAGGACGGCGGAGGGGCACTGGGCATGTGTTCTTTCTACCGGCAGCCTCCGACAAAAAAGCTGTGCCGTCGGCCCATGAGTCACCGAAAGGATGAGTCACCGAAAGGATGAGTCACCGAAAGGATGAGTCAGCGAAGGACAACACAAAGGCGTGAAGCGAACGCCAGCCCTGTCGCAACGACGACAACCAGCGGCAGTGCCACAACCGGAATATGCCCCGGTTCAATGACACCGATGAGGCACAGCGTCGGTGCAAGCAACGGCACTGCAGCGCCAACGGCACTCGCTGACCGGGCCGCGCCGATGTCACCGGCGCGTCGCACGACCAGAAGCACCGCCGCGGCCGCGAACAGCGCGGACAGGAGGCCGAGAGCGGTTACCCACAGAAGTCCCTGTCCGACAGACGCAGCCAGGGAAAAGGAATGATGACGATGGCCCCGAGTGCTGCACGTCGTACCAACTCGTCCCGGTCAGCCAGACCATGCCCACGGTGCCGCCGCCCATCGCCCCGACGGCGGCGATGCGCACCGCGGGAAGCCAGCGACTCCGCTCGCCGCGTGGGTCAGGCGGCCAGTAGATCCGCGACCTCCGGCGCCGAGCGGATCGACGGCAGCCACGTCGCGCCCGCCGCGAGGATCAGTCCGGATGCGGCGAAGACCGCGACCGTGACGCGGGGCGTCGTCGCGGTGAGCAGCGCGCCCGCGAGCAGCGGACCGAACGGAGCGATCACCTGGGACAGCGTGAGTCGCACGGATTCGACGCGGCCGAGCAGCCGGTCCGGTGTGAGGGCGAGGCTGAAGGCATGCACCACCGAGTTGGTGCTGGGAATCGCGAGACCGGTCGGCACCAGGCAGACAGCGAGGACGACGGCGTGCGGCCAGATGACGAACGCCGCGCAGCCGAGCCACAGCCAGAACTCCAGCCGGATGATCGTGCGGGCCCGCAGCCGGCGGCGGACCCGGCCCGCCAGCGTCGAGCCGACGAGGATGCTGATCCCGAAAATCGCGACGAGCCCGCCGATCGTCGCCGACGACTGACCCTCCGACGTTCCCACGACCACGAGCGTCAGCACGAGGCCGGGTGCGATGAAGTTGCCGACGCCGAAGAGCAGGGCGCAGTCGCGCAGGAACGGCTGGCCCCACAGGAACGTCGCCCCCTCCGTCAGGCGGGCGCGGCGGGACCGGTCGTCCGGAGTCGTGTCCGAACGGAAGGGCGTGCGGATCAGGAGCAACGAGGCGGTCGACAGGGCGTACGACGCGACGTCCACCGCGAAGGGCACCGCCCGCGCGACGGCGAACAGCGCGCCGCCGACCGGCGGCCCGAGCAACGACGCGGCGGCGTTGCGGGCGGTTCGCGCCGCGACCGCGGCAGGTAGTTGCCCGGCCGCCACGACAGCGGGCAGGGCGCCGGCGCCGGCCGCGAGGAACACGGCGTTGCCCGCGCCCTCCGCGATGGCGACGCCGGTCAGGAGTCCGTAGGACGCGTGGCCGCTCGCGAGGGCAACCACGAGCAGCAGCAACGCCGCTGCGCGCCAAGCGTCCGCGCCGATCATCAGGCGGCGGCGGTCGGAGGTGTCGGCCAGCAACCCCGCCGGCAGGGCGAGGAGGGCGAGCGGGACGATCCTGCTGAACGCCACCACGCCCGCGGCGGCCGGCGAGTGCGTCAGGGCCAGCGCGAGGAGCGGATAGGCGATCGTCGTGAGCTGCGACCCGCAGTCGGACAGCAACTGCCCCGACTGCAGCAACACGAAGTCGCGGTTGCGGCGCAACGGCGGGGGAGTCGTCACTGGTGGGACCGTAGCGCAGCGGGCGCCGAAAGCGGCCTGCTCGTTATAAACGCCCGCAGCACTCCGCGACGACGGCCGAGGCGCGCGGTTCGGCGACGACGTGTCGTCGTACGAGAATCGCAAAGCTCTGGCTCGTCAACGCAAGCGACGGCTGAGTCAGCAGGCAAACGGAAACGTCGCCCCACGGGCCTGGCACTACCGATCGGACAACGCCCGTCGAAGTCGGTCGAGATCGTCGTCCGTGCAGTCGATGTGCGGGCTGATGCGCAGGACCGCAACGGTCATCTCTCGCGGAGCGCGGGCCGTTCCCGCCGCGGTCGTGACGATGCGGTGGTCGGCGATGAGACGCGCGCGCGTCGTGACGATGTCTGCGCCCAGCGTTGACCGTAACGCAGTGATGGCGCACGGCGTGTCGTGCCGGTCCACGACCTGCCAGCCGGGCAGGTCCGCAAGGGCGGACCGAGTCTGTCGGCCGACGTCCCGCAGGCGTTCCCACACGGCCGGCGGCCCGAGGTCGACGTGCTCGCTGACAGCGACACTCAACCCGACCCTGCCGGCGACATGAGCCTCTCCGGATTCCAGCCGGCGAGGGACGGGCAAGGCCGCCGGAAACATGCCCGGCAGCGGAACGCGCAGGCCGTCCCACCATCGTTCGGAGATGCCCAGCACGCCGACGCCCCGCGGGCCCGCCAGCCACTTGCGGCTCGTGCTGTAGATCGCGTCCGCGCCCACCGCGGTGTCCACATGTCCCAACGCCTGCGCCGCATCCACCCACAGCGCCACCTCGTGGGCCCGGCACAGCAACGCCGCTTCCGCGACGGGCTGGACGAGTGCCCGGTGCGACGCGACCTGCGTCAGGTGCACCGCACTCGGCGGCGAGGTGAGCAACATGTGCTCCAACTGGTCCAGGTCGAGCCGTCCCGCGTCGTCGGTCGCCAGCTCACGGATCGCCAGGCCGCGGGCAGTGAAAGCCTCCAGCGCCGGGCCCCATTCGCTGGGGACCACGGCGACGCTGGCGCCCACCGCCAACGGCCATGCCGTCAACAGCGCCCCCAAGGACGCGGACGCACTCTCCGTGAAGACGACGCCACCGGCCGGGACACCGAGAAGTGCACCGATCCGCGCGCGACCCTCATCGATCACCGATCCCGCCAGCTGCTCCGCGACGTAGGCACCGACCTGACTTTCCAACAGCACGTGGTCGCCCGTCGCCCGCAGCACTGCCGGCGAGCTCCGAGACGCGGCGGCGTTGTCGAAGTTTCTCCACGCCTGTGAAGCACTCATTCTGTCAGTTTCGCAGCACGGCGCCACACCTTCGAGCTGCCGCGCTGACCGACGAGGCCCGCGCGCCGCTGCGCGCCTGCAGCAGCCCGCATACTGAATTGCGTGCAGACAAACCGGACCGGCGTGTCCGGGCGCGCCGTCCGCATCCAGGACTGGGCCCTGCACCGGATGGGTTGGCTGCGTCCGCTGTTTACGTGGCTCGTCCGCCGGCGCTGGCCGCTGCTCACCCTGCTGGCGGTGCTCTGCGCACTGGTGCCGCAGGCCGATTCCAATCCGACCGACATCGATGTCTACTTCCTGCGGCCCGCGCTGCGGCTCGTGCAGCACGGCGACCTCACCGTGTTCACGCCGGAGATCCAGGTGGGACCGCTCTGCCTGGCCCTCATCGGCATCGGGGCCGTGGCCTCGACCTCGCTCGGGCTCAGTGGCGCGGTCGGCGCCTCCACCGTCCTGGCTCTGGTCGCTCTCGCCGTCACGGTGGTCGCGATCCACGCCGTGCTGCCGGCGGGCGCCAGCAGGGCGCTCGCCGCGTCGTACGAACTGTGTCTGAGTGTGCTGCTCATCTGGGGGTGCGTGCCGCTCGCGACCAGTTACGGCCACATCGAGGAGATGTTCCTGGCGCTCGTGCTCGTGATCGCCGCCGGCGAGGCGCAACGCGGCCACGGGGCACGAGCCGGGTTGTGGCTGGCCATCGCGCTGTCGTTGAAGTTGTGGGCGGTTGTCGGACTCGTCGTGCTCGTGCTGTCTCCGCGGGTCCGCGTCGCCGTCCGCGCCGGGCTCGTCGCGCTGCTCGGCGCGCTGGTGACCTACGCGCCGTTCTGGTGGGGTGGTCACTTCGGCACCTTCGACTTCCGCTGGACGGTGCAGCAGCACGTGCCCGTGTCCTACCTCCTGGGTGCCGAGTCCCTGTTCGACTTCCGGGCCCGTTTCGTCCAGGTCGCACTGTCGTGCGTCGTCGGGCTGGTCGTTGCGATCCGGCTGCGCCGGGATGCGCGCGCGTTGTGGCTCGTGCCGGCCACCGTCATTGCCGTGCGACTGCTGCCCGACCCGATGTTGTTGCCCTATTACTGGACCGGCCTCGTGGCGTGCTTCGTCCTCGGCATCGCGATGATGTCCTGGCCGCCGTTGCTGCGCGCGCTGGCCGGGATCGCCCTTACCGCGGGGGTCCTGACGTCGGTGCTGATGCTGCGGGACTTCCCCCAACGCGCGTTGCTGACCGGCCTGTCGATCGGCGCGATCACGGTGTGCCTGGCGTGTGCACGACCGCGACGGACAGGGAATGTTGACCTGGTGCGGGTGGCGACGCCGGCTCCCAGCCATGCCTGAGCCGGTTCCCAGCCACGTCTGAGCACGCGCCCACCCGAGGAGACTCATGCAGCAGCGCCACATCGCCCGACTCGGCCGGGACGTCAGCGAGATCGGATTGGGGTGCTGGCAGCTCGGCGGTGACTGGGGCGAGGTCGACGACGGTGCCGCCATGAGTGTGCTGCGCGCGGCCGCGGACTGGGGCGTCACCTTCCTCGACACCGCCGATGTCTACGGCGACGGACGCAGCGAGCAGTTCATCGGCCGCTTCTTGAAGGAACGCCCCGGCGCGGATCTGTTCGTCGCCACGAAGATGGGCCGCCGGGTCCCGCAGGAAGCGGCCAACTACACGCTCGCCAACTTCCGCGACTGGATCGACCGCTCGCGCACCAACCTCGGCGTCGACCGCCTCGACCTCGTGCAGCTGCACTGCCCGCCCGATGCCGTCTTCGCCTCCGACGAGGTCTTCGACGCCCTCGACGCGCTCGTCGCCGAGGAGCGCATCGCGGCCTACGGCATCAGCATCGAGACCGTCGGCCAGGGGATGTCCGCGCTGCAGCGGCCGGGGCTCGCGACACTGCAGGTCATCTACAACGCGTTGCGGCAGAAGCCGATGGACGAGCTGCTGCCGCAGGCGCACGCGGCCGGTGTCGGCGTCATCGCGCGCGTGCCGCTGGCGTCGGGCCTGCTGACCGGAAAATACAGCGCTGACACGACTTTCGCCGAGAACGACCACCGCAACTACAACCGTAACGGCGACGCGTTCGACGTGGGGGAGACCTTCTCCGGCGTCCCGTACGAGGTCGGGTTGGCCGCCGTGGAGAGACTGCGCCCGCTCGTGCCGGGCGGCGCGACGATGGCGCAGTGGGCCCTGCGGTGGATCCTCGCCGCCGATCCTGTCAGTGTCGTCATTCCCGGCGCCCGCAACGCGGACCAGGCCCGCGCCAACGCCGGGGCGGCGGAGTTGGCGCCGCTGAGCGCGGACGACCTCAAGACCGTCAAGGCCGTGTACGACGCGGACGTGCGTCCGCACGTCCAGGCCCGCTGGTAGCCACGGGAGCGCGCGGACGCCAGACGATGCGCCACGAGACGGTGCGCCAGGATGGAGGCATGACGGTGTTCGGTGCTATCGCGGGCGACTACGCCGACGTACGTCCCGATTTCCCGCCCTCCATCACCTCGGCCATCGCGCACTACGCCGGCCGCGTCGACAGCGTGGTGGAGATCGGCGCGGGGACGGGCACGGGGACGGCGGTGTTCCGCGGGTTGGCCGATCGGATCCTCTGCGTGGAGCCGGATCCGCGGATGGCGGCGCGGTTGCGGACCCAGTTCCCGGACGCGCAGGTCGCCGTGTCGACGTTCGAGGAGTGGTCGCCGCCCGCGGGCGGCGTGCCGCTGCTCGCCGCCGCCCTCGCCTGGCACTGGTTCGACGCCGAGCGGCGGTGCGCGCTCGCCTTCGCCGCGCTGGCTCCGGGCGGCGTGCTGGCCGTCGTCGGGCGGCGCTACGGCTTCGTCGACCCCGCGCAGCATCAGGCGGTCGACGCCGTCCTGTCGACCGCGTGGCCGGTCCCCGCGGAGCGCGCCGACGGCTGGATCGCCGACGATGTCGCGGCGAGTGGGCTCTTCGAGGACATCACGTTGTCGCAGCACGACACGCAGATCACGCTCGCTCCCGAGGACTGCTGCCGGCTCGTGCGGACCTACTCGCCCTTCCAGTTGCTGGCGCCGGGATTGCGCGCCGACGTCCTGACGCGGCTGCGCGGGGCGCTCGACGGCCCCGTCGGAGTCGACATGGCGACGACGCTCACGCTGGCGCGCCGCGGCGCGGGCCCGCCCGGCAGCTAACCTCGCACCCATGGCCCTCCCCGTGACCGCAGCGACGGGTGTCGGGTCGTTGCCGGGCGTCGACTTCCGCGCCGCTGTGCGCAGCGTGCTCGACGAACTGCCCGACCTCGTCCACCTGCCCGAGCTCCCGGAGCGCGGGCCGCACGCGGCGATGGTCGTCCGCACCGCCGCCCTGCTGCCCGACCTGCATGTCGACCAGCAGCCGTCGGGGTGGCGGCTCGTCCCGCGGCCCGGCATCGACGAACGGCGCGCGGCTCAGACGCTCGCCGACGACATCGACATCCTCGCCACGGAGGCGGCCGGCTACGCGGGCCCCGTCAAGACCCAGCTCGCCGGCCCCGTCACGATGGGTGCCGCTCTGGAGCTCACCCGCGCCGGCCGCGCGATCAACGATCAGGCGGCGATGATCGACATCGCCGGCGCGTCGACCGAGGCGGTGGTCGCGCATCTGCGGGCGCTCAAGGCAGCCATCCCGCTGGCGTCGTTCGTCGTGCAGCTCGACGAACCGGCCCTGACCGCCGCCATCGGGGGCCTCATCCCGCGGGAGAGTGGCTACGGCAAATATAAGCCGCTGGACCGGCAATTCGCCGAGTCGCTGCTGCGGGACGTGGTGACGGCCGTGCACTCCGAAGGTGCGACGGCGGTGGTCCACTGCTGTGCCCCGTCGGTCCCCATCGGCCTACTTCGTCTTACCGGCACCGATGCACTGTCCCTCGACGTCACCCTGCTGACGAAGCGCGACGACGAGGAGCTCGCCGAAGAGGTCGACAACGGCCTGGCGCTGTGGTTCGGAGCGGTCGGCGCCCTCGCCGCTTTGTCGGTGGACCCCGCCATCGTGGTGCGGCACACCGCGTCGCGCTTGGGTGTGGGGCCGGCGACGCTGGCGCAGACCGTGGTGGTGACACCGACATGCGGGCTCGCCGGTGCGACCGTCCCTTATGCGGTGGCGGCGATGCGTGCGGCCCGCCGCGCGGTGCGGCAGTTGACGGAGACGGACGTGGACACGGGGCCTGGGGAGGGCGAGCGGTGAAGGACGCGAGCACGGCGGCGCGGGAGCGGCACGCGGAGCTCACGCGCGAGCTGGACGAGGCGAGCTACCGCTATTACGTGCTCGACCACCCGACGTTGTCCGACGCCGCGTACGACGCGAAGATGCGCGAGCTGTCGGCGCTCGAGGACGAGTTCGCCGACCTGCGCACGCCGGACTCGCCGACGCAGAAGGTCGCCGGCACGTTCTCGACCGAGTTCACGACGGTCGAGCACCCGGAGCGGCTCTACTCGCTCGACAACGCGTTCAGCGACGAGGAACTCACGGCATGGGCGCTGCGGGCCGAGCGCGACAGCGCCACGTCGCCGCGCTGGCTGTGCGAGCTGAAGATCGACGGCCTGGCGATCGACCTCGTCTATGAACGCGGGCAACTGATGCGCGCGGCGACGCGGGGTGACGGGCGGATGGGTGAGGACGTGACGCTCAACATCCGCACGATTTCGACGATCCCGGCGCGGCTGACGGGCGCGTCCGTGCCGGAGTTTCTCGAGGTTCGCGGTGAGGTGTTCATCCCGACCGCGGAGTTCGCGGCGCTCAACGCGTCCCTCGTCGAGGCCGGGAAGGCGCCGTTCGCCAACCCGCGCAACGGGGCGGCCGGGTCGCTGCGCCAGAAGGACCCGCGCGTCACCGCGTCGCGGCCGCTGCGGATGACGGTGCACGGCATCGGCAAGCGCGTCGGCTTCGATGTCCCGTCGCAGTCGGCCGCCTACGAGGCGTTGCAGGAGATGGGCCTGCCCATCTCGAGCAAATATGAGGTGTACGACGACCTCGACGGCGTGCGCTCCTACGTCAAGCACTGGGGCGAGCACCGGCACGATGTCGAGCACGACATCGACGGCGTGGTCGTCAAGGTCGACGACACCGCACTGCAGCGGCGGCTCGGCCACACGTCCAAGTCGCCCCGCTGGGCCATCGCGTTCAAATACCCGCCGGAAGAAGTGACGACGAAGCTGCTCGACATCCAGCCGAACGTCGGGCGCACGGGCCGGGTGACACCGTTCGCGATCCTCGAGCCGGTCCGGGTGAGCGGCTCCACCGTGCACCTGTCGACGTTGCACAACCAGGACGAGGTCGTCCGCAAGGGCGTGCTCATCGGCGACACGGTCGTCGTCCGCAAGGCCGGCGACGTGATCCCCGAAGTGGTGGGTCCCGTCGTCGAGCTGCGCGACGGCTCCGAACGCGCGTTCATCTTTCCGACCGTGTGCCCCGTGTGTCAGACGCCGTTGGTTCGCGAGGAAGGGGAGGCGGTCACGTTCTGCCCCAACAGCGCGGCGTGCCCGGCGCAACTCAAGCGGGCGATCGAGCACGTGGCCGGCCGCGGGTCGCTCGATATCGAGGGCGTCGGCGAGCAGACGGCGATCGACCTCGTGGACAAGGGGATCGTCGGTGACATCGGCGACCTGGCGCACCTTACGGCCGAGCAGCTGGCCACCTTGGACGGCTTCGGTGCCAAGAAGATCAAGCTGGTGCTCGATTCTCTGCAGGAGGCACGGACGCGGCCGTTGTGGCGGTTGCTCGTCGCGCTGTCGATCCGGCATGTCGGGCCGTCGGCCGCGTCGGCCTTGGCGCACGAGCTTCGCTCGCTCGATGCGATCGCCGCGGCGGACGAGGCCACGTTGGCAAGTGTCGAAGGTGTCGGCCCCACGATCGCCCGCTCGCTCGTGGCCTGGTTCGCCGACGAGCGGCACCGCTCGATCGTGGACAAATTCCGCGCCGGCGGTTTCTCGCTGGCCGACACCGCCGGGTCCGACGACGGCCCGCGGCCCCTGCTGGGGCTGTCCTTTGTCGTGACCGGGTCGCTCACCGGCTACAGCCGGGACGGAGCCATCGAGGCGATCACGTCGCGCGGCGGCAAGGTGACGGGCTCGGTGAGCAAGAAGACGTCGTACGTCGTCGTTGGAGACAACCCCGGCTCGAAGTATGACAAGGCCGTCAGCGTCGGCGCACCGATCCTCGACGAGCGCGAGTTCACGGCCCTCCTCGAGAACGGGCCGCCGGATCCGGACGGGGGCGAGCTGCCACTTTCTTGAGCCGGTCGGCAGCCCTCGTCAGCCGGCCGACTCGCCGATGCCCGTGCCTTCGCCCTCGCCGGGAGGGGCGGCGTCGTGGTGGGAACCGTCGACATCGGCCGATGAGCCGACGCCGCGGGCATACGCGGTCTCGACGTGCACCGGGCCGCGCGACGGGCCGCCCTCGTCGTCGGGGGCCTGATCAGCGGTCGCTGCGTCAGTCTCCGGCTGCACGCTCGGGTCGGGAATGGAGTTGCCTTCGAACACGTCCGGCACGGCTGGTCTCCTTGCTGAGGGTGGCTGCCTCCTACCCACTGGCGCGACGATCACCTGCACGGCGCGCCGGGCGGGTTCAGTGCGCTCCTCGAAGCGTCGATGCAAGAAGCAACGGCCGACGAAGGAGGTCTGATGTCAGTCGCCCAACAGCACGTTGATCCCTGTGTGCGCTGTCACGTCGGACACCACGGTCGGCTCGCCTGCAGCGACACCGACCTGGCGCGTTGCCGGCTGGAGGCGGCCGGCAGTCCCGTCCTGCCCGCTCCGGGGCGCGTCGACGAAGGCGCCATCAAGCGGGCGCTGATTCTTCGCCTCCGACCGACGCCGACATCGTTTGGCTGGAAGGGCCGCATCGCCCTCACCGTGCCGCCGATCGCGCTGCTGTTGGCACTGGCCCGGATCATGGGCCTGGGTCTCGAGGTGTATGTGCTGACAGTCGGGGGGCCGACACTGTTTTTCACCCTGTGGTGGACGAAGCGCGTGTGGGAATCGCCTCGACGACGCTGACGTCGGCGGCGCCCTCATCGGGCTAGGCGCCGCGGATCGCCGCCGCCAGCGAGCACAGGTGAGCGAGCCGCGCCAGCTCCGAGTCCAGGAACGGTGGCCCGCCCGGGCGGCCGACCACGAGGGCGACGGGCATGGTGCCGACCGGTGCGGCCGCCAGTTGCAGGTCGGCGCGGCGCAGCTCCCCGGGGAGCCACTGCTCGTCGTCCGACAGGCGGCGAGCCTTGCCCATCGGCAGCCACGAGACGTCCACCTCGTCGAGCTCGGGGGCGGCGGTGCTGCCCGCCAGCAGACCGGCATCCGTGTCGTCCTTGCCGACCAGGAGTGCCCACCCCGATCGCAGCACGTCGGGGACGAACTCGGTGAGGACCATGAGCACGCTGGCGCGGTCAGCAATTGCCAGTTCTTCGACGAGGTCCATGTCGCGGTGCAGGTCGATTGCTCCGGCCCACCGGCGCAGGGACTCCACGCGGGCGCCCGTCGAGAGCACCGCGGTGTAGAGGGTGTCCGCCAGGGCGCCGGCCGGCAGGTGCACCAGGATGTCGTCGATGGCCGACGCGCTCGTGCGCTCGACGACGACGATGCTCTCGATGTCGCCGCCCACTGCGCCGATGGCGGAGGCAACAGCGCCCAGCGCCCCGGGGATGTCCGGGAGGGCGACGCGCAGCAGATAGCTCATGTGTCCCCCCTCGGCCCGGCCGGTCGTCAGGCAGTGTGATCAGCATTCTCCTCACACGTTGCAGGCATGTGACCACGCGGTGTCGCCGGGGTAGCGTCGACTGCATGTCCCCGTCCCGAAACGCCCTCGCTGTCCGAGTCGGAACGGCCCGAGTCGAGACGGCCCGACGCACTCGGGGCGGCCGCATGGCCGCGGCCGCCGTCCTGTTGGTGGCGCTCACGTCCTGCAGCACGGGGGGTGGGGCCCCAGCGCCTGCCGAGACGGGCCCGTCGATCCCCGCGCCTGCCGCGTCGATCCCCGCGCCTGCCGCGTCGGCCTCGCCGTCCGCGTCGGCCTCGACCGTTGCCGAGCCCGCCACCCCAGTGCCCGGCAAGGCGCGTGCAGCAGTTGCCGGCGCTGTGGCCGGCTACTGGCCCACCTTCGGGCGGACGCGGGCGCGCAGCAGCCACCTCACGGGGATGCCCGTGGCCAACAAGGCCGGCCTCGCCTTCACCGCCCGACTGGACGGCGCCGTCTACGCGCAGCCGCTGCTCGTCGGCGGGCGACTTCTCGTGGCCACGGAAAACAACTCGATCTACGCGCTCAACGCGGCGAGCGGGGCCGTCATCTGGCGGACGCACCTCGGTGCACCCGTCAGCCGCTCCACGCTCCCGTGCGGCAACATCGACCCGCTCGGGATCACGGGCACGCCGGTCTACGACCCGTACACGAAATGGGTCTACGCGGTGACCGAGACCGCCGGTGCCCGCCACACGCTGGTCGCCGTCGACGGCGCGACAGGCGCCGTCAAGCTCCGCCGCAACGTCGACCCGAAGGCCGCCGGCTTCACCTCCTCGGTGGACCCGACTCCCTACCAGCAGCGCGCCGCGCTGCTGCGGGTCGGCCGCACGATCTACGTCACGTACGGCGGGCTCGCGGGGGACTGCGGCCCCTACATCGGCACCGTGCTCGGTGTGCCCGATCAAGGCAGCGGGCGCATCTCCGGCTGGCGCCCCGGCACGCCGCGCGAGGGTGGCATGTGGAACCCCGCCGGGCCGGCGCTCGCCCCCAACGGGCACCTCGTCGTCCCTGTCGGCAATGGGCAGGTCACGAGTGGCCGCTTCGACGGGTCGGACTCGCTCACCGAGCTGTCGACGGCGCTGAAGAGGATCTCCTACTTCGCCCCCGCCCAATGGGGCAACGACAATGCTGGTGACCAGGACCTCAGCTCGGGCTCGCCCGCCGTGGTCACCGTCGGGTCCGCGACGTGGGCCGTGATCGTCGGCAAAGCCGGTGTCGCCTACCTCGTGAAGATCGGCGCCATGGGCGGCATCGGCGGCGAGCGCGCGGCTGTCAACGTCGGCTGCCGCTCGCTCGGCACGTCCGCGACCTACGGCACGACCGTCATTCAAAACTGCGGCATCAGCGGTCAGGTCATGGCGTTCACGGTCGGCAACGGCACGTTGACCCGCCGGTGGTCGGTCACCCAGGACGCCTGGGGTGCGGCAACCGGCGGCGGCCGCGTCTTCCTCGTGACGAAGGGAGGCGCGCTGCAGCTCCGCACCGTCGCGAGCGGTCGGCTCGTCACCAGCGTCGGCCTCGGCGACTCCGTGCCGCACTTCGTGGTCCCGATGCTGACGAAGTCGAGCGCCTACGTCGGCACCGACCACGGTGTCGTGCGCGTCCGGCTCGCCTCCTAGTGGTGTGTCTGTGACGTCTGTGATTTAGCACGGTAATATGGGGTCATGCCTTTTGAGACTGCGGCGTCGATACCGGTGAGTGTTGATCAGCGTGTCGCGTTGGTGCGGATGTCGAGGTCGAGATCGTTGCCGCATCGCATGGTGGTGCAGGCCAAGGGATTGTTGTTGGCCGCTGACGGGGTCGCGAATCAGGAGATTGCGCGTCGCTGCGAGGTCGATTCGGACACGGTGCGGCGGTGGCGTACTCGCTTTGCTGTCAAGGGTGTCGACGGGGTCGGGGTGATCGCGAAGGGTCGTGGCCGCAAGCCTTCGATCCCGACGGGGACCGTGCAGGAAGTGGTGCGCCTGACGCATCAGGAAACGCCTGCGGACGGGTCGACGCATTGGAGTACCCGTTCGATGGCTGCGCGGGTCGGGATCGGCAAGGACGCGGTCGCCAGGATCTGGTCCGATCACGGACTGAAACCGTGGCGAGTCGACACGTTGAAGATCAGCAACGATCCCCGGTTCGAGAAGTAGCTGGTCGATGTCGTCGGGCTGTATCTGAACCCGCCGGCGCGTGCCGCGCCGGTTCGACCGCCGCCATCGCGTCCGCCGTGGGGACAGGTGCGTCAGATCGCCGGCGGGGTCGACAATCGGCTCGCCAAGAGCGGCGACCAGGCGGGCGGCGTGCGTGCGCGCAGCGGCGGTGCTGACTTGCTGGCCGAGGACCGCGCGCATCGCGAGCTCCTGCTCGTAGACGGTGCGTCGGACGCGGCGGCCGGGGGCCTTCGCGACGAGCGGGGCGAGCACTGCGTCCTCGAAAAGCTGCGCGTCGATCGGCTGCGGGTCGGCGTCGAGGTCGAGAAGCTTTTCTGCACCTTGCGATCGCGACGGACAGGTCGCGCCAGTCGGTCAACGTGGGGCGGCAGACGATGTGCTCAGGCCCCGGGGTCAGGGCCACGATGCCGGTGCCGTGGGGGAGCCGCAGGGTGCGGCGGTAAGCCCCGTCGCGCCACTCCTCGACGCCGGGCACCGCGGTCGCCGCGAGGTGACCGAACAGGTTGTCGGGGAAGAGCGGCGCCCGGAACGGCAGCCGCACCGCGATGCTGCCCGGCGTGGCGGGCTCCTGGCGTGCTTTGGCGCGCAATTCTCCAGGCGTGGTTGCAAAAACATGTCGTACGACGTCATTGAACCGGCGCACGCTCCCGAAACCTGCGGCCAACGCGACGTCCGCGAGGGGGAGGGTCGTGGTCTCGATGAGGACGCGGGCGGTCTGTGCCCGCTGCGCCTGCGCGAGACCGAGTGGCCCGGCGCCGAGCTCGGCGTGCAGCATGCGTTCGAGCTGGCGGCGGCTGTAGCCGAGGCGGGCCGCGAGCCCCGGCACGCCCGACCGGCAAGTTGGTGACCTCCCACACGGACAGCTCGACGGCGCCGCGGCCCGCGTTGACGAGGGTCGCTCCCGCCCGGTCGGCCAGTTCGACGAGGGCGACGATCGACTCGTCATCGACGACGGTGATCACGATCGGCGCGATCGCGAAAAGGCCGAGGTTGGCTGCCACCGCGTCATATGCCTCGCCGGTGATTCAGCGCTCCGCGAGCCTCGCTCGGGCCGACGTCGAGAGACGCGGTCGTGGTCGCCTCGTTTGCGGTCGGGACTGGCCGAACTCAGGCGGCAGCTGGACCTCGAGGGTCGGTGCAGAGCGCGGCCAGCTCGTCGAGGCGCAACAGCAGGCGGAGGGCGGTCAAAAGAGGCTCCCGATGGCGTCGACGGCACCGTTGAGGGCGCGCTTGCCGGTGTTGACCACCGAGGCGGCCGCGTGTTCGGCGGCGTTCGCTGCGCCCTCGGCGGCGTGCGCAGCGGCTCGGAGGGCCTCCTCGGCGAGCCGCTCGAGGCGCTTGATCTCCTCGATGCGGGCGCGGCACGCGGCGGCGTGGCCACGCAGGGCGGCGGCGGCGTCCCGGAACTCGCCGATGCATCGCAACCTGTCGCTGCTGAGATCGTCGATGCGCTGCTGGAACGCGCTGCCGGCGACGGACTCCCACGGCACCGCTCGGCCGGCTCGCTCGGCGCGGCCCGCCAGCTCGGCAATGTGGTCGGCGGCCGCTCGCAGCGGGCGGCAAGTTGATCTATCGCGTCTGGATTGCCCCACATCCGCGCCCACCCCCTCGTTGTCGAAGCTGACGACAGAGAGTCAGAGCTGGCCGCGCGGACAGCCCGTGGAAACCTTGCCCTGCTCGCTCATGAGGGGAATCTGTCGTGTGCGGCGAGGGCCGCTTGGCCTGTGCACAACTTGTGGCGGTGTCCGTCGGGGCGGTTAAGATGCCTGAATGATTCCGGGGAGAGGGCTCAGCGCAGGGGTGCTGCTGTCGGTCCTTGCGGTCGCAGCCTGCACACCGTCTCCCGCGCCGCTGACGACACTCGCGCCGTTGACGAGCACCCCGGCCACATCCGTGACGCCCGTCACGCCAGTCACCCCGGCACCGTCCACGACCTCCGCACCGGTGACCACTCCGTCCACGGTCGGCACCGTGACCGCCACGGCGATCCCGACGAGCGCCCCAAGCGGTGACAACAGCGAAGCGGCGGCGATTGCCACGGCCGAAGCTTTTCTGGGTGCCTCCAACCTCGCGACTGTTCAACAAGACCTCGGCCCGGTGCAGGCGCTCGCGCTACCGAGCTGCGCCTGCATCGCGAATGAGGCAGACTCGATTCAACTCCAGAAGGAGCGGAAGCACCGGGTCCAATACGACGATTTCGGGCCGGTGAAACTCGTGCTAATCAAACACCAAGGCAGCCTCGCCACGGTGCGAGTCAGCTATGTGCGACCGACGTTCCGCTCGCTGGACACAAACCATAAGGTCGTCGCGACCAACCCTCCACGGCCGATGGTCGTAGACATCTCGATGCAATACGTCGGCGACGCTTGGAAAGTCGCCGCGAACTTGGATGCGTCATGAGAGTCCGCGCTTCCTTGGCTGCTGCGATTGCAGCGATGCCGCTCATCGTCGCTGTGGTCGCCGTTCAGGCCGCCGCCAACGCCACACCGACGTTGCCCGCGATCGCGCACTCAGCGGCCGCGTCCGACGCTGGTTGTCAAAAATCGGAGGGCGGCAATTCGGACTGTCCGAACGGGGTTGTGCCGCCCCCGATCAGCCCGAGCGTGGGAATTGACGCGTCCGAAAATGGGCCGGGATCTTCGAAGAAGCCCGTGGCGGTCGCGGACCCGGGAACGCCGACTGCGCCGGTCTTCTGCCCGGCACTAGCGTCGTGCCAACAGCCGGCTCTGATGCGTGTGTGCGATGAACCCGCGAATGCTGGGGTGCCCTGCGCTGGTCCGCCGGCGAATTGCCCTGGGCCGCCGGACGAGACACGATACGTGTACTGGATTGCCACGGCGCAAGGGTGGGCTGCTGTGCAGCCGCGTAAGGAGTTCTGTTCGCTAAACCCGGTCGATGAACCTGGCTACGTTCGCGATGTCCTGCTTGAAGTCGCGCCGGACCCGGTGAGCGCGACGGTGAACCCGTTCACGGGCGCGCTTCCCGTGACGCTTCCCGTGTACCTGTGGGTGCAGACCGTCCCGCCGAACCGCACCGACACGAAGTCCAAAGGGACCTTGACCGTCACCTCGACGTTGCAGAATCCCCATTTTGTCTGGTACATGGACGACGGACCGGGGCTGCTCGTTGTGCTTCCGTCGACAACTGACGCAGGCGGCCCTTATCCCGACGGACGGGTCAAGTACGCGTTCCACCACATCGGTGTCCACCACGTGCACCTTCAGGTCATCTGGGGTGTGGTGTGGACCGCGTACGACCCCGTCACGGGCTACACCGACGGCGGCACCAAGTACGTCGAGCAGGGCAAGCGCCCGACATTCGCCGTCAACGTCGTCGAGGCGCACGCGCTCCTCGTTGGGTGACGGTGACGACCAGGAGCACGACCGCCATCCATCCGACGGACTGACGGGGTCGCGAATCAGGAGATTGCGCGTCGCTGCGAGGTCGATTCGGACACGGTGCGGCGGTGGCGTACTCGCTTTGCTGTCAAGGGTGTCGACGGGGTCGGGGTGATCGCGAAGGGTCGTGGCCGCAAGCCTTCGATCCCGACGGGGACCGTGCAGGAAGTGGTGCGCCTGACGCATCAGGAAACGCCTGCGGACGGGTCGACGCATTGGAGTACCCGTTCGATGGCTGCGCGGGTCGGGATCGGCAAGGACGCGGTCGCCAGGATCTGGTCCGATCACGGACTGAAACCGTGGCGAGTCGACACGTTGGAGATCAGCAACGATCCCCGGTTCGAGGAGTAGCTGGTCGATGTCTTCGGGCTGTATCTGAACCCGCCGGCGCGTGCCGCGGTGTTCAGCTTCGATGAGAAAACCCAGTGTCAGGCCCTGGACCGCACCCAGCCATCGCTACCGATGAAGCGGGGCCGGGCCGGAACGATGACCCATGACTACAAGCGCAACGGCACCATCGACCTGTTCGCTGCGATGAACGTGTCCACTGGGCAAGTGTTGACCGACCTGCCCAAGGGCCACTGCTGTGCCGATGTGCTGAGGTTCTTCAAACAGATCGACGCCAGCGTTCCGCGCGGCCTGTCCGTGCAGGTCGCCTTGGACAACCTTTCCGCCCACTCGACACCCGAGATCGCGAAATGGCTCGCCCACCGCGACCGCCGCCGCTGGCACCTGCACTACACACCCACGTCGAGTTCGTGGCTCGATCTTATTGAACGCTGGTTCAAAGAACTCACCGACCGTCGTCTACGTCGGGGGGGTGTTCACCAGCGTCGCCGACCTCGCCCAGGCCATCACCATCTGGGCCGAGCATAGGAACGCGGACCCGAAACCGTTCATCTGGAAAGCCACCGCCGAGGACATCATCGCCAAAGATCAACGCGGACGCGACACCCTCCACCAGATCAAAACGCAGACGGACCACTAGTGGCTGTCCAGATCGCACCGTGAGCCTGCTGGCGGACCGGCGCGAAGCCGCGCGCACGGTTGCTCCACGACTACCTGCGCTCGGCGGACGGCTGGGCGCACGAACCCGGCGGCGTGCCGGGGCCCGACGCGCTGACCTGGGTCGCCGCCGCCTTTCCCGGCCCTGCCGCCCCGCCGACGGGCGAGACGTCTGTCCGCGGGTCCGTCGTACCGGGATCGGGCAACGCTTGACCGTCGCGTGCGTGCAGGAGGCGGCGGTCCTCGGGTGCACCCGCGTGGCCGTCGACGTGCTGCCGTCCTGCACCGGCGCCGTCGCGCTCTACGAAGGGCTCGGGTTCTGGGACACGTCGCCGTGGACGTCCTCGCCGATGCCGATGCGCTTTTTGGCCCGCTCGACGGGATAACGCCCCGCGGCGCCGGAAGTGGGGCGCCTAGGATGGCCCGCGTGTCGGAGATCACCCGTGACGAAGTCGCGCACCTTGCCAAACTCGCCCGCCTCGCGTTGCCGGAGGCGGAGCTCGACCACTACGCCTCGCAGCTGGACGTGATCCTCTCGTCGGTCGCCCGGATCAGCGAGGTGGCTGCCGATGACATCCCGCCGACGTCCCATTCGGTGCCGTTGGTCAATGTGTTCCGTCCCGACGTGCGGCACACGTCGCTGACGGCCGCCGAAGCGGTGGCCGGTGCCCCGTCCGCCGAGGACGACCGCTTCCGCGTCCCGCGCATCCTCGACGAGGAGCAGTGATGCCGACCGACCTGATCCGGGCGACGGCCGCCGAGTTGGGCCGCCGCCTCGGCGCCCGAGAAGTGACCTCGGTCGAGGTCACGCAGGCGCACCTCGACCGCATCGACTCCGTCGACAAGAACGTCAATGCCTTCTTGTACGTCGACACGGACGGGGCCCTCGAGGCCGCCGGCGAGATCGACGACCGGCGCGCCGCGGGCGAAACGCTCGGCCCGCTGGCGGGTGTGCCGCTGGCGCTGAAGGACGTGCTGACGCAGCGCGGCGTGCCCACCACAGCGGGATCGAAGATCCTCGAGGGCTGGCGCCCGCCGTACGATGCAACGGTCGTCACGAAGCTCCGCGAGGCCGGTGTCGTCATCCTCGGCAAGGCCAACATGGACGAATTCGCCATGGGCTCGTCGACCGAAAACAGCGCCTACGGGGTGACGCGCAACCCGTGGGGGCTCGACCGCATCCCCGGTGGCTCGTCGGGCGGCTCGGCGGCGGCGGTCGCCGCATTCGAAGCCCCGTTGGCGATCGGCACCGACACGGGCGGCTCGATCCGACAGCCGGCCGCGGTCTGCGGGCTCGTGGGCGTGAAGCCCACGTACGGCGCCGTGTCGCGCTACGGCCTCATCGCGTTCGCGTCCTCGCTCGACCAGGCGGGTCCGTTCGCGCGCACCGTCGAGGACGCCGCGCTGCTGCACGCGGCGATTGCCGGGCACGACCCTCGCGACTCCACGTCGATCGATGCGCCGGTGCCGGATGTCGTCGCCGCCGCTCAGTCGCGCGATCTGGACGGCGTGCGCGTCGGTGTGGTGCGCGAGTTTCAGGGTGAGGGCTATCAGAAGGGCGTCCTGCAGCGCTTCGACGAGGCCGTTGCGCGCATGAAGGACGCCGGAGCGACCGTCGTCGAGGTGTCGTGCCCGAGCTTCGACTACGCGATGCCCGCCTACTATCTGATCGCCCCGTCGGAGGCGTCGTCCAACCTGGCGCGCTTCGACGCGATGCGCTACGGCCTGCGGGTCGGCGACGACGGGACGCATAGTGCCGAAGAAGTCATGGCGCTCACGAGGGCGGCCGGCTTCGGCGCCGAGGTCAAGCGCCGCATCATGATCGGCACGTACGCGCTCTCCAGCGGCTACTACGACGCCTACTACGGCAAGGCCCAGCAGGTGCGCACGCTGATCACGCGCGACTTCGACGCGGCCTTCGCCCGCGTCGACGTGCTCGTGTCGCCGACGTCGCCCACGACAGCGTGGAAGATCGGGGAACGCGCCGACGACCCGATGGCCATGTATCTGGCCGACCTCTGCACGATCCCGACGAACCTTGCGGGCAACTGCGCGATCAGCATCCCCGTCGGGCTGGCGCCGGAGGACGGGCTGCCGGTCGGCCTGCAGATCATGGCTCCGTCGATGGCCGACGACCGGCTCTATAGCGTGGGTGCCGCGCTCGAGGCTGCGCTGTTGCAGGACCGGTTTGGCCACCCGTTCTACGAGGAGGCCCCCGCCTTATGAGCAACGACATTCTGGTCCCGTACGACGAGGCCGTCGCCGCGTACGAAACCGTCATCGGTCTCGAGACCCACGTCGAGCTCGGCACCGACACCAAGCTGTTCTGCGGCTGCTCGGGCGAGTTCGGCGCGGCTCCCAACACGCAGGTGTGCCCGGTCTGTCTCGGGCTGCCCGGCTCGCTGCCGGTGCTCAACGACAAGGCCATCGAGTCGATCGTGAAGATCGGTCTCGCGCTCAACTGCCGCATCGCCGAGTGGTCGCGGATGTCCCGCAAGAACTACTTCTATCCCGACATGCCCAAGGACTTCCAGATCTCGCAGTACGACGAGCCGCTGTGCGTCGACGGCTATCTCGACATCGTCGTCGATGGCGAGACGGTGCGCGTCGAGATCGAACGAGTGCACCTCGAAGAGGACACGGGCAAGAGCTCGCACGTCGGCGGGTCGACCGGTCGGATCCACGGCGCGACGCACTCGCTCGTCGACTACAACCGCGCCGGCATCCCGCTCGTCGAGATCGTGACGCGTCCCGTCGTCGCCGGCGGGAAAGCGCCCCAGATCGCCAAGGCCTACGTCGCCGAGCTCCGCGATCTGCTGCGTGGACTGGATGTTTCCGACGTGCGGATGGAGCAGGGCTCGCTCCGCTGCGACGTCAACGCGTCCCTGCGGCGGTGGGGTGCCGACAAGCTGGGCACGCGCACCGAGACGAAGAACGTCAACTCACTGCGGTCCGTCGAGCGGGCCGTCCGCTTCGAGGTGTCGCGCCAGGCCGCCGTGCTCGACGCGGGCGAGACCGTCGTGCAGGAGACGCGCCACTTCCACGAGGACACCGGCACCACGTCGAGCGGCCGCGTCAAGTCCGACGCCGAGGACTACCGCTACTTTCCCGAGCCCGACCTGGTGCCGCTGGCGCCCGACCGCGCGTGGGTGGAGTCGCTGCGGGCGGCCCTGCCGGAGCCGCCGTCGCAGCGGCGGGCGCGGCTCGTCGCCGAGCACGGTTTCAGCGCCGAGGAGATGCGCGACATGGTCAACCTCGGGGTGCTCGACGCCGTCCTCGAGACCGTCGTCGCCGGTGCCGGCGCGGCCGAGGCCCGCGGATGGTGGACGTCGTACCTCGCCGGAAAGGCAGCCGAAGCCGGCATCGACGCGATCGACCTGCCCATCACCGTTTCTGACGTGGCCCGCGTCTGCGCGCTCGTCTCCGACGGCGCCCTGACGGCGGCGCTCGCGCGCCAAGTCGTCGACGGCGTCCTCGCGGGCGAGGGCACTCCGGACGCCGTTGTCGAGGCGCGCGGGCTGAAGGTGGCCGGTGAGGACGAATTGATTGCCGCCATCGACGGGGTGCTCGCAGCGCAGGCGGGCACCGTCGACAAGATCCGCGGCGGCAATCTGGGGGCGGTCGGCGCTCTCATCGGTGCCGTTTTGAAGGCGACCGGCGGCCAGGCCGACGCGAAGCGCGCGCGCACACTGATCCTCGAACGCATCAACGCGGGTGCGGACAGTGCCGAGTGACCCGCGGTACGACGAGCTCGTTACGGCGCTGACTGCGGAAAGCCCGACAGTGACGCCGAGATCGTTTCGGCAGGCGCCGGCGCGGTTGCGACCATGGGCGAGCGCTCGATGACGTCGTGGGTCGAGATTCCGGCCGGTGGCACCTGGTCGGCGGTCGCCCGCGAGGCCTGCGACTACGTACGGGCCTTGCACGCGGGCTGACCGCCGGACACGTGCGTCAGCCGGTGTGGACCACCGCGGCCAGCTCCACGACCACGGTGCTCGACACGGTCGCGTGCGTGAACGGGTTGACCGACGACAGGCGCACGCCGCCCTTGACGGCCGTGACGGTGATGTGCACCGGTGCGCCCTTCACGACCTGCCGCGCGGCGAGCACGATGTCGGCCGGCACGATCGTCCGGTGGGCGTGTCGTGCCATGGTCGCGGAGGCTCGGGCGACGCGATCGCCGGCCATGCTGACGATCGAGCGAAGGTTGATGGCATTGATCGCCCGATTGAGCGCGGCCTTCGACACGGTGTCACTGGCTGCTGGCACGTCGATCGTCTGCGGGCCGTAGGTGATCGTGACGCTGCCGTTGAGCGAGCTCGCGCTGCTGGACGATGCCGGCTCGGACACGTCGAACGACTCACCGAGCAGCACGCCGTCCGCTGCCGTGTGGATGGTGAGGTGCGCCGTCACCGGGCCGGCGGTGCCCGTGCCCGGATCGGTCTCCGTCACGGCGTAGGTGATCGTGCCGTCATCCTCGACGGTTTTGACCGCTGACGTGACGCTCGTCGGAACGTCACCGATCTGCGTCGACCCTGCCTGCTTGCGCACGGAGGCGACCTCGGCCGACCAGCTGGGGTCGAGCACGTACGTCGCTCCGGGCCGTCCCAGCAGCTTCAGCTCGGCCGTCGTCTGCGAGTCCGTCGACAGGTCGGTCCACGTGCCCCTGCCGACCTGGGCGATCGTGGTGTCCGTGCGCGAGAGCCCGCTAGTCGTCTCGAGGACACGCTGGGTGGTGGGGTCGTAGGCGGTCGTTGCGGTTGGGGTCGGTGCGCTCCCCGCCGCCGCTCCCGAACCGACGGTGAAGCTGAGGGCCTGCCGCCACCCGGTCTGTTCACTCGCGGCGGTCACCTTCGCGACTGTCGAGAGCTCCGCCAGGAACGCGGCCCGATCCAACGTCGTGACCGTCGTGGCAAAGGCCGAGGTCGACGTGGAGACGAGAGTGGCGGTGGTGACGACAGCGCCCATCACTGCGCGGCGGACAGTCGTGGACGACATGGGGCGCCTTTCGTCGGATTGCCAGGTAGCGCACCGTACCGCCGGGGCGGGGCACTCTGCGCGTGATCGCCGAAAGTTCACCCGAGCCGCAACCCAGCATGGCCATCTCGCCCCCGGGAGACCTGGGGGATCGGTACGGACATGTGCCCGCGGCGGAGGATTGGCCGCACCTGATCGAGCGCAGGCTAGTGCGGACTCCGGACAACCAGACAGGTCGTGCACGTGACGCTCGCCCCCATGACCGATGACCAGCGCGACGCGACGCCCGCGCTGCCGGTCGGCAGGCCGATCCTGCTGCCGCCGAGCGACCCAGCCACGGCGCGGTGGGCCCGCGTCGTCGTCGGGGCATTCGTCGCCGTCCCGCTGCTCGCGACGATCGGCGCGATGGTCGTCCTGTGGGGCACGGGCATCTCGCTGACCGATGTGCTGATCCTCGCCGTCGGCTATTGCCTGACGATCACCGGCGTGACCGTTGGCATGCACCGTTACTTCACGCACGGCGCGTTCAAAGCGCGCCGCTGGCTGCGCATCACGCTGGCGGTGCTCGGATCGCTGGCCATCGAGGGCTCGGTCGTCACGTGGGTCGCCGACCATCGGCGCCACCACGCATTCAGTGACAAGGAAGGCGACCCGCACTCCCCGTGGCGCTACGGCACCACCGTTCGTGCGCTGGTCAAGGGCCTCGCCTATGCGCATATCGGCTGGATGTTTCATGACGAGCGCACGTCCAAGGCTCGCTTTGCTCCCGACCTGCTCGCCGACCAGGATCTCGCCCGCGTCGACCGACTGTTCCCTTGGCTCGTCGTCGCGAGTTTCGGCCTTCCGGGCGTCGTCGGCGGCCTCGCCACGTGGTCGTGGATGGGGGCCCTGACAGGCCTGCTGTGGGGTGGACTCGTGCGTGTCTTCCTCCTGCATCACATGACCTGGTCGGTCAACTCGATCTGCCACGTCGTCGGTGAGCGGCCCTTCAAGAGCCGTGACAAAGCAGCCAACTTCTGGCCGCTCGCGATCCCATCGTTCGGTGAGTCCTGGCACAACAGCCACCACGCCGATCCGACGTGTGCCCGGCACGGCGTGCTCAAGGGACAGATCGACATCAGTGCCCGCATCATCTGGGCGCTCGAGAAGGCGGGCTGGGCCTCCGATGTCCGCTGGCCGACGCCGGACCGCCTCGCCGCACGCCGCGCCTGACGCACGAGACCGTCCCGGTGTCGCCGCTTCGTCCCCGCTCCTGGGCCCACGGCTTCGTCACTTACGGTCGTTGAGCCTCGTCCCTCAGGCTGCGGCCTCGCGAGCCTGCGTGCCGGTGACCAGGATGTCGGTGTGACCGGCGTCCGTGACGACGAGATGAGCACGCAGGCGCACGCCGACGATGGCGGCGGCCGCGACCAACCTCCGGGTGACGGCATGGTCCTCGCGACTCGGCGGTGCGCCGGACGGGTGCGTGTGGGCCAGAACGATGTGTGCACTGGCGTCTCGCAGAGCTGGGGAGAGCACCGAGGCGGGGGTGGCGGAGACCTGGGTCGGTGAGCCGATCCCGATGACAGTGGCACCGGTGATCCGCTGCCCAACGATGAGGAGGACAACCGACGTCTCCCGGGAGTGGCAGGCGAGGAGGCGGACGATGGCGGCGCAGCGGGCATGGAGGTCGTCGTCTCTGGCAGTCATTGGCTGACCGTAGAACGACGCCCGCACTCCCTACTCGACCCGCAGCAACTCTGTGGACAGCAGGTCATCCACAGCCCGCACCAGCTTCGCGTCCGTGGTCAACAGCGTCACGCCGCGCTGCAGTGCGTGATCGACGACGAGTGCGTCGAACACCCGCAACATCCGCCGCGCGGCAAGATCTGCCGCTCGCTCCACGGTGTCGACATCAACGTCCGACACGACGACACCGAGGTCGTCGATGGCTCGCACCGCGGACAGATAGCGCGGCCGGTCCAGCAACCCGGGCAGTAGACCCTTGTTGCGCAGCACATGGGCGAGCTCGACGCGCACGGTCGCGACCGCTGACAGCGCGACCGTGTCCGCGAGGAACGCGTCGCGGACCTCGCGCGCGTGCTTCCAGCCCGGCTGCGGCACGAACCACCGCAGGAACACCCCGGTGTCGACCGCGTACTCGTCAGGCATCCGGCTCGTCCCGCAGCTTGTCGAGTGCCTCGTCGAGCCCGGCGACGGTGCCCATGCGGTCGCTGATGTCCTCCATCGCGGCGATGATCTCCGCGCGCGTGCGGCGCCGAGGCGTCGCCGTCTCCGCCAGCTCGGCTTCGCGCCGCCGCGCGAATGTCAGGTCGAGGAGTTGCGCCATCGTCCGCAGCCCCGAACGGTGCCGGTCGAAGACGTCCTCGTCGACGCGCAGATACCGCCACCGCGTGCCCGTCGCCACCGTTGCATCGACGGCCCACAGGTGCGCGCGCCGGTCCTTGTGCGGCACGTCGAGATCCGCCAGCCCCTTCGTCTCGATGACGGCGTGCGACCCGTCTGTCAGCCGCACGACGAAATCTGGGTAGTAGTAGCCGAGGCGCCCACCCTCTGCCCGGTACTCCAGCGAGAAGCGCACCTCGCGAGCCAGCTTCGCAAAAGCGGCCACGTCGTCCGCCGTGTCGAGGAACCCCGCGAAGCGCACCTCCAGCCCGCTGTCGCACGGCTGCAGGTTGAACACTGACTTGCGGGCCGAGGCCGTCTCACCGCTCCACAGGAAGGGCCGCGTCGAGGACAGCAAGAGATCTTTGTGTTCGTACGACGCGCTGGACGCCGACCGCAGCGTCACGTCGTCGACCGCCTCCCGGAACACCGCGAAGATGGTCTCCTGCACGGACGGTTCCTGCAGCTGCCCGAGGACCAGTGGGTCGGCTAGGTCGACCGGCCCGCCGAACAGTCGGCGCTCGATGTAGTCCTTGACCAACGGCGCCAGCACCGCGAACTGCCCGGTCAGGCGGCTCTCGTGCGAGATCTCGTTCACGTAGTAGGCCAGCACCGCCGACGGGTCGTGCGCCTGCTCCGCCGGATACTGCGCGCGCTCCACGACCTCGCCGCTGAGCATGTCCCGGCCGGTGTAGTCGATAGTGTCGCTGCGCAACGTGTCGGGCAGCCGCAGCGCCCGCTCCGGCAGGTCTTCCACCCGCAGCCGCGACACCCCGCTCGCCTCGCGCGTCAGGACCCGACTGAGCAGCGGGATCGCGATGTCGAAGCCGACGCGGTCCGGCTCGACGGCGACGACCTGCGGCTGCACGTGCACGTCGTCCAGGTTCTGCCGCTCGACCGACAGGTCGTCGTCCGCCAGCGCCTGGTCCCACAGCGAGCGGAACGCCTCGTGTTCGATGACGACCACTGTCTCGTCGACACCGCTGCCCGGCGGTGTCATGCGCCGCAGGCCGCGGCCGAGGGTCTGCTCGGGAAGGATGTTGGCCGTCGCCGTGTAGGCCCGCAGCGGCACGATGACGGTGACGTTGCGCACGTCCCAGCCCTCGCGCAGCATGAGCACGGACACGATCGCGGCGTACGGGTTGTCCTCGCTGTCCACCTCGCGGGCCCAGCGCCGCGCGTTCTCCAGGTCGCGCCCGGCAATCTCGCCGCGGTCTCGGCCGCCGGCGTTGACGTGGATGGTCAGCACCTTGCCGGAGAGGTCGGAAATGGTCTCGAGGTACGCCGCGATCTGGTCCGCGGCCGCAGTGTCCTCGGCCATGACGAACAGCAGCGGCTTGCGGCCGACGGCGGAGTACGCCTCGCGGAACTCCCGCCACTTCGATACCCCCGCCGACAGCCGCTGGCGATAACGCACGGAAGCGTCGTCGCTGACGGCCGTGATGTCGCCGCTCAGCTCGCCGATCACGGGTCGTTTGACGATGCCGTCCTCGATCGCCTCGGCGAGGGGATAGTCGCTGACGATCTCGGTGAAGAGCGCGCCATTCTGCTGGCGGGGAGTCGCCGAGAAGTCAAGCTGCACGGCAATCCCGTCCGTCGCGGCCTCGTGCAGCCGGTGCAACGTTTGCACGGCGACCAGCGGCTCACCCGTCTCGAGGGTGATGCGGTCGTGCAGGTGGTGCGCCTCGTCGTTGAGTGCCAGGATGCGGCCGCGGCGCGCGAGCTGCACGAGCATCGGATCGGGCTGATTGAGGCGCGCCGGCGGCCGAGGGCCGAGCAGCGCGGAGACCGGGTCGGCCGGCTGCGGCGGGCGCCGTTCGTACAGTGCCTGCACGTTCGTCAGCGCGAGCACGCCGGGGGCGGACGCCGGGATCGCGGTGTCGCGCAGGCACACCTGCAGGTCGAAGTCGGAGCGCCATTCCGGGGGGATCACGGGGTCGGCGCGGAAGACGCGTCCGTTGTCGAAGTCGTCCCGCAGGCGTTCGTACACGATCAGGTTCGGTGCGACGAGCAGCGCCGTCGGTGTGAGCGGGCTGGCGGGTTCGCGCAGCGCATGGAAATACGACCATGCGATCGCCAGTGACATGACCTTCGTCTTGCCGGACCCGGTCGCCATCTTCACGACGAAGCGAGGGTAGGGCTCGGGCTCCGTCGCCAGCGGATGGGCAGAGAATCGAGCCATTTGTACGACGCTGCGCACGCCGGCGACCTCGAACACATAGATCAGCGTCTCGATGGCCTCGCGCTGCGCGAAGTAGTAACGGAACGGCTGCCCATCGGCGGTCTGGTGCTCGTCGAGGAACCAATGCTCCAGCAGGCGCTTGCTCGTGGCGGACGCGCCGGGGTATCCGCCCGCCCGCCACGCCGTCACCTCGGTGCGAATGCCACCGGCGAGAGCGGTGTGGCTCGGGCGGCGGTCGTCGGGGGAGCGGACTGCGTACGGGTCGGCCACGTCAGGAGATCTCGATGTCGAGGGCGGTCGTGGTGTCGTTGCCGAAGATGTCGACGACCTTCACGAGCACGGTGTAAGCGCCTGGCTCCTCGTAGTCGTTGGTGGCAGTCAGCTCGAGCGCGCGGCTCGCACGGGTGCGGTAGGACTGCCACTGGTTGCGGAACGTGTCCTTGTCACCCTCCGCGCCGAAGGTGAAGTCGACGGCCCAGTAGTCGATGTAGTCCGACCATGCCGTCACCTTGTCGCGCACCAGCGGTGGCACGAGGTCGGGGTTGGACAGCACGAAGTCCTCGAGGGTCACGGTGACGGATCGCTTCTTCGCCGCGGACGAGACCTTCACGTACGCGAGCTCGTGGAACACGATGTCCCCCGCCGCGACGGCGCGCGGGTCCATGACCTCGCGCGGGATGCGACGCAGGCGAAGGTCGATGCCCCGATCGCGCGCCTCGTCCTCGACGAGGTCGTGCAACCCCATCTCGAACTCCCAGCCGAGGACATCGAGCGCGCGGTGGCCGGCGGCGGCGGCCTCGTCGAGGGCTTCCTTGATCTCGACCATCGTGACCGGCGCGTCGATCGCGCCGACGTGCACCGCGCGCTTGCCCATCGTGCCGTGCACGTGCTGGAAGCCGGTGACCGGCGCTGCGCCGTAGAGCTCCGTCACGAAATCGAGGTAGGCCTGCACCTGTTCGCCGGTGGTCGCGTGCTGCCAGACCTGGCGCTCGTAGCGGCCGAGGTTCGCCACCTCGAACGGCGTGCAGCCGGGGATGTCGAGCACGCGCTTGCGGGTGGTGTGCACCGCGAACCGGCCGATGTCGACGGCGATCCACCGCCGGCCGAGTTTCTCCGCCACGGCCGGCGTCGTCCCCGACCCGGCGAAGCAGTCGAGCACGATGCTGCCCTCGTCCGATGACGAGCGAATGATCCGTTCGACCAGCGCCTCGGGCTTCTGCGTGTCGTACCCAAGCCGCTCTTTCGCCATCTGGTTGATGCGCTTCAAGTCTGTCCAGACGTCCCCGACGGGCATGCCTTTCGCCTCATCGAGGTAGCGCTTCAGCATGGGCCTCTGCGTCTTCTTGGCGGGGTAGTAGATGCGCCCCTGCGAATCAAGCTGCGCCATGCGCTCGCGGCTGTATCGCCACCCGTTGGGCGGAGGAGGAAATCCCTTCCACTCGTATGTCAGGTTGGGACGGGGGTTAGGGCTTTGAATGTTGTCCCGCCAATACAGGCGGCCGTCGCCGTCGTCGTACCGGTAGTAGGTCTGGACGAAGTCCTCGTCATAGGGTTCGAACTGTGGATTCCACAAGTGTTCTTTGCTTTTGGCGAAACAAGCGATCACGTCGTGCTGAGCGCCGAAGTCCTTCGTATCTGCGTGGCCCGTTTGCCGTTTCCAGATGATCTCGGCGCGGAAATTGTCCGCACCGAAGATCTCGTCCAGAAGTGCGCGGGCGAGATGGGACACGTTCGGGGCGAGGTGCAGGAACAGGGAGCCGCGGTCGCTGAGCAGTTCGCGAATGAGGACGAGCCGCTGGTAGAGCATCTGCAGGTAGCTCTCGACCCCCTTGCCCCACGTGTCGCGGTAGGCCTTCTCCTCGATGACCGACGCGAGCTTCGACAGGTCCTGGTCGGCACCGACGGTGTCGTCGCCGACCGCGATGCGCACCTTGTAGTCCTGGCGCGAGTCGAACGGCGGGTCGATGTAGACGAGGTCGACCTGCCCGGCGTAGTCATCTGCGAGCGACGCGAGCACGTGCAGGTTGTCGCCCCAGATCAGCTTGTTGCGCCACCCGTCCGCGGCATCGGCCGACGACTCGAACAGGCTGCCCCGATCGGCGCGGGGGCTGTTGACGGTCTCGACGACCTGCAGCGGCAGCCGCAGGCGGGGCACCTCCGCGCTCTTGCCGTCCCACTCGAGCCGCACGCCGCCCACAGTCGCTCCTTCTCGCCGCACCCGGCGCGGCAGTCGAGAGCCTAGTGGACCCGGCGGGCTCCGATCGTCCGTCTTACCGGAGCGGAGCCCACGTGCGTCACCGGCGACCGCGCCGGGTGGCGCGGTTCGGCCGCGTGAAGCCCGCGGCCAGCCGGGCAAGGCTGGCGTTGACGGCATCCACGTCGAACGCAGCGGGATCGAGGCCGCCGCCGATCCACTCCGACATGTCTCCGTGGTCGGGGTGCGTCGGGTCCGCCAGGGCGTCGAGCAAGTGCTCGTAGCCGGCCGGCCCGCCGCAGTCCTCCGGCGGGCACGCGCGCTCGCCGCCGAGGCAACGGACCGCCGTCGCGTCCCCAGGTTGCGCGTCCTCTACGAGAACGTCGTGCTCCCAGCCGTCGCCGAAGTCGTACTCGTAGCGGAATTGCGAGCCGACAGTCAGCGACAAGTCGACCAGCGAGGTGACGTACTCGTCGCGGTGGCCAGCCTGCCGGTCGTGCTCGTCGAGGTCACTGGAGTAGACGACGGAGCCCACCTCGAACGCGTGCAGATGCGAGTTGGTCCAGCCCATCGCCGTCTGGATGACCTCGTGCAACTGGCTCAGCGTGAGCGTGCTGGGAGCTTCGAGGCGACGCCAGATCGGCGGCCGCACATACCGCAGCGAGATCTTCAAGCGGAGGACAGTCATGACGTGGACGTTATCCGACGCCGCCGGCGGCGTCAGCGGGTCTCGACCGCGTCGAAGGCGTCGAACACCGCCAGGTCGGCGGCGGCGCGGCCCTCCGTGAGGCCCCGCCTGTCGTACGCATTGACGCTCGTGGACGTCACCGCTCCGAAGGCGGACTCTGCTGCGTCGTCGACGGCGGAACGCCGGGCGGCGAGGACGGGCAGCAGGCGATCGTCCGTCTCGGCGATGGCGCCGACAGCCTCGCGTTCCGTCGTGTCGAGCCGCTCGGCGACGCGGACGGCGTAGGCAACCAGGAATGCCCTGCGGTAGCGGGGCGTGCGGCGGTCGGTGGAAATGCCCGCGGACGTCATGGCCCTCGTGCCCTGCACCAGCAGGGAGGTGAACAGGGTCTCGACTGCGTGCAGGTCCGACGCGAAGCCGAACACGCTGGACAGGCCGAGCCCGGTCAGCTGCACGCTCCGGCAGCGGTTGGTCTGCGCGATGTGCTGCAACAAGAGCGCTTTCGCGTCCGCGTACGGATCCTCCAGCGGCACGTGACGGACCGTCGGCACGTCGATGCCTACGCCGGCGTCGAGGGCACTGTGCAGCGCATGCCGACTGATCAGCTCCTGGGCCTTTGCCGTGAGCGCCTCAGCTTCCGGCACCGAATCGGTCGCCTCCGCCTTGGCGAGCAGCGCACGAACGCGCCGCAGCATGCGTTCCTCGGCCTCGTCCGCCGGTGACTGCACCGGGACGGGCAGCGGCGGCAGCGTGACGATCCACGCAAGGACCTCCAGCCCGGTGCGGACATCGTCGCGCTCGCCGTCGAAGAGCCACCGCGTGTGCGCGGCACCACGACGCCGCAGCGCCGGCCGGCCGAGGTCGTCGTCCCAGCCGTTCGCCGGCGCCAGTGCCCACATGTCGTCGACGACCGCGGAGAGCGTGGCGCGGCCCAGGGGCAAGGCAGCGATCGACGTGACCAGTGCTCCGCTCTCCGCGTCGCCCGCGATGATCGCCTCGGCTGCGGCGGCGATGAGACGCCGCACGCGCAATTCCTCCGGGCTCCAGGCGGACGCGCCGAACGGCCCGGCGGAAGGCCCGTCGGCCCGCCGCTGGTGGTCCCGTTGGCGCCGTTGCCGGCGCTGCTGCTTCTGCTGGCTGCGCTGCTGCGACTTACCCATAGCTCGGTAGATTAGGGGAGCCACCGACAGCCGGAACTCGCGACCCCTGGACTGATGGTCGTGCACTGGCCGCCCGGCCAGGCGTGGCAGACGGGATGAGATCGACCCGGCGCGGGCGTTGCGGGAGAATGGGTCGTCGTACCCCTGGATCGTCCCGAGGAGCACCGTGCCGCCGCTTCGTTCCCGCACCAGCACCCACGGCCGCAACATGGCCGGCGCCCGCGCCCTGTGGCGCGCGACCGGCATGGGTGACGACGACTTCGGCAAGCCGATCATCGCGATCGCCAACAGCTTCACGCAGTTCGTTCCTGGGCACGTGCACCTGCGCAACCTCGGCATGATCGTCGCCGACTCGATCGCGGCCGCCGGCGGCGTGGCCAAGGAGTTCAACACCATCGCCGTGGATGACGGCATCGCGATGGGCCACGGCGGCATGCTCTACAGCCTGCCGAGCCGCGAGCTTATCGCCGACTCCGTCGAATACATGATGCAGGCCCACACCGCCGACGCCCTCGTGTGCATCAGCAACTGCGACAAGATCACCCCCGGCATGCTGCTCGCGGCACTGCGGCTCAACATCCCGACGGTCTTCGTCAGCGGCGGTGCCATGGAGGCCGGCACGGCCATCGTCAACCCGGACGGCACGGTGCACATCGGCGGCACCGACCTCATCACCGCCATGTCCATGTCGGCGGACGCGAGTGTCAGCGACGAAACCCTCGCGCAGGTGGAACGTTCGGCGTGCCCGACCTGTGGGTCCTGCTCCGGCATGTTCACCGCCAACTCCATGAACTGCCTGACCGAGGCCCTCGGCCTGTCGTTGCCCGGCAACGGCACGACCCTGGCGACGAGCTTTGCGCGCAAGGCATTGTTCGAGAAGGCCGGCACCACCGTCGTCGAGCTCGCCAAGCGTTGGTACGACAACGACGACGCGACCGTCCTCCCGCGGAGCATCGCCACGCGCGAGGCATTCGAGAACGCGATGACCCTCGACATCGCCATGGGTGGCTCGACCAACACGATCCTGCATCTCCTCGCGGCCGCACAGGAGGGCGAGGTCGACTTCGGCATGATTGACATCGACAACCTCTCGCGGCGCGTCCCGTGCCTGTCGAAGGTGGCGCCCAACGGCAAGTACTACATCGAGGACGTGCATCGCGCCGGTGGCATTCCGGCGCTGCTCGGCGAGCTCGACCGCGGCGGTCTGCTCAACCGGAACGTGCATTCCGTGCACTCGGCGTCGCTCGAGGACTTCCTGCGTGACTGGGACGTGCGCCGGCCCGACGCTGATCCCGTTGCCGTGGAGCTCTTCCACGCCGCTCCGGGAGGGGTGCGCACCGTCGAGCCGTTCCAGTCGACGAACCGTTGGGACACCCTCGACCTCGATGCCGCCAACGGCTGCATCCGGGACATCGCACACGCTTACACGGTCGAGGGTGGGCTCGCCGTGCTGCACGGCAATCTCGCCGTGGACGGCTGCGTCGTGAAGACGGCCGGCGTCGACGAGAGCATCTGGACGTTCTCCGGCCCGGCCCGGGTCTTCGAGTCCATGGAGCAGTCGGTCGAGGCGATCCTGAGCAAGCAGATCGTGCCGGGAGACGTCGTGGTGATTCGGTACGAAGGACCGAAAGGTGGCCCGGGCATGCAGGAGATGCTGTATCCGACGAGCTATCTCAAGGGTCTCGGTCTCGGCAAGCTGTGCGCGCTGCTGACGGACGGCCGGTTCTCCGGCGGCACGAGCGGGCTGTCGATCGGGCACGTCTCGCCGGAGGCCGCGAGCGGCGGCGCGATCGCGTTGGTGCAGGAGGGCGACATCATCGAGATCGACATCCCCAACCGGAGCATCCGCATCGCCATCAGTGATGAGGAGCTCGAGATGCGTCGCGACAAGATGGCCGCGTCCGAGCGGCCGTGGCAGCCGGCGGCCAGGGACCGCTACGTCTCGCCGGCGCTGCGCGCCTACGCGTCGATGGCAACGAGCGCGGACAAGGGCGCGGTGCGCGTCGTTCCCGGCGCATGAGCGACGGTTGCGGCACGTACGCGCATTGGACGCTCCACGTGTGGGCCCCCGACGTCGACCTGGTGCGTGCGCTCAACGAGCTGCGCGATGTCGAGGCGACGCTCGTCGGAGCGGACGGCCACCTGCCTGACGACGCCGGCCAGGTCGAGCTCGTGCTTGCCGGATATGAGCCGGAGCGCATGGCGGAGATCGTCGCGGCCACTCCGAAACTGCGGGTGGTGCAGACGTTCAGCGCCGGCGTCGATTCGATTGTCGGCACGCTGCCCGAGTCGGTGCACCTGTGCGACGCGCGCGGCGTGCATGACGTGACCGTGGCCGAGTGGGTGCTCGCCGGCGTGCTCGCGGACCGGCGTGAGCTCCCGCGGTATGCCCGCGCGCAGGCGGTGCGCAGGTGGGTGACCAGTGAACGCGGGGGAGCGGGAGAGCTGTTCGGGAGCCGCGTGCTCATCGTCGGCTACGGCTCGATCGGGGAGGCCGTCGAAAAGCGGCTGGCTCCGTTCGACGTGACCGTGACGCGGGTTGCGCGGGCGGCCCGGGACGGGGTGCACGGCATCGAGGACCTGCCCCACCTGCTGCCCGACGCCGACATCGTCATCGTCCTGCTGCCGTTGACGCCCGCGACCCGGGGCCTGGTCGACAAGGATTTTCTCGCCGCGATGCCGGCCGGCGCTGTGTTCGTGAATGCGGCGCGCGGCGCGGTCGCCGATACGGACGCGATCGTGGCGGAGTTGCAGTCGGGACGGCTGCGCGCCGTGCTCGACGTCACCGACCCCGAGCCGCTGCCCGCCGAGCATCCGCTCTGGTCGGCGCCGGGCCTGCTGCTGACGCCACACATCGGAGGCAACACGACGGGCTTACCTGCGCGCACTACAACGTTCGTCTGCCGGCAGGTCGAGCGCTACCGCGACGGCAAACCCCTCGAAAACATCGTCGTCGATGGCTACTAGGCACGGCCGCGACCGGTGTTTTGTGAGCCTTGTCAGACCCGGCACAGAATCTCGCCGTGCAGGATGGACAGCCAGCCATCCTCGGCCGCGGCCCACTGCAGCCAGCCTTGCGAGATTCGCCTCAGCCCCGCGGCGTCGATGGCACCCGAATCCACGGCCTGCTTCGCGATCGCCGAGTCGGTGATGCGGGCCGCCCACATCGAGCCCCACCAGGAGCGGTCCGCAGGAGTGGCGAAGCACCACGTGCTCGAGGTGGCGGCGACGGAGGCGAAGCCGGCCTCCTGCGCCCAGGACAGCAGTCGGCGACCGGCGTCCGGCTCCCCGCCGTTTGCCCGGGCGAGACCGCGGTAGAGCGCCAGCCATTCATCGAGCACGGGCAGCGGCGGCCACCAGGTAAACGCGGCGTAGTCGCTGTCCCGTGCCGCCACGATGCCGCCGGGCTTGCAGACGCGCCGCATCTCGCGCAAGGCCTGCACCGGATCGGGCACGTGCTGCAGAACCTGATGCGCATGGACGACATCGAAGGCGTTGTCGACGAAGTGGAGTCGTTGGACATCGCCGACGGTGAAGTCGATGGTGTGCACGGACTGCGTGTTCGATTCCTCCCTGCTGAGCTCGAGCGCCTCCTCGGTGATCTCGAGCGCGGTGACGCGGCCGGGAGCGACCAACCGAGCGAGATCGGTGGTGATCGTGCCGGGGCCGCAGCCGACGTCGAGGATGGTCATTCCCGGGGTCAGCTGCGGGAGGAGGTAGGCCGCGGAGTTCACGGCCGTGCGCCAGCGGTGCGAACTGAGCACCGAGGGATGGTGGCCGTGGGTGTAGATGTCTTCAGCGCTCGTCATCGTTCCTCCTCGCCGGTGGCTGCGCACGCCCTTCCGGCAGACGGTAGCGACATCTCGCCTGATGAGCAATATGTCTCGGTATGTGAGACGAACCTCATATTGTGGTTGCGCGCGGGTCGTCTGTCCGGCACTGTCGGCTGATGGGATCACCGGTCAACGTGCTGCGCGTTTTCACCACCGCCGACGGCACGGGCGGCAACCACCTGGGTGTGCTCCTCGACACCGCCGACCTCGACGACCGGGAGTGTCAGGCCATCGCGGCGACGCTGGCCTACAGCGAAACAGTGTTCATCGACGACCTCGCCACCGCGCGCTGCCGCATCTTCACACCTGAGGTCGCGTTGCCGTTCGCCGGTCATCCGATGGTCGGCACGGCTTGGTTGCTCGCACACCTCGGCGCCGCTGCTGCAGTGCTCCGACCACCCGCCGGCGCGGTCGATTGCTGGCCGGACGGCGACGATTGGTGGGTGGGCGCGCAGGCCGCCTGGTGCCCCGACTGGACGTTGCTCGAGGCTGGCACGGCCACCGAGGTCGACGCCGCTGCGCCGCCCACCGACAAGGTGCACGAATATCGCTGGGCATGGACCAACCGTGAGTCTGGTGCCGTTCGGGCTCGTGCCTTCGCGGGCGCGGTCGGCATCGTCGAGGACGAGGCAACCGGCTCCGCCGCCATCCGACTCGCGACCGCGTTGCAGGTGCCACTCACGATCAGTCAGGGACGCGGCTCGCGCCTGCTCGCTGCGCCTTTCGGGCCGAGTCGGGCCGGCGTCGGCGGGGCGGTGGTGCTCGACGGTCAGCGAACCGTATGAGAAGAGGGAACGTGAGCTCTGCGCCGCGGACGCCCGCTCAGCGGCCGGCCTGTGGCCCGCCGGTTTCGGGCGGGCTTCCAAGTGGCGCTGCTGATCCGTGTCCACATCGGCTGCAGTCTACGCGGGAAACTGGGGGGTGAAGTGAACGTGTTCGTCAACGCGGACGGCGGTTATAGCCCCTCCAGGCCAAACGCCTCGGCCCCGGCCAGAAGCGATGGGTGCCGCAGATGCCGCCGGCCTTGCCGACCACTGCCGCGTCGAGCAGCTGGTAGTTGACAGTGCATCCGACACGCTAGCGGGCGAGCACGTGCTGTCGGATGCACGCGGCAATGGTCTACGTCTGCGGCAGGAGGCCCGCATACCGAACGTGATCTCGCCGGGATATCGCGACGCGCCGGTGGCGAAAATTAGCCAAGTTCTGGCCGAGGACGAAAGTTCTGCGACCACAAAAGTGGCGACCGGCCGGCCGTCCCGAGTGTCGTTCGAGTCGGCGATCGGGTGGACGTATTCGGACCTGGCGGTTTGGTCGCGGCGGTGACATGATCGACGGGGGCGCTTCGCGCCTCGGGATGGGGCCGGGTGGTCGCGTGAATGCCGGTGAGCGGCTGCGGGCGCGTCTGGACGCGGTGATGGGCGCGGGCGCGTCCGGATTGACCGCGGCGAACGAGTTGTGCCTCGCGTGTGTGGACCTGCTCGGGGTCGACGGGGCGGCGATCTCCTACGTGCACAACGGGTCGAGTCGCGGCACGTTCGGCTCGAGCGGGGACCTGAGCCGGCGGTTGGACGAGTTCGAGTTCACGTTCGGTGAAGGTCCGTGTCACGACGCTGTGGGGTCCCGGCGGCCCGTGTTGGTCCCGGACCTTGCCACTGAGAAGGAGCAGCGGTGGCCGGCGTTCGCCCGCGCGCTCCTCGACGACGGCGTGCGTGCCGTGTTCGCGGCCCCCGTCATGATCGCGTCCTCCCCGGTGGCTGCGTTGGACCTGTTCCGGCTCGACGCGGGCGTGTTGGACCCGGTTGCCCTGGCCGGATTCCTGCACGCGGCGGAACTCGCCGCTCTGCCGCTGCTGGACCTGATGAGTTCGGATCTGGACTGGCCGGCGGCCGGTGACGGGCCGCGGGATGACGGCTGGGCCCAGCTCGCCTCCTTGGAACGGGTCGAGGTCTACCAGGCGACCGGCATGATCATGGGACAGCTGGATATCGGACCCGCGGAGGCCCTGGTACGCCTGCGCGGGCATGCATTCGCCCACAGCCAGACTGCGAGCGACGCCGCGTGGGAAGTGTTGAACCGCACACTGGCTTTCCGGGAAGACAAGGACACCGCGTCATGACACGCACCCGCGAGCAAGAAGTGATCGGCGCGTTCGTCGCGCTCGCCACAAGCCTGGCGAACGGCGACGACGTCGTCGAGCTCCTCACCGGGCTCACGGCTGACTGCGCCCGCCTGCTGAACGTCGAGTCGGCCGGACTCCTGCTCGCTGACACCCACGGGACACTGCATCTGATGGCCACCTCTTCGCAGGCGACGACTGCCCTCGAGGTGCTGCAACTGCAACGCGACGAAGGTCCGTGCCTGGACTGCTACCACGCCGGGGCAGCCGTGTCCTCCGACGACTTGCGGGCGGACATCGACCGCTGGCCGCAGTTCGTCCCGGCTGCGCTCGCCGGCGGCTTCGCGAGCGCACACGCCGTGCCGATGCAGCTCCGCGGCACCATCCTGGGGACCCTCGGGCTGTTCGGAGCTCACCCGGGGGCGCTCAGCGACGACGACCGGGACCTCGCCCAAGCCATGGCGCACGTCGCAAGCGTGTCACTCGTGCAGGACCAGGCGGCCGCCGATAAGGATGTCATCGTCGGGCAGCTCAACGTGGCGCTCACCTCGCGAGTCGTTCTCGAGCAAGCGAAGGGGTTTCTCGCTCAACGGGGCGATGTGGACCTCGAGGAGGCGTTCGCGGTGCTGCGCGACTACGCCCGAGGTCACAACGAGCGCCTATCCGACGTCGCCGCCGCGATCGTGTCGCGACGATTGCCGCCGCAGGATGTCCTGGGCGCCCCCGCGGCCAAACACCCCGCCGAGCAGCAGCACAAACGATGACTAACCTCCCCCGGGCCCTCTTGCCCACAGCGTTCGGACGTGTGCGCCTCTGCGCGACATCCCTCCGGACGCTGCGCAGCCGGTCAGGCCCCACCCCTGCCGAAGGCGGCCCGCATGGACACTCCACACACCATGCCTGACAGTCACTCGGCGCAGCGCGCGTTACCGAGCCGGCAAGACGCAACCCCCGCCGCGCACAGCCCCGGTGCTGCGCTGGAAGGAATCCTTGATGCTCGTCGGGAGTCCCATATTGCGGCCGGTCTCCGCGTCCAACAGCCTGCGACCAACCCCGGCACGGCGTTCAGTGTGCAGGAACTCCCCGGTGGCCTCGCGGTCAGCGGCGAATTGGACATCGCCACGTGTCCGCAGCTGCACGCGGCGTTCAGCGGACTGGCGCTGCGCAGCGACGGGGCGTTTGTCCTCGACCTTCATGGGCTCACGTTCCTCGGGATGGTCGGCGTTCGGCTCCTCGCAGATATCCACGCCGTCGCCGCGAGCGCCGGGCCGTCGCCCCGCATCACCCCGCCAGTGTCGGCAGCCGTGCGACGCATGCTGCGCACAGCCGTCGCCTACGGGTGGCTGCCGCCATCATTTGTCGAAACCACCATCGGGACGGCCGAGTCCCAGCCCTGATCCGGTGACCCTCCTGACGACGTTTGCCGGCCCGCAGGAAGGGCAAGCGCCTCGAGTCGACTGAAGCCGCCGTCGCGCATCCGAGGGGATCACGGTGACCGAGCCCGAAGGCGGATCGACGACGCAGCCGTCACAGGCTACGGAACCGGCGGCTGCAGAGGTGGCGGCGCCGGCGAGCCCGTCGCAACGGTTGGATGAGGTGCTCGCCGACCGGCAGCGCCACCACGAGTCCGGCGGCGTGCAAGCCGAGAAGTCTGCCACGGACCTGACCGCCGCGGCGAACTCGCCGACACACTCGCTGGCTGCCGGTCCGGCCGCTGAACCCGCCGGCTTTACGTCACCCGCGCTGACGGCGGCCCGTGCGACGTACGCGAAGTCAGGGTTCTTCGCAGCCGGCGCGCTCATCGCTGTGATGGTCGACGAGGAACGCAGCGACGACCTGGCCGGCGCGGTGCGCGAGCGACTCGCCACCGGCTCATCCCCCCGCCTCCTCGTCCTGGACATGCGCCACGTCATCAGCACCATGGCGGGCAGTTGGTGGGAGCAACAGACCGCGTCGTCGCTCCCATCGGGCAGCCGCGTCATCGCCGCGCACGCCCCGGCCGGGCTGACGTTTGCGGCCGAAGGGGCCGTGCATCACCGCGGCACGGGGTCCGCATTGCCCGGGATAAGCAATGCCTACCGAGGGGTTCTGCGCTCACTGCCCAGGCCCGCGGCGTAGTTCCCCACCCGCACCGGTCGTTGTCGTCGCGCGCGCCGGGTCGGTCCCGTCGCGCCCACCCACCTGACTTGTCTGCAACGAGAGGATGGCGTGACAGTCCACCTACTCGTCGGTCTGCCGGGAGCCGGGAAGACGACGCGAGCAAAAGCGTTGGAGAGCAGCCACTCCGCCCTTCGCCTGACACCTGACGAATGGCAGATGACAATCTTCGGTGGCGATGGTCCCACGCGATGGCGGTTGAAGGATCGTGCTGATCAGCGTGATCGAATCGAGGGCAAGCTCATAGAGCTCGGCATGCGGGCGGCCCAGTTGGGTCTCGATGTCGTCCTCGACTTCGGTCTGTGGGGAAGGGACGAACGCTCGGCGCTTCGCTGGATCGCCGGCACGTTGGGCGTGCGTGCCCAGGTCGTCTACCTGCCGATCGACTACGAGGAACAGCGCAGGCGCATCACCAGCCGGTACGAGAACGAGCCGGGGCAATTTCAGATGAACGACGCCGAACTGAAGCAATGGCACACGCAGTTCCAGGCGCCGGACGAGGAAGAAGTCCGGGGCAGTGTGATCCCTCCGGCTCCGCCAGATTATGCGACGTGGTCGCCGTGGGCGGCCGAACGTTGGCCGTCGTTGCCGGATCAGTACGGGTCACGCGTCTGACGGCGGAGCAAGGACACGAGGGCAGGGATGGGCTCCGGGCAGCCGCAGTTGCAGTGCTCGTTGCGCTCGTTGCGCTCGTTGCGCTCGTTGCGCTCGTGGCCGGTGGCGTCAGCTGAGCCCCACCGAGGTGCGGCTGCCCCTTATGGGTCGCCGGCGGTGTCAGCGTTCGGCTACGACGCCGAGGGCGTCGTCACCGAGAAGAAGATTTCGTGGGCTGTGGTGCCGTCCGGGAGTTGCCAGCCGGCAGCGACGTGGCCGACGGTCGTCGTCGTCGTCGTGGCCCCGCCACTGACGGCCTCCTCGCCGAGGCGACGAACAAGCCGCACGGTGAGCCCTTCCGAGCTTGTCGAGGAGATGGCGATGTCCGTGACGTCGGGTCCGTCAGTGGCGCTCGACGACTCGACCGGGACGAGTCCCGACGGGTCCCACACAATCGCCACCGTCGGGTCCGGGGTGTTGCTCTCGTTCTGGTGCTGACCCATGGCGTCGCCCTGCAGCAGGGCGAGCACTTGCTCGATGAAGACCGGGTCCCCGGCGGCGTCGTAGACGAAGCGCCGGCCGAGCACCCCATGCTCGGACGTCCCGATGAGAAACGTGGCTGCGCCGTCGAGGGGTGCATCGCGGTAGGTCATCGGGACCAGGTAACTGATGCTCCGCTCGGCCCAGGTATCCGTGACCACCATCACTTCGATGCCCACGTCGCCGGCGGGATCGTCGAGCCGGAAGCCACCCGCCTTTGCCAACGCGGGACCAGAAGGCCCGCCGCGAAACCAGGGCCGCGTCGGCAGCCATTCCGCGAGCAGCTCGAGCTTTCCCGGGGTCATCGTCGTGCGGTGGATCTCGGCCATCGGGTGCGTCGCTCCAGGGTGTGGACGGTGCCGGACACCATGCAGGCTAGCTCCGCGGACCGATCGCTTTTCCCTCGGCGTGGATGGGCGCGTATCTCGTACGGGCCGGCATCCGGACAGTAGCGTGCGTACAGCCCGCCGAGCCCCCGCGAGAAGGCAGTCCCGTCAGTGAGTTTCCGTCGCACGGTCATCGTTGCCCTGGCGCTCGTTCCGCTCGCAGGTTGCACCGGGCACGCCGCCACGCCGGTCGCCAGCAGCTCCGCCGCCCCCTCCTCCGATTCGTCGTCGGCGGCGCCGTTCCCGTCGATGAGCTTCGCCCCATCGACGCCGGCGGTCAGCCCCACCCCGTCGCCGAGCGCTGCGTCCGTTGTGCATTCGCTGTCCGGGATGCCGAGTGGGGTAGGCAAGCCGGTGATCGCCGTCAAGATCGACGACACGCCGCCGGCGCGGCCGCAGACCAACGTCAACAGCGCCGACATCGTTTACGTCGAGCTCGTCGAGGGCGACGCCACCCGGCTCATGGCCGTGTTCCAGTCGCAGTTGCCGGAGACGGTCGGCCCGGTCCGCAGCGGCCGCGAGAGCGACCTGGAGATCCTCGCCGCGTACGGCAGGGTCACCCTCGCCTACTCCGGGGCCAACCACGGCGTCGAGCGCATGATCCGCGCCGCCCCCCTGCACTCGTACGAGGAAGGCGCGCCCGGCTTCTTCCGCAGCAACAACCGCCACGCGCCGTACAACCTGTATCTCAACCCTCAGCGCCTGCTGGCCGCGCACCCGGACCTGCCGACGGCGCGGGACATCGGGTTCCTCTTCGGTGCTCCGCTGGCGGACGCCAGGCCGGCGACGAGCGTCACCGTCGACATGTCGCCCTACACCAGATACGCCTTCGGGTACGACGCTGCTGCACGCCGCTGGCTCGCCAGCGTCAACGGCCGGCCGACCGTGCAGGTCGACGGACAGCGGCTGTGGGCGGGCAACGTGCTCGTCCAGCAGGTGTCGGTCGAGGCAAGCCGGTTCCATGACGTCCTGGGGTTGGCGACTCCCCGCTCGCACACGGTCGGCTCCGGCGGGTTCACCTTGCTGCGGCCGGACGGGACACAATTCCACGGCACGTGGCGGCGCGCGGCCGCGAACGCACGCACGACCTACACGGATGCGTCGGGTGTGCCGGTCACGTTCGCTCCCGGCCGCACCTGGGTGCTGCTGGCCCCGAAGGGCAACAGCGTCTCCGTGAAGTAGGTGCGGCGGCGTGTCAGAATTCGTTGCATGCGCTATGAACTCGCCCAGGTCAACGTCGCCCGCCTCCTGGCCCCCCTCGATACGCCGGCCCTCGAGGGATTCGTCGATCTTCTCGACCCTGTCAACGCCGCTGCCGACGCGGCGCCGGGTTTCGTCTGGCGCCTGCAGGGCGCGGACGGCAATGCCACGGGCGTGCGTGCGTTCCAGTGGGACGTCGCCGGCGCCGCGGGCATCATCGTCAACATGTCGGTGTGGACGGGCGTCGACGCCCTCGCCGCTTATGTGTTCGGCGACATGCACCGCGAGGTCCTGCGACGCCGCCGCGAGTGGTTCACGAAGATGGCGGAGCCGTTCACCTGTTGCTGGTGGGTGCCCGCAGGGCGCCGGCCGACGACGGCCGAGGCGGAAGACCGGATCCGGCACTTGCGTGCCCACGGCGTGTCACCCAGCGCTTTCACGTTGCGGCAGAGCTTCCCCCCGCCGGACGCTCGTTCCGCCGCACAGACGGTCAACGGCCGGGACGACTGGCTCTGCCCCGTCTGATCCGGGCAGGCAGCTGGCGCTGGTGGCTGACCGTCATGTTGGCCGTGGTTGAGCGCGGACTGCCGGCTGACGGAGCGGTTGAAGCCACCGTGGAACGGCATGATCGAGTAGTTGTTCGGGATGAAGCCGATCGCCTTCAGCGCATATTTGTTGATGACCTGCTGATGCGCCGCCGCCGTGGACCCCGCGTGCGCACAAACGTCTTCCAGTTTCGTGCCGCCGTAGCCGCCGATCGAACGGACACGTCGGCGCCTGCGCCGCGCACGCCGTTGATGACAGTGGCCGCAGCCGCAGCCGTAGCCGTGTCCGATGCGCTCAGCCGCAGCCGTGTCCGATGCGCTCAGCCGCAGCCGACGACCGTGGCGTAGAAGCCAGGAGTCCGCGCCGGGTACACATCGAGGTAGGCCCGTCCACGTCCGTCGGGAGCCGGGTCTTCGTGGGCGACCCCCTTCGGGTAGTCGTGGCTGAACGTGCAGCCGTACATGTGGTGACCCGGCCGGCCGTAGTCGGTGCACTTGGTGAAGTGCAGGTTGACGGCCTCCGCGGTCATCGACTGCAGCTGCGCGCGCGAGTTGGCGTTGGTGACATGGCGCAGCGCGGCCATGTCAGAACAGTTCCACGCCGCAGCCAGATAGCGCATGGCGGCCTCCGGGGTCCGGAAGTGCACGGGTCCGGCGTCCACGACGCACGTCCGGTGGTGCCACGCGGGTGGCCGGTCACTTCCGGAGGTTGCGAAGGCCGGCGCGCCGGACAGTGCGGTCAGTGCGGCCATGACGGCAACGGTTGCCGTGCGACCTGCGGTGCGGCGGATTCCCATGAGTGCTCCTCGTCTCACCTGACAAGAGGAGCGAGCACCAGCAAAAGATGCACTCTCCGGACACGGTTCGATAACGACTTCAGGGCGGCGGGAAAGCGCGTCGCCTGTCCCCGGCGGGCGGGCCCTCGCGCACCGACGGACATACCGCTGAATGGCCTCGGTCGGGTCGGAAGGGCGCCCCCGCGTCGGCGGGGACCCGAAGTCCGCGCAGCCGACGCGCTGGCACCCCGGAGTGCACCTGCCGTTGAGGATGCGCAGTTGCCGACGGTCAGGAGCTGATGCGCTGGCGGCGCACGTCCATGACGTGATGGACGACCTCGTGCGCATTGCGCACCGCGCACGACAGGGCATCCATCGTGCCGAACTCCGAGTGGGTCGCCGTGACGTATCGCGGGGCCGCAACAGCAGCGGCGTGCCACTCATGCGCTGCGTCCGCCAGGACGCGCAGTCCGACGACGGCGGACTTGGCCTCATACGATCGCGCCTGCGCCATCTCGTCGGCGTCCCACGCGGCGATTCCCCGGCGCGGGTCCAACGTGAGCAAGAGGAAACGCTCCGCGCCGAGGCGCAGGACGTCGACCACGTGCCACAGATACGCAGTGGCGCTCCAGACTCCGGCGGGAGGCCCCGGAAACGACGCGCCGTCGAAGGCCTTCGCGAACCACCGGGGGGCCGCCTCGACGATCGACACCGCATCATCGAACGGCATGTCCCACGCGAATCCACACTCCGCACACACGTCGCCCGTCACGGCCGCAGCCTAGTGGCAGCGTCCCGGAAAAACGCGGAGGCGGCGAGATCTTGCGCGCTAACCGGCGCAGGGTGTTGCCCGCAGAGATCGCCGTGGACATCGACCTCACCGTCGAACGCAACGACGAGGGGATCTCGTGGTGCACCTGGTCACGGGCGGGTCCTACATCCAGGCGACGGCGACGGCGACGGCGACGACGACGGCGACGACGCCGAGCGCATTCGGCAGTTACGCCGACCCCCGCGTCTCATTCGCCTTCGGGCTCGACCTCACCTACCGCATTGACCTACCCCGCGCCGGCGCCCATTTCCTCAGTGGACGCACGGATTTCACGGTTGCCGCGACGACAGCGGTCGGGGGAGACGGGCTCTTCGCGGACCAGTGGGCGGCGGACACGTTGTCGAGCTTGTGGGCTGAGGACGACCCCGCGTCGTACAAGCGCAAGTTTGTCGTCGTCCACCTCCCGACCGAGGCCCCGCTCAGCGTGACCTGCTCGGTGGCCGCGCCCTACCACTGGGTCGGCTCCGTAACGGATGTCGTCGCACCGCCGTCGGGCTCGTCCGGGACGGTCACCATCCACCCGGCGCCGGCCGGCACGGCCCTATCGGAGGCCCTGAAGGATCAGGTGCACAGCCAGTTGAGCGACAAGCGGGTGTTTGCCCACCCCGACCGGCTCGCCGAGACAGGCATCATCATCGTCGGCGGCAAGGGTGACACGGTGTCGCTCAACCCGCAGCCGCTGCCGCCGCACGAGCGTGCCACGCAGCAGATCGACTTGTCGGCCCATACGCGCATCTCCGCCGGCGCCTTCGCCGCCGGGACTACGGAACGGCTCGCTACGGCCAGCTCCGGGCTCTCGTTCGAAACGAAGGCAACGCGGTGGGGCGAGGCGGTCACGTCGGTCGACGGGGAGCACTCGGCGGTCGTGGCCGCACTGACGCGCGACAACCCGACCGGCAGCGGCACGGTCCGGGGCATCGACTTCTCCCTCGCCGAAAACGTCGCACCCGTGATCAGGTAAAGCTGCCCGGAGCCAGCTCCCGCCATCCGTTCGCCACCCCCCGGCGGCGGGTCGGCGGGAGCGCCTGGCGGGTCGGGGACGCGGCGCGTGCGAGAATGACTCAACGTCGGCCTTGACAGGCGGGCGATGGTCCGGGAAAATCAGCCTCGTGCGTCACACCCTCCTCGTAGTTATCGAGCGCGCTGGCTGAGTCACCTCTCACCGCCAGCGCGCAGCCCCTCGTCGCCTTCATTGGCCGTGGGGCATTTTTTATGCCCCAAGGGCACAGCCGTTGCCCTGACCCGAATGCCAGCGCCACAGGACAGGAAGTCGAAATGACCGAACAAGTCACCGGATCGCAGTCACTGGTCATGTCCCTGCAGGCATGCGGCGCCGAGGTCGTATTCGGGCTTCCGGGCGGAACGATCCTTCCGACGTACGACCCGCTCTTCGACAGCGACCTGCGTCACATCCTGGTGCGCCACGAGCAGGGCGCCGGCCACGCGGCCGAGGGCTATGCCCTTGCGACCGGCAAGGTCGGTGTCGCGATGGCGACGTCGGGCCCGGGCGCGACCAACCTCGTGACACCGATCATGGACGCCTACATGGACTCGGTGCCGACCGTGTTCATCACCGGACAGGTCTCGCGCCCGCTGATCGGCACGGACGCCTTCCAAGAGGCCGACATCTGCGGCATCACGATGCCGATCACGAAGCACAACTTCCTGGTGCGCTCCGCCGATGACATCCCGCGCACGATCGCCGAGGCGTTCCACCTCGCGTCCTCCGGCCGTCCCGGCCCGGTCCTCGTCGATGTCCCCAAGGACGTGCAGCAGTCGATGACCACCTACTCGTGGCCGCCGGATCTGGACCTCCCCGGCTACCGGCCCGTGGGCAAGCCGAACGCCAAGCAGGTCAAGGAAGCGGCGAAGCTCATCGTCGAGTCCAAGCGCCCGGTCCTCTACGTCGGCGGCGGCGTCATCAAGTCGCGCGCGTCGGCGGAGCTCAAGCGCCTCGCGGAGCTGACCGGCATCCCCGTCGTCACCACCCTGATGGCCCGCGGCGCCTTCCCGGACAGCCACCCGCAGCACCTCGGCATGCCGGGCATGCACGGCACGGTCGCCGCCGTGACCGCGCTGCAGAAGAGCGACCTGCTGATCACCCTCGGCGCCCGCTTCGACGACCGCGTGACCGGCGTCCTCGCGACGTTCGCGCCCGAAGCCAAGATCATCCACGCGGACATCGACCCGGCGGAGATCGGCAAGAACCGCGAGGCCGACGTGCCGATCGTCGGAGACTGCAAGGAGATCATCGCCGAGCTCGTCACGGCGATGGAGGCCGAGCTCGCCACCGCCAAGCCCGACTACTCCGAGTGGCTCGCCACGACCGAAGGCTGGAAGCGCACCTACCCCCTGGGTTACACGCACCCGGAGGACGGGTCGCTGATGCCGCAGTACGTGATCGAGCGGCTCGGCGCGATCTCCGGCCCGGAGACGATCTTCGCGGCGGGTGTCGGGCAGCACCAGATGTGGGCCAGCCAGTTCATCACCTACGACCTGCCCCACAAGTGGATCAACTCCGGCGGCGCCGGCACGATGGGCGTCGCGGTGCCGTTCGCGATGGGCGCCAAGGTCGGCTGTCCGGATCAGGTCGTGTGGGCCATCGACGGCGACGGCTGCTTCCAGATGACCAACCAGGAGCTCGCGACCTGCGTCATCGACAACATCCCGATCAAGGTTGCCATCATCAACAACGGCTCGCTCGGCATGGTGCGCCAGTGGCAGACGCTCTTCTACGGCGGCCGCTACTCCAACACCGACCTGTCCCAGGGCGTCCGGCCGGTGCCCGACTTCGTGAAACTCGCGGAGGCCTACGGCTGCGTCGGCCTGCGCTGCGACAACGCTGCGGATGTCGACGCGACCATCGAAAAGGCCATGTCCATCAACGATGTGCCCGTCATCGTCGACTTCATCGTCGGCCAGGACGCGCAGGTCTGGCCGATGGTCGCCGCCGGCACGAGCAACGACACCATCATGATTGCCCGCGACACGCGGCCGAAGTACGACGGCGAGGAATGAGCGCAATGACCAAGCACACGTTGTCTGTCCTGGTGGAAAACAAGCCGGGCGTCCTGGCCCGCATCTCGGCGCTGTTCAGCCGCCGCGGGTTCAACATCGACTCGCTCGCCGTCGGTCCCACGGAGCACTCCGACGTCAGCCGCATGACGATCGTCGTCAACTGCGACGAGTTGCCCCTCGAGCAGGTGACCAAGCAGCTCAACAAGCTCATCAACGTGCTGAAGATCGTCGAGCTCGACCCGGCGCAGTCCGTGCAGCGTGAGCTGCTGCTGGTCAAGGTCCGCGTGGATGCGACCACCCGCACCTCCGTCCTGGAGACGGTCGAGCTGTTCCGCGCGCACATCGTCGACGTCGGCACCGAGACGCTCACCGTCGAGGCCACCGGCACCACCGACAAGCTGGCCGCACTCGTCGGCGCGCTGGAGGCCTACGGCATCCGGGAGCTCGTGCAGGGCGGCCTCGTCGGGGTCGCGCGCGGCGCCCGGTCGATGACGGAGCGCACCTTGCGCGCCGTCGACCGCACCGCCTGACACGCACCTGCAAAACTGGGCAACTGCAACGCCAACTTCGTACGACGGACTCGTCGAGGCCCGTCGCCCGCTCACACAAAGGACATTGGAAGCCAGATGGCAGAGATCTTCTACGACGACGACGCCGACCTGTCGATCATCCAGGGCCGCAAGGTGGCTGTCATCGGCTACGGCAGCCAGGGTCACGCCCACGCACTCAACCTGCGGGACTCCGGCGTCGACGTCCGCATCGGTCTGCCCGAGGGCTCCAAGTCCCGCGCCTCGGCGACCGAGGCCGGCCTCCGCGTCGTCACGCCGTCCGAGGCGGCCGCCGAGGCTGACGTGATCATGATCCTTGCTCCCGACACGGTGCAGCGCAAGCTCTACACGGACGACATCGAGGCCAACCTCTCCGACGGCGACGCGCTCTTCTTCGGTCACGGGCTCAACATCCGCTTCGGTCTCATCAAGCCCCCGGCCGGCGTCGATGTCGCGATGGTCGCCCCCAAAGGCCCGGGCCACCTCGTACGGCGCCAGTTCGAGGAGGGTCGCGGCGTGCCGTGCCTCGTCGCCGTCGAGCAGGACGCCACCGGCAACGCGCTGGCGCTCGCCCTGTCCTGGGCGAAGGGCATCGGCGGCACGCGCGCCGGCGTCATCAAGACCACGTTCACCGAGGAGACGGAGACCGATCTCTTCGGCGAGCAGGCCGTGTTGTGCGGCGGCGCCTCGGCGCTCGTCCAGGCCGGCTTCGAGACTCTGATCGAGGCCGGCTATCAGCCCGAGATCGCCTACTTCGAGTGTCTCCACGAGCTCAAGCTCATCGTCGACCTCATGTATGAGGGCGGCATCTCGAAGATGCGCTGGTCAATCTCGGACACCGCCGAGTTCGGTGACTACGTCACCGGCCCGCGCATCATCACGGATGCCACCAAGGCCGAGATGCGTAAGGTGCTCGCCGAGATCCAGGACGGCACCTTCGTCAACAAGCTGATCGAGGACGACGACAACGGCCGGCCGCTGTTCACGAAGTGGCGTGCCGAGGGCGAGGCGCATCCGATCGAGGTCACCGGCGCCAAGCTCCGGCCGATGTTTGCCTGGATCGCCAAGTAGGTCGGCGCCCAATCCCGGTGCTGCGGGCAGGATCCGGTCGCCTCTAGCCGTAAGGATCCTGCACGTTGCCCGGTGTCCCCATGGAGGGAAACGGCTTGGCTAGCACCTTCGTCCCGTCATCGCTCGACGACGACGACGCCCGCCCGCTCATCGCCGCGCTCAACGCGCATGCGTTGTCGGTCTATCCCAACCCGGCGGACCACCACTGGGCCTTCGCTCACGAGGAGGGTCTGTTCGTCGTCGCGTACGTCGACGGCGTCGCCGCGGGATGTGGCGGTGTCCGGGACTTCGGCGACGGCACGGCGGAGCTCAAGCGGATGTACGTCGAGCCGCGATTCC
>CAXSDE010000007.1:0-3756 GCA_964236265.1 uncultured bacterium
GGCTCGGCCAGCTGAGCCGTGGAGCGCCAGCCTCCCCAGGGGCCGGTCAACGCTCCTACGTCGGCGCGGCCGGCCGAGCCATGGAGCGTGAGCCTCCCCAGGGGCTGGTCAACGCTCCCACGTCGGCGCGGCCGGCCGAGCCATGGAGCGTGAGCCTCCCCAGGGGCTGGTCAACGCTCCCACGTCGGCGCGGCCGGCCGAGCCATGGAGCGTGAGCCTCGCCAGGGGCCGGTCAACGCTCCGCGGCCGCGGGGGACGGGGGCGTCAGGCCGACGGCCTCAGCGACTGACTGACCGCCGTCCAGCGCTCGAGCACCGCGGCGGCCGACCCGCCGTCGAGCGCCGCCGCCGCCTCCTCGAGCCCTGCCGAAAGCCGCGCGGCCAGCGGTCGCCCGCCGCCGCCGCCGCCCGCGGACGAGGCGACGAGTGCGGCCGCCGCATTGAGCAGCACCGCGTCGCGTACCGGCCCCCGTTCGCCGTCCACGAGCCGGCGGGCCACGTCCGCGTTGACCGCCGCGTCGCCGCCGCGCAGCGCCTCCCGCGGCGACAGGACGATCCCGAGGGCCGCGGGGTCGACCGTGTCCGCACGGATCTCGCCGTCCCGCACTTCCCACACGCGTGATGTCGTCGATGTCGACAACTCGTCCAGCCCGTCGTCGCCGCGGACGACGAGGGCATTCGTGCCGCGCGCCGCGAGCACCGCCGCCATCACGGCCGCCATCCGGGCATCTGGGCAGCCGACCGCCTGCGCGGCCGGTCGCGCCGGGTTGGTCAGCGGCCCGAGGAAGTTGAACACCGTGGGCACGCCGAGCTGGGCCCGCGACGGGCCGACGTGGCGCATGGCGGAGTGGAAGACCGGCGCGAAGCAGAAGCCGATCCCGGCCGTCTCGATGCACGAGCCGACCGCCGCCGGCGGAAGGTCCACCACGATCCCGAGCGCTTCGAGCACGTCCGCCGAGCCGGCCGCCGATGACGCCGCCCGGTTGCCGTGCTTGGCCACGACCCGGCCGGCACCTGCCACGACGAGGGCCGCCATCGTCGAGATGTTGACCGTGTTGGACCGGTCGCCGCCCGTGCCGCACGTGTCGACCGTCGGGCCGGTCACCGTCAACGGCGCCGCGTTGGCCAACATCACCCGCACCAGGCCGGCGACCTCGTCCGCCGTCTCGCCCTTGGCACGCAACGCGATCGCGAACCCCGCAAACTGGGCGCCCGTCGCCTCGCCGCTCATCAGCTCGCCCATGGCCCAGGCCGTCTCGTCGGAGCTCAGTGCCTCACCGCGCAGGAGGGCGGAGATGAGGGTGGGCCACGTCGAGGTGACCGTCGTCGACGCAGTCATCGCTGCATCGTCATCGATGCGGCGCGGGCTCGTCGACCTCATCGTGCGTGCCGGCCCGCAGGAGAGCGACGACCGTCTGACCGGTCGTGAGCGGGTCGAGCGGCAGCAGCAGCGTGCCTTCCGCCAGCGACCAGCGGGCGATCCACTCGTCGACGGCGCGGCGGATCAGGACGATCACCGCGGGGCAGTCGGCGAGCTCGTACTTCAGCTGCCGCGCGAGCCCGGCACCGCCCGTGGGTTGCGCCTCGCCGTCGAGGATCGCGAGGTCGACGTAGTGGTCCTCGATGAGAGACACCGCGTCGGCGCCCGTGGAGGCCTCGAGGTAGATCAGTTCGACGTCCTTCGCCGGGAAGCGGCCGAGCGCGAAGAGCACCTGCTCGCGGACGGCATCGTCTTCGGAGAAGACCACCACTGTGTACGTCGACATTTCCTGCCGTCTTCCTCCGCGGGGGGCTGTGCCGCCTGCGATGCTATCGGAGGGTGCCCGCAGCATCCTCGGCCGCGCGGGCATTGACGGCGTCGATGCGGTCGAGGCGCCTGTCCTCGGACACGGCCCGGCGCTCCTCCGCCCGCATCCACTGCACCCCGATCGCGAGCAGGAAGATCAGCCCGATCACGTCGCCGGTGCCCCACATGATGCCGCCGGCCATGGTCTGGTCGGTGAGCATCTGGTCCACCGTCCGGCCGTGGGACACGAAGTAGGACTGGGCGATGGGGGTCGACTCGTTCATGATCGTCAGTCCGAGGATGACGTGGGCGGGCAGGATCAGCAGCGCGATGATCAGACGGAAGGCGTGCGGCATCCGGCCGGGCACCGGGTCGAGGCTCACCAGCGGCCAGAACAGCAGGCAGCCGATGACGAGCAGGTGCAGGTGGATGAGGTCGTGCACGAGGGGGTTGCGCAGGCTCAGCTCGTAGAGCGGCGAGAGGTATAGAGCGAACGGCGTCGCGATGAAGATCGGCCACGAGAAGACCGGGTGCGAGACGACCCTGACGTAGCGGCTGTGGAGCAGCCGGAGCAGGCGGCGCCGCCAGCGGACGGGCAGCGTCCGCAGCGCGAGCGTGGTCGGCGCGCCGAGAGCGTAGAAGATCGGCGCCAGGAACACCAGGAACATGTGCTGCACGGCGTGCATCGAAAACAGCGTGGTGTCGTAGACGGCCAGCGACGACATCGTCGCGATCGCGAGCGACGCCGATCCCAGGATGAACGCGACGAGACGGCCCGCCGGCCAGGCGACGCCGCGCGCGCGCAGACGGCCGACGCCGTACACGTAGGCAATCAACGGGACGGTCACGGCGAGCAGGGGCAGCAACGCCTCCTGCCACGTCGTGAAGATGCCGCTCACCGTGAGCGGCGGCAGCCCGGCGTAGGTGGGCAGGATCACCACATCAGCGTACGGCGACAGACTCCCGGCGGCGCGGCGAAGGACCCCGTTCCCCTCGCCCGGCGGGCTCGGCACATAATGGGCCGGTGACTTCGGCGAGCGCGGCTACGAAGATCCCTGCCCACGGCGGGATCTCACGGCCGAACATGGTCAGCGTCGGCACGATCGTGTGGCTCTCCAGCGAGTTGATGTTCTTCGCTGCCCTGTTTGCGATGTATTTCACGACGAAGGCTGTGCAGGGCGACACCAACTGGCCACCGACGACGGGCACGACCCACCCGGTGCACCTCAACGTGTGGTTCGCCGGCACGTTCACGGTGATCCTCATCCTGTCGTCGGTGACGTGTCAGTTCGGGGTGTTCGCGGCCGAGCGCGGCGACGTCCTCGCCCTGCGGAAATGGTTCCTGCTGTCATTCTTCATGGGCGCCATCTTCATCGCCGGGCAGTCGTTCGAATACTTCGTGGAGAACACGTTCGCGATCAACAGCCACCCCTACGGCTCTGTCTACTACCTCACGACCGGGTTCCACGGTCTGCACGTCACCGGCGGCCTCTTCGCGTTCCTGTTCGTGCTGGCCCGCACGAGCTACGGCCGATTCACTCCGGATCAGGCGACCTATTCGATCGTGGTGTCCTATTACTGGCACTTCGTCGACATCGTCTGGGTCGGCCTTTTCGCGACCATCTACCTGCTGAAGTGAGCCACTCGTGACGACCCCGTTCCTGTCGCCGCAACGCCGCCGGCGTCTCTCGTCGTACCTCGTGCTCGCCCTGGCCCTCGTCATCCTCGGCGGGGTCTACTCCGCCCTCGCCCCGTCCGGCTACGCGCAGGAGTCCACCACCGCCTCCGCCGACCAGATCGCCCGCGGCAAGGACCTCTTCACGCTCAACTGCTCCAGCTGCCACGGCCTCAACGCCCAGGGCAGCGGCGAGGCCCGGGGCACGCTCGGGCCGAGGGACATCGCCATCTCGGGCGATGGCCTGCTCAAGCGGTTCCGGGCCGGTCCGGTCGCCGTGGGGGACGTGCCGATCC
>CAXSDE010000007.1:3766-36819 GCA_964236265.1 uncultured bacterium
TCCGCAACGAGGGGGCCGCGGCCGTCGACTTCCAGGTCGGGACCGGCCGCATGCCCCTGGCGGGCATCGGGATGCAGGCCAAGCGCCGCACGCCGCGTTTCTCGAACGACGAGATCCAGGCCCTCGCCGCGTACGTCGGCAGCCTCGGCAACGGCCCCGCCGAGCCCACGGACGCCGACCTCGACACGTCCAACTCCTCCGTCGCCCGCGGCGGCCGGATCTTCTCGGAAAACTGCGCCCAGTGCCACAACGTGGTCGGCCAGGGCGGCGCACTCACCGGCGGCCAGGCCGCACCCGAGTTGCGCCTGGCGACCGACAGGCAGATCTGGGAAGCATTGTCGACGGCGCCGGGCAACATGCCGAGCTTCCTCGAGCAGATGAACCAGAAGGACAAGGCGGACGTCATCGCGTACGTGACGTCGATCCGGAGCAACTTCGACAAGGGCGGCAACCCGATCGGCCGCCTCGGCCCAGTGCCGGAGGGCGCCATCGGCTGGGTGATCGGCGTCGGTGGGCTGCTGCTGGCCTGCGTGTGGATCGGGAGCCGGATATGAGCGACGACGCCATTCACTCCTCCGGACCCCTGGCCGGCGGCGGCGTGGCCGTCGACCCCCGAAGCGACGGCGACGAGCACGACGGGAGCAGCAGCGCACCGCTGACCGCTGCGGAGCGCAAGCGCGGTGAGCGCTTCGTGATGGCCTGGTTCACCCTCGCGATGCTCGCCGCGATCGGCTTCGTCGTCGCTTTCGTCGTCGTCGACCCGCAGACGCCGAACGGGGTCTACAACGCGTGGCTCGGGGGCACCCTCGGCGCCGCGCTGGTGGCGATCGGCGTGGCGGGCGTCCTCTGGCACAAGATGCTGATGCCGCACGAGAAGGTCGTCGAGGAACGCCACACGTACGCCGGCACTGAGCAGGAGTGGGACGAGCTCGACGCGACGTTCGTGGCCAACAGCGAGGAGACCGGCGTCCCGCGCCGCAAGGTGCTCCTCGGTGGCCTGATCGGCGCCAGCGGCATGCTGGCCGTGCCGGCCGTCGTGCTGCTCCGCGACCTCGGGACCGCATCGGGCACGCCCTACGAAGCCTTCAGCACCACCCACTGGCGCGAAGGTGTGCGCCTCATGGACAAGCAGACCCTGCGGACGGTCACGCGCGACTCGCTCGCGCCCGGCGGCATCATGAGCATCATCCCGCAGTTCGATGACATCGGCATAAAGGAGGGCGACGAGGACTACCTCGCCATGATGTCGGACTCGGCTGTCATTCTCATCCGACTGCCCGACCCAGCCGCCAACAAGCCCATGCCGGGCCGCGAGGACTGGACGCCCGACGGCTTCATCGCCTACTCGAAGATCTGCACGCACGTCGGCTGTCCGGTGGCGTTGTACGAGCAGGAGACCAACAAGCTGCTGTGCCCCTGCCACCAGTCGACGTTCGATGTCGTCGACGGTGCGCGCGTCCTCTTCGGTCCCGCCGGCCGCCCGTTGCCGCAGCTGCACATCCGATACAACCCGGCGGGCGAATTGGAAGCAGTGAGCGACTTCGCCGAGCCGGTCGGTCCGTCCTACTGGGAGCGCACATGAGCCGTCCCGCCGCCCCCGCCAGTGTCGCTGTCCGGGCGAGCGCCGACGGTGCCCGCTATGTCCTGGACCGCACCGGTGGCCACAAGTGGCTCCGCAAGCAGCTCAACAAGGTCTTCCCGGACCATTGGTCCTTCCTCATCGGGGAGATTGCGCTCTACTCCTTCGTCATCCTGCTGCTCACCGGTGTCTACCTGACGCTCTTCTTCGACTCCTCGCCGATCGAGGTCGTCTACAACGGCAGCTACATCCCGCTCAAGGGCGTTCGGATGAGCGCCGCCTACAACTCGACGCTGCACATCAGCTTCGACGTCCGCGGCGGCCTGTTGATGCGCCAGGTGCACCACTGGGCGGCGCTGGTCTTCATCGGCAGCCTGATGGTCCACCTGTTGCGCGTGTTCTTCACGGGAGCGTTCCGCCGCCCGCGCGAACTCAACTGGATCATCGGCTTCACGATGATGATCCTGTCGATCCTCGAAGGCTTCCTCGGTTACTCCCTCCCCGACGACCTGCTCTCCGGCACCGGCATCCGCGTCGGCTACTCGATCACCGAGTCGATCCCGATCGTCGGGTCCTGGGCGGCGTGGCTGCTCTGGGGCGGTGACTTCCCCGGCACCCAGTTCCTCGGGCGCATCTACTCGATCCACATCCTGCTGTTTCCGCTCATCCTGCTCGGGTCCGTCTCCATCCACCTGGCGATCCTGTGGCGGCAGAAGCACACCCAGTTCCCCGGCCAGGGGCGCACGGAGCACAACGTCGTCGGTGGTCGTTTCTACCCGACGTTCATGGCCAAGTCGGCAGGCTTGTTCTTCCTGGTGTTCGGCGTCATCGTCATCATGTCGGCCCTCTTCCAGATCAACCCGGTCTGGCTCTGGGGCCCGTACGACCCGACGATCGTCAGTGCCGGCACCCAGCCCGACTGGTATCTGGGCTGGATGGACGGCATGCTCCGGCTCATGCCCGGCACCGAGACGCGCTTCCTCGGTCAGACCATCCCCTGGAACGTGCTCGTGCCGGCCGTCATCATCCCGGGAGCGTTCTTCACGCCCATCGCAGTGTGGCCGTTCATCGAACAGAAGCTCACCGGTGAAGGCAGGGTCGAGCACCACCTGCTGGACCGGCCGCGCAACCGTCCCGTCCGGACGGGCGCGGGCGTGGCGGGCATCGTCTTCTTCGCGGTGGCGCTCTTCGCCGGCGGCAACGACATCATCGCCAAGACCTTCGGCATCTCGCTCTTCGCCACGACGTGGGCCTTCCGGTTCCTGATCATCTTCGGCCCGATCATCGGCTTCTGGGTGACGCGCCGCTGGTGCCTGGCACTGCAGCGCGCCGACCAGGATCTGGTGCACCACGGTGTGGAGACCGGACGGGTGCTGCGACTGCCGCACGGCGAGGTGATCGAGGTGCACGCGCCGCTCCCGGACAAGCGCCAGCTCATCATCGAGCCCGCCAACGACACCGAAGACGTCGCCGTGCTCACCGACGGGGAAGCGGTCGCTCCCGCGCCGCTGCCTCGCGTGCGGCAGCGGCGCGGCCTCGCCGAGCGCATCCGCGAGCGCGGCGAGCGCGACAGTGAAGACATGCCCGAGCCGCCCGTGACGCTCACGCGTCAGCGGTGACCGGGGCTGCCGCACCACGACAGGTGGCACGGCACGATCCCGGCCGGCCCCCCGCCGCACGCCGCGGCCGGCTCCCCGCCGTACGCGACCGTGCTCTTCGACCTCGACGGCACACTGACGGACCCCCTCGACGGCATCGCCAACTCCCTCGCCTATGCCCTCGAACGCCTCGGCCGGCCGCCCGTCGACCGCGCGACGGTGGCCCGCCTGATCGGCCCGCCGATCACCGAGGGGTACATGCGGGTCCTCGGCATGACCACCGCACAGGCCGAGGAGACGCTCGTGCTCTATCGCCAATACTTCAGTGAGCGGGGCCTCTACGAGAACGTCTTGTACGACGGGATCCTCGAGCTCCTGCGGCAACTGGCGCACGCGGGCGTCCGGTGCGCGGTCGCCACGTCGAAGGCCGACGTGTACGCCGAGCGGATCATCGAGCACTTCGGCATGGCGATGTCGTTCGAGTTCGTCGGCGGGTCGTCGCTCGATCGCGTGCGGTCGACCAAGGCGGACGTGATCCAGCACACGATGCGCACTATCGGCGCGGATCCCATCACGACGGTCATGGTCGGCGACCGCAGCCACGATGTGGTCGGCGCCGCCGAACACGGGCTGCCCTGCATCGGCGTGCTCTGGGGCTACGGCAGCGCCCGCGAGCTGCGGGACGCCGGCGCGCTGGCCGTGGCGGCGACGCCCGCGGAACTGGCCCGGCTGCTGCTCCCGCGCTGACGCCGGCCTGCCGGTTGCGGCCTCAGGAGCGGGCGTCGAGGCGCTCGGCCAGCGTCGTGACCGTCGCCGCGAGCTCGGTGTTCTGACTAATGAGGGCGCGGTTGGCCTCGGTGATCGCGTCGAGCGTGGCAAACAGGCGGCGCTGTTCCTGGTCGCTGAAAAGATGGGGGTCGGGGATCAGCCGCGCGGCCATCTGCGCGGTGAACGACGCCAGCATGATGACCATCGTGCACATGAGGAACGCGGCGACACCGCGGCCGGCGGTGGTCTGCGGGTAGAGGTCGCCGTAGCCCGTCGTCGACCCTGTGACGATCGCCCACCACGGACCTTCGATCGGGCCGTGATGCTCCAGGATCGAGAAGATCCACCCGCAGACGAGGATGTCCGCGACCATGACGGCCAGCAGCCGGTGCGGGCGCTCCAGAACCCAGGCGATCCGCGACCTCATGCGATGGACGCGACGACGATCAGCGCGACCGCGATCTGCGTCGCCCCGATGAGCAGTGCCGCGGGGTGGAAGCCCGGCTCGCAGACAACGTCGCCCATCTTGCCGGGCGTCGCCAGGTCCAGTAGGAAGAAGGCGACCGCCTGCATGAGAACGCCGAGAATCCCGAACGCCACCGTCCAGCCGAGGTTCGAGCCGAAACCCGAGTCGGCGTTGGTCCAGATCGACGTGAACACGATCGCGCCGAGACCGACGAGGCCGAGCGACGCCACGACCGAGGCGCTCATCGAACGTTGCTCCCAGATGACCGTGCTGAGCCGGCCCGGGGTCAGCAGGTCGAGAACGTAGTAGCCGATGGCGAGGATGACGAGGCCGACAGCGGTGTAGGCCACCGCGTATCCCAGGTTGCTCAGCATTCCTGCTCCACTTCGGTCACGGCTCGGTGAGCCAGGCTTGCCGAGTCTCGTCGTCGGGACGCGGGGTCGAGATGATGTGCGGCACGACACGCGAGAACCCGTCGGTGACCGGCCCGTCGGACTCCCGGACGAGGCAGCCGGCCGGCTCGCCGTCGATCACCCAGCTGCCCACGACGACGTACGTGCCGTCGAAGCGCGGCAGGTCGACGTACTGCTGGTAGATGCTCCCTTCGCTGTCGTACGACAGATCGGGCGCCGTCACCGTGACAGCGTCCGACACGATGGAGATGCCGGCGCCTTCGCGGCCGTGCAACGGCTTGCGGACGTACGACGTGAGCCGCCCCGGCTCGGCGTAGGCCGGCAACAGGTTGGGGTGATCGGGAAACAGCTCCCAGAGCAAAACCAGCAGGGCCTTGTTGCTGAGAACAGCCTTCCATGCGGGCTCGATCCACCGGCAGGCCGCGGGTTCGTCGAGGATCCGCTGCCCGAACGGTTCGGCGAGCATCGCTTCCCACGGGTAGAGCTTGAAACAGGTGTAGATCGGCTCGTTGTCGAGCCCGACGAAGATGCGGCGCGCGCTGTCCCAGCCGATCTGCTCCACCTCGATGCCCGCGGTCTGCAGGCCGGCCTCGTTGGCCGTGTCGCGCAGGTAGGCGACCGTCATCCACTCCTCGCCCGTCGACTCCTCACCGAGGTGGGCGAAATGCACCCGCGGGCGGCCGATCTTCTTCCAGGTCGCGACGAGGCGCTCGTGCACCGAGTTCCACTGGTCGGTCGACGGCATCACGTCCTCGAGCCAGTACCACTGGATGACGGAGCTCTCCAACAGGCCCGTAGGGGTGTCGCCGTTGAACTCGAGCAACTTGGGTGGTGTCAGACCGTCGTACGCGAGATCGAAGCGTCCGTAGAGCGACGGTTCCCGCGCTTCGTACGACGACTTCAGGTAGTCGAACGCGCGCTCCGGCAGCGCAAACCGCCGCAGCACCGCCGGCCCCTCGGAGAACACGCGGCGCAGCGCCGAGTGGCACATGTCGTGCAGTGTCTCGGTGGCCTTCTCGAGCTCCTCGACCTCAGCCTCGGAGAACTCGTACATCGCGGACTCGTCCCAGTAGGGGACCGACGAGCCGTCGGGGCGGCGCGTCTCGGCCCACACCAGGCCCTGCTCCTTGACGGTGTGGCGCCATCCCTTCCTGGGTTCCGACAGGTGCCGGAACATCAGGAGGAGCCGCCGTGCGCCGAGCCGCCGAAGCCCCCGCGCGAGACCGTGCCGCCCGTCGTGCCGCCGCGGACGGTGCTTCCGACGCCGGCCGGGCGCGCGAACGAACCGACGGAGCCGACATACCGCGAACCGATGGGCGGGAACACGCTGCCACGGCCGACGAAATACCAGAAGAAGCCGCTGCTGAGCCCACCACCCCCGCTGTAGATGTGGTGGTCGTAGTCCTCGCCGCACTGCGAGTCGTCGACCCGTTCCTGCGTGTTGGGGTCGACGCAGATCGCGACGTTGTCGGGATCCGGGTCAGGGTCATCGGACGAGCACGCGGTGAGGCTGGCCGCGAGCATCGCGGTGATCGTCAACCGCACCGCCATGGACCGTCGCTGTGTCATGTGTGCCGTGCCCCCTCCTCCGATGGGCTCATTGTGCCGCACCCGTGCGCCGGGCGACGGTCGCCACGGCGGGAGCGTGTCGGGTGCGCGGATCGGCTCGGCCGGTCAGCTGTCCATGAGCGCCAGCACGACTTTCACGTCGTCGTCCTGACGGTGCAACGCGGACTGGAAGTCGGCGAGCGGCACGCGGCGGGAGATCAGCCGGTCGAGCCACGCGGGGTCCGCCTTGACCAATGCCTCGACGGCGATCTCGTAATGGCGGCCGTTGGCGTTGACGGAGCCGAAGATGACATCGTTCTCGAGAACGAGGCCACGGTTGAGAGCACCGATGTCGACCGGCTCCGACTTGCCGGTGCTGGACACGCCGGTCAGACAGGTGATGCCGTCACGGCCGCTGCGCGAGAGCACCTCGACGACGACGGCTGCCACACCGGTGCACTCGATGACGAGGTCCGGGGAGAAGCCGAGGTCCGCCACCGACGTCGAGTGGTAGGTCGCACCGAGGTCGCCGACGAGCTGGGGCTTCGGGCCGTCGACGACGCGGTCGAGCACGTGCACCTCGTAGCCGCGCTGCACACCGATCAGGGCCGCCAGCAAGCCGATCGGACCGGCTCCGGTCACGAGAACAGTGCGGGGCGTCCATGCTCCGCGCGTGGCGATGCGCTGCATCTGCTCCCACGCCTTCGCCACGACGGACGTCGGCTCGACGAGCACCCCCCGGTCGCCGAGCTCTGCCGGGACGGGCACCAGCCGGGCGGCGGGCACGGCGTAGAGCTCCCGGGCGAAGCCGTCCCGACCGGAGATGCCGTGCTCCGTGAACTGGCCGTTGCGGCACATGTCCCACTCCCCCGCCGCGCACGGCTCACACGGCACCGGGTCGGGCCAACGCACCATCGGCACCACGAAGTCCCCGGGGGTGAAGCCGGACCCGTCGGGCGCCTCGCGGACGACACCGAGCGACTCGTGGCCGAGCACGAGCCGCTCGTGCCCCTGCGGAGCCGCCCCGTATTCCCCCGCGACGATCTCGATGTCGGTGCCGCAGATGCCGACGAATCTCGTTGCGCACAGGACCTCGCCCTCGGCAGCCGTGGCGTCGTCGATGTCGATGACCGCGGCTGTCTCGGCGTGCGTCGGGCGGACGGTGAGCGCTTTCATCGACAGCTCCTCAGATGGTTTCTGTGCGCACGGGGCTGGCCGAATTCCGGCCGAGGAAGACGGCGGTGTTGACGATCGAGACGTGACTGTAAGCCTGGGGCACGTTGCCGAGTTGCCGCTTCGCGACGGGGTCGTATTCCTCCGCGAGGAGCCCGACGTCATTGCGCAGCGACAGCAACCGCTCGAAGAGAGCAACGGCATCATCGCGCCGCCCGATCAGCTGATAGCTGTCGGCCAGCCAGAAGCTGCAGGCGAGGAAGGCTCCCTCGCCGCCCTCGAGGCCGTCCACCGCCGCGCCGCCCTCGGTCGAATACCGCTGCATCAACCCATCGACCAGCAGCTCCTTCTCGCACGCGGCGACCGTGCACGCGACGCGAGGGTCGTCGGGCGGAAGAAAGCCGACGCTGGGGATCAGCAGCGTCGCGGCGTCGAGTTGCCGGGAACCGTACGACTGCACGAACGTCTGCCGCTCGTCGTCCCACGCGTTGGAGCACACGTCATGATGGATCTCCTCCCGCAGGGCGGCCCACCGCGACACCGGCCCCGGGAAGCCTTCCGGCACGGCCTTGGCGGCGCGGTCGGCCGCCACCCACGCCATGACCTTCGAATGGGTGAATTGCTGGCGGGGGCCCCGCACCTCCCAGAGGCCTTCGTCGGGGCGTTTCCAGTTGCCCTCGAGAAATTCGAGCAGCTGCAGCTGGACCGACCACGCGCCGTCCTCGGCGCCCATGCCGTGACGCCGGGCCACCGCGAGCGTATCGATCACCTCGCCGTAGACGTCGAGCTGGAACTGCTCGGCCGCGGCGTTGCCGATGCGCACCGGCGTGCTGCCTTCGAAACCACTGAGCCACGGTGCCTCGTATTCCGTCAGCCGGCGTTCACCGCCGAGGCCGTACATGATCTGGAGGCTTTCCGGGCCGCCGGCGATCGCCCGCAGCAGCCACTCGCGCCACGCCTTCGCTTCCTCGACGTAACCGGCGTTCATCAACGCCAGCAACGTGAAGGTCGCGTCGCGCAGCCAGCAGTAGCGGTAGTCCCAGTTGCGCCCGCCGCCGATGCACTCCGGAAGTGACGTCGTCGCGGCCGCGACCATGCCGCCGGTCGGGGCGAACGTCAGCGCCTTCAACGTGACCAGCGAGCGCTTGACCGCTTCGGCGTAGTCGCCCTGGTAGTTGCTGCGGCCCGCCCAATCCTCCCACCACTGTGTGGTGCGGGCCAACTCCCGTTCGGCATCGACGGCCGGCCCGTCCGTCAGATGGGAAAACCGCCACGTGAGGACGAACGGGACGCGCTCGCCGGCGCCGACCACGAAGTCGGCGACGCTGTGCAGCCCTTCCCCCCGCACGGTGACCGGCGAACGTAGCGACACGAGGTCGGGGCCGGCGATGGCCTGCCAATTCCCGTCCCGGCTGGTGACCCACGGGATGCGGGAACCGTACTCGAAACGGACGGTCAGCTCCGTCGTCATCGTCACCCGGCCGGACACGCCTTCGACGATGCGGATGATGTCGGTCGCATGGTCGTTGAGCGGCATGCAGTCGATGAGGCGCACCACACCCTCGGCCGTGGTGAACTCGGTCTCGAGCACGAGGGTGCCCGGCCGGTAGCGACGGGTCACCGACGTGACCGGCGATTTCGGCGCGAGCAGCCAGCGGCCGTTGTCGCGGTCGCCGAGCAGGGCCGCGAAGCACGCGGGCGAGTCGAACCGCGGGAAGCAGAGCCAGTCGATCGACCCGTCCCGCCCGACGAGCGCCGCAGTTTGTGTGTCGCCGATGACCGCGTAATCCTCGATGCGCCGCATGCGGCTGAATCTAACCGGTCCTGCGATGACCGGCCCGCGGGGGCGCCGCGGTGTCTAGCTCGGCGCCGGCCGGAAACGGTTTGGGTGACGATCCGCCGGGCAACGCGGACTCACGCGGTTTGCCGGGCCGGGTGCCCCGCCGCCCACGAGTGAGGACAAGAGATGACCGACAGTGGTGACAACACGGCCAAGCCCATCAGACTTTTCGCGGTGGTGGGGGCCACCGGACGGCAGGGGGGCGCTGCGGCCCGAGCGCTGCTCGAGGCGGGCGCCGGCGTCCGCGCGGTGGTACGCGACCCGGGCACCGAGCCCGCACAGGCGCTCGCGGACGCCGGCGCGCAGCTGGTCCGTGCGGACATCGACGATGCCGACAGCCTGCGGTCGGCCTTCACCGGTGTGGACGGGCTGTTCATGATGACGACCTTCGCCGGCCCGACCGGCGTGGCGGGCGAGGTCGAACACGGCAGAAAAATGGCCGATGCGGCTCGCGACTCAGAGGTGCCGATCGTTGTCTACAGTTCGGTGGGGGGTGCCGAGCGTCACACCGGCATTCCCCACTTCGAGAGCAAACGTCGGGTGGAAGAGCACCTGAGCTCCCTGGGAATTCCGGTGGTGTTCGTGCGCCCGACGTTCTTCATGGAAAACTTCGCTCGGTCCGAGCCGCAGCTGAAGGACGGCACCCTCGTCGTTCGCCTGCCACTGCCGGCCGACGCGCCGCTGCAGATGATCGCCGTCGACGACATCGGTGCGGTGTCGGCTGCGGCTCTGCTTGCCCCCGCCGGCATCCCGGGCGGAGCCATCGAGATCGCCGGCGACGAGTTGACCGGGGAGCAGATCGCCGCCGTCTTCGGGGAGAGCGCCGGCCTGCCCGCCCGCTTCGATCCACTCCCGTTGGCGGCCCTGGCCGGTGACGCGGACCGCCAGGCAATGTTCACCTGGATGGGCAAGCCTCCCTCCTACCAGGCCGACTTCGCCGGGACCAAGGCCCTTGCACCTGACGTGCAGACTCTGTCCGCTTGGTTGGCAGCCAGAAAAGACGCCACGACCTGACGGGCCGGCGGGCGCGCACACCGGCGGGCGCGCACACCGGCGGGCGCGCACACCGGCGGGCGAGCAGACAGGCCGCGACCACGACCCACGACCCACGACCCACGACTTGGAGAAGACGATGTCGGACAATCCCGCGCCCATCCCGCCCGACGATCCAGCCCGCTCTCTGACGGTGGCCCGCCCCGACGACGCGAACATTCCGCACCTCGGCATGGTCGGGGACACGTACACCGTTCTCGTCAGCGGTGACGAGACCGACGGAAAATACACGCTCATCGACATGCACGTGCCGCCCGGTGGCGGGCCGCCGCCGCACCGGCACGACTTCGAGGAGATGTTCACGGTCCTCGACGGGTCAGTGGAAGCGACCTTCCGCGGGGAGACGATGACGCTGCATGTCGGGGAAACGGTCAACATTCCTGCCAACGCCCCCCACAGTTTCCGCAACAGCTCGGACGCCCCGTCGCGGCTGTTGTGCGTGTGTGCACCGTCCGGCCAGGAGAAGTTCTTCGAAGCCGTGGCCGTCCCGGTGGGCACTCGGACACAAGCACCGCCGCCACAGGATGCGGCACAAAAAAAGGCGTTCACTGACAAGCTCCAGGCGCTCGCCCCCGACTACCGCACGGAGCTTCTACCACCACCTGCGTGACCCTGGCGGGGCGAGATGCCGGCCGAGATTGGCGGCCGACCCTGGTGGGGCGAGATGCCGGCCAAGATTGGCGGTCGACATTGGCGGCCGAGATGCCGGCCGACATTGGCGGCCGGGATGCCGGCCGGGATGGTGGCTAACGACGCTGCCGCCCAGCGGGCGCGCCGCGCCGGACAGCCAAGCCTCTGGCGGATGGCGCCCACGTCAGTGCGGCGGGATGGCCTCGTCGGGCAGGCCGCTGTAATACTCCAGCACGAACCCGCTGACGGCCCAGAGCGTGACGGCGACGCCGGCGAGCAGCAGCCACACCCCGAAGATGACACCGAGCACAACGAGGCCGGTGCCGGTGGCGAGGGTCACGGGCCACCAGCTGTGTGGCGGGAAGAAGCCGAGATCGCCGGCGCCGTCCTCGATCTCCGCGTCGAGTCGGTCCTCGGGACGCAGGTCGTCGAGGCGTCGCGCGGTGAACCAGAGGTAGTAACCGACGATGCCACCCAGCCCCGAACACACGAGCAATAGCGTCGCGCCGGTGACCTCACCGGAGATGACCAGGTAAATGAGGCCGCTGACCAGCAGGAATGCTCCGAGCCCACTGAACAGTCGCGCTTCGACTTTCATGGCGCCCCCCCGGTGCCGACCTGGGCCGTCGAGTGCATCGCCGGATCGTTGGCGAGTTCGGGGTGGTGCAGGTCGAACGCCGGTCGCTCGGAACGGATGCGCGGGAGGGACAGGAAGTTGTGCCGCGGGGGCGGGCACGTCGTCGCCCACTCGAGGCTGCCGCCGTAGCCCCACGGGTCGTCACCGACAGCACGCGGGAGCTTGTTGCGCCACGACTTCCACACGTTCCAGCCGAACACGAACGTGGAGATGGCCAGGATGTAGGAACCCACGGTGGAAACCATGTTGAGCGTCGTGAAGCCGTCGGACGGCAGGTAGTCCGGGATGCGCCGCGGCATGCCCATCGCGCCGAGGAGGTGCTGCACGAGGAACGTCGTGTGAAAGCCGACGAACAAGAGCCAGAAGTGGAGCTTGGCGAGCCGCTCGTCGAGCATCTTGCCCGTGAACTTCGGCCACCAGTAATAGATGCCGGCGAAGAACGCGAACACGACGGTGCCGAAGAGCACGTAGTGGAAGTGGGCGACGACGAAGTAGGAGTCGGTCACGTGAAAGTCGAGCGGCGGGGACGCGAGGATGACACCGGTCAACCCGCCGAACAGGAAGGTGACGAGGAAGCCGACGGCCCACAGCATCGGCGACTCGAAGCTCACCTGACCGCGCCACATCGTGCCGATCCAGTTGAAGAACTTCACGCCTGTCGGCACCGCGATGAGGAATGAGGTGAACGAGAAGAACGGCAGCATGACGGCGCCGGTCGGAAACATGTGGTGCGCCCACACCGTGATCGACAGGCCCGAGATCGACAGGGTCGCGAACACGAGTCCCTTGTAGCCGAACAGCGGCTTGCGGCTGAAGACCGGGATGACTTCGGTGATGATGCCGAAGAACGGCAGCGCCACGATGTAGACCTCGGGATGGCCGAAGAACCAGAACAGGTGCTGCCACACGATCGCGCCCTGATTCATCACGTCGAAGACATGGGAACCGAGGCGGCGGTCGGCCTCGAGCGCCAGCAGCGCCGCGGCCAGCACCGGGAACGCGACGAGCGCCAGGATCGACGTGAAGAACATGTTCCAGGTGAAGATCGGCATCCGGAACATCGTCATGCCGGGGGCGCGCAGACAGATGATGGTGGCGATGATGTTCACGGCGGTGAGGATCGTGCCGAGCCCGCTCATGACCAGGCCGAGGATCCACAGGTCGGCGCCGACGCCGGGCGAGTTCGAGCCGTTGGACAGCGGCACGTAGGCCGTCCACCCGAACGCGGCGGCACCGCCGGAGGTGAGGAAGCCGCTGACCGCGATGAGCGCGCCCAGGATGAACAGCCACAGTGAGAAGTTGTTGAGGCGCGGGAACGCCATGTCGGGCGACCCGATCTGCAGCGGCACGATCCAGTTGGCGAACCCGAAGGCCGCCGGCGTCGCGAACATCAGCAGCATCAGCGTGCCGTGCATGGTGAACAGCTGGTCGTACTGGTCGCTCGTCACGACCTGCAGGCCCGGGCGGGCGAGCTCTGTGCGCATGATCAGCGCCATCACGCCGGCGAGCATGAAGAACCCGAAAGCGGCGATCAGGTACGACGAGCCGATCAGCTTGTGGTCGGTCGTCGTCAGCCAGCGGACCACGAGCCCGCCCTGCTTCTTGCGCCGCGGGGTCGTGGCAGGCGAGGGCGCGGCCGACGGTGTGTGGATGACGGCGGTCACGAGTCACTCCCGGACAGCGATGGCGTCGGCGTCGCGGTCACCGCACCACGGGCCGCTTCCTGCTGGGCAATGTAGGTCGCGTAAGCCTCAGGTGAGACGGCCTTCACCGTGAACAGCATCCGGTCATGATCGACACCGCAGAACTCGGCACACCGCCCGCGGTATTCACCTTCCTGCGTGATCGTGATCTCGAACTGGTTGATGCGGCCCGGCACGACGTCCCGCTTGAACAGGAACGAGGGCACCCAGAACGAGTGCTGCACGTCCGTCGAGTTGAGGACGAAACGCACACTCTCGTGGGTGGGAACGATGAGCTCCGGCAGCACCCCGGGGCGCCCCGTGACCGAGAGGTTTTCGTTGACGTAGTTGAACTGCCAGTTCCACTGGTAGCCGACGACACCGATGACGACATCTGGCTTCTTCGAGATCTGGTCCTCGTGGTTCTCGATCAGCGCCGTGTAGTAGAAGAGCACGCCGATGACGACGACCGGGAGCACCGTGTAGAGGATCTCGATGGGCAGGTTCATCCGCACCTGGCGCGGCAGCTCGTCGGTGCGCCGGCGGTAGCGCCAGCAGCTCCAGAAGATGAGCGCCCACACCATGCCGCCGATGATGAGCGCCGCGATCCAACTGGCGTTCCACAGCGTGTAGACGTCTTTCGTCTGCTCGGTCACCGGCTTGGGAATGCCGAACCCGGGGCCGTCTTTCACGGAACAGCCACTCAGCGCCAGGACGGCGCCGGCGACGAGCGCCGGCCGAACGAGCGCCGGCCGAACGAGCGCCGGTCGAACGAGCGCCGGTCGAACGAGGCGGCCGCGACTCCCTACGCCAGGTCCGGTGCCAGTCACGGTCACGTAGCGCCTTCCGGGGAGCGTCCGCCCTCGGCGGGCGGGGCGGGAGTGTGCGGCGACAGCCTAACTCAGCGCACCCGGGTGGCCGCATGAGGGGCTACCGTTTGCAGCGTCATGACCTACCTCGACGCGGCGAGTGCCGCTCCCCTGCATCCCGTCGCCCTCGAGGCACTGTCGGCCGCCCTCGCGGACGGCTGGGCGGACCCCGCGCGGCTCTACCGAGAGGGGCGCCGGGCCCGCCTCCTGCTCGATGGCGCCCGGGCCGCCGTCGCGGACTGCCTCGGCGCGCGGCCCGACGAGGTCTCGTTTCCGGCGTCGGGCACGGCGGCGGTCGCACTCGCCCTGCGCGGCACGCTCGCGGCCCGCGCCCGCGTCGGCACCCACGCCGTCACCAGCGCGGTGGAGCATTCGTCCGTGCTGCGCATCCTGGAGGCCGTCGGCGCGACCCTGGTCCCGGTCGACCGCGCCGGCGTCGTCGACGAGGGCGACTTCGCGGCAGCGCTGCGGCCCGACACCGCCGTCGCGTCGCTGCAGAGCGCCAACCACGAGACCGGCACTCGCCAGCCGGTGCCGGCCGTGGCCGCCGCGACGCGCGCCGCCGCCGTCGCGTTGCACGTCGACGCCGCCCAGAGCGTCGGCCGTGAGCCGGTCGACCTGGCGACGCTGGGCGCCGACCTGCTGACGGCGAGCGCGCACAAGTGGGGCGGCCCGCCCGGAGTCGGCGTGCTCGTCGTACGAACGGGCACGAGATGGCGCTCCCCCGACCCTGCCGACGGACGGGAGGGCGGCCGCGTCGCCGGCTTCGAGAACGTCCCCGCGATCCTCGCCGCCGCCGCTAGCCTGCAGGCGCGCGTCGGCGAGCTGGCCGGCGAGGACACCCGGCTGCGGGCGCTGGTCGACCGGCTGCGGACGCAACTGCCGTTGCTCGTGCCGGACGTGCAGATCGTCGGGCACCCGACCGAGCGGCTGCCGCACATCGTCACGTTCTCCTGCCTGTACGTGGAGGGTGAGCCGCTGCTCACCGACCTCGACGCGGCCGGCTTCAGTGTGTCGAGCGGATCGTCGTGTACGTCGGACACCCTCGAACCGAGTCATGTCCTCGTCGCCATGGGTGTCATCACGCATGGCAGCATCCGGGTCTCCCTCGACCGCGGCACGACCGCGGACGACGTCGACCACTTCCTGGCCGCGGTGCCGCCGATCGTGTCGCGGTTGCGGACGCTGTCGGGCTACACCACGTGAGCGAGGTCCTGCGCGTCGACTCGCGGGGCCGGCGCTGCCCCCAGCCGGTCATCGACTTGGCGCACGCCGTCCGCCGTATCGAGGTCGGGGGTGTCGTCGAGGTGCTCGCCGACGATCCGGTGGCCGCCGTCGACATTCCGGCCTGGTGCTGGACGCAGGGCCACGATTACCTCGGCGGGGAGCCGGCGGACGGGGCGGCCACGGCCTACCGCGTGCGCCGGGCCGTCGCGAGCCCGCCCGCACACTGAGGCCCCGGCGCGCCCGAACCGCTGCGCTCCCGAGCTCCAGCTGCCAGAGCCCCCGCGTGCAAGCGGCCGGGTGGCTAGCTCTGGCCCGCTGCGGCGGCGGTCGCGATCTCGTCGGCGACCGCGTCTCCGTACGCCGAACGCACCCGTTCGAGCACCGTGGGGACCGTCGCCGTGTATTCCTGCGGCCCGACCGACTCGACCGACACCGCCGCGATGGCGGCCCCGACCTGCGCACAGCGCTCATCGCCCAGTCCCCAGGCCCGCGCCGCCACGAAACCGCCGCGGAACGCGTCGCCGGCCCCCGTGGGGTCGGCCGCGCGCGCCACGGGGACGACGGGCACGTGCACGACCGTTTTCCCGAGGCGGTGGATCTCGGACCCGGCGGCACCTCGCGTGATCACCCACGTGCCGACACGGGCGAGGGCGTCGGCGGGCGACCAGCCGGTCTTCCGCTCGATCAGTTCGCGCTCGTAGGCGTTGCTGAAGACATACGTCGCACCGGACAGGAAGGCCGCGAGATCCTCCCCGGCGAAGCGGGCGGACGTCTGCCCGGGATCCGCCCACAGCGACCAGCCCGCTGCCCGGCACTCGTCGGCGTGCGCCAGCATGGCGCCGGGGTCGTCAGGGCTGACGATGACGGCGTCACAACCCCCGAGCGCAGCGACGATCGGCGCGAGGCGGATCCGGGCCGCCTCCGTCATCGCTCCCGGATAGAACGAGCCGATCTGCGCCCCGGTCGAGTCCGTCGTGCAGACGAAGCGGGCCGAGTGCCGCGTCGTCGACACCTGGACGTGGCTGGTGTCCACGCCGTGCGCGTCCAGGAACGCGCGTTGGCCGCCGTCGAAGTCGACCCCGACCGCCGCGACCAAGGCCGGCTGGGCGCCGAGCTGACCGGCCGCGTACGCCACATTGGCGCCGGTGCCGCCCGCGTGCACCTGCAGGTCGTCGACGAGGAAGTTGAGCGACACGTGCTCGAGAGAGTCGGCGAGGAGCTGGTCGGCGAACGTGCCCGGGAACGTCATGAGGTGATCGTTGGCGACGGCTCCGGCCGTGATGATGCGCATGGCGCCACAGCCTAGGGCGTGCTTTCCGCGGAACCGCCAAGGGAGCAGGACCAGCGACGGCGTGCCGCACGTGCCACGCGAAAGGCCGGCCACCCGAGCGGGTGACCGGCCTTCTCGTCGTACGACGTGCTCGCGGTGCTGGGGTCCTAGTGGAACGACTCGCCGCACGCGCAGGAACCGCCCGCGTTGGGGTTGTCGATCGTGAAGCCCTGCTTCTCGATCGTGTCGACGAAGTCGATCGAAGCGCCCTGCAGGTAAGGGTTGCTCATCCGGTCGACGACGACTTTGACGCCGTCGAAGTCCGTGAGGACATCGCCGTCGAGCTGGCGATCGTCGAAGAAGAGCTGGTAGCGAAGGCCGGAGCAGCCACCGGGCTGGACGGCGACGCGCAGCGCAAGGTCGTCACGACCCTCGGCGGCGAGCAACTGGCGGACCTTCACCGCGGCCGGGTCGCTCAGCACGACGCTGGGGGCGAGCTCGGTGGCGACGGCCGACGGCGGGCCGGCGGTCAGGTCCGCGTCACCGTGTCCCCCGCACGCACACGCGTGCTCGGCCGCCTCGGGGGCGGCGTGCGAGTGGCCCGCGTGCGAGTGGTCGTCATGCGAGTGACCCTCGTGTCCGTGGTCGTCGTGGGAGTGACCTTCGTGCGAATGACCTTCGTGCGACTGGGTTGCGGTCTCGTTCGACACCGTCATGTCTGCAGCTCCATCAGTGGAATACGGGTGGCACGGTCGGGCCTGTCCGACTAGCCACAACGGCTCGCCGGAGCGGGGCATTCCGGCCGCGCGGTACCTCTATCGTCGCACACGCGGCATACACGCGGCCCGGATCCGGTTGGTGCCTGTGCCAGTCTCAACGCACCTGGCCGCGACGGGCGGCCGACCGATCGGAGTCCAGTGACCGCCGACCTCAACCTGCCTCCCGGCGTGGAGATGGCCCCGGCCGCCCTGCTGCTGCTGGGGAGACAGTCCGACCCCGACTCCGAGCGCGGCACCTACTGTCCCGGTGACCTGCCCGCCCCCTCCGACCCGGGCCTCGTCGAGCGCGCCCGCGCGGCCAAGGCCGCACTCGGCGACACGGTCTTCATCCTCGGCCACCATTACCAGCGTTCCGAGGTGATCCAGTTCGCCGACGTGACGGGCGACAGTTTCAAGCTCGCGCGTGACGCGGAGTCGCGGCCCGAGGCCGACTACATCGTTTTCTGCGGCGTGCACTTCATGGCGGAGTCGGCCGACATCCTCACCCGCGACGACCAGCACGTAATCCTTCCCGACCTCGCCGCCGGCTGCTCCATGGCCGACATGGCGACGGCCGAGCAGGTCGCCGAGTGCTGGGACGTGCTGACCGCGGCCGGGATCGCTGACATCACCGTGCCCGTCAGCTACATGAACTGCAGTGCAGCGATCAAGGCATTCACGGGCGCGCACGGCGGCACGATCTGCACGTCGTCGAACGCCGAACGCGCCATGCGGTGGGCGTTCGACAAGGGCGAGAAGATCCTCTTCATGCCCGACCAGCACCTGGGCCGCAACACCGCCGTCCTGAAGATGGGGCTCACCCTGGACGACTGCGTCCTCTACAACCCCAACAAGCCCAGCGGCGGCCTCAGCGACGAGCAGCTGCGCGAGGCGAAGGTCATCCTCTGGCGTGGGCACTGCTCGGTGCACGGCCGCTTCCGCAGGAGCGCCGTCGACGAGGTGCGCGAGCGCGTGCCCGGCGTCACCGTGCTCGTCCATCCCGAGTGCCAGCACGAGGTCGTCCTCGCCGCGGACCTCGTCGGGTCGACCGAATACATCATCAAGACCGTGGCCGAGGCTCCGCCGGGCGCGAAGTTCGCCATCGGCACGGAGCTCAATCTCGTCCAGCGACTGGGCGCCGAGCACCCCGACAAGACGATCGTCTTCCTCGAGCGCACCGTGTGTTTCTGCTCCACCATGGGCCGCATCGACCTGCCGCATCTCGTGTGGGTGCTGGAGAATCTGGTCGCCGGCACCGTCGTCAACGAGATCCGCGTCGAGGCGCAGACCGCCGCCGACGCGAAGCGGGCACTCGATCAGATGCTCGCGCTGCCGTAGCGTCCCGCGCGCCGGCGGCACCGTCGACAGGCAGCGGTCATGGTGAGCCGGATAATGGTCTCCATGATCGGTCCGCGAGTGCTCGTCGTCGAGGACGACCACAGTGTCCGCGACGTCTTGGCCCGTGGCCTGCGGCAGGCGGAGTTCGACGTGCTGACCGCCGTCGACGGCGCGTCGGCATTGCGCGCGGCCGAGCAGCAGTTCGACGCGATCGTGCTCGACATCGGTTTGCCGGACGCCGACGGCCGCGACGTCTGCCAGGCCCTGCGCGCCCGCGGCGTCGCCGTGCCGGTCATCTTCTTGACAGCGAAGGCCAACGTGACGGACCGGCTGTCCGGTTTCGCCGCCGGCGGCGACGACTACCTCGTCAAGCCGTTCCACATCGCCGAGCTGGTCGCGCGGCTCCATGCGACACTGCGGCGCAGCGGCACGGATATCGCGATCGACAGCGACGGCCTGCGCCTCGACCCCGTCACGCATTCGCTGCACGGCCCCGCCCAGGTGCTGGCGTTGACACCGACGGAGTTCCGGTTGCTGGCCTGTCTGCTGAGCGCGCCGGGCACGCTCGTGCGCCGCCAAGCCCTTGAACGCGCGGGCTGGCCGGAGGGGGCGATCGTGTCGGACAACGTCATCGACAAATACGTCTCCCGACTGCGCCGCAAGCTCCTCGACGTGGGCGCGCACCAATCGATCTCGACCGCGCGCGGGATCGGCTACCGGATCTCGTGAGGCGCCCCGCGACCCTGCGGAACCGCCTCGCGCTCGCTGCGGTCGTGAGCACCGCCCTATGGATCACGGTCCTCACGTTCGCGTTCAACGTCGTCCTGACAAACCGGCTGCGGAGCCAGTCGATCGCCATCGCGAGGAACCGGGCCGAGGCAGTGGCCTCGACCGTGGCCGTCGTCGGTGGCGTCGTCACCGAACAGGAGGCCGCGAACGACGTGGGTCTCGACAGCGGCGTCTGGATCTTCGACGGCACGTCCGTGTTCGAAGGGCCACGGGCCTCGGAGGACGTGCAAAAGGCGGCGGCGAGCCTCGTGGGGACGGGTCGGCGCGCGCTGCGGCCCGACGTCGATCCGCACGTGCAGCTGTACGCCCTCCCCGTCACGGCTGGTGGTCGACAAGTCGGCACGATCGTCGCATCCGTCAGCCTCCAGCCGTACGAGCGGGCGCTTCAGCTGACGCTCCTCGGCTCGCTCGCCGTGGCAGTCGCCGTGCTCGGCGGGGTCTTCGCCGGAGCGCACCTGCTGGTCGCGCGCGCGCTGCGTCCGGTCGACCGGATGACGCGGCAGGCGGCCGCGTGGAGCGCCGACGATGTGGACCGGCGGTTCGACACCCTGTCGCGCCACCGGGAGCTGGCCGCGCTGGCCAGCACGCTCGACGGGATGCTCGACCGCATCTCGGCCACCTTGCGCCACGAGAAGCGCCTGTCCGGCGAGTTGTCACACGAACTGCGCACACCGCTGACGCACATCATCGCCGAGACGGAGCTGCTGGCGGGCTCCGCCGCCGATCCCCGGACCGCGGCGAGCTACGCGCGCATCACCCGCAGCGCCGACCGCATGCAGGCCATCCTCGAGACGCTGCTGTCCGCGGCCCGAGCCGAGTCCGGCGCGGCGCCGGGACGCTGCGACGTCGCCGACGCCATCCGCGCATGCGTCGAGAACTGGTCGACAACAGACCCGCATCTGCATCTCGACCTCGACGAGTCGTTGCGCGCCGGCGTGCCGGCGCAGACCCTGGAACGCATCGTGCAGCCACTCATCGACAATGCCCGGCGGCACGCGCGCAGCACGGTGAGCCTAGCCGCCGTTGCCGGACCCGGGGGGGCGATCGTCACTGTTGACGACGACGGCCCCGGTGTGGCCGCCGAGCTCGTGGACACGGTGTTCGAGCCCGGCTACACCACGAGCGGCAGCCACGGCGGAGCCGGCCTCGGCCTGGCCCTCGCGCGTCGCCTCGCCCGCGCCGCGAGTGGCGACGTGCGCTGCAACACGACAGCTTCCGGCGGGTCGTTCACCGTGTTGCTACCGCGCGGCTGACGCCTTCGGTCGCCTAGCGGCCTACGCCTCGTCGCGTTCGACAGGAGCCGCGGCCTGGCTGCCGGTGGCCCCACCCGCAGCCGGAATCGCCTGCGGGGCGGGAGCACCACCGACCTGGCCCTTGAGCTTGGCCAACTCGAGCTCGACATCCGACGTGGAGGACAAGCGGTCCAGCTCCGACTGGATGTCGTCGCGGCGACCACCGATCGAGATGTCGTCGAGCGACCCGGAAGCGATCAGTTCATCGAGGGCACCTGAGCGGGCCTGCAGCTGCGCGGTCTTGTCCTCGGCTCGCTGCATGGCCGCCGTCACGTCGCCGAACTCCGACGAGATCCCGCTGAACGCCTCGCCGATCTTCGACTGGGCCTCGGCTGCGGTGTAGGTCGCCTTGATGGTCTCCTTGCGCGTGCGGAACGCCTCGACCTGGGACGACAGCCGTTGCGAGGCAGCCGTCAGCTTCTCCTCCTCGCCCTGCAGCGATGCGTGCTGCGTCTGCAGGTCGGAGAGCTGTGTCATCAGCCCGGACCGCCGGGTCAGCGCCTCGCGAGCGAGGTCCTCGCGGCCCGAAGTCATCGCCTGCTGCGCCTGACCGTGCAGTTTGTCGACCGCGTCCTGCAGCTGCTTCATCTGCAGCTCGAGCCGCTTACGGCTCGTCGCCACGTCCGCGACGCCCCGGCGCACCTGCTGCAGGAGCTCCAGCTGCTTGGTGTAGCTGTAGTCGAGCGTCTGGCGAGGGTCCTCGCGCTTGTCGAGTTGCGCGCTCGCCTTCGACCGGAAGATGAACATGAAGCGCTGCCACAAACTCGCCATGTCGCTGTTGCTCCTCCCGCGGGCGCGCCCATCGCTGCCCAACCGTGATCGTCAGCCTACGCAGCCGCGTTGTCCGCGACCACCGTCGGCCGGTGCAAGTCGCCCGCACCACCCGATGTGGCTACCCTGCCCACGTGGCCCGACACGAGGAACAGACGCCGATCCCGACGACTCCCAGCGGCAAGGGGCGTCCCACGCCCAAGCGGAGCGAGGCGGAGCGAGCGCGCCGCCGACCCGTCGCCGCGCCGACCACGGGGAAGGAAGCCGGCAAGCTGCGGCGTCAGGAAGCGGCCGAGAGCCGCATGCGGATGCGCGTGGCGCTCGCCACGGGTGACGAGAAGAACCTGCCGCAGCGCGACCGTGGTCCCGTGCGCCGCTACGTGCGCGATTTCGTCGACGTCCGGCTGTCGCTGGCGGAGTGGTTCGTGCCGGCCGCGGTGCCGCTCTACATCATCATGCTGCTCGGCAACAAGAAACCGATCGGCACCATCGCCACCCTGGCGATCCTGTTCTACACGTTCTTCGTGCTCCTCGAATTGCTCGTCATGTCGCTGCAACTCGGCCGCAAGCTCAGTCGCAAGTTTCCCGGGGCGTCGACCAAGGGAGCCCGCCTGTATGCCGTGATGCGGTCCGCGCAGATGCGTCGCCTGCGGGCACCGAAGCCGCAGGTCAAGCGCTTCGCCGCGCTCGACTCAGCGTCGGGCGACTGAGCGTCGGGCGACCGACCGTCGGGCTACCGACCGTCGGGCGACCGACCGTCGGGCGACCGACCGTCGGGCGGGCGACCGACCGTCGGGCGGGCGGGCGCGGCTCGGGCGGTCACACGTCGAGGGACATCGGTCCGTACACGACTCGGTCCCCGTCGAGCAGCGTTGCGGACACGACCCCCGCCGTGCGCAGGTCGCGCCACTGTTCGCCGAGCCACGTCTCCGCGTCGCTCTGCGTCGGGAACGACTCCGTCCTCAGGACCGGCTCGTCGCCGGCGTCGTCCACCGCCACCCGCGTGTATCGCCACGCCCACGCCATGCAGCCTCCCAAGCCGAGTGCCCACCGTACCCGCGGACGGCCCGCTGCCGCGGCGCCCCCGCGATAGCCTCCGGCCATGGACTCCATCGCGTTCCCACCGCTGCACCCGGGTGAGAGCGCCGAGTCCGCCGGCTGGTCCCTGATCCGGCGCGCTGAAGCCCTGACCGTCGTCGGCCCCGACGGCACCGTCGTCGAGATCCCGCTGCCGGCGGCGGGACGGACGCCGCCGGGGACCGGGTCCCGCGTGCTCGTTCTCGGCGGGGCGCGCTCCGGCAAGTCGTCGTACGCGGAAAGCCGCCTCGACGGCGCACCAGCCGTGACCTACGTCGCGACCGCCCTTCCCCGGCCCGACGACGCGGACTGGGCGCGGCGGGTGGCCGCGCACCGCGACCGACGGCCGGCGACGTGGCGCACCGTCGAGACGACCGACGTCGCCGGTCTGCTCCCCGCCGCCGACGCCCCGCTGCTCGTCGACTGCTTCTCCCTCTGGCTCGGGGCGCACCTGGACGAGCCGGACCTGCCGGAGCGCATCGACGCCGTCGTCAGTGCCTGGGCGAGCTGCCCCGTGCCGGTCGTGGGGGTCAGCAGCGAAGTCGGCTCCGGAGTGGTGCCGGTGTCCGCAGCCGGTCGCCGATACCGTGACGAGCTCGGCCGGCTCAACGGCCGCCTCGCGGCAGCCGCCGACGAGGTGTGGTTCGTGACGGCCGGACTGCCGCGGCGGCTGCGCTGACGGAGATGCCGAGCCGAGGAGAAGAGTGTTCGACGTACCAGACCTTGATCCTCCCGCCGCCGACGCTGCGCGTGACCGACAGTCCCGGCTGACGAAGCCGACGGGGGCGCTCGGGCGACTCGAGGACCTGTCCGTGTGGGTGGCGGGCGCGCAGGGCCAGTGCCCGCCGCACGACTTCCGTCGGGTGCGGGTGGTCGTCTTCGCCGGTGACCACGGGATCGCCGCGGCCGGGGTGTCGGCCTATCCGCCGGCCGTCACCGCGCAGATGGTCAGCAACTTCCTCGCCGGCGGCGCCGCGGTGAACGTCCTCGCGCGGACCCTCGGCGCGTCCGTGCGGGTCGTCGACCTCAGTGTTGCGACGGACGTCGCCGGGGCACCGGAGGAGACCACACGGCACAAGGTGCGGGCGTCGTCCGGGCGCATCGATGTCGAGGACGCCCTGACCAGCGACGAGGCGCACCGGGCCGTCACCGCCGGGGCCGCGATCGCCGACGAAGAGATCGACGGGGGCGCCGACCTGCTGATCCCCGGCGATATGGGGATCGGCAACACGACGCCCGCGACGGTCCTGATCGCCCTGCTGACCGGGTCCGAGCCGCACACGCTCGTCGGCCGCGGCACCGGCATCGACGACCCCACCTGGGTCCGCAAGGCCGGTGCGGTGCGCGACGCGTGCCGGCGCGGGCGACCCTGGTTGGACGACCCGACGGCGCTCCTCGGCGCCGTCGGCGGCGCCGACATCGCCGCGATGGCCGGGTTCCTTGCGCAGGCCGCGGTACGCCGTACACCCGTCGTCCTCGACGGGATCGTGTCGGGAGCTGCTGCCCTCGTCGCCGAGGCACTGGCGCCGGGTGCCCGCGCGTGGTGGGTGGCCGGACACCGCTCGACGGAGCCGGCGCAGCATGCGGCCCTGGCCTCGCTCGGACTCGAGCCGCTCGTCGACTTCGGGATGCGGCTCGGCGAGGGCACCGGTGGACTGCTCGCCGTGCCGGTGCTGCGGGCGGCGGTGGCCGCCCTCGCCGAGATGGCAACCTTCGACGAGGCCGGGGTCAGTGACAAGCCTTCCTGAGTACGGCGGGCTCCGCCTCGCGCTCACCACCTTCACCGCGTTGCCCGTGCGCGGCGGGCAGCTCGACCGCCGGACCGCGGGGCGCGCGATGGCCTGGGGCCCCGCCGTCGGCGCGGGGCTGGCGGCCGTGGCGGCGGTCGGCATCGTCGCGATGCGTTTCGTCTCCCCCGGCCAGGGCGTGCCGCGCCTGGTCGCCGGCACCGTCGGCATCGGCATCCTCGCGCTTCTCACGCGCGGCCTGCACCTCGACGGCCTCGCCGACACGGCAGACGCTCTCGGCGTCGCCTCGCGCGACCGGGCCCTGGCGGTCATGAAGCAGTCCGACATCGGCGCGTTCGGTGTCGTCGCGCTGATCCTCGTGCTGGCGCTGCAGGTCGGGTCGTTGACCTCCGCCGACATAGCGGAGCACGGCACCCGATCGCTGGTTCTGGCCGTCGCCACGGGCCGCATCGCGGTCGCCTGGGCCTGCGTCAGCGGCGTGCCGGCCGCCCGGCCGTCGGGGCTCGGCGCCCTCGTCGCGGGGACGGTCCATCGCGCGGTGCCACTGGCCTGGTCGGTCGTGGCGGTGGGAGTCGGGTCGGGTTGGGCCTACCTCGACGACCGTGGACGCGTGCGCCAGGCGGTGATCCAGGGCCTGGCGATCGTGCTCGCGCTCGCTGTCGCCCGCGGCGTGCAGGCGCGGTTGGTGCGCCGCTTCGGCGGCGTCACCGGGGACGTGCTCGGCGCCCTGTGCGAGATCGCGACCACGGTGGCGCTGGTGTTCGCGGCGGCCAGTCCGACGACCGGGTGGTTCGGGCACGAGTGAGTCGGCCGACGTGGTCAGCGGTGAGCGACCCGGCCGACGTGGTCAGCGCGGCCGGTTGAGATCGCCGCTGAGGAAGCCCATGACGCGTTCCGCGACGACCGTCGGCGGCAGGTCGTCGATGTCGACCACCAGCGAGGCGACCGCGGCGTAGCGCGCCGCGCGGCCGGCATACATCTTGCGCATCGCCGCGTCCGGGTCTGGTTGCAGCCACGGCCGGCCGGCGCCGTCGCCGACACGCGCGATCAGCGTCTCGATCTTGGCGCGCAGCCACACGATGACGGCATCGCTCTCGCGGAGACGCTCCCGGTCGGCGGACTCGTCGATGACGCCCCCCGCGATCCCGGCGATGAGCGGCGAGTCGATCGTGAGCGCCTGCACCAGAGCGAGCGACTCGACGGCGCGCAGCTCGCCGAGCCCCGAGTCGTCGAGCACGTCCGGTGCCGACTTGCCGGTGGCCCGCACGACGAGATCGTCGTTGTCGTAGTAGGGCCAGCCGGTGCGGGCGGACAGCGCAGTCCCGACGGTCGACTTGCCGACGCCCATCATGCCGATCAGCAGGACGCGGGGCCCGGGGGTCATCGGGGATCCGAGGCAACGAAGGGAGGACGCACGACACGCATCGTGACATTCCGCCCGCGGACGTCGACCACCACGTCATCGCCGAGCCGCACGGACGGCTCCACGAGCGCCAGAGCTATACCGATCTTGGCCGTCGGCGAGAACGTGCCGCTCGTCACCGCGCCGACCTCGGCATCGCCGCTGCGCACCCGCATGCCGGGACGCGGGATGCCGCGGTCGAGCGCCCGCAGGCCCACCACTCGGCGCGGCGCCCCCCCGGCCCGCTGCGCGAGGAGTGCCTCCCGGCCCCAGAACTCCGGTTTCGACCAGCCGACGGCCCACCCGACGCCGGACTCGACGGCCGTGATGTCCTCGGACAGTTCGTGCCCGTGCAGCGGGTAGCCCATCTCGGTGCGCAGCGTGTCGCGGGCACCGAGGCCACACGCCCGGCCACCGGCGGTGGTCGCGGCGGCATGAACGGCGTCCCACGCCGCGCCGGCTGCGTCGACCGGGATCACGAGCTCGACGCCGTATTCGCCCGTGTAGCCGGTGCGGCAGACGGTCACGTCGGCTCCGGCGAGCCGGACGCGCGTAAAACTGAGGTAGGACTGGTCCGTCGGCAGTGTCAGCTGCTCGAGGACGTCCCGGGTGGCGGGGCCCTGGACGGCGACGACGGCGCATTGGCCCCGCCCGTCGAGCACGCGGATGCCGGCAGGGGCCGCGGCCCGCAGCAGGCGCAGGACCGCGTCGGTGTTGCCCGCGTTGACGATGAGCTCGACGCGATCGTCCGCCACGAGATAGGCGATGAGGTCGTCGACGACGCCGCCGGATTCATTGCAGCACAACGTGTATTGCGCGCGGCCCGGGCCGATGCGGTCGAGGTCGTTGGTCAGGCTCGCGTTGACGAACGCGCCGGCCCCCGGGCCGGCGACCGTCACGGCACCGAGGTGGGACACGTCGAAGACCCCGACAGCCGACCGCACCGCGGCGTGCTCTGCCAGGACGCCACCGCCGGCGTACTCCAGCGGCATCTCCCAGCCGCCGAACGCGGCGAATTTCGCGCCCAGCGTGACGGATTTTTCGTGCAGTGGTGAACGGCGCAGCATGGTCACGCTCCGCGACGCTACTACCATCGCGAGATGCCCAGCCTCTCCTTCTCGACAGATGCCCCGCACACCGTCGCTGCCGACGCGCTCGTGTTCGGGATCAGCCCGGCGGGCGAAGGGCTCGCGCTCAGCGGCCCCGCAGCCGCGCTCGACGCGGCGACATCCGGTGCGTTGCTGACGGCGCTGCGTGCAGTCGGCGCGTCGGGGGCCGCCGGATCCGTCAGCACGCTGGCGCCGCTCGCCGGCGTCAGTGCGGCCAAGTTGCTTGCCATCGGGCTCGGGACGGACGGCTCGCCGGAGGGCCTGCGCCGCGCCGCGGGCGCGGGTGTCCGGGCGGCCGGCGCCGGCCGGGTCGTGGTGGCGCTCGCCAGTGACGACACGGAGGCGGCGGCCGCGGCCGAGGGCGCGCTGCTCGGCGGCTACCAGTTCAACCGTTACCGGACCGCGGAGCGTCCGGTGCCCTCGGACGTGGTGGTCACCGGATCGGCCGGCAGTGACGAGCGAGTCCTTCGTACGACGGTCCTGTCGGACGCCATCGCCTGGACGCGCGACCACGTCAACACACCCCCCGGCGACCTGTCCCCGGCCGACTTCGCCGCCGACGCCGCGACCCTCGCGGCGGAGCACGGTCTCGAGCTCGAGGTGCTCGACGAGGAGGCGCTGCTCGCCGGTGGGTATGGCGGCATCCTCGGCGTGGGCGCAGGCTCGGTGAAGCCGCCGCGACTGGTCCGGCTGGCCTGGCGGCACCCCGATGCGACCCGCACGCTCGCCTTCATCGGCAAGGGAATCACGTTCGACTCGGGCGGCCTGTCGATCAAACCGGCCAAGGCGATGGAGTGGATGAAGGCCGACATGGCCGGCGCAGCCGCCGTCGTCGCGGCCGTCACGGCGATCGCCCGCCTCCGGCTGCCCATCAACGTCACGGCGTGGGCGCCACTGGCTGAGAACATGCCGAGCGGCACGGCGACCCGCCCCGGTGATGTCCTGCGCATGTACGGCGGTAAGACCGTCGAGGTGCTCAACACCGACGCGGAGGGCCGCCTGGTCCTCGCGGACGCCATCGTGCGGGCCGGCGAGGAAAACCCGGACGCCATCGTCGATGTCGCCACCCTGACCGGCGCGCAGCTGGTCGCGCTCGGCGCGCGGGTCTCGGCGATCATGACCAACGACGACGACTTCGGTGTCGAGGTGCGCCGCGCCGCCGACGATGCGGGCGAGGCCATGTGGCCGATGCCGCTGCCGCCGGAGCTGCGCGCGTCGATGGACACCGAGATCGCCGACATCGCCAACATCGGCGACCGGTCGGGCGGCATGCTCGTCGCGGGGTTGTTCCTGAAGGACTTCGTGCCGGACGGCACCCCGTGGGTGCACCTCGACATCGCCGGCCCGTCGTACAACGAGGGAAAGCCCTACGGCTACACCCCGGCCGGGGGCACCGGTGTCGCCGTGCGCACGCTGGTCCGGTTGGCGGAGCTGAGCGTCGCGGGAGCCCAGAACCCGGGGTGACAAAGGGCGGGTGGAACAATGAGGGCGTTCCGTGCCGACCCCGAAGGAGCCCCGCGTGGCTGACGCCCCCGTCGATATCGTCATTCTCGGCGCCGGAAGCGGTGGCTACGCCTGCGCGATCCGGGCCGCCGAGCTGGGGAAGAGCGTCGTGCTCGTCGAGAAGGACAGGGTCGGCGGCACCTGTCTGCACCGCGGGTGCATCCCGACGAAGGCCTTCCTGCACGCCGCGGAGGTCGCGGACCAGACGCGCGAGGCCGCGTCCGTGGGTGTCAAGGCGTCGTACGACGGGATCGACATCGCCGCCGTCCACGCGTACAAAGACAAGATCGTCAACAAGAACTGGAAGGGCCTGGCGGGCCTCATCAAGAGCCACGGCATCGAGGTCGTCGAGGGCGAGGGCCGTCTCGTCGCCCCCAACGCCGTGCAGGTCGGCGACCGGCGCATCGAGGCCCGCACGGTCGTCCTCGCCACCGGCTCCTTCTCGCGGTCGCTGCCCGGCCTCGACATCGACGGCGTCCGTGTCATCACCAGCGAGCACGCCCTCGTGCTGGATCACGTGCCGGCCAGCGTCGTCATCCTCGGCGGCGGCGTGATCGGGGTCGAGTTCGCGAGCGTGTGGAAGTCGTTCGGCGCCGACGTCACCATCGTCGAGGCGCTCCCCCACCTCCTGCCGCTCGAGGAGGAGTCGAGCTCCAAGCTGCTGGAGCGCGCGTTCCGCCGCCGGGGCATCGCGTTCTCGCTCGGCAAGCGCTTCTCCGGTGTCAAGGCGACGGACTCGGGCGTCACGGTCTCCCTCGAGGACGGCACGACGTATGACGCCGAACTGCTGCTCGTCGCCGTCGGCCGCGGGCCGGTCTCCGCCGGGCTGGGTTACGAGGAGGTCGGCATCGCCATGGACCGCGGCTTCGTCGTCGTCGACGACCGGCTGCGCACCAACGTCCCCAACGTCTACGCGATCGGCGACCTGCGCCCCGGCCTTCAACTCGCGCATGTCGGCTTCGCCGAAGGCATCCAGGTCGCCGAGCAGATCGCGGGCCTCAACCCGCCGCTCATCGACTACCCGGGCGTGCCGCGCATCACCTACTGCGACCCGGAGGTCGCCTCCGTGGGGCTGACCTCGGCGCAGGCCGCGGAGCTCGGCACCGAGATCGTCGAGTTCACGTACGACCTGTCCGGCAACGGTCGCGCCGCCATCCTGCAGACCGGCGGCGCCGTGAAGGTCATCGCCGAGAAGGACGGGCCCGTCCTGGGCATCCACCTGGTCGGCGGGCACGTCGGTGACCTCATCGCCGAGGCTCAGCTGATCTACAACTGGGAGGCGCTGCCGTCCGAGGTGGCGCAGCTCATCCACCCGCACCCCACGCTGTCCGAGGCGATCGGCGAGGCCCACCTGGCGCTCGCCGGCAAGCCGCTCCACGTGCACGCCTGACTTTTTCCACCTTCAGAAGGGTCGCTCCACCCATGCCGGTCTCCGTCACCATGCCGCGCCTCGGCGAAAGCGTGTCCGAGGGCACAGTCACCCGCTGGCTCAAGAAGGAAGGCGACCGCGTCGAGGCGGACGAACCGCTGCTCGAGGTCTCGACCGACAAGGTCGACACCGAGATCCCGTCGCCCGCCTCCGGTGTCCTCACGTCGATCAAGGTCGGCGAGGACGAGACGGTCGACGTCGGCACGGAGCTCGCGATCATCGGCGACGGGGCCGACGTCTCCGACCAGCCGGTGACGCAGCCCGCGGGCACTGCCGAGCAGGCGCCTGAGGAGGCAGCCCCGGCGGCCCCTGCCGCCCCGGCCGCCCCGAATGCGCCCGCCTCGAGTGCGCCCGCTCCTTCAGCACCCCCTGCACCCGAAGCGCCCGCTGCACCCGCTGCACCCGCTCCACCCGCTGCAACCGCGACCGACCCGCGAGTCAACGACGACGTTCTCGACGCGCCCGCCGGCCTCCCCGCCAACCAGGAAGTCGCCGAGCGCGAGGGTCTGACCGGCAGCGAACAGGCCGAACGTGCCCGCCAGCAGCTGCGCACACCCATCGGCACGGAGAACCACCGTGACGAGAGCGACCCCAACGCCACGGCGTACGTGACGCCGCTCGTCCGCCGGCTCGCCTCCGAGCACGGCGTCGACCTTTCCCACCTCCAGGGCACCGGAGTCGGTGGCCGCATCCGCAAGCAGGACGTCATCGCCGCGGCGGAGTCCGGCTCCGCCGGTGCGCCCCCCAGTGCTACGCAGGGGCCGGCTGCCCACGAGCCCGCCGCTCAGGCAGCCGCCGCGGCACAGGCACCGTCGACCCCGGCCCCGCAGGCGCCCGCCGCGGCGCAGGCCCCCGCCCCGCAGGCCCCCGCCCCGCAGGGCCCCGGCGCTCAGGCCCCGGCACCGAAGCCCGCCGCGACGTCGACCGCCGTCCGCGGTCGCACGGAGCAGCTCACGCGCCGCCGCAAGGTCATCGCGCAGCGCATGGTCGAGTCGCTCCAGACGGCCGCACAGCTGACGACCGTCGTCGAGGTCGACGTCACAAAAGTCGCGCGGCTGCGTCAAGCTGCCAAGGCCGACTTCGAAGCCCGCGAGGGCGTGAAGCTGACATTCATGCCGTTCTTCGCGCTGGCGGCCATCGAGGCGCTCAAGGAGTTTCCGGTCGTCAACAGCTCGCTCGACATGGCGGCCGGCACGGTGACCTACCACGACGGGGTGCACCTCGGGATCGCGGTCGACACCGAGCAGGGTCTCGTCGTACCTACGGTCCAGAACGCCGGCGACCTCAACGTCGCCGGCCTCGCCCGCAAGATCGCCGATGTCGCCGCCCGGACCCGCAGCAACCAGGTGAGCCCGGACGAGTTGTCCGGCGGCACGTTCACGCTGACCAACACCGGCAGCCGTGGCGCCCTGTTCGACACGCCGATCATCAACCAGCCGCAGTCGGCGATCCTCGGCACCGGTGCCGTCGTCAAGCGGCCGACCGTCGTGGACGATCCCGAGAACGGCGAGACGATCGCGATCCGCTCGATGGTCTACTTCGCACTTTCGTACGACCACCGCATCGTGGACGGCGCAGACGCGGCCCGCTTCCTGTCGGCCATCAAGCAGCGCCTCGAAGAGGGCCGTTTCGCCAGCGAGCTCGGGCTCTAACCGTGCGGATCGCCGTCACGGGGGCGAGCGGACTCATCGGTTCGCACCTCGTGCCGGCGCTCAAGGCCGACGGCCATGAGGTCGTCCGCCTGGTCCGGCGGCCACCCACCTCGCCGGAGGAGGCGGAGTGGGATCCCACGGCGGGCACCGTCGATGTCGGCGCCCTCACCGGCACGGACGCGGTCATCCACCTGGCCGGCGTCGGCGTGGGCGACCAGCGGTGGACACCCAGGTTCAAGCAGGAGATCCTCGCGAGCCGCATCGACGGCACGCGCACGATCGCGATGGCGATCGCGGCGATGCCGATCAGGCCTTCGGTGCTGCTGTCGGCGTCGGCCATCGGCTGGTACGGCGACGCGGGCGACAAGCCGCTCGGTGAGGACGACCCGGTCGGCGTCGGCTTCATGGCCGACGTCGTACGTCAGTGGGAGGCGGCAACCGCTCCCGCCGCGGCCGCGGGCGTACGCGTCGTCACGCTGCGCACGGGCGTGGTGATCGCCGCCGACGGCGGGTTGCTCATCCGGCCGGCTCCCGTGCCGCTGATGAAGGTATCCCTGCTGCAGCTCTTCCGCATCGGCCTCGGTGGCACCCTCGGCAGTGGCAAGCAGTGGCTGTCCTGGATCAGCATCGACGACGAGATCGCGGCCATCCGGTTCCTGCTGAGGTCGGATCTGTCGGGACCGGTCAACCTGACGGCGCCGCAGCCGGTGACCAACCGCGAGTTCACGCGCGCTCTCGCCCGGGCCGTGCACCGGCCGGCGGTGGCGCATGTCCCCGCGACGGCGCTGCAGGTCGCGGTCGGTGAATTCTCCACGGACATCATCGGCGGCCAGAACGTGCTCCCGCGGCGGCTGCTGGACGCGGGCTTCACCTTCCAGCACTCAACGATCGACCAGGGCATCGCGGTCGCGCTGCACTGACGAGGGGCGGCCACGCCGCCCGCGTCGCTGATGCGCTTACATGCACGCATGAGCCTGCGCATCGAGTCCGTCTCCGTCGACACCACCGACCCGTCCCGGCTTGCGCCGTTCTGGGAGGCCGCCCTCGGCTGGACCCGCAGTGAGCCCAGCGACGACGACGAGGTGATCCTCGAGGCGCCCGTCGGGACGACCGCGCCCGAGCTGCTCTTCCTGCGTGTCCCCGAGGACAAGGCCGTCAAGAACCGGCTCCACCTCGACCTCCGGCCGTCCGATGATCAGGACGCGGAGGTCGGCCGTTTGCTCGACCTCGGTGCACGCCGCGTCGACGTGGGGCAGAAGAACGTGTCATGGGTGGTGCTCGCGGACCCGGACGGCAACGAGTTCTGCGTGCTGAGCGTGGCTCCCGTCGCAGTCGAGCCGAGCAGACCTGAGGACCGCGCCTGAGCTCGTGACAGCGGCTCGTGACAGCGGCTCGTGACAGCGGCTCGTGACAGCGGCTCGTGACAGCGGCT
>CAXSDE010000007.1:36919-85252 GCA_964236265.1 uncultured bacterium
CGTGACAGCGGCCGGCGGCTGAGCGCCGCTCAGCCGCGGGCTGAGCGGCGCTCGCGCAGTCCCGGAGCGATAGCTCAGCCGCCGCTGCTGACACCGCGGCGCCAGACATCGCGGATCGACAGGCTCGCCGTCATGTCGGTCGTCGGATCGCCGTCGATGAGGACCAGGTCGGCCCGGGCCCCGACCCGCACGTGGCCGCGGTCGGTCAGGGCGAACCGGCGGGCCGTCGTGGCTGTGGCCGCGCGGAGCGCTTCACTCGGGGTGAGGCCGGCCGCGACCAGCAGCTGCAGCTCGTGGTGGACGCTCGCGCCGTGGGCGAGGCCGCCGAGCGACGGGACGGGCACTGAAGCATCAGTGCCGACCAGCAGGTCGACGCCGGCGGCGTGCAGCGCGCCGGCGGTGGCCAGCACGTCCGCCAGGTTGCCCCGCGGGTAGGTGTTGAAGCTGCTGCGCAGCGTGGCCAGCCACTTGGGGCTGAGTTTGCCTGCCACGCGCGGGTCGTCGGCGAGCGCCTTCCCGGAGGCACCGAGAATGGACGCGTTGAGGGTCAGGCACGGGATGACGAAGATGTCAGCCGCACCGATGGCGTCGATGATCTCCGACGTGTGGGGAACGTCGAGGAACAGGTGGGAGAGCCCGTCGACCCCGGCATCGACGGCCTGCCATGTCGCCTGCAGCGTCAGGGCGTGCGCCAGCACGATCTTGCCGTGGCGGTGTGCCGCGGCGACGGCAGCCAGCAGTGTCTCGTTGCTCATCATCGGCAGCCCCGGACTGGCGAGCACGCTGCCTTCCTCGATCATCACCTTGATGTAATCCGAACCACTTACCACGAGCTGCTCGACGAGGCTGACGGCCTCATCGGGGGTCGTCGCCGACGGCATCACGAAGTCGTGCGTGCCGCCTTCGCCGTGCTGGCCGCCGGATCCCTCGCCTGCATCCTCAGCGTCGTCGTCATCGCGGGGCGGCGGGCCGCCCATCAGCTCGGCCGGGTGACCGTCGGGCGCGGAGATGCCCATCCCGGCGGAACGGACGTCGGCGATATCGTCCCTGCCCGCCACTTCCCGGCGCCCCTCGGCGGTCCAGTGGCCCATCATCTCCAGCTCGGTCGTCACTCCGAAGCGCAGCGCATCGGCCAGGCAGTCGACGGAGGTGTGCACATGCGCGTCGATCAGTCCGGGCAGCACCGTGGCCCCCGCGCCGTCGACGACCGTCGCCCCGGCCGGGACGGGACCGCCAACAGCGGTGATGACGCCGCCATCGAAGACGACGGTGGTGGGATCGAGAAGGGTCTGCCCGTCGAAGACCCGGGCGTTGGCGATGGCGGTGCTGGTCATGGCGTCTCCTGAGGTTGGGGGGAGCTACTTGGTGCCGGTCGTCGCCGGGCCCTTGCCGCGCAGCGGGACTTCCGTGAGCAGGCAGGCGGCGACGAGGGCCGCGACGCCGACGGCGCCGCCGACCATGAAGATGTGTTGCGTCCCGGTGGCGGCCGCGTGGAGGTAGGTGTCCCGGGCGGCCGTGGTCATGCCCGGGAGGTCGGCAGCCGTCGGTTGGGTGCCCGCACCGCGAGGGAGTCCCTGCGCCAGTGCCCGGGTGAACAGGGATCCGAACAGCGCGACACCGACGGAGCCGCCGATGGTGCGAAACAACGTCACTGCTGCGGAGGCGACGCCCAGGTCGGTCATCTCCACGCTGTTCTGCGCGATGATGGTGGTGATCTGCATCGTGAAACCCAACCCGATCCCGATCAGCACCATGTAGCCGCTCGTCGTCAGTCGGCTCGTGGCGGTTGTCATGGTGGCGAGCAGCACCATCCCGAGGATCAAAAATCCGGAGCCGAGCACCGGGAACACCTTGTATCTGCCGGTCGCGGACATGACGCGCGAGCTGATCTGAGACGCCACGACGACGGGCAACAGCAGGGGCAGCAACAGCAAGCCGGAGCTGGCGGCGCTGGCGTGCTGGACGCTCTGCTGGAACTCCGGCAGGTAGACGATGCAGCCGAACATCGTCGTGCCGACGACCATGGCAATGACCGAGGACAGAGTCAGGTTGCGGGCCGCGAAGATGCGCAACGGCAGCACGGGCTCTGCCACGAATCGCTGGGAGAGGGCGAACGCCGTCACAGCGCCGATCGTGAGAGCCGCCAACGCCAGGATCTGGACAGATCCCCACGGGTATTGGCCGCCCCCCCACGTCGTGACCAGCACGAGGCCGGTGATGGCCGTACCGAGCAGCACGGTGCCGAGCCAGTCGATGCGCGCAGCCGAGTGCTTGGCCGGCAGCCGCAGCATCACCTGACACCATGCAAAGGCGATCACGCCGAGCGGAATGTTGATGTAGAACGCCCAGCGCCAGCCGAGATGGGTCGTGACGAACCCGCCGAGGAGCGGGCCGCCGATCGTGCCGACCGCCATGACGGTGGCAGTCATGCCCTGGTAGCGCCCGCGTTCCCGCGGCGGCACGAGGTCGGCGATTATCGCGAACGCTCCGACGGCGAGGCCCCCGGCGCCCAGTCCTTGCGACGCCCGGAAGGAGATCAGCGCGATCATCGACTGTGCGGCGCCGGACAACACGGATCCGGCGACGAACACCGCGATGGCGGTGAGGAAGACCTTCTTCCGGCCGTAGAGGTCGCCGAGCTTTCCCCAGACGGGCGTCGAGATCGCGGTGGCCAGGGTGTAGGCGGTCACGACCCAGGCCAGGTGTGCGAGACCGCCGAGATCGGACACGATCGTCGGCAGCGCCGTGCCCACGATGGCGTTGTCCAGCATCGCCAGCAGCATCGCCAGCATGACGCCGAAGAGGATCAGCCTGATGCGGCCGGGCGATAACTCCTGCGGGTCTCCCCCGGCCGGCGCCGCGACGGGGCTGGTTGCCGCCGCTGAGCGGGGGGCCGGCTCTGCGTTTGTGGATGTGATCGACATCTCGTGCTCCCGTCCTGGGTGTGTGAGCCGGTTCGTCCGCGTGGTCGACCGGCAGTATGTACGAAATCATACTGACGCTGAATACGCAATCACTACGCTTTACTAGCGTCAACCGTTGTGTGTATGGTCGCTCCATGACGACAACGAGCGATCCCGTGACGGCAGGCCGCCGCGAGCGCAAGAAGGCCGCGACTCGAGCCGCGATCTCCGACGCCGCCCTTCGGCTCTTTCTCGACCGGGGATACGACCAGGTCAGCGTGAAAGAGGTGGCGGACGCGGCCGACGTCGCTGTGACCACGCTCTTCCAGCATTTCCCGAGCAAGGAGGCCCTCGTCTTCGACGAAGACGAAGACCGTGAGCAGGCGCTCGTGGCCGCTGTCCGCGAGCGGTCAGCCGCGGAGTCGGTCATCGACGCCGTCCAGGCCTACTACGACGGGTCCCGGTCCCTGACTCTCGATCCGGCCCTCAGGGACTTCCTGACGCTCGTGCGGTCCACCCCGGTGCTGCGCGAATACTCACGCCGCATGTGGACGCGACACGAACATGCCCTCGCCCGCGCGATCGCCGCGACGCAGCCGGCGCCCCGCGGGGGCATCGCTGCCGCCGCTCTCGCCCGGTTCATTCTCGAGGGACTCCACCTGGCCGGCGAGCAACCCGACCCGCGGCAGGCCCTTGCCGAGACCTTCTCCTTTCTTCGGACCGGGTGGGGCGACTACGGCCGTACGGTCCAGCCGTAGTCCCACTACGGTTGGACTTGTGCCTGCCGCTCCGCTACCTGTCCGCGACGGGCTCAACCCGACGCGGCTTCGGCTCCCCGCGGAAGGTCCTTGGCCGACGGTCGTCGCCTATCTGCGGGAGGGGTTCCGCGGCGAGATATCGGGACTCGAGCACAAGCTCGACACCGGGGAACTCGTCGATGAGACGGGTGCGGTGATCGACGAGGCGACCCCGTTCACTGCGTTGGGCTCGGTCTACCTCTATCGCAACCCGTTGCCCGAAAAGCGGGTGCCGTTCGACATCGAGATCCTGTACGACGACGACGACCTCCTCGTCATCGACAAGCCGCACTTTCTCGCGACCACGCCACGGGGCAGCTTCATCGTCGAGTCGGCCACGGTGCGGCTACGCATCCTGTACGACCTGCCGGAGCTCTCCCCCGCCCATCGACTCGACCGCGTGACGGCCGGCGTGCTCGTGTTCACGAAACGGCGCGAGATCCGCGGCGCCTACCAGACACTGTTCGCCCAACGACGGGTGACGAAAACGTACGAAGCCATCGCCCCTTTCGTTGCCAGACTCAATTTTCCGGTCACCGTCACCAACCGCATCATGAAATACCGCGGCAGTCCGCGCGCCGAGGTCGAGGACGGTCCCGCCAACGCGGAGACCGTGATCGAACTGCTCGAGCGTCGCGGCGATCGTGGCCGCTATCTGCTGCATCCGCAGACCGGAAAGACACACCAACTCCGGCTGCACCTCGCGTCGCTCGGCATCCCCATCGAAGGCGATTCGTTCTATCCCGACCTGCTCGACACCGCGATCGACGACTACTCCGCCCCGCTGCAATTGCTGGCCCGGTCGATCGCTTTCCTCGACCCGCTCAGCGGTCAGCCGCGGCACTTCGCGAGCACCCGCTCGCTGAGCGCCTGGCCGCCGGACGCAGGCGTTGCACCGGCAGCACCACCGCCGGCAGCGTCCACCCCGTAGCTGTTCAGGCGCACGCCGGCGGGATGTCCGTGGTCGGCACGAAATGGATGACGGTCGGCACGGCCCGTGCGGCCGGCATACGTGAACTCGAGCCGACCGGGGCCCCCGCCGCGCCCCACGCCGACTCAATTCGGTCAGGTCGTGGCGTGCTCGATGGACGCGATGCGCCAGCCGCCGGGTGACCGGTCCAGGACGATGCGCCACGTCGTCACGCCGCGCGCCGGCTCCGTGCGGACCGTCTCGCCATGCGCGTCGACGAGCCGGTACGCCGGCAACTCGTCGACAACCCGCAACGTGACGTGACGGGCGCCTTTTTTCACCAGGCGCACCTCCCGCACCATCAGCTGCAGCCCGTCAGCGTGCACCCCCGTGTCTCGCAGCTTGGACATGGCGGCGTGCTCCGTGACCCCGGCGTTGGAACCGTCCACGTAGACGGCGTCGAGCATCGTCGGGTCCGTCGTGACGAACGCGGCGTCGCGCAGGCTGTCGAGGTTGGCCATGACAGGAATCCACGATGCGTCCCCGGCCGGGCCGGGAGTCGGCGCGACCGTCGGGGTCGGCGGCACGAAGGTGCTCGCCGCGCTTGGCGAGGGAGTCGGCGACGGGGTCGGAGTGGACGTAGCGGGGGGCGGCGGCAGGACGACGAGAGGCGTCACCGTGTCGCGGGTGATCTGCGCGGCCGCAACACCGATGCCCGCAGCGCTCAGCAGCACCGCGATGCCGACGACAGCGACGGTCAGCGGCCGCAATCCCCGTTTCTTCGCCGGAGCGGCCGGGCGGCTGATGGGGCGATTGGGGCGCGGGGCGCGCAGGACGTCACGGTCCGGGACGGCGGGAGCTCGGTCGACGAGAGGGGCGGCGGCCATAGTCGCGGCGGGCACTGCCGGGACGAACGCCGGCGGCGCGACGATAGGCGGCACGAACACCGGCGGCACGACCACCGGCGGCACGACCACCGGCGGCTGCGGTTGCGCCCGCAAGTGCGCTTGCGGCTGCGGGACGTGCCCGGCGAGCGGCGACATCGGCGCTGCGTCAGGGGCCGCAGCGACCGTCGGCACGGGAACGACAGGGGTTGCGAACGGGGCCAGGCGGCTCAGCAGGTCCCGCGGGGCGGGGGCATCCGCTATCTCGACCGCCTCGACGAGCGCCGGGTGACCGACCGCGATGCGCGCAGCGAAGCGCTGCAGGTTTTTCTGGTCATCTGACATGTCTGCCTCCTCAGGCCCCGGCAAGCAGGCGAGTCGAACCGTGCCGTCGGCGTCCAGCCAGACGGCCTCGGGCACCAGTGCTCCGTGCGCGAGCCCCGCCTCGTGCAGTGCCGCCACGGCCCGGACGACCGCGAGGACCGCCGCCGCGGGCTCGGCGAAATCGGCCAGCCCGTCCCAGACGGCGGCCACCGGCCCGTCGTACACGAGCACGAGTCCTTCTGGCGTCGTCACGACGGTGCTCGGCACCATCAGGTCGCTGCAACGGACGCCGGCGACACGGGCGACGGCGGACCGAAGCCCATCGCGGGCGACGACCCCCGTCGCGGTGCTGCGCCGCAGCACGACCGGCCGGCCGTCGACCTCGGCGGTCGCGGCGAAGACGCGGGGCGGCTCGGTGTGGCCGAGGGCCGGACCGATGACGTATCCAGGGACGCGGAGCATGCGGCTACTGAACCACTCCCGCGGCCACCGGCCCGCGAGTTATCCACAGGCGGTTCGGCTGTGGCCTCTGCCAGCCCCCGCTTGCTTATGAACGAGTGTGGGTTCGAGGCGACCCGGTTGCCGTGACACCCGCGGCGTAGGCTGCGAAGCGTGCCGCTCACCTTCGTTCACGCCGGGTTCGTGGCGTACGACGAGGCGTGGCAGTGGCAGCGCGCGACGCACGAGCAGCGGGTGGCCGGCGCGATCGGGGACACGGTCCTCCTCGTCGAGCACGAACCGGTCTTCACCGCCGGCAAGCGCACCAATTCGTGGGAGCGCCCGACCGACGGCAGTCGCGTCGTCGACGTCGACCGCGGCGGCCGCATCACGTGGCACGGTCCGGGCCAGCTCACCGGCTATCCGATCGTGCAGCTGCCGCCGATGGCCGGTACCGGCCGCGGCGGGATCGTCGATGTCGTCGCCTACGTGCGCCGCATCGAGGATGCGCTCATGCGCGTGTGCGGCGAGCTGGGCCTCGAGACCGTGCGCGTGCCGGACAAGACCGGGGTGTGGGTCGCCGGCACCCACCGCAAGGTCGCCGCGATCGGGGTGCGCGTGGCCCGCGGGGTGACGATGCACGGCTTCGCGCTCAACTGCGACAACGACCTTTCCTGGTACGACAGGATCGACGCGTGTGGCCTGCCCGAGGCGGAGGCGACGTCGCTGACCGTCGAGCTCGGCCGGCAGGCGCGCGTCGCGGACGTGATTCCCTTGGTGCACAAGCATCTCGGTGCTGTCTTGGCGGACGTCTCCGCGGGAGCGTCCCCCGCACCGGAGGTGCTCTGTGTCTGACCTGGCCGACGGCCGCAAGTTGCTGCGGCTCGAGGTGCGCAACGCGCAGACCCCGATCGAACGCAAGCCACCGTGGATCAAGACGAAGCTCAAGACGGGGCCCGAATACACCGAGCTCACGCAACTCGTGAAGCGCGAGGGGCTGCACACGGTGTGCCAGGAAGCGGGCTGCCCCAATATCTACGAGTGCTGGGAGGACCGCGAGGCGACGTTCCTCATCGGCGGCGACCAGTGCACGCGGCGCTGCGACTTCTGCCAGATCGACACGGGCAAGCCGGCCGCGTACGACACGGACGAGCCGCGCCGCGTCGCCGAATCCGTTGCCACCATGGGATTGCGGTACGCGACCATCACCGGCGTCGCCCGTGACGACCTGCCGGACGGCGGCTCGTGGCTCTACGCGGAGACGGTCCGGCAGATCCATTCCCTGTTGCCTGGTTGCAAAGTCGAGCTGCTGATCCCCGACTTCAACGCCGTGCCGACGTTGCTCGCCGAGGTCTTCTCGTCGGCCCCGGAGGTCCTCGCGCACAACCTCGAGACCGTGCCGCGCATCTTCAAGCGCATCCGCCCTGCGTTCCGCTACGAGCGGTCCCTCGACGTGATCACGCAGGCTCGCACGGCGGGCATGGTGACGAAGAGCAACCTCATCCTCGGCATGGGCGAGACGCTCGACGAGGTGCGCGAGACGATGCAGGACCTCTACGACGCCGGCTGCGAGCTCCTCACCATCACGCAATACCTGCGGCCCACCCCACGCCACCACCCGGTCGAGGCGTGGATCAAGCCGGAGGTGTTCGTCGAGCTGTCCGCGCAGGCCGCGGCGATCGGCTTCGCCGGCGTGATGAGCGGGCCGCTCGTCCGCTCGTCGTACCGTGCCGGCCGGTTGTTCGACCAAGCCATGGCGGCTCGTACGACGATCCCTGCACAGCACTGACACTCTGCATTGCTAACGGCGACGACCCGCCACGCACCCCCGGTTGCGTGGCGAGTGGCCCTGGGACGCCGACGAGCTCGAAGCGGTTGCAATCGTCACGTCTGCAGGCACCGATGGCACCGTCAACTCGGCGGCCAGGGCGGTCGCTTCGTGACTGTCCGGCTCCGTGCGCAGGCCGCCGGCGCCGGTTGGACGCGAAGTTGAGGGCGACGGCGGCGCACGCAGGCGGCCGGTCCGTGCGGACAGCTCTCCTCGATCGGATGCACCAGCACACCGCTGCCCCACCGATCGGTTGCACGGCCGCGGCGACCCGTTCCCACGCTCGCGGGTCGGGACCGTATCCTCCCCCTATGGCGAAACGTGGCGAGAAGCTCGGTCAACTCAAGATGGCGTTCGACATCGCGCGCCAGACCGACCCCAAGCTGCCGCTGTGGATCGGTGGCACGTTCGTCCTGGCTCTGGCGGTGTTCACCGGCATCGGCATCGCCATGGGCGGCGGCCTCGGGCTGATCTTCTGGGTGATCCTGGGCCTCGTTGTCGGCGGCATGCTGTCGATGATCGTGCTGTCGCGCAAGGTCAACACGGCCGTCTTCAGCCAGCTCGACGGGCAGCCCGACGCGGCCGCCCGCGTGCTCAGCGGCATGCGCGGCGCCTGGACCGTCAACCCGGGAGTCGGCATCGACCGGGAGCAAAACCTGGTGCACCGCGTCGTCGGCCGCTGTGGCGTCGTCCTCGTCGCCGAGGGACGCTCCGCGACCCGCATGAAGGCACTGCTGGTCGCCGAGAAGCGTCGCGTCGCCCGCGTCGCCGCCGAGACTCCCGTGTTTGAGGTGATCGTCGGCGACGAGGCCGGCCAGGTCCCGCTGAAGAAGCTGCAGAACCACCTGACGAAGCTCCCCCGCAACCTGCGGCCCGCGCAGGTGCGCGCACTGGCCGCCCGGATGCGTGCACTCAACTCCACGCCGCCGATGCCCAAGGGTCCACTGCCGACCGGCCGGATGCCCCGCAACCGCATCCGTTAGGCGCCTGCCGGCGCCGCCGCGGCGGACGCCCATGTCAGCGGCGGACGACCACCGCCCCGGAAGCTTGGTCATGCAGCCCGCGCAGGTTGTGGTCGGTGAACAGCGGCGGGATCAGCAAGCACAGCAGGAAAGTCCGCAACAAGGCGCTGCCGGGACCGAAGCGGCGGCCGTCGATCGTCGCGACCCGGATGCCGAGCGCCGCCATCCCCGGTGTCTGGCCCGCGAGGCTCGTGCCGATTACGTAGATCGCGAAGAGCACCCACAGACTCTGCGGCTGCAGTGACCGGAAGATGGCGTACGTCAGGGCGTCGGTCACGACCGCGTCGACCGCGAATGCCGCGAGCCGGCGGGAGATCGGTGACACCGATCCCGGTCCCCGCTCGGGGAGCCCGAGGTCCCCCCCTGGATACGTCGTCGGTCCGTCGCCAGCGGACGCAGCCTGCGGACCGGAGAGCCACGAACCCGTCGATTTGCCCATGACCGCAACGCTACCCGGACCGGGCCGAGCCCTACCCGCCGCGACGCGCGCCGTCCGCCCGCGACGCGCGCCGTCCGCCCGCGACGCGCCCCGTCCGCCCGCGACGCGCGCCGTCACATGCCGAAGCCGTCGAGCACCGCCATCGCGAGGGCGGTCGCCCTGCCAACGCTGGCCGTGGAGCCGGCAACCGTCACGAGGACATCGCTGCCGCCCTTGCGCGCGCCGACGGTGTAGGCGACGTTCTTACCGTTCGGGTTGAGGACGCTGCTGTACGACTCGTCGCCGACCCCCGAGAGTGGAACCGTCTTCTGGCCGGCATCGTTGAGCGCCTTCTGTGCGGCCTTGAAGGCGTCGGCTCCCATGCCCTTCTCGACGCGGATGAGGACGGCACTGCCGACCGAGCCGGCGTACTGGCAGATCGTGATCGGGCCGGTCACCTTTGTCAGTGGCTCCGCCGCCGCGAAACCCACGGCGGCGGAGACGTCCGCCGTCTTCAGGGAGCCGCACGGCTTGTCGGTCGCCACGGGGGCGGCGCCCGACTGGAGGCCCGCGTTGACGGGCGGGCCTGGGCGGGCGGACGTGCCGCCCGTCGAGGGACCGCCCGTCGATGGGCCGGTGGTCGACGGACCGGAGGAGGAGCACGCCGCGAGGCAGGCGAGGGCGACGACAGCGGGCCCTGAACGCGAAATACTCATGCGCTCACCGTAGCGACGCGGCGCGAAGGGGCGCCCGCCCGCGAAGCACGAGACAGGCAACCTGCGGCCCTGCGCCGACGGCCTCAGAACCCGTACGCCTGCAGCGCCGCCTTGGCAAGGGCACCCGCCATTGCCACACTCGACTTCGGGCCGGAGAGGGACACGAGCACCTCGTTGCTGCCGTGCATCGTGACCACCGTCGACGTGAGGAGCTCGCCCGAGCCAGTGAGGCTCGAATACGCCGTGTCGCCGATTCCCGGCGCGTCGGCCGTCTTTTCACCGATGCTCTCGGTCGCGTCGCGATCCCCCGTGAACGCCGCCGGGTCGACGCCCGTCTGTTTGCGGATCAGGACCATGCCGGTTGGCTTGCCCGTGTAGGTGCAGAGGATGACGGGGTCCGCGCCACCGGTCTTCGGGGGGCCGACCGTAAAGCCGACGATGCCTGACACGGTCGCAGCCGCAAGGGCCTCACAACCGGCGCCCGGCGCTCCCGCATCGACGGCAGTGGGACTGCCCGATGCGGGGTCACCGGCGGTCGCGCTCTCCGCGGCGGAGGCGCTGACCGAAGCCGACGAGGGGCCCGCGGCGGTCGACTCGGACGCCCTGGAGCTCACCTGGGTCCCGGCCGGCGCGGCGGACGACGAGGCGCTGGAACAACTTGCCACGACGGCGAGGGCGGGCACCGCCAGTGCAACGGAGATCTTGACCATGGCAGGACGATATCCAGGCGCGCTACACGTCCATCCACCGGGGTTTGCGTACGATCTGTAGGCGTGCGCCGTAACGCTCCCGAAACATTTGGGACACCGACGCGAAACGGCCTCCCCCTAGCGTCCCCCTCACAGCGGCCATTGCCGCGCCCGGCGATAGGGTCACCGCGACCGTCCAGGAGAGGACCACTGAATGTTCAAGAACGCAGAGGATCTGCTGCGCTTCATCAAGGACGAGGCTGTCGAGTTCATCGACATTCGCTTCTGCGACCTGCCGGGCCAGATGCAGCACCTCACGATCCCGGTCGAGAACGTCTCGGCCGACACGTTCAGCAACGGCATGATGTTCGACGGTTCATCGATCCGCGGCTTCCAGCACATCCACGAGTCGGACATGCTGCTGCTGCCGGACCCGAGCACCGCGCGTCTCGACCCGTTCTTCAAGCGCAAGACGCTCGTCATCACCTGCTTCATCCACGACCCGTTCACGCGCGAGCCCTACAGCCGTGACCCGCGATACATCGCGAAGAAGGCTGAGGAATACCTCAAGAGCACGGGCATCGCGGACACGGCCTACTTCGGTCCGGAGGCGGAGTTCTACGTCTTCGACTCGATCCGTTACGAGACCAAGCCCAACGGCTCGATGTACGAGATCGACTCGTCGGAAGCAGCCTGGAACACGGGCCGCGACGAGCCGGGCGGCAACAAGGGCTACAAGACTCCTTACAAGGGTGGCTATTTCCCGGTCCCGCCGCTGGACACGTATACGGACCTGCGCAACGACATGGCCCGCGCCATCCTCGACAGCGGGATGCACGTCGAGCTTCACCACCACGAGGTCGGCACCGCCGGTCAGTGCGAGATCGGTGTGCAGTTCTCGACGCTGCTCAACGTCGCGGACAACACGCTGTGGTTCAAATACCTGGTGAAGAACGTGGCCGCGGCCGCCGGCAAGACCGTGACGTTCATGCCCAAGCCGCTCTTCGGTGACAACGGCTCGGGCATGCACACCCACCAGTCGCTGTGGAAGGACGGCGAGCCGCTGTTCTTCGACGAGGTCGGCTACGCCGGTCTGTCGGACATCGCCCGCTGGTATATCGGTGGCCTGCTCAAGCACGCGCCGTCGCTTCTGGCGTTCACCAACCCGACGACCAACTCCTACCGTCGTCTGGTGCCGGGCTACGAGGCGCCGGTCAACCTGGTCTACAGCCAGCGCAACCGCTCCGCCTGCGTGCGCATCCCTGTCACGGGGACCTCGCCGAAGGCCAAGCGCATCGAGTTCCGCGTGCCCGACCCGTCGGCCAACCCGTATCTGGCGTTCGCCGCGCAGTTGATGGCCGGCCTCGACGGCATCAAGAACAAGACCGAGCCGCCCACGCCGGTCGACAAGGACCTCTACGAGCTCCCGCCGGACGAGCACGCGCTCGTCCCGCAGGTGCCGGGCTCGCTGGAGGAAGTGCTCAACAACCTCGAGGCCGATCACGACTGGCTGCTGCAGGGTGACGTGTTCACCCCGGACGTCATCGAGACGTGGCTCGAGTTCAAGCGCACGCAGGAGCTCGACCAGATCCGGCTGCGCCCGCACCCGCACGAGTTCGCGCTCTACTTCCACATCTGATGTAACCGCGTCCGACCTGCACGAACGCGGGGCAGACACCTCCTGGGTCACAGTCGGGCCACAAGCGGGTCGTTGGCAGCCATTTCGAGCCTCTCGAAAGCGGCGTCAACGGCCCGCTTTGCTTTGTCCTCCGACTCGGCTCTCGAGCTTCAGGAGCTGCTCGGCGACTGTGCGGGCGTCGGTGACGGTGCTCAGGTGGTGCCCGACAATACGGAGTGTCGGCCAGCCCCGCTCCTCTGCGGCGTCCGCCTCACCTTGGTATGCCTCGCTCAACAGCAGGAATCCGACGGGTGCGGTTGGCCATCCCGCGCATGCCGGGCGTGGCTCTTCCAGCATCTCCCATGCCAGGGGGTCCAGCTCGCTGACGAACTCGGCGCGTTGGGCCGCGTCGGGCAGCAGCCCTGACAGCGCATCGACTCCCCCGAACCACTCATGCCACGGGCTCACATACCCGTCCTGCACCGTAGGCTTCAGTCGCTCCACGAGGGCCGGCGGCGCGGTCGCTGCCCAACTGAGCCCGCACGCTGGCAGGCCGGCGTCGACGAAAAGGTAACCCGCGAGGCGTGCGCCAAGTCGTTCACCGATAGCGGGCAGCAACGCGCCGGCTCCGCTGTGCCCGACGAGCAATACCCGCTCGTCGTGTCGCACTCCGTCGACCGCGGCGTCGACATGTCGAGACCAGAAAGGCCCACCGGCACCGGCATCGGCAACGGCTCGCAGAGAGGGCACCAACACCCGCCTTCCACCATCGCCCAACTCGGTCGCGACGGCGGACCACGAACGAGGTCCCACGAGCGGGCTGTGCACGAGGACGAAGGTCGTCATGCAGCGAAAGTACCCTCAGGCGATGTGGCGCCCCCTGCGAAGCGGCCCAAGATCTTGGCCGACGTCGTCGCCATGTGTGACTCTGGCGACATGGCAGGAGAAGAGCTGCGGGCGACGCTTCGCGGGGACACGCGAAGCTGGGGTCATCCATCCCGCCCTGTGACACGTCTCCCACATCTAGTCTGTCTCCCCTTTTCTGCGCGACAACGAGGAGCCCGGCACCTGGCCGCAGGCCGGGCCCTTTTGTTCGTCGTACGACGGACGCATTGGTCGCGGGCGCGAGCGTCAAGGTGCGACCGTTGACCATCCCCGCACGCGCACCGCGGGCGACCCACACGATCACGGGCGCAGACAGGGACATCGCGACCGACGGGATCCCGAAGATGATCGGCGAAGTCCACAGCTCCCAGCCCACGACTCCCGGCCGACGCGGCCAGCGCTCGACTGCTCTGCGACAGGAGGGCCGCTGCGGCGGTGACGGCGAACACGGCCAGCAGCGTCATGGCCAGGACGTGACCGGCCAGGGTGTCGCCGTCTATGAGGTCTGCCCCCGGGACGATGCGCGCCTTGTAGACCGGCTCGCTGTGCATGGCCAAACGGCCGGAACCGCTAAGGCTTGCCGCGCGTCAGACGGGGCCATCGGAACGCAACCGGCATCGTCCAGCGGGATGTCACCAGCCCTCGAGGTGGACACATGTCGCATCGAGCCCACAGCAGGGATGAAGATCACTATGCAGCGATTCGCACATCGCGGACTCAGTCGATCGTGATGCTCGTGTCGACAGCAGCGATCATGAGCGGTCCCCGTCGTCGCGGTTGGTCGACGCTTGGCGGCGGATTGGCCGCCGCGGCAGTCGTGGGGGTTGTCGTCACAACGGGCATCTTCCAACACACGAATGACGCAGCGGGCCGCTACGCGGGTAACACATCGACTGCCCCGGCGCAGCAATCCGCCGCATCCGCAACCGCCGCGCTTCGCTTACCGACGGCATCCCCAACGTCCGGCGCATCGACCGATGCGGACTCACACGCCGGCACCGTGCGCGATGAGTTTGCGTCATTAGGCAGTCCGGTGCAGCATGAGGTACGCGCCCAGGGCATCGGTGCGGACCGGGTGCCAGCACCAGTCACGACGCGTCCAGCGCTCAGCCAGTCGGCCGCAATGTCGGCGGCGTTCAGCGGGTTCAATCCCCTGGACACCGATGCGACAGCGCCCACAATAGTCCTGGGTAATTACACCAATGTCCTCGGACGCGAGAACGCCGACGGTTCAATGACGCCAAGCGTCCCTCGACAACTCGCCTGGATCATTACCCGCATCGGCATGTCGAAGGTGACAGGCTCGCGGCCGTATATCATTGGCGCATCGCCGCCGCCAACGGTGACGATGCAGTGCAAGTTTGTTGTCGTCATTAGCGCCACCGACGCATCGAGGCTCGACGCGTTTCGGCTCTGCTAGAAAGTGCTCCCGAATGGGCGGCGTCCGAAGAGCTGCCTGTCTTGGTATCGGCGCACCGCGCGCCGGATCGCGAGCCCGGGCGCGTGGCCGAGACCGCTGGAGTGGGTACCGTCGACACCATGACCGAATCGACGGACGACCCCCGCATCTCGCACCGTGCCGACCTGCTTCCCGAGGAGCTAACGGTCGGCAGCGCCGACCCGACCGAGCAGGCACGGCTCATCCTCGAGGAGAGCGACGCCCGCACCGAGCACTCCGACGTCGGCTCGGACGGCAGCGAACTCGATCCGGAGGCGCATCAGTAGGCGTCAGGTCGGCTCGTCGCACGGACCTCCAGCAGAACGAGGCCGGTGGTGAGCAGCCCGACGAGGCCGCCGTACGCGATGACGTGATGCGGTGGCAGCACCTCCGCGGCGGCTCCCGCGAGGACGAACCCGAGCCCTTGCGTCAGCATCGCCCCACTGCCCTCGATCGACAGGCCGCGGGTGCGCAACTCGAGTGGCAACGCGTCGAGCATCAGTTGCGAACGCGCGAGGCCGTACGACCAGCCGAGGCCCGAGAGGAAGAACAGCCCCACCGCGGGACCGATCGCGGGGCGCACGAAGAACACCAGCGGTGGCACGAAGATCGCGAGCGCGAACGCGCCCATCGTGCGCAGCCGGGTGGCCGGCCGGAACAACCGCGCGACGACAAGCTCGCCGACGATGACACCGCCGGCGACGGCAGCGAGCAGCAGCCCGGCCCCCGACCCGCCGGACCCGCGCGCGGCGGAATACGGGATGGCGATGGCCTCCGGAACGACTCCGATCATCGGAGGGAGCCAACTCAGCAGCAGCAGTGCGCGCAGCCGGCGGTCGCGGCCGATCACGCGCAGTCCCTCCAGCGAGTCCCGCGTCAGGGACGCCGTCGGCGATCGCACCGGCACCGTTTCCCTGGTCGCAAATCGCAACACCAGCGCGGAAAACACGAACGACGCGGCATCGATGAGGAGGGCGGTTGTCGGCGCGACCACCGCGAGCAGCACACCGCCGAGGGCGAAGCCGATGAGCTGGCTCGACTGGGCCACGAGGCTCAGTAGGGCCTTGCCGACGACGTAGTGGTCTCCGGGCAGCAGATCCGGGAGAGTCGACGCGCGGCCGGCCTGGAAGACGGGCGTGACGCAGCCTTCCAGGACGACCAGCAGGAGCAGCACGGGGATCGGGAGTCGGGGCACGACCATGAGGGCGACGAGCACGGCGCACAGCACGTCCGCGGAGACCATCAGCCGCCGGGCCGGCACGCGGTCGGGCAGCCCGGCAAACAGGGTGCCGACGAACAGATGCGGCACCCAGCCGATCGAGAAGGCGACCGCGGCCAGGAACGGCGATCCGGATCGCGCGAAGACGAGGAAGGACAGGGCGACGTGCGCCATCACGTTGCCGAGCATCGACACCGACCACGCCACAAGCACCGCGGTGAACTCGCGGTTGGCGAGCACTTCGCGGTACGTCGTGCGTCGCTCGTCGGCCGTCATTCCCGACAGTCTGCCGTGGCGGACGCGACCCGGGACGTCGAGACTCACACTCGGCTCGTCGTGCCCTCGTCGAGTTGTCCGCCGAAGTATTTCGCGAGCACCGCGGTGAACGCGGGCTCACCGGGCGCGGCCAGCGCAAACAGTGTCATCGACGAGTGGAGCTTCTGCGCGTCGATGCCGCCGAGGACCGCGACCGGATCGCTGCCCGGCAGACCGAACAGCAGGAGGGCGCACTCCAGCAACCGGGATCCGAGCACATCGTGCGCCAAGTAGGCGCGCGCGTCCTTCACGCCGCGGAGGGCATACAGCTGGGCTGTCGCGCTGTGGCCCAAGCCCTGGATCTGCGGAAAAACGAACCACATCCAGTGCGACTGCTTACGGCCGCGCCGCAACTCGGCCAGCACGTCGTCGTAGACGACGGACTGAGCATCGACGAAACGCCGGCCATCAAAGGCCCCGTCCGTCAGAGCCACGAACCCTCCCCCGCTCCCGGCCACTCTCTGACCGCAGGGTGTCCACGCCGAGGCGCCCGCAATCCTGCAAGCTCGCAATCCTGGGAAGCACTCGCCTCGGCACAGCGAACCCGCCGCAGGGCCTAAGCTCAGCGCATCGGCACGTGGCCGCGGTCACCGCTTCCACCGGGGAGGCCGGCTGACGGAGGAGAGTGCGTGGCGAAGTCCAAGGGCGCTGTGTACGCCGCTGCGGGAGCGGGCGTCGCGATCATCGTCGTCGCCAAGGTGCTCACGAGCGCTGGCACCCACACCCCCAGTGGCAACGGCAACGGCGCAACAGACAATGCACCGGCGACCGCCGCGACTGTCAGCCAGGAGCCACCCCGCGCGGGCTGCGAACCCTTGATGGTCGCCGCCTCGAGCGAGAAGGCCAGTCTGATGAAGGCGCTCGCCACGCACTACAACCAGCTCGGCCGCGGCGCGAGCGGCAGTTGCGTCACCGTTAGCGTCGAGAGTGCGGCATCGGGCGACATGGAGACGGCTCTCGTCCACGGCTGGGACCAGAACGCCGTCGCGAGCGGCACGGCGCGCCCCGACGTGTGGACGCCTGCCAGCAGCACGTGGCTCAACCTGCTCCGCTTCGACCAGTCGACGGCCGATCAGACCTCGACCGTGCCCGACAAGCCGGACTCGGTCGTCGCGACCCCGCTGGTGCTCGCGATGCCGAAGCCGATGGCCGAAGCCCTGGGATGGCCCGCGAAGCCGATCGGCTGGGCCGACATTCTCCCGCTCGCAACCAACCCCAAAGGGTGGGCGTCACTCGGCCACCCCGAGTGGGGTCAGTTCACGCTCGGGAAGACGAACCCGCACATCAGCACGTCAGGCCTCGCCGCCACCGTCGGTCAGCTCATCGCCGCGACGGGCAAGACGAGCGACCTCACGTCAGCCGATGTGGCGAGCCCGAAGGTGCGCGCCGCCCTCGCTGCGGGTGAGCAGTCCGTCGTGCACTACGGGGACACGACGCTGACTTTCTTGAGCAACCTGCAGGAGGCCGACGATCGCGGCCGTGGCCTCAGCTATATCTCCGCCGTGGCCGTCGAAGAGAAGTCGGTCTGGGACTACGACATGGGCAACCCGACGGGCGACCCGGCGACACTCGGCAAGCACGCGGCGCCGGCCGTGCCGCTCGTCGCCGTCTTCCCGAAGGAGGGCACGCTCTACTCCGACAGTCCCTACGCGATCCTCAACGCTGACTGGGTGACCGCGGCGAAGAAAGCGGGAGCCCTCGACTTCCTCACGTGGCTCCATGAGGCTCCGCAGCAGAAGGCGTTCACGGACGTGGGGTTTCGCGGCACCGACCGCGCACCCAACCCGGCGCTCGTCGGCCCTGGCTGGGCCGTGGGGGACGCCAAGGAAATCGCCCTCCCGTACCCGGCTCCGAAGGTGCTGTCCGAGGCACGCGCCGCGTGGGACGAGCTGCGCAAGCGAGCGCGGGTGCTGTTGCTCATCGATGTGAGCGGCAGCATGGACGAACCTGCAGACGGCGCGAGTGGCCCGTCGAAGATGGAACTCGCGAAGCAGGCGGCGATCGAGTCGCTGAAGCAACTCACCAGCACCGACGAGGTCGGGCTCTGGGTGTTCACGGACCGGCTGAGTGATGACACGACGAAGGTTGTCGACAAGCTGGTGGCCGTGCAACCACTGGCGAAAGACCGGCAACAACTGCAGACCGCTATCGAGGGCTTGCAGCCGCAGAACGGCACGCCGCTGTTCGCCGCCGCGCGTCAGGCCTTCACCGCGATGGCGCCGACGGCCGACGCGACGCACATCACGGGCATCGTGCTCCTGACGGACGGCATCAATTCGTACAAGGCGGATTCAGATCTGGGCAACCTCGTGACCGAGCTGTCCACTCAGGCGGCCGAAAACCACGTGCGCATCTTCACCGTCGCCTACGGCGCGAGCGCTGACCTGGACGCCCTGCAGCAGATCGCTAAAGCGACCCGTGCCAAGGCCTACGACGCCACCAACGCGGCCAACATCAACCGCGTCCTCGCCAACATCCTCAGCAACTTCTGACGTCATGGACCACAACGAGCGCAAGGCCGCCGACAAGGTGGTGGAGTCCCTCACGGACGGCCGCGTCCTCGGTCTGGCGCTGTTCTTCGCGCTGCTGGCCACCTTCGGCCTCAGTCTGTCGCCGCTGCTAGGCATCCTCGCGGGTCTCGGCACCGTCGCCGCGGCCGCGGCCGTCAACGCGGCCCCGACAGTGTGGCGCGGCCGCACCGAAGCGGTCGATGCCGGCCTGCGACCGGCGGAGCTGACGAACGGCACCCAGCAGGCCCAGGTCGTCGCGCACATCACGGCGACGCTCAGCAGGATCCGCGACCTGCGCGACGCGCCCGGAGTGGCCGACAGCGTCAAGGACTCGGCGGCGCAAGCCTTCGTCGCGGCGAGATCGGCGCTCGACACTGCCAATACCGTTGCGACGGCCGTCGACCAGATCGACGCGGCCATTCGCGACCTGCAGAACGTCAGCACGTCGGGCCCGTCGCAACAGCGGCTCCACGCGCGTCGCGCCGGGATGCTGGCCCGGCTCGACCGCACTCTGGGCGGCGTGCTCGATGTCTACAGCAAGCTCGTCGAGACCAATGCGACCGTCAACACGTCATCGATCCTCGACCCGGGGGATCAGGATCAACTCACCCAGATCGGCGCCAGCCTCGACGGCCTGCGGCTCATCGTCGGCGAGCTGGAAAAGGACACCGGCGACGGGTTGCCGCAGCCCAACCCGTAGCGTCAGCTCGGCATCCGCGCGAGCACGTCGTACGGGTGCCAGCGTCATTAACGGGACCAGTGCGCCCGCAAGGTGGCGCGCCGTCAGCGCACCCGCGTCAACGCGAGCACCGGAATGGTCCGGATCCCCGCGGTCTGCTCCTCGAACACACCGAAGCCAGGGGAGCGGGCGGCCTGCTCCGCGTAGCGGCGGTCACGTTCCTCGCCGGTCAGCTCGCGAACCGTCACCGGATAGGACTCCGTGCCGATCTCGATCGAGCCGGAGCCGGCGGCGACAAGGTTGTGATACCACTGCGGGTTCTCAGGCGCGCCGGCCTTGGAGGCGAACACGTACACCGTGTCGGGGTCGTCGGGATCTGGCAGCGCGGACGCCGGCGACACGTACTCCGTGCCCGACTTGCGGCCGACGTAGTGCATGAGCACGATCGTCGCGCCCCCGAAGTTGCGGATCTTGCCGCCGTTGGCGCGGAACTCGGCGACATTTTTTGCGTTCCAGTCGGTCGTGACCGTCATCGGTGCCTCCTCGATCGGGATCTTCGCACTCAGCCGAAGAACACGCGTTCCACTACCGCACGGGCGCGGCGGGTGGTCTTTCGATAGTGCTCCACGAACGCGCCCGTCGCACCCGCGGGGAAGCCGACGGCCCGTGAGACGGCGGCGAGCTCGCGCGTGTCGGTCGGCAGGCTGTCACCGGAGCGGCCGCGCACCAGCATGATGGCGTTGCGCACGTGTGTCGCCAGGGACCACGCGTCGGCCAAGGCCACCGCGTCCTCAGCCGCGAGAAGGCCGGCCGCCGCGAGGGCGTCCAGCGCCGAAAGCGTGTTGGGCGTACGAAGACTCGGCACCTCGTGCGCGTGCTGCAACTGCAGCAGCTGCACCGTCCACTCGACGTCAGCCAGTCCCCCGCGGCCGAGCTTGGTGTGCGTCGCCGGATCCGCGCCGCGCGGCAGCCGCTCAGCCTCCACGCGCGCCTTGATGCGGCGGATCTCCTTGACGTGCGCATCGGTGAGCCCGGCCACGGGATAGCGCACCGGGTCGACGAGCGCCAGGAAGCGCCGCGACAGATCCTCGTCCCCGGCGAGTGGCGCCGCTCGGGTCAGCGCTTGGGCCTCCCAGATCTCCGACCAGCGCACGTAATAGGCAGCGTACGAAGAGAAGCTGCGCACCAGCGGGCCTTGGCGACCTTCGGGGCGCAGATCGGCATCGACGCGCAGCGCGGGGTCGGGCGCCGGGACGGCGAGCAGGGCGCGCATCTCCTCGGCCACCGATTGCGCGACGGAGACAGCCTCTTCGTCGCTCGCCCCCTCGAGCGGCTCGTGGACGAACAGCACGTCCGCGTCGCTCCCGTAACCCTGCTCGCGACCACCGAGCCGGCCCATCGCGATGACGGCCAGGCGCACCGGCAACGGGCCGCCGCGGTCGTGTTCGAGCTTGCGTTCAGCGGTGCGCAACGCGGCCGCGATCGTCGCACCGGCGATATCCGCGAGCGACCGGCCGACGGCGCCCACGTCGAGGAAGCCGAGGAGATCCGCCGACGCAACCCGCAGGATCTCGTGACGCCGGATGCCGCGCGCGGCCAGCACCGACGTCTGCCAGTCGTCGCTGCGTTCCACGATGGCGCCGAGGGTCTCGTCGAGCACCGCGCGGGTGAGCGGGACGAGCGCATCGTCGCCGCCGAGCACCGTCACGCCTTCGGGTGCGCGGATGAGCAGCTCGGCAACGTAACGGCTGGTGGCCAGGACGCGGGCGAGCCGTTCGGCGGTTGCGCCTTCGTCCCGCAGCAGCCGCAGATACCACGGCGTCGCGCCGAGCGCATCGCTCACCTGACGGAAGGCGAGCAGCCCGGCGTCGGGGTTGGCCGCGCCGGCAAACCAGCCGAGCATCGCGGGCAGCAACGTCCGCTGGATGGCCGCGCGTCTCGACATGCCGGTGGTGAGTGCTTCCAGGTGGCGGAAGGCGCCGGCCGGGTCGGCGAAACCGAGGGCCTCGAGGCGGGCCTGCGCGGCCTCGGGCGTCAGCCGGGAGTCGGTCGTCGACAGGCGGGCCACGGCGGCCAGCAGCGGGCGGTAGAAGAGCTTCTGCTGGATCCGTCGCACCTCGCGGGCATATCTGTCCCGGTCCGCATCGAACGCTGCAACGGCGTCGCCGCGGTAACCGACCGCGCGCGCTAGCCACCGGCGCGCCTCCGCGTCGACCGGGATCGTATGCGTGCGGCGCATGCGCTGCAGCTGCAACCGGTGCTCGACGGTGCGGAGCCACCGGTAGGCCTCGGCGAGTTCGGCCGCGTCGCCGCGGCCGACGTAGCCGCCGGCGGCCAGCGAGGCCAGGGCCTCGAGCGTATTGGCGCTGCGGATCGTTTCGTCCCCGCGACCGTGCACGAGCTGAAGCAACTGCACGGAGAACTCGACGTCGCGCAAGCCACCGGGGCCGAGCTTGAGCTCGCGATCTGCCTCCGACTGGGGGATGTTGTCCTCGACGCGCCGCCGCATCGCCTGCACGTCGGGGACGAAGTTGTCGCGCTCCGCCGCCGTCCAGACCGTCGGCCGCGTTCCCTCGAGGTAGCGCTGCGCCAGGTCGCTGTCGCCGGCGACGGTCCGAGCCTTCAACAGGGCTTGAAATTCCCAGGTGCGGGCCCACCGGCGGTAGTACGCAAGGTGGCTGTCGAGCGTGCGCACCAGTGGGCCGTTGCGTCCTTCGGGGCGAAGGTTGGCATCGACGACCCACAGCGCGCCCTCGACGCTGTTGGCCGAGCAGACGCGCATAATGCCGGCCGCGAGCTCGGTGGCGACAGCCAGCGCCGCGGTTTCCTCGCTGCCATTGATCGGCTCTGCGACGAAGATGACATCGACATCGCTGACGTAGTTGAGTTCGTGGCCGCCGGTCTTGCCCATGCCGATCACGGCGAGGCGACACTGCGCCGTGCCGGTCGTGCTGGTCTTCGCGACGGCGAGCGCGGCGATCAGCGTCGCGGACGCGAGGTCGGCCAGCTCCGCTGCCACGTCGTCCAGGGCTGTCCTGCGGGTGAGGTCCCGCGCGGCGAGGGCAAGCATCCGCCGGCGGTAGGCGAGCCGCAACGCGACCACCGCGTCGGGCACGGTGGCCGCCGACCCCCCGGTGCCCGTCGGCGGGTCGTGCGGGTCGGCGCCGACCGCGGTGAGCAGCTCGAACGTGAGGCCATATGCGGACGGCCGCGCGTCGGCGAGGCCCTCGTCGGCGAGGACCGACAGATCTTCGGGGTGCCGCGCGAGGTGCTCGGCAAGGGCGTCGCTCGCGCCGATGACGGCGAGGAGCCGCGCGCGATAGTCCTCATCGTCCTCCAGTTGTGCCAGCGTCGCGTCACGGTCGGGCACGGCCGCGAGGATGGTGACCAGATGCCCCAACGCCCGGTCGGGATCGGCCGCGTCGCCACAGGCGCCCACGATCATGTCGTACGACGGAAGCGCCGCCGCGACGATGGCCGCCTCCGCACGGGCGGGGTCCGCGAACCCGAGCCGTAGGAGGCGCGCGGCCGAAGTGTCGCGGCGCGAGAGGGGCGTCACCGGTGCACCGTACCCGCGGCCGCGCCTCGCCCGCGGTCGGCTGCTGGTCGGTCGCGGGGCAGCGTCGGTCGGGCAGCGGCGGTCGGTCTAGCTGTCGGCGCCCCGCGGCAGGCTGTTGCGCGGCTCCGGGATGAAGCCAGGACCGGTCCCGTGCAGCACCTTCTCGCGCACGGCGTTGGCACCGACGACGCCGACCCACGGAAGGATGAAGGCACCGGCCAGGGCGACGATGCGCACGGCGGGGATCGGCACGGCGATGGCGACCAGAAAGCAGATCACGCGGACGGACATGAGGACCGCGTACTGGATCTGGCGGCCCCGCTGCTCGTCGGCGGGTGACGCTCCCGCGGAGGTGATCACAACGGGGCGGTCCATGGGGTGCGAGGGCATATATCCAGTGTCCTCCCCGCGGGTCCGGGCGGCCACCCGGACGGTCCCGGCAGGACGACCAGGATGCGCCGCGACTCCGTGCGCCGTCACAACCTCGGCAGGTCCCGCTCCAGCTCGAAAGGCGTCACCTGACGGCGGTATTCCGACCACTCCTGGCGCTTGTTGCGCAGGAAGAAGTCATACACCTGGTCCCCCAGTGTCTCCGCCAGCAGCTCCGAGCGTTCCATCACGCCGATCGCTTCGGCCAGGGACCGCGGCAACGGCTCGATGCCCAGGGCCTTGCGCTCGTGCGACGTCAACGACCAGACGTTGTCCTCGGCCTCGTCGGGCATCTCATAGCCCTCCGTGATGCCCTTCATCCCGGCAGCCAGCAAGACCGCGAACGCCAGATACGGATTACACGCCGAGTCGGGAGAGCGGATCTCGATGCGGGTCGCGGCGTCCTTGGTGGGCTTGTACATCGGCAGCCGCACCATCGCGGAGCGGTTGTTGCGACCCCAGCAGATGTAGGCCGGCGCCTCGCGCACCTGACCGGCCTGCTGCTGACCGAGCAGCCGCTTGTAGGAGTTGACCCACTGGTTGGTCACGGCGGTGATCTCCGCCGCGTGCTTGAGGATGCCGGCGATGAACGACTTGCCCATGTTCGACAGGTGATAAGGGTCGCCCGCGTCGTGGAAAACGTTGCGCTCGCCCTCGAACAGCGACAGGTGCGTGTGCATCCCGCTGCCCGGCTGGTCGCTGAACGGCTTCGGCATGAACGTCGCGTAGACCTCCTGCTGCAGCGCGACCTCCTTGATGACGTGCCGGAACGTCATGATGTTGTCCGCCGTCGTCAGCGCGTCGGCGTAGCGCAGGTCGATCTCCTGTTGCCCGGGCGCGACCTCGTGGTGGCTGAACTCCACCGAGATGCCCATCTGCTCGAGCATCGTGATCGCGGCGCGTCGGAAGTCGTGGCCCGCGTCGTGCGCGGTGTGGTCGAAGTAACCGCCGAGGTCGGCCGGCACCGGTGCCACGCCGGGCGACGGCCGGTCCTTGAGCAGGAAGAACTCGATCTCGGGATGCGTGTAGAACGTGAACCCCTGCCGCGCGGCGCTGTCGAGCGCGCGCTTGAGGACATACCGCGGGTCGGCCCACGACGGAGTGCCGTCCGGCATCAGAATGTCGCAGAACATGCGTGCGGCGGCGGGGCCGGACGTGCCGTCCCGCCACGGCAGCACCTGGAATGTCGACGGGTCCGGCTTGGCCAGCATGTCGGACTCGTGCACACGGGCAAAACCCTCGATCGCCGAGCCATCGAATCCGATGCCCTCGGCGAAGGCGCCCTCGAGCTCGGCCGGCGCGATCGCCACCGACTTGAGGAAGCCCTGGACGTCACTGAACCAGAGGCGGATGAAGCGGATCTCCCGCTCTTCGAGCGTGCGGAGAACGAACTCCTGCTGCTTGTCCATGCCCCCATCGTTGCAGGCCGGCATTCCGAACGTGTTGCGCACCGCCGGGCGGCACATGCGCCGCATCGGCATCGAGCGGGCAGACTGGTCCGATGACCAGGATGTTCTCTACGACGACCTTCGCAGCGACGGCCCTCGCGTTCACGCTCACCGGCTGCACGAGCTCCCCGGCGAGCACCTCGGCGCCGACATCTCCATCCCCCCCGCTCGCGTCGACCTCGACTTCGACCTCGACCTCGTCCGCGGCAAGCGCGCCGGCCGGCGGGAGCCCGTCGGGCACCCCGACCCCGACCCCGACCCCGACCCCGACCCCGACCCCGATCCCGACGAGCCCGAGCGCCAGCCCGACGGCGACCTCAGCCAGTCCCTCGCCGTCGACGAGCTCAGCGTCCCCCTCCGGTCCCCCGGCCAAGACGGTCCAGGACATCGATTGGCAGGACGCCCGCCTCCCCGTCATGTGCGGTGGGGCGGTCGAGCTGGTGCAGCTCGAGAAGGGGGCCGGCACCATGAAGGACGGCCTCGCCGTCGAATATCTCGATGTCACGTTCGGCTCGGCGACGGCAGATCCCGTGGACAGCCTCGCCGTCATCGAGCTCGACTGCGTCGGAGCCCACCCGGGGCCGGTCGACGCTCCGGTCTTCCGATCCGGCCGGAAGGGGCCGGAGTTCCTCGGCTTCGCCACGATGAGCCTCGACCGTTTCGGGAGCGCCGGCATCTCCAAACGTGGGATCGTCATCCACGGCATCGGCTACAGCGACACCGCCGCCGGCTGCTGCCCCGACCTCGCGGCGACGATGGTCTCGACTGTCCACGGCAACACGGTTGGCCTGCAGGAACGCGACACGGCGCCGCTGTCGAAGAAGCGCAAACCGGGATCCGAGTGCAGCATCCTGGCCGACATGTCCATGCAGCAGGCCGACCTGGCGAAGCAGACGAAGGGCCACGCAGCGACGCAGGGCGCCGTCGTGCTGGCGAAACTGACAACGGCCGTCGCGGCTCAGCGCGCGCAGCAGTTCCTCGCGGTGCTCGGCTCGCAGCTGCAACGCGGTTGCCCCTGACGACCTCCAGCCACGTGGCGATAACCTTGCGCATCCGACGGGAAGGCGCATCGTGGCGCAGTTGAGGGTGGGGCTCGCCCAGATCGACCCCACGGTCGGCGATCTGGCGGCCAACGCCGACTCGGTCGTGCGCTGGACGCGGCGGGCAGCCGAAGCGGGATGCCACCTCGTCGCCTTCCCGGAGATGGTGCTGTGCGGCTATCCCGTTGAGGATCTCGTGTTGCGCCGCTCGTTCGTCGAAGCGTCCGCGCGATTGGTGCCGGCACTCGCCGCGCGTTTGCACTCCGAGGGCCTCGGCGACATCGCCGTCGTTGTCGGGTACGTCGACCACGCGGCCGCCGCGACGCCGCGACTCGGCCGCCCCGCGGGGGAGCCGGAGAACGCCGCCGCGCTGCTCTATCGCGGCGAGGTGATAGCTACGTACGCCAAACATCACCTCCCCAACTACGGGGTCTTCGACGAGGCCCGCTATTTCGTGCCGGGCGACCGACTGCCCGTCGTCCGCCTGCACGGCATCGACATCGCCATGTGCATCTGCGAAGACCTGTGGCAGGAGGGCGGCCCGACCCACGTGGCGGGCACCGCGGAGGTCGACCTGATCGTCTGCATCAACGGGTCGCCGTTCGAGCGCGGTAAGCACGCCAACCGGCTCGCCCTCGTGCAACGCCGCGCGGCGGAGGCCCGCGCCGTTCTCGCGTACGTCAACATGGTCGGCGGTCAGGACGAGCTCGTCTTCGACGGCGGGTCGCTGATCGTGACCCCGGCCGGCCACGTCGTGGCCCGCGCCGCGCAATTCGACGAGACCCTGTTGGTGAGTGACCTCGATCTCGCCGCCCTCGGTGCGGGCGTGACGGGTCCGGTCGACGCGGCCGACGGCACCCGCATGACGGTCGAACTGGTCGACGTCGGTGACGAGGAGCTCGACCCCTGGGAGGCCCAGCCCGCGACCATCGCCGCGCTGACCGGCGACACCGCGGAGGTCTACGCCGCCCTCGTGCTCGGCACCCGTGACTACGTGCGCAAGAACGGCTTCCGTTCGGTCGTCCTCGGCCTGTCCGGCGGCATCGACTCGGCGCTCGTCGCGACGATCGCCGTCGACGCTCTGGGAGCGGCCGCGGTGCACTGCGTCGGCATGCCGAGCCGCTACTCCTCCGACCATTCGCTCGCCGACGCCCGCGACCTCGCCGAGCGCCAGGGGATCACCTTCTCCGTCGTGCCGATCGAGCCGATGGTGCAGACCTACCTGGCCACCCTCGCGGACACCGGCGGCCTGCACGGCCTCGCCGCGGAAAACCTGCAGGCCCGCGTGCGCGGCACGACGTTGATGGCCTTGTCGAACGAGCACGGGCACCTCGTGCTGACGACCGGCAACAAGAGTGAGCTGGCGTGCGGATATTCAACCCTGTACGGCGACTCCGCCGGTGGCTATGCCCCCATCAAGGACGTCCCGAAAACCCTGGTGTGGGAGCTGTCGCGGTGGCGCAACGCGGTCGCCGCAGAGCGTGGCGAGAGGCCGCCCATTCCCGACAACAGCATCACCAAGCCGCCGTCGGCCGAGCTGCGCGACGGCCAGCTCGACACGGATTCGCTGCCCGAATACGAGGTGCTCGACCGGCTGCTCGACGACTACATCGAGCGTGACCTCGGCCGCGAGGAGCTCGTCGCGGCCGGGCACGATGCGGCTCTCGTCGACCGGGTGATCCGCCTCGTGGACCTGGCAGAATACAAGCGTCGCCAATATCCACCCGGCCCGAAGATCTCGCTGAAAGCGTTCGGCCGCGACCGCCGCCTGCCCATCACGAACGGCTGGCGCGAGGCTGCGCTGATAGGTCCGTCCTAGCCGAGTCCTAGCCGCTCCTAGCCGAGCTGCACGCCGTCGAGGGCCCGCATCCCGGAAACTCACTCACCCGGCACCTCCACCCAGGTCCCGCCCGCGGCTGCGTCGATGACCGCTTGGGTCACAACGGCGGCCCGGAGGCCGTCGTGGAAAGTGGGGAGGCCCGCCGCCCGCTGACCGTGCAGCGTCGCGTAGAAGTCGCAGATGTAGGCATTGAAGGCGTCCTGGTAGCCCTGCGGATGCCCAGCTGGAAGTCGGGAGTAGGCCGAGCCGGCGTGACCCACCCCCTCGCCGCGGGACATGACCCGCGACTGCGCCCGTTCCCCGAGCCACAGGACATCCGGCATCTCCTGGTCGAAGACGTACGACGTGTCGGGGCCGTCGAAGGAAAACCACAGCCGGTTCTTACGGCCGGGCGACACCTGCGACACCACGACGGATCCCATCGCGCCCTTGTCGGTTTCGAAGACGACGACGGCGCCGTCCTCGGTGTGGACGTCCGTCGTCGCACCTGCCGGACCCCGCTGGGGGAACGCAGAGTGCATCCACGCGGTGAGCCTCGTGATCCGGTGGCCCGTCGTGAACTCCATGAGGTCGCACCAGTGCACACCGATGTCACCGAACGCGCGCGACGCTCCCCCGAGCGCCGGCTCCACCCGCCAGTTGGTCAACTGTGCCCCGGCGAGCCAGTCCTGCAGGTAAGCGCCGTGCAGCAACCACAGGGGGTTGGCGCCGTCCGCGGCGATGCGGGCGCGGGCGTCCCGGACGGAGGCGTAGAACCGGAAGACGAACGGCACGCTCGCGACGACACCCGCCGCGTCCGCGAGGGCGGTGAGGCGCCGCGCATCGGCGACAGAGGTGGCCAGCGGCTTCTCGCAGATCACGTGCTTGCCGGCGGCGAGAGCAGCCTCCGCCAGCGGCACATGAGTGGCGTTGGGCGTGCAGATGTGGATGGCGTCGATGTCGTCCGCTGCCACCAGGTCCTCGACGCCCGAGGCGCCGCGGCCCGCCGACATCTCGGCCACGCCGCGGGCCGTCGAGTCCCCGCTGCTGCCGAGGACGGCGACGACTCGGCCGCCGGCGGCGCGCACGGCGTGCGCGTGCACCCCCGCGATGAAGCCGGTGCCGACGATGCCGGCCCGCAAGCCGGCGCCGGTCCTGCCCGCGGCCGTCTTCACGACGGACGCTGTTGCGTCGGATGCCATGCCACCTGCCTCGGCCTCGGAGATGCACGGCTCGGACGTGACGGAGATGTCCGCGGGAGAAATATTGCACACCCGCAGGGGTCGCGGGCGACGGCACCTGCCGATCTTCGTGGCACGATGAGGGTGTCCGGGGACGCCGCCGTGGTGCCCCGAGTCGAGGAGCCGGTCCGCCATGAGCACATTCGATGCTGTCCCTGCCGATAAGCGCATCCGCATCACGCACCTGCAGACGGCAAAGGACCGCGGTGAACGCTGGGCGATGCTCACGTCGTACGACCAACAGTCCGCGCGCATCTTCGAATCCGCCGGCATCCCTGTGCTGCTCGTCGGTGATTCGGTCGCGGACAACGTGCTCGGCTATCCGGACACGACACGGGTGAGCGTCGAGGAGATGCTGATGTTCGTCGCCGCGGTGGTGCGCTCGACGCGGCACGCCCTCGTCGTCGCCGACCTGCCCTTCGGCTCCTACCAGCTCTCCCCGGCACAAGGCCTCGCGACCGCGGTGCGTTTCGTGAAAGAAGCGGGCGCGCACGCGGTGAAGCTGGAAGGTGGCGAGCGCAGCGCGGCGCACATCCGTGCGATCGTCGACGCGGGAGTGCCCGTGATGGCCCACATCGGTTTCACGCCGCAGTCGGTGCACGGCCTTGGTGGCTTCAGGATTTCCGGCCGCGGGGACTCGGCAGAGCAGCTGCGGGTGGACGCGCGCGCGGTGCAGGCGGCCGGCGCATTCGCCGTTGTCGTCGAGCTCGTGCCGGCGGCCGTGGCCGCCGAGGTCACCAAGGAGCTCAGCATTCCCACGATCGGCATCGGCGCCGGCGCTGCCTGCGACGCTCAGGTCCTCGTGTGGACGGACATGGCCGGTTTGACGGAGCCGCGCTCGAAGTTCGTGAAGGCGTACGCGGACCTGCGCACCTCGCTGTCGGACGCGGCCCGCGCGTTCGCGGCGGAGGTCGCCGCAGGCACCTACCCGGACGACGAGCACAGTTACGAGTGAGTCGTTGGCGAACGACGAACGACGAACGGCGGACGGCGGACGCCACCGGCCGGCTAGGAGTAGTCACCCACCGACGGATGGATGAGACTCATGCTCCTGTCGAAGGAACTGCGCGTCTCGTCGACGTCGGTCAGCCGCATCCCCGCGTGCGCCTTGTAACGCTTGTTGACCGCGATCAGCACGGCAGTGAACGCCTCGACATGATGCGCCAGCCGGAGCGCCCCGCCGTCCAGCCCCCGCAGCCCCGGGATTGCGCATGCCAGCGCGATGACCGTGTCCTTCGCGACGATGTCATCCCCGACGACGAGGACGTCCGTGACGATGTCGTCCGTGCCGACGAGCAACCGCTTGGCGCTGATGTGGTGGAAAGCGGCCGCCACGCGCGACCGGGGCAACAGCACCGCGGCCTGCTCGGCCGCGCTGCCCTCCGGCACCTCGAGCGCGAAAGCACCGTGTGTGTCGAACCCGAGCGGGTTGACGCAATCCACAACGATCCGCCCGGACAGGGCCGGTGCGAGCTCGGCCAGGAGCAGCGCGTGCCCTTCGTACGGGACGGTCACGAACACCACGTCCGCCGCCGCCGCCTCGAGGTTGCTCACCCCATGCACCCGGCCGGAGACCCCCTCCAGCGCCTCGGCGACGACAACGGCACGCGACGCGTCCCTGGATCCGAGCAGCACGGTGGCGCCGGCCATCGCGAAGCGCCGTGCGAGGCCGCGGCCCTGGTCCCCGGTGCCCCCGAGGAAGCCAAGGACCAGTCCGATCGGGGCGCGCTCGTCGGTGGATGTCACGCCGTCAATCTTCCCAGGTGCGCCGCGTCGGCACACATGTGGCCGGTCCGGTCGCTACCGTTGTCCGGCGGAAGGGAGCTCAGGTGGATCGCGACCAGATCGAAGCACTCCGCCATCTCCTGGCGCCGACGCAGTGGGTGGGTCGGTCGCGGTCGTTTGCCGCGTCACTGCGGTCGGCCGGCCACCGGGAGGGAGGTCTGCTCATCGTGGGCACGCCGACGACCGAGCCGTGGCACCTGACCGCACATCTGGCCGATGAGGCGCGCTGGGCCGGGCTGCCCGAGCTGGCGCCGGCTCTCGTGCGCTGGCAACCGCCCGCCGGAGCGCCGCCCCACCTCGCCATCGGCCTGTCCCGGCTGGAGCGGGCGTCGAAGGGCGAGACCGTGTTGGTCGTGGCGCCCGACTCCGCGCCCGACGCGTTGCTCGAGCGGGTCGCCGACGCGCGCGGACATGGAGCCGTCGTGCTGTCGATGGACCGCGACGACGCCAACTTGCACGGGCTCGCGCACGAAGTGCTCAGCGTGCCCGACGACGACCCCGTCAACTTCGAGGTGATCAGCCACCTCGTGTCGGCCGCGGCCGGCGAGCCGATCGGCTTGCGCCGGGGCGCGCGTGGGCGGTTGGCAGCGCTGCTCGACACCATCGCCGGCGGCAGGCGCTGAGCCCGCACTCCGTCGTGCGGTCAGCAGTGAAAGCGGCGACTCACGCCTCGCCGATGTAGTGCGCGGCAATCGCGAGACCGATGCCCACCGCCGTCGCGAACGAGAGAGCCACCACAGGCAGGAACGCCCGGAAGGTCCGGTTGGGCATACCCGCCAAGCGGAACGAGACGAACGCGGCGAAACCCAGGACGGGCACGGCATACACGATCGCGTAGACCAGCGCGACCTTCTCCTGGTGCGTCACGGGGTGCGCCTCCTCGTCGGCGGAAAACCTGCGTCGCCAGCCTAGCCGGTGGCATGCGGCGGCCCAGCCAGGCCGGCCCGCCTGTCGGGTGCACGCCCCCGTTCATCGTGCGCACGACCGTTGCGCGATCGCAACAGAATGCGACTTCAGCTGTAACACCAGCCGCCGAGGATAAGCACATGCCTCTCCGCCGCTTCCGCCCCGAGCCGATCGACATGGACTCGTACGAGGTCGCGTACGCGGGCCTGGCCGGCATCCGCGAGGCGCACGAGAGCTGCACGGAGAGCGCGCTCGACTGCCGCGCCGGCATCCTCTGGGCGACCAACACGACGCTCACCGGTCTCGACCTCGATGCGTCGACGACGCGCTCGCTGCTTCTGCACCACGCCGCGGAAGTCAACGAGATGCTCGGGCGCCGCAGCTCCGGCCGCGTCGGTGGCCTTTTCGTCACCGGCAGCCGCCTGCAAGCCGCGATGTCCGGCCGTTCGTCCTGAATCCGGCGCGTCTTCGGCGCCCCAGCCGGTGTGACCCGCCGCTGAACGGAGACAGATCGCTGCATGCGACGTCGCGACCCTGACAACGATCCCTTCGGCCCGTCCGGCCCGTACGGTACCCAAGGTCCGTACGGTGCCCAAGGTCCGTACGGTGCCCAAGGTCCGTACGGTGCCCAAGGTCCGTACGGTGCCCGAGGTCCGTACGGTGCCCAAGGTCCCTACGGCCCGTACGGCGGCTACGGCGGTTACCGCGGCTACCGCAACCGGCGTCCGATGGGCGGTGGCGGCTGCGCCCGGGACGCCTGCCTCCTGGAGAGCGGGTGCTGCCTCGCTGAATCCCTCGGCGGCAACTGCCTCGTCCTGGCCGTCGCGATGGCTGGCCGGCTCACCGCGACGTTGCTCAGCCCCCGCCGCGGTGCCGCCTCGGCGCGCGGTGTCATCGTCGAGGCGATCCACCGCTACCGCGCGCACGTGTCGAGCAACCGCCGGGTGCCGTGCTGCCGCTTCACGCCGAGTTGTTCCTCGTACGCTGAGGAAGCCGTGCTCCGTCACGGCGCCGTCAAGGGCTCCTGGCTCGCCGCGCGCCGTCTGGTGCGCTGCCGGCCCGGCGGCCGCCGCGGCTCGGACCCCGTCCCCGACTGACCCGGGCGGCGGACCACGACCGAAAGGCCCAGCGTGTCGCTCACCCTGCCCGCGCGTGAACGCGCCGCCGTGGTGGCGCGGCTGCGGACAGCCGGCTGCGTCTTCGCGGAGGACGAGGCCGACCTCCTGCTCGCGGAAGCAGCCGACCGCGACGCCTTGAGCGCGATGGTGCAGCGGCGAGTCGACGGTCTTCCGTTGGAGCAGGTCGTCGGCTGGGCGCAGTTCTGCGGCCTGCGCATCTCGGTGACGGCCGGCGTCTTCGTCCCACGGTCGCGCACGGAGTTTCTCGTCCGGCAGGCTGTCTCGCTCACGGCGCCGGGTGCCATCGTCGTCGACCTGTGCTGCGGGTCGGGCGCCGTCGGAGCAGCCGTGCTGGCAGCGGTCCCGACCATCGAGTTGTACGCCGCCGACATCGATGCGGATGCGGTCCGCTGCGCCGCGCGCAACCTGGACGCAACGACTGCACGCATCTACATCGGCGACCTGTTCGAGCCACTGCCGCCCCTGCTGCGCGGACGGGTCGACGTGCTGGTGTGCAACGCACCGTACGTGCCGACCGACGCAATCGCCCTGTTGCCCGCCGAGGCGCGTGACCACGAGCCTCTGATCGCCCTGGACGGTGGGGCCGACGGGCTGGCGGTGCACCGGCGCGTGGCCGCAGCGGCCGCGGGTTGGCTGGCGCCCGGCGGTGCACTGCTCATCGAGACGACGCAGCGGCAGGCCGTCGTGATGACGGACGTCTTCCGCTCCTACGGGTTGTCGCCGCGCATCGTCGCCGGGGAGGCGGTCGGCGCCACGGTCGTCGTCGCGCACAGCGAGCGACGGTAGCCGGCTGTGCCGGATCGGCTGGCAGGACTCAGGAATGTGGCTGCCTGCCAGCCGGGCACCGGATGTCGCGGCTCGCCACAAGCGTTAGGGTGCCTTCCATCCCATTGTTTCGAGTCGACGCCCGGAGAGCTGATGACCCGTCTTCCCGCCCGTAGCTGTATCGCCACCTTCGGTGTTCTTGCACTTGGTGCAACCACCGCACCGGCCCTGAGTTCCGCCGCCGCCATGATGCCGACCGCCAAGCCCGCCGGCCACGTCCGGGTCCAGGGACTCGATGGCCCGATCGGCATCCAGTTCACCGCCGACAACACCGCCGTGGTGGCCAACGGCGACGTCGGCCAGGTCGTCCGTGTCAACACGGTCACCGGTGCCAAGAAAGTGCTTGTCAGCGGTGCCGGCGGCGTTGCCGGTGTCGCCGAGTCCAATGGCGTGCTCTACGCCGCGCTCGCCGGCCCCAACGAGAACGGCAAGCCGACACCCGGCAAGTTCCCGCCGAGTTCGCTGCTCAAGGCCAACGCCGACGGCTCCGGAGTGCACGTCTTCGCCGACCTCCTCGCCTACGAGATCAAGCACAACCCCGACGGCCAGGTGCAGCTCGTCAAGGGCAAGCCGGTCGACGCGCTGTCCAACCCGTTCAGCATCAACGCGAGCAAATACGGCCTGTTCATCGCCGATGGCGGCGCCAACGACGTGCTGCGGGTCAACCGTGACACCGGCGCGATCAGCACGTTCTTCGTGCCGCCGACCGCGAAGACGAAGGCGTGCCTCGCGAAGGGCGCGCAGGCCAATCCCGGCACCGTCGGGTGCGACCCGGTCCCCACCGGCATTGCCGTTGCCCGCGGTCACATCTTCATTTCGACTCTCGGGGCGGAGTCACCCGGTGCCGGACGCGTGTACGAGCTGACGCCGAGTGGGAAGTTCGTGCGCTCGTGGCACGGGCTCACCTCGCCGACCGGCATTGCGGTGACGGGCGACGGCACGATCTTCGTGTCGGAGGTCACGTTCGGCGCACCCCAGGGCGACGGTCCGCCGCCGCCCGGGTTCAACCCGGCGGCCGTCGGGCGCATCACGAGGATCGCACCGAACGGCACCATGACGCACGCTCAGGTCACGATGCCGACCGGCTTGACGCTCAACCACGGTCACCTATACGCCTCCACGTGGAGCATCGCGAGTTTCCTCGGGATCAAGCACGCGGGGCAAGTCGTCTGGGTGCCGCAGAGCGCGTTCAAGTAACCGCCTTACCGGCGACAGCCGCGCCCTCGTCGGTTCTGACCGGCGGGGGCACGGCGTTTTCTGGGCGCGACAGTGCTCAGGGGCCCGTCGTCGCTGAGGCGGTCGTCGCTGAGGCGGTCGTCGCTCAGGCGCCCGTCGCTCAGGCGCCCGTCGCTCAGGCGCCCGTCGCTCAGGCGCCCGTCGGTCAGGCGCCCGTCGTCGCGTGCGCGACGAGTTGTGCCATCAGTGCGCCGAGCTCGATGCCGCCCGCCTCGAGGGCGCGCGGCAACGTGCTCGTGTAGGTCACGCCGGGCGAGACGGCGGTCTCCAGATACTGCGGCTCGCCGGTGCTGTCGATAATGAAGTCGCTGCGGGAGATGTGGCGCATGCCGAGCACCCGGTGGGCCGCGACGGCGTCCGACATGACGCGCTCAATGTTCTCGGCAGGCAGGTCGGGCGGGGCGGAGAAGGTCGCGATGCCGGCCGTGTAGTGCGCGTTGTAGTCGAAGAACTCCCCCGGGAACTGCACCTGCACCGGCGGCAGGGCGACGGGCGACCCATCGACGTCGACGACCACGACCGCCACCTCGTCGCCGGCGACGAACTGCTCGATGACCACGCTGCGGTCGTAGCTCAGGGCGGTCATGACAGCCGACGCGAGGTCCTCGCCGGCACGCACCACGTGCACGCCGAGGGAGGAGCCACCTCGTGCCGGCTTGACCACCAGCGGGAAGCCGAGGCGCGCGATGACGTCGTCGAGGATGCGCCGGGCGCCGAAATCGCGGAATGCCACGTCCGCGAACGACACGCACAGGGGCGTCGACACGCCGCTGCGGCGGACGAGTTCCTTCGCCGTCGGCTTGTCGTACGCCAAGCGGCACGAGCCGGCGCTCGCGCCCACGTACGGCACGCCGTTGAGGTCGAGCAGTTCCTGGATCGTGCCGTCCTCGCCGGCCGCGCCGTGCAGCGCGATGACCGCCACGTCGGGGCGGTCCTGGGCGATCCAGGTCAGCAGATCGCCCCCGACATCCGCGACGCGCGCATTGACGCCGACACGCTGCAGGGCCTCGGACACCCGCGTCCCCGACGACAGTGACACCTCGCGTTCGAACGACAGGCCGCCCGCGAGCACCGCGACATCGTGGGACGAATCCATGCTGGCTCCTGAGGGTCGTCGTGGCCGCGGACGATAGTCTCTCACGCGTGGCGCCGCCTCTTTTTTCGGCGTCGGACCACCCGACCACCACTTGCGGAGCCTCTCAGTGATCAAGTCGTTCAGCTCGGGCACGTTGTTCGGCGAGCGGCATGGCGCCGGCGTGCCGCGCGTCGTCGCGCTGCACGGCTGGATGCGGACGGGGGCCGATTTTCACCGCGTGCTGACCGGCCTCGACGGCTACGCGCTGGACCTGCCCGGGTTCGGGTCCTCCCCCGAGCCTGCGCAGGTCTGGGACACGCGGCGCTATGCGGAGGCCGTCGCCGGCGCACTGACCGAGATGACCGACTCCCCCGTCGTCATCCTGGGCCACTCCTTCGGCGCGCGCGTCGCCGTGCGTCTCGCAGCCTCGCGGCCGGAGCTGGTGGCCGCGCTCGTGCTCACCGGCGCGCCGCTGGCCCGCGTGTCTGCCGCCACCAAACCGGCGCTCGAGCTGCGGATCGCGAAGAAGCTGCACGCCCTCGGGCTCGTCAAGCGGGCGCGCCTCGACAAGCTCCGGGACAAGCACGGGTCCACCGACTACCGCAATGCGCGCGGCGTTCTGCGGGGGGTGCTGGTCACTGCCGTCAACGAGTCGTACGACGAAGACCTGCGCCGCATCACGTGTCCCGTGTCACTGGTCGTGGGCGAGACCGACACGGCGGCCGGTGTCGCCGTCACGCGCGCTGTGCAGTCGATGCTGGCGGACGCGTCCCTGACCGTGCTCCCCGGGGTCGGCCACCTCACCCCGATCGAAGCGCCGCAGGCGTTGCGTGACGCCGTCGATTCGGCGCTTGCCCGAGAGCCTGCCTGATGCGCCTGATCGTGTTGCTGTGCTCGCTGGCGGCCACGGGCGACGCCGCGGTCAAGTGGCTGCGCATCGCCCAGCGCGAGCACTACATCGCCGGCTCCGTGACGCGCTTCGCGCTGCGCTGGTGGCGGTTGTCGACGCTCGGACCCGCGTTGCTGGCGGTAGCGGTGGTTGCCGCGGGTGCGGCAGCCGCCGTACCGCTTGCTGGTCTCGTTTGTCTTGCCATCGCCGCAGTGGCGCCGCTCGGTCTGAGCCTTCGGGGTCGTACGTCGAAGCTGCGCTGGACGAGCCGCCTGCGCCGGGCGACCGCAGCCTTCGGGGTGCTCGCACTTATCGTTGCTGCGCTGGGTTTCTTCGCGCACGCCGCGCCCTTGCTCGCGCTGCTGCCGGTGCTCGCGCCGCTTGTGGTGGATGCGGCGCTCGCGGTCATGCGGCCGATCGAATACCGGCTCGTGACACCGTTCGTGATCCGGGCGACCGAACGGCTGCGCAAGGTGCGGCCGCGGGTCATCGCCATCACCGGGTCGTACGGCAAGACCACGACGAAGAACTACGTGGCGCACCTGGTCAACCCGACGTTCCCCACTCTGGCGACCCCCGCCAGCTACAACAACAGGGTGGGCCTCGCGCGGGCCATCAACGAGCACCTCGCGCCGGGCACGGACGTGTTCGTCGCGGAGATCGGCACCTACGGGCCGGGCGAGATCCGGGACGCGTGCGCGTGGCTCGAGCCGGACGTCGCCGCCATCACGGCGATCGGCCCCGTGCACCTGGAACGCATGAAGAGCCTCGACACGATCGTGACGGCGAAGCTCGAGATCACTGAGCTGGCGCGCACGTCGATCCTCAACATCGACGTCCCCGGGATCGCGGCGGCGCGGACCGGCATCGAGGCGGCCGGCCGGGAGACGGTCGGCACGTCGAGCGTCGCGGAGAAGGACGCGGACGTCGCGGTGCTCGGTGACGCGGCAGACAAGGTGCTGTGGGTCAACGGCGTCGAGACGGCGCGGTTCACCTCCGACGGCGAGAACGGCAACATCGCGATCGCGGCCGCCGCCGCCGCCGCGGTGGGTGTCCCGTGGCCCGACATCAGCAAGCGGCTGTCGGACCTGCCGGCGTCCAGTCACCGCCAGACGACGCTCACCACCGATGAGGGGGTGCTCGTCATCGACGACACCTACAACTCCAACCCCACCGGTGCGGCGGCCGCGCTCCGCAAGCTCCGCCGGCTCGACGCGTCCCGGCGGGCGGTCGTCACCCCCGGTATGGTCGAGCTCGGCACCCAGCAGGTGGCGCTCAACCGGGCCTTCGCCGAGCAGGTGAGCGGCGAGGCCGATTTCCTTGTCGTGGTTGGGCGCACCAACCGGGCAGCCCTCGTGGCCGGCGCGACGGGCGGCCCCGCAACGGTCGTCCAGCTGGCGACGCGCGCGGACGCCGTGGCGTGGGTGCGGGCGAGTCTGCACAACGGCGACGCGGTGCTGTACGAGAACGACCTTCCTGACCATTACCCGTAACGAGTGGGAGCAGCATGGCAATCACGGCCGTCCTTTTCGGTGGCGCATCGCCCGAGCACGACATCAGCATCCTCACGGGTCTGCAGGTGCTCCACGTCGTGGCGAAGCAGGACCCGGACGCCGTGGGCCTCTACTGGACGAAGACCGGTGAGTTCGTGCAGGTGCGCGCGGGCCTCGAGGCGCGCGACTTCGCCGAGGGCATCCCGGCCGGTGCGCGCCCCGTCGACTTCTCGGTGCGCGAGGGTGGCGCCGGTTTCTCCGTTCCCGGCAAGCTGGGCCGGCGCACGGACCTGCCGATCGATATCGTCGTCAACTGCTGCCACGGCGGTGCGGGTGAGGACGGGCGGCTCCAGGGCCTGCTCGACCTCGCCGGGCTCCCTTACACGGGGCCATCGGCCAACGCTGCCGCGCTCGGGATGGACAAGCTGGCTTTCGGGGCGCTCGTGCAGTCGCTCGGGCTGCCGACATTGCCCCGGATGCTCGTGACACCGGGCTCGTCACCGTCCTTCGCCGGGCCCTACATCGTCAAGCCCCGCTTCGGTGGATCGTCCATCGGGATCGCGGTCGTCGAGTCTTACGACGACGCGCTCGCCCTCGTGCGCACGAACGTCCACATGCGCGCGGGTGGTCTCATCGAGCCGTTCCGCGACGACCTGCACGACCTGCTCGTCAACGTGCGCACCTATCCGGCCCTGCAGACGTCGATGGTGGAGAAGCCGGCACGCGGCACGAGCGAGGCGGGCGGGATCTTCTCGTACGAGCAGAAGTATCTGAGCGGCGACGGGCTCGCGAGCGCCGCGCATGAGCGGCCCGCGACGATCAGCGACGAGCAGCGGGGCGCGGCGATCGCGGCCGTCGAGTCGATCGCCGTTGCGATGCCGCTGCGGGGATCGGCTCGCGTCGACTTCCTGGCCAACGACGACGAGTTGTATGTCAACGAGGTCAACACGGTGCCCGGTGCGATGGGTCTCTACCTGTGGCGGGCGTCCGGGCTGTCCACGGAAGATCTCGTGCGCGACCTGCTCCGTGAGGCGATGGCGGTCCCGGCGCACCATCCGGTCACCGCCGGGGCCGACACGCGCGCGCTCATGGACGCGGACGCCATCAAACGCAAACTGGGCTGACCGGCCAACGGTCCATGGTGGCTTCAGTCACCCTTGTTGATACGCCAACCCACGCGGGCCTCCAGTGTGCAGACACGCTCCCCCACAACAGGCACCTGTCGGGGGAGCCTCCATCGCGAGGCGCCGATGACTCTCACCCGCCGCGGCACACCCATGGCGGCACACCGGTGGCGGCACACCCATGGCGGCACACCCGTGGCGGCACCCATGGCGGCACACGGGCACCTCGTCGGGGTTCCTACGGCGACGTCAGCACCTGGGCGCTGACTGCTTTGATGGTCGCGTTGCACCAGACGGCTTGCCGCGTGCTCTTGCCGTGGCACGCCGTGACGATCGCGAGGAGGTCAGAGTCCCGGACGGCCTGGGCGGCCTGGCCCAGTGCCGTCCAGTGGATACTGTTACCGGACGCAAGCAGATATAGGTGTCGCAGGTCGTGCAGCAGCAGCAGGCCTGGTTCAGGGCGCCTTCCGAGCAGCTCGGCGGTCCGTTCCCGCAAGTGAGCCGTCGGCTGGCCGGGGGGTTGAGGATCTTGTTCCTTGCCTAGGTTTTCGCCATACCGGCCGGCGAGGCCAGCCAACGCCCGCCGGTTCTCCAAAGACCACCGAGCGAGGTCGACGGTGACGTGCCGAACCTCGTGATCCGTTCGGTGGCGCTGGCCGGCTGCGTGAAGCTCGCGCTCCAGCTCGGCCTCACCTGCGTGAACCTCGCGCAGGAATAGCGCGATGCCAGGGTGGGCGCTCACGCCAATACCTCCTCGGCGCTGGCGTCCGGCCCACCCGCTGTCGCCGGTATTGCCGCGGCGCCGTTGCCCGCCGGTGCGGACGCCGTGTTCGTGGGAGCCTGCGACGGCTGCCCGTCGCGCTCGAGCAGCCGAACGGCGGCTGCGGCAGTCTTGAAGATCGGTTGCTTGCTCATTGGGTCCCAGTCAGTGATCGTCAGTTCGTTCGCGGCGCGCGGACCCGATTCCGGGTCGTCCCAATAGCCGTAGTGGAACGGCAGGAACACCACCCCATCTCGGATGCCGCTGATCCGTAGCCGGCCTTGCACCGACGCCCGAGGCGAGGACACCTCCAGCAGGTCACCTTCACGCAGGCCCTCCCGATCGGTGTCCGCCGCCGACATCTCGACCCAGACCTGCGGGGCCGCTCGGTCGAGCTGTGGTGCCCGCCCAGTCTTGGTGCGCGTGTGGAATTGGAACAGGGTCCGTCCGGTGGTGAGCACGTACGGGAAGTCCTCGTTGGGGACCTCGTGCGGCGGGAGGAACGGCGCGCCTTTGAGCTGCGCCTTGCCGTCGGGATTGGTCGCCTTGTACTCGGTCGGCTCGTTCGGCGCGCCAGTGACTGTGTCCTTTCCATACGACTCGCACAGGTCGGGAGCGGCCCAGGGGAAGCCGTCTGAATACAGCCGCTCGGTGCCGTGCGGGTTCGCGGCGTTCACGGGCCACTGGATCCCGGAGGGCCCGCGGAGCATCTGGTAGGTCAGGCCGGTGTAGTCGCACGGTCGGCCGGCGCTGCACTTTTTCCACGCCTCAAACGCCGACTCCGCATCCGTCCATGAGATGAGCGGCCCACCGTCCTTGTCCCGAAGGTCTAGTCGATCGGCATAGTCCAGGAAGATGTCGAGGTCCGCCCGGGCGTCCCCCGGCGGTTCGACCGCCTTCTCCGAGAGGTGCACCGTCCGGTCGACGTTCGTGAACGTCCCGGTCTTCTCCCCCCACGTCGCGGCGGGCAGCACGACGTCGGCCAGCGCGGCCGTCTCGGTGAGAAAGATGTCCTGGACGACCAGGAACAGCTCCTTCTGGCTCAAGATGCTGCGAACGCGCGCGAGCTCGGGTAGGGACACCGCGGGGTTGGTACCCGAGACCCACAGGAAACGGATGCTGCCTTCCTCCGCGTACCGCAGGATCTGCATCGCGTGGGTCGGTGGCCCGGCGTGCGGGATCGCGTCTGGCTCCACGTTCCACACCCTCGCGAGGTCGGCGACGTGCTCGTCGTTCGCGAAGTTGCGAAATCCTGGCAGGTCGCCGTTCGCGCCGGTCTCGCGCGTGTTCTGCGCAGTCGGTTGGCCGTTCATCTGCAAGATGCCGCAACCAGGCTTCCCGATCATTCCGAGAACCAGGTTGAGGTTGTTGACTTGCATCGCCGAGGCGGTGGCCTGGTTGGACTGGTAGACGCCCTGCAGGACCGTCGACAGCAGGCGTTTGGCGCTGCCCAGCAACTCCGCGGCCGCCCTGAGATCGGCAACCGGCACACCGCAGATGGTCGAGGCGTGCTCGGGCGTGTAGGGCGCCACGACTTGCGCGAGTTGCTCGAATCCGACGGTGCGGGCGGCGACGAACTCATGGTCAATCCGGTCGGAGGCGATGAGTTGCTGCAGCAGGCAGTTGAGGACGGCCATGTTCGTGCCGGGCAGCGGTGCGAGGTGCACGGTGGCCTCTCGCGCGACGCGGGTGAGCCGCGGGTCGACGACGAGCAACCCTGGCCGGTTGGCACCGCGCAGCCGGTCGAGCATCCTCATCCACAGGACCGTCTGGGTTTCTGCGACGTTGTGGCCGAAGAGCGCGAGCGTGTCGGCGAAGTCGACATCGGAGTAGGAGCCGGGTTGACCGTCCGAGCCGAACGTCTCCTTCAATGCCTCTCCTGCCGTGGCAGTGCACAGGCGGGTGTTGCCGTCGAGGTGCGGGGTCGAGAGTCCGCCGCGCACGAGGGTCGCGAGGGTGTAGTACTCCTCCAGGAAGAATTGGCCGGTCGTGTAAAAGGCCAGTGACGCGGGGCCCCTCTCGGCGAGCAGCGACTTGGTCCGCTCCACGACGAGGGTCATGGCGGTCTCCCAGTCGGTCTCGACGAGCCGCCCGTCGACGCGCACGAGCGGTCGGGTAAGGCGGTCAGGGGAGGCATTCGCCTGCCAGCCGTACAGGTCCTTTGGGTCCAGCCGCCCGTGGTTGACCCGGTCGGTCGTTCGTCCTCGCACCCCGACGATCCGACCGTCCTTGACGGCGATGTCCATCGCGTCACCGTTGCTGTGCAGCACCGACGCGCTCTGCACCCACCGGTCCACGTCGCCCGCGGACAGGCCATTGGCGAGGAAGGTGTCCGTGCGAGTGGGCCATGCGCCGCCACACTCGAAGGGAGTTCGCGTCCCCCACGGCTCGGCAATCCGGTCAAGACGAGGCACAACAGTCCCCTTTCGACAGTGGCGATGGCGCGGGCACCCGCCTTCGGACATACGTGCCCTCGTGCAGCGCGCTGATGCCATACACAACGCGTGCCTCTTGCGCTCGCGACACCGGCCCTGCCAGTGGAGGACAGCGCCGCCGCAGCGCCGGGTCACCCGGGTGCGGCGACGGCAAGTAGGCCGGTGCTCGACGGCCGCCTCCCCGGCGGCGAATGCGAGGACACCGCTCGCACTCGCAGCCGTGGTCGGCGTTGCCGGTGTCCCGTCCCGCAGAGACGGGCGCGTCCGGCACAGCGACCTCAGGTTTGGCCGCCGCCTTGCTCGTGGGTGTCATAGAGATTCAATGGCGCTCATGTTCCTCATCTCGCAGGTTGGTGCACTTCGGCGGGTGGCGACGCGAGACAACCGGCACGGCGCGCTGAGGGCGGCCGGAAGGCGGCGGAACATCCGTCATCGCGGCAGGTGCGGATGTCAGGCCATCTTGGCGGGTCCGTTCATGGGACTCGCGGTCGATGTCACCGGATTTGTCACTGCCCCGGCGCCAGCCGGCATGGCCGCTGACACGCCCGGAGCCACAAGTCGAGATAGTGCGACTGGCGAGTCGACCTGTACGCCGGGTTCTGTCTGCCGTCGTACACGACGAATCCTGTACGACGGGAGGCGGTCATCCCTCTACGATTGCCGTTGCCGACAACCTCTAGCGGTCTACCCGAAAGCTCGGGCGGGCAGCCCTCGAGCGCTTCCTGTCTGACCTTGCTCCGGGTGGGGTTTACCTAGCCACCGACGTCACCGCCGGTGCTGGTGGTCTCTTACACCACCGTTTCACCCTTACCTCCCGACCTTGCGGCCGAGCGGCGGTTTGTTTTCTGTGGCACTGTCCCGCGGGTCACCCCGGGTGGCCGTTAGCCACCACCCTGCCCTGTGGAGCCCGGACGTTCCTCGGCGACGGTCCCACCCAAGTGGGGACGTCGACGCGACCGCCCGGTCGACTCGCCAGTCGCAACTGTCAGCCTACTCAGCGCTCGACGGCGGCGACGGAACCGGTCGAAGACGGCGTTGCCGGCGTCCGCCGCCGCTCCCCCGATGTCCTTGAGCACACGCATCAGCGGGTCGGTGCTGTCGTTGACCTTGTCGCGATAGGTCTTCGCCGCGTTCTTCGCCTCGTCCGACACCGACGTCGACGGGTCGTCGGTGCGCAGTGGGTAGTCGCCGGCGAGGATCCCCGCCGGCCATCTTCATGTGCGCGCGCAACGCTGCGCTGACTTCCTGGCCGCACAACAGTCCCGCCCGATTGCACGACAACTCCGACTCGCGGAACCACTCCTCCAGCGCCAGCACCGCCGCGCGCACCCCGAGCGCGCCGATGGGGAACCAAGCGATCCGCGTCCCCCAGCGGATCAGCCCGAACAGCGTCGTGCGGTAGACGGCGTGCCCCGACAGGATGTGACCGACCTCGTGCCCGATCACGAACCGCAGCTCGCCGCCGTCGAACAGGTCGAGCGCCCCGGACGTGATCACGAGCCATGGCTGGTCCACGCCGATCGCCCAGCCCGGGCACTGGGACGTCAGCTGGAGCCTTGACCGCAATGGGATGGTCAAGCGCCGCCGGCTCACGGCTCGGTGGACGACCGCGCCCGGCCCACCGTCGGAGTGACAGCGACCGGGCCGTAGCCTTCGGGCCCATGTGGATCGTCGCGGTCGCCCTCGGCGCGCTCAGCCTCGTGACGCGCCTCCTGTCCCCTTCGGAGGCGTGGGGCGTGACGCGCGAGGTGGGCCCGGTCCTGATCTTCCTCGTCGGGATCACCGTCGTCGCGGAGCTCGCCGACAAGGCGCATGTGTTCGATGTCGCGGCCGTGAAGGCTGCGCGGACGGCGCGTGGCTCCGGCTGGCGCCTGTATGCACTCGTCATCGTCCTCGGCACGGCCACCACCGTCGTGCTCAGCCTCGACACCACCGCCGTGCTGCTGACCCCGGTCCTCATCGCCCTCGCCCAGCGCTGCCGGCTCGCCCCACTGCCGCTGGCGATGACCGCCGTGTGGCTGGCCAACATCGCGAGCCTCCTGCTGCCCGTCAGCAACCTGACCAATCTGCTCGCGCTGCACTCACTAGGCCTGCAGCCGCTCGGTTTCGCCGGCCACATGTGGGCCCCGCAGCTGGCCGCTCTCACCGTCGGCGTCGCGATCCTCGCAATCCGCTACCGCCGCGACCTCCGCACCGGCTACGCGGTGCCCGAGCAGACTGTGCCCGACGACAAGCTGCTGTTTCGCGTGTCCGCCGCCGTGTGCGTGGTCATGGCGCCGCTGTTCGCGGTGGGTCTGCCGGTGTCCGTCGTGGCGGCCGTCGCCGCCGTTGTGCTGCTGGGTTTTTTCGTCGTACGACGAAAGGACGCTGTCAGTTTTTCCCTCGTCCCGTGGCGCCTCGTGCTCCTGGTGGAGGGCCTGTTCCTGGCGGTGACCGCGCTCGGCAACCACGGTCTCGATCGGTTGCTCGGCACCCTCGCCGGGCACGGTCACGGCTACGTCGACGTGCTGCGGACCGCGGGCGTCGGCGCCGCGGGCAGCAACCTGGTCAACAACTTGCCGGCCTACCTGGCGCTCGGCCGCGTGACGGCCGGCGATGTGCCGCACACGCTCGCCGCGCTGATCGGCACCAACGTCGGACCGCTCATCACCGTGTGGGCGTCGCTGGCGACGTTGCTGTGGCGCGAGCGCTGCAAGGCCCGCGACGTGGAGATCAAGACGCGCGAGTTCGTGACGCTCGGGGTCATCGGCGCGCCGCTGATGCTGCTGGCGGCGACCGCCGCGCTCTACGCGACAACCTGAGTGCTCACACCAGGGAACGCAGGTGCGCTGTCTCGTTGAGGGTGCGCAGCACGGCGGGGCCGTCGGCGTACCAGTCGATCTCGGTGATGGAAGCGGCCTCGATGTGCAGCCGGTAGACCGACGACAGCGGAGCGTCCATCGCGAGGTTGGCGAGCGTCTTGATGGGCGTCACGTGCGAGACGACCGCGACCGTCGACCCCGGAAACGACGCGAGGATGCGGTCGCGCACCTCGGTGACCCGGAGTCGGACATCGGCGAAGCTCTCGCCACCCGGCGGAGCCACCGAGGGGTCCGACAACCAGCCCGTGACCTCGTCGGGAAAGCGGCTCTCGGCTTCGCTGAACGTCAGCCCCTCCCACACTCCGAAGTCGCACTCGCGCAGGTCGTCCTCGACGTGCACCTCGGCACCGATCGCTTCCGCTATCACCGTCGCCGTCTGGCGGGCGCGGGTCAACGGTGACGACACGACGACCGAGACCCCGGCCCGCTCCCGCAGCCGCTGCCCGGCCGCGTGCGCCATGGCGACACCGACCTCGGTGAGCGGCACGTCGGTGCTCCCGCAGAACCGCTTGGCAACGGTGTAGGCGGTCACTCCGTGGCGCACCGCGACGAAGGTCGTCGGCGGCGCCTCGTCCGGCATGAACCCTGGGAGGCGGTTCGTCGACAGGGAGTTGACGACTCCTTGCGGCTCCGGGACCGGGACCTCGACCTCGACCTCGACGTCGACCGGGACCTCGACCTCGGGCGACGGGCCCTGGGCGCCGGGCGAGACCTGGTTCACAGACCCGACTCGGGAGTGCGGACGAGGATCCGCCGGCACTCCTCGCAGCGAACGATCTCGTCGGGCGCCGAGGCCCGGACCTCGGCGAGATCTGTGCCGGACAGCTCCAGCCGGCAGCCCTCGCACCGGGCACGGTGCAGCATCGCGGCCCCCACGCCACCCGAGGAGGCACGGATCTTCTCGTACAAAGCGAGAAGCTCGGCGGGAACCCCGGCGGCCATCGCCGCCCGGTGCGTGGTGACGTCAGCCGCGTCGCCGTCGATCTCGGCGTAGGCCGCGTCCCGTCGACCTGCGGCATCGAGCTGTTCCGCCGTCAACCGGTCCCGCTCCGCCCGCTCGCCGTCGAGCTCCATCTGCACGGCCTCACGACGTTCCATGACTTCCAGGACCTGGTCCTCGAGGTCGCTCTGGCGCCGGGCGAGCGACACCATCTCGCCCTGTGTGTGCTCCAGGTCCTTCGCGGAGCCGGCGCCCGAGTCGAGGCGCTGCTGGTCGCGGACCACCCGTGACCGCACGACCTCGACGTCGGCCTCGATCTTGCGCTGCTCGCGCTGCATGTCGCCGTCCTGCGTCTCCAGGCGTACGACGTTGTCGCGCAGTTTGTCGAGTTGGCCACCGATGGTCTCGAGGAGGGCCAGCTCGGGCAGGGTGCGGCGGCGGTGCGCCAGCTGGTCGAGCACGCGGTCGTCGGCCTGCACGTCCAGCAGTCGCACCTGCTCGTCGGGGGACGCCTTCACTCGTTCTCCTTCGCGTGCAGCTGCCAGGGGTCGGACGCCAGCGAGCTGCCCGACATCGTCACGGTAGTGCCCCTGTCGGCGAGCGTGTCGCGCAGCCGGGTGGCGCAGCCGGGGCGCAGCCGGGTGGCGGCGTCCGCGAGCCACGGCCACTCGGTCGCCCGGTGTGCCGCGCGGGAGATCACCGGTCCCGTCCGCGAGCGATTCGGACACGCAATGGTGGCGCAGATCGGCCGTGAGAGAGGTCGGAGGCACGTCGTGGACCGGTGTGAACGTGAGCGGACGGGGTGCGCCCCAGTCGTCACGGTCCGAACAGGATGCGTCACCGTCCGAACGGATAGAGCACCCTTACCTTTCCGGTCTTCGATGGTTTCCATTCGCAGCGGCGCGGGGATCACGAACACATCGGACGACAGGCGTCCACCACATCTCTTCGCGGAGGATTCTCATGAGCTTCTTGGTCGCCATTGTCGTTGGCCTCATCGTCGGTCTGATCGCTCGGGCCATCCTGCCAGGCCGTCAGAACATCCCGCTGTGGCTCACCGCGGTGCTCGGCATCATCGGCGCCATCATCGGTAACGCGATCGCTTCGGCGATTCACGTGCGTCACACCGCCGGTGTCGACTGGATCCGCTGGATCCTAGTTCTCGCCGTCGCGGTGGTGCTCATCGCGATCGTCTCACCGATGTACGGCCGCTCGCGCGGCACGACGCGGCTCTAATCACACCAACGAAAGGCGCGGTCCCTTCGGGGCGGCGCCTTTCGCCATGCGCGGGCATCGCGCCGGCATCGGGCCGTGAAGGCGTCAGCATCGCGCGGGCCAGGGACCGCGCAATGCTGACGCCTTCCGGCGGTTTATTGCGGGGACTGGGCCAGTCCCGGTGGCCCTGACGAGACAACTGGAACCAATCTAGCGAGCTCGTCAAGCTTGTGTCAGAGCTACCGTTCGTGAGTGATCGACCTCTGTCGATACCGGTCCGCTCGCCGGGCCACGCGCAGCGCAATCTGTCCCAGGACGAGATCACCCAGCTGGTGGCCGAGTACCTCGCCGGCGACGACATCAAGATCGTGGCCATACGGTGGGGAATCCACCGCACGACCGTTACTTCCCACCTCACCCGAGCCGGCGTCCCGCTCCGTCGCCATGGCCTGACCTCTGAGCAGCCTTGATCCCAACCGGTCGAAGCATTTGATCTTGGTGTAGGACTCTCGGCGAGTGGA
>CAXSDE010000008.1:0-21108 GCA_964236265.1 uncultured bacterium
ACGGTCTTCCCGCCGTACACGATCTCCCCGCTCGACGGGCTGCGGGCCGCACTAGGCGACGGCGTCGCCGTCGACTACGCCGTCGGGGTGACGACGCCAAGCTGCAGGTCGCCTCCGCGCGCGACCTCACCGACCCGGCAACCGGCGAGCCTGGCTTAGAGGTGCGCTTCCTCGCGGCCGACGGTCGCGTGCTCGGCACCGAGCACCGCAGCTCGGGCGCCCTGTTCTGGATGGGCACCTTCGGTGGCGACGTGCCCGACGGCGAGGTGGCGACGGTCGAGGTGCGGGGACGGCTGCGCGCCGGCCGGGCCGGCGACTGGACGGTCGGCGTGCAAGGCCTCGGCTCCTTCACCGTTGTCGTCGCGGGCGAGACCGTCCTCGACGACAACGGTGAAGGAGCCGGCGGGGATGCCGATGGTCGAGGCCGGCATGAATCCGCCGTCCGCGGCCGCCTCGGTGACGCTCGATGTCGGGGACGAGCGCGAGTTGTCGGCGCGGCATGTGGTCGCGGACGGCCCGAAGATCGTGCTGTTCAACTTCTGTGTGCAGGCCCCGCCGCGGGATGCCGCCCAGGACCTTGCCGACGCGGTGGCGTTGGCCGCTGCGTGCGACGTCGCGATCGTCGTCGTCGGCACGACACCCGAGGTCGAGAGTGAAGGCTTCGATCGCGAAAGCCTAGCCCTGCCTGGAGATCAGGATGAGCTGGTGCGCCGGGTGCTCGCCGCCAACCCGCGCACGATCGTCGTCGTCAACGCCGGCGCGCCCGTCCTCATGCCCTGGGCGGACGCGGTGCCGGCCGTGCTGTTGACCTGGTTCCCGGGTCAGGAATACGGCAACGCACTCGCCGACGTGCTGCTCGGCGATGCCGATCCGGGCGGCCGGCTGCCGACGACGTGGCCGGCCGTGGCGGGACCGCTCCTGCCGGCACATCTGCCGACCAACGGCGCCCTCGGATACGACGAAGGCTTGCACATCGGGCACCGCGCCTACGCGAAGGCCGGGGTGGAGCCGCGCTACTGGTTCGGCCACGGGCTGGGCTACACCGACTGGGAATACGCCGCCTTCACCGTCGTCGACAGTGTGGCCGAGGGGGAGGACCTCGTCGTACGGGCGGTGCTGCGCAATACCGGCGAACGGGCCGGGCGTGACGTCGTGCAGGTGTATCTCTCGCGGCCCCACTCCTCGATCGAGCGGCCGGCGCGGTGGCTGGGTGGCTTCGCGGGGGTGACCGCCGCGGCGGGGCGAGACGCGATCATCGACATCCGCATCCCGGCCCGGGCCTTCCAGCACTACGACCCCGTGTCGCACTCGTGGCAGCTCGAGCCCGGTGCGTTCACCGTGACCGCCGGCCGCTCGTACGCCGACCTGCGCGCCGAGGCGACCGTCATCGTCGGCTGACCGCACCCGAAACAACGCGCGCCGCCGCGCGGACAGCGCGCCGCTGCGACCGCACCCGGACAACGCGCGAATCGCTCGGAGGCGACTCCTTTTGCCACATCTTGTGCAACGCTGCGCAGATGCCCGCCTTCGTTCCCGCTGCCTGCCGTGCGGCCGCTGCTCGGAACTCCAGCGGCAATCCGGCGGCACCCGACCCCGACGTGGTCGACCAGCCACCGCGGCAGCGTGGCGACGGTCGCATCGCGTCGCGCACGAGCCGCGCGGCCGTGACGGCGGAGCCGGTGGTGTCGCCCACTTCTGCGGTCTCGACGCGGCGGTGCACGCACGGGCGACGGACGAACGCGAGGGCGCGCTGGCCGCGGCCTACGCCGCGTTGGCAGCGCGGCACAACGCGGCCGGCCTGACCGAACACGTCGACGGATCGACGCGCGACTTTTACTCCCGCCCGGCGCAGGTGCTCATGGCCAACCGGTTCACCGATGCGTGCCTGGACACGATTCCCGACCCGATGCTGCGGGCGCTCCCCCTTGTCGGCACCGTCGACCAGGCGGTCGACTGCACTGACATCCTGCAGGTGCCGGCGGTCTACCGGCGGCTCGCCGGGCTCTATCTGTCCTGACCGCGTCAGCGGGCGAGAAGTCCCAGCGTCGCCCCCGCAGCGTGGTCGACATGCGAGGCGGGCACCGGCCGGCCGTAGAAAACCCCTGGCCGTACGAACAGCCGAGCGCGCAGAGGTAGGCATCCTGGATGTCGTAGGTGATGCGTCCGCGACCGGCATGCGGAAGTCGGGCTCCGCCATGGATTCCATCGACATGAGGCCCGCCTCGAGCGTCTGGATGGCGATCACGCTGCCTCCGGCCCGCCCGGCGCTGACGGGGGGCCTGCTGCGGGACAGGTGGACGTATCGGCCGACGCCCTTGATCAATGACGTTCGCAGGACTTTCGGCCCCCCGAGAGGGGACGTGCGTCTCGACGTGTGCAGGGCGCCCCACCTCGATGCTCACAGATGTGCAGAAGACGCAGACCTAGCCGGCCGTCAGCAGGCAGACACGATGAGCATTCCCCTCCCCGCGTCGGCCGGGCCGCGTCTTCGCGCCGTACCAGGAGCAAGGAGACAGCATGAAGACCGCCGTGTTCAGCGCCAAGACCTACGATGCCGACTCCCTCGGCGCGGCGGCCGATGGCCGGCACGACTTCGCCTACTTCGACGTGCACCTGACGATGGCGACCGCCCGGCTGGCCGACGGCTATGGCGCTGTCTGTGCCTTCGTCAACGACACCCTCGATGCCGAGGTCCTGGCCGAGCTCGCGGGTGGCGGCACCCGGTTGGTCGCCCTGCGCGCCACCGGTTTCAACAACGTCGATCTGTTGGCCGCCCGCGCCGCCGGCATCACCGTGACGCGGGTGCCCGCCTATTCGCCGCACTCCGTCGCGGAGCACGCGCTCACGTTGATCCTCAGTCTCAACCGGCACATTCCCCGTGCCTACCAACGGGTCCGGGACGGCAACTTCGCGCTCAACGGACTGCTCGGCTTCGACCTGCACGGCAAGACGGTCGCCGTGATCGGCACCGGGCGGATCGGCGCCGTCATGGTGCGGTTGCTCTCCGGGTTCGATTGCGAGGTCCTCGTGTACGACGTGCACCGCAACCCCGCGTGCGAGGCCGACGGCGCGACGTACGTCGAGCTGCCCGAACTCCTGCGCCGCGCCGACGTCATCACCCTGCACTGCCCGCTGCTGCCCGAGACGCGGCACCTCATCGATGCCGATGCCATCGCCTTGATGAAGCAGGGCGTGATGCTGGTCAACACCAGTCGCGGCGCGCTCGTCGACACCCAAGCGGCCATCGACGGTCTCAAGAGTGGCCGGATCGGTGCACTGGGCCTGGACGTCTACGAGGAAGAGGCGTCGCTGTTCTTCGAGGATCTCTCCGACTCCGTCATCGACGACGATGTCTTCTCGCGCCTGCTCACATTTCCCAACGTCCTGATCACAGGTCACCAGGCCTTCTTCACCCGCGAAGCGCTCGAAGACATCGCGCGTACGACGGTCGCCACGCTCGATGCGTGGGACGCCGAGACGCCACTACCGGACGGCGTGGTCATCGGCGGTTGAGGTCCGGGAGGGTGCACCATGACCGTCCTGGTCACCTACCGCAGCGCCATCTTCTACAGGCACTGGCTGGCGGGGGCTCACGGCATCGTCGTCGAGGTCGGCGATCTCACTGGTGAGAGTGCACCGCGACCCGCGTGGTGCACGCTCCTTCCGGTGACTACCGCGACTGCGCGGCGATCGAGGCGTGGGCCGCGTCGATCGCGGCGGTGCTCGACGCCTGCCGGGACCACCGGTCGACAGAAGCGGGACCTATGGCCCTCCCCGGCGGGCGGCCGTCCCCCCAAGCTGATCGCATGAATCCTGACGAGCTCCATCTCGTGATCGCCGCCGCCTCGCTCGCTCCCTCCATCCACAACACGCAGCCGTGGCGCTTCGTCACGACGCCCGACGGTGCCCTCGAGGTCCACGCTGACCGGGAGAGGCAACTGACCGTCGTCGACGCGGACGGCCGGCAGTTGCTCGTCAGCTGCGGGGCCGCGGCGGAGTTCGGGTGGCTCGCGGTGCGCGGGATGGGCCGTGCGTGCGCCCTCGACCTGACGCCCGACGCGCAGGACCGCGACTTCGTCGCGCGGCTGACCCCGGGCGCCCCGCTGCCGACAACGGCCGCCGAGAAAGCGCTCGTCGACGCGATGTCCGTGCGGCACACGGACCGCGGGCCGTACGACAGCACGCGACCGCCGGCGCAGCTGCTGGACGAGCTGCGGATCGGCGTCGAGACGTACGGCTTGTGGTTGCGCCAGATCGACCTGCCTGTCGATCGCGTCGTCGTCACCGGTGCCTTGGCCGACGCGGAGCGGCGTCAGGCGAGCGACCCGGCCTACGTGGAGGAGCTGACGCGCTGGACCTCGCGGCGCACCCGCACCGACGGGTTCGCCGATCCGGCGCCACAGTGGCCCGCCGACCGCGTGAGCGACGTGCCCCTGCGTGACTTCTCGGGCCACGATGAGCACCGGCACACCGAGTCGGGCGAGCCGCCCACGGTCGAGCGCGACACCTTGGTGCTGCTCGGCAGCATCGGTGACGACGCGGCGATGCACGTCGCCACCGGCCGCGCGCTCGGCTGGTTGTTGCTCCGCTTGGCCGCGTCCGGTGTTGCTGCGCAGCCACTGGGTCAGGTCTTCGACGACATGGAAGGCCGCGTGCGCCTGGGCCGGGACTTGCGGCTCATCGGCTATCCGCAGTTCCTGCTGCGCCTCGGCTACGGCCACGCGGCAGAGCAGACGTCGCGGCGCGCAGTCAACGAGGTCCTCACCACATAATCCTGACGCTTATGCTGCAGCCAGGAAGGATCGCTGACCATGCCCGGTGATCGGCCGCTGCCCGACCTCGACAACCTGGACCTGCCGACGCTGCTGCGCGAGGTTGTGGAGCGCGTCGAGGGCGTCGGTCTGCTTGCCGAGCGGTTGCAGAGCCTGTTGCAGGCGGTCGTCTCGATCGGCTCGCACCTCGCGCTCGACGAGGTGCTACGAAGGATCGTCGCCACCGCTGCGCAACTCGCCGACGCCGAGTACGCGGCCCTCGGCGTGCTGGACCCCACCGGCAAGCGGCTCGCGCAGTTCGTGACGCACGGCGTCGGTGCGGAGACGGCGGCACTGATCGGCCCCCTGCCGGAGGGCCACGGGATGCTCGGCCTTCTCATCCGCGAGCCACACGTGATCCGTGTCGACACCCTGTCGGAGCATCCGGCATCCCACGGCTTCCCTGCTCACCACCCGCCGATGGACACGTTCCTCGGCGTGCCGGTCGTGGTGCGCGGTGAAGCGTTCGGCAATCTCTATCTGACCGAGAAGCGCGGCGGCGGTCCGTTCACGAAGGCGGACGAGAACATCGTCCTCGCGCTCGCGGCCGCCGCTGGTCTCGCCGTGCAGAACGCTCGTCTCTACGAGCAGGCGCAACGCCGTCAGCGCTGGCTGGAAGCGACCAGCGATGTCGCGACGAGCGTGCTCAGCGGGGCGCGGCCGGAGGAGGTCTTCGATGTCATCACTTCACTGGCCTTGGACCTCGCGGAGGCGGGCGCGTCGCTGCTCGCCCTTCCGCAGACGGACGGGACGCTGCGCGTCGTGGCTGCCTCCGGCGACGGCGACGGCGTCGAGACGCTGCGCTCGATCATCATCCCCGCCGACTCTCTCTCGGGCCGCGTCACGCGGGAGGGGACTGCCGCCGTCGTGGAGGACGTGCAGGATCATCCGGGAATCTGGCCCGGCTTGCTGTCCGCGACCCGTGCGGGCCCCGCCATTTTCGTTCCCCTCGGGTCGTCGGTGGACTCGATGGGCGTGCTCGTCCTCGTGCGGGGCGTCGGCGCCCCGGGGTTCGACGAGGAAGTCGTCCGCCTCGCCGGCGCCTTCGCCGGCCAGGCCGCGATCGCGTTGCGACTGTCGGCCGCCGCTGCGGACCGCGAGCAACTCGCCGTGCTGGGCGACCGCGACCGCATCGCCCGCGACCTGCACGACCTGGTGATCCAACGGCTCTTCGCGACCGGCATGGCGCTCGAGAGCATGGTCCGCCGGATCGACGATCCGGAAGCCGCCGAGCGCGTCGCACGCGCCGTCGACGATCTCGACACGACGATCAAGGAGATCCGCTCGACCATCTTCGCGTTGCAGTCTCCCGCCCCGCTGTCGGACGAGGGGCTTCGCGCCGCCGTGCTGCGTGTCGTGTCGGGGGCGACGCCGGCTCTGGGCTTCGCGCCGCACGTGACGTTCGACGGACCGCTCGACTCCGTCGTGCCCGGTCTCGTCGCCGAGCAACTGGTCGCGGTTCTGCGCGAAGGCTTGTCGAACGTTGCCCGCCACGCGGCAGCCACGTCCCTGGCGGTGCGGGTGACGACAGACACGGATCGGGTCCGGGTCTGCCTCGTCGACGATGGCGTGGGCGTGCCGGACAACGCAGCGCGCAGTGGCTTGAAGAACCTGGCCATGCGGGCGCGTGACGTCGGCGGCACGTTCTCCGCTATTGCCAACCAGGCGCCGGACACGGGCACCACCGTCGAGTGGTCCGCGCCGCTGGGCGCGTCAGTCGGCTGAGCCGGTTTCCGACAGCCGCACCACGAGCGCGGCCGCCTGGGTGCGGCGTTCGAGGCCCAACTTCGAGAACACGCTGGAGATATAGTTCTTGACGGTCTTCTCGGCGAGAAACATGCGCTCACTGATCTGCCGGTTGGTCAGGCCCTCGCCGATGAGGTCCAGAATCTTGCGTTCCTGGTCGGACAACGCGGCCAGCGGATCGTCCTTCGGCGCCGACCGGTTGCGTAGGCGTTCCATCACCAGACCCGTCGCCCGCGGATCGAGGAGCGAACCGCCCGCGGCCACTGTGCGCACCGCACCGACGATGTCGGACCCCCGCACCTGCTTGAGGACGTAGCCGGACGCACCCGCCATGATGGCGCCGAACATCGCCTCGTCGTCGGCGAACGATGTCAACATCAAACACGCCAGCTCGGGCACTGCGGAGCGGATGTCACGGCAGACGGTCACGCCGTCCCCGTCGGGCAAGCGCACGTCGAGGACCGCAACGTCCGGTCGCAACGCCGGGACGCGCGAGCGTGCCTCTGCAGCGGTGGACGCCTCACCGACGACGACGATGTCGTCCTCTGCTTCGAGCAGCTCGCGCAGTCCCCGGCGGACGATCTCGTGATCGTCGAGGAGGAAGACGCGGATCGGCGCCTGCGCGGTGGGAGCTGTCATGCATCCAGTGTCCGGGGGAATCGACCCAGCGGCCAGGGACCTTCGGCCCTGTCGCGTGCGCGCCGCCTGAACACACACTCGTCGTACGCCCAGTTCTGGAGGCAATGTGTCAGTCACGACCCCCACCGACCTCGCCGTCGTCGCCGAGTCCGACGCGGTGCTCGCCGAGCGCCTGGCGACGATCGACGGCGCGGAACTCGCATCCGTCGATGCCTGGTGGCGCGCCAACAACTACCTGACGATCGGCCAAATCTATCTGGGCGACAACCCCTTGCTGGCCCTGCCGTTGACGGCCGAGCAGATCAAGCCACGGCTCCTCGGCCACTGGGGGACCAGCCCGGGCCTGGCGCTGATCTACGCGCACGTGTCGCGGCTCATCCGGCACACGGGCCAGGAGACCATTTACCTCGCCGGCCCCGGCCACGGTGGGCCGGCCCTCGTGGGCGCCGGCTGGCTGGAAGGCACCTACAGCGAGATCTATCCGCATGTGCCGCAGACCACCGACGGTCTGCACACGCTGTTCCGCCAGTTCTCCAGCCCGGGCGGCATTCCGAGCCACGTCTCGGTGACGACACCCGGCTCGATCCACGAGGGCGGCGAGCTCGGTTATGTGCTCATGCACGCGTTCGGCGCCGTGTTCGACAACCCCGACCTGCTGGCGATCGCCGTGGTCGGCGACGGTGAGGCCGAGACCGGACCGCTCGAAGGCTCGTGGAAGGGCATCTCGTTCCTCAACCCCGTGCACGACGGGGCGGTGCTGCCGATCCTGCATCTCAACGACGCCAAGATTTCCGGTCCCACGGTGTTGGGACGCAAGGATCCCGCCGAGGTCCGCTCGCTGTTCGAGGGGCACGGGTACGACGTGCTCGAGGTCAGTGGCGGCGACCTGCCGGGCATGCATTCCCGCTTCGCGGCCGTGCTCGCTGAAGCGTGGGGCAAGATCCGGGCGATTCAGACCGATGCCCGGACCGGCGAGTGGGATGGTGTGCGCCCGAAGTGGCCGCTCGTCGTGCTGCGCAGCCCCAAGGGCTGGACGGGCCCGGACATCGTCGACGGTGTGCAGATCCAGGGCACCGCGCGTTCCCACCAGGTGCCGCTCTCGACCGTGCGTGAAAACCCGGAACACCTGCGGCTGCTGGAACAATGGTTGCGTTCCTACAAGCCGGAGGAGCTCTTCGACGCCGACGGTGCACCATCCGCGCTCGTGCAGGCCAACAACCCGATCGGCGACCTGAGGATGAGTGCCACGCCGTATGCCAACGGCGGCAGGCTGACGCGCGACCTCGACCTGCCGGACTTCCGGTCGTACGCCATCGATGTCGCGCAACCCGCGACGCTGCGCGCGGAGTCGACGCGCAAGCTCGGTGAGTTCATGCGGGACATCTATGCCGCCAACCCGGACAACTTCCGCCTCACGTGTCCGGACGAGACCAACAGCAACCGCCTCGGTGCCGTGTTCGAAGTGAGCGATCGTGCGTTCATGGAGCGGGTGACCGACACGGACGTCGCCATCAGCCGCGACGGCCGCGTCATGGAGGTCCTGAGCGAGCACAACTGTCACGGCTGGCTGGAGGGCTACAACCTCACGGGCCGCCACGGCATGTTCGCCACGTACGAGGCGTTCGCGATGGTGAGCGCGTCCCAGACGGTGCAGCACGGCAAGTGGCTGGAAGAGGCCGCGCACCTGCCGTGGCGCGCGAAGGTGCCGAGCTTCAACATCCTGCTCACCTCGACCGCCTGGCGCAACGACCACAACGGCTTCTCCCACCAGGGCCCCGGTCTCATCAACGTCGTGCTCACCCAGCGCGCCGACGTCGCTCGCCTGTATCTGCCGCCGGACGCCAACACGTTGCTGTCGGTGGCGGACCACTGCTTCCGGTCACGTTCGTACGTCAACGTCATCGTCATCGACAAGCAGCCGCAGCTGCAGTGGCTGACGATCGACGAGGCGGAGGAGCACTGCGCGAAGGGCTCGGGTGTCTGGGAATGGGCGGGCACGGACGACGGGTCCACAGATCCCGACATCGTGCTGGCCTGCGCCGGGGACGTCGTGACGATGGAGACAGTGGCGGCCGCGCAGATCCTCAAGGAACGCCTGCCTGACCTCAAGGTGCGCGTCGTGAACGTCGTCGACCTCATGGGTCTGACGCGGCCGAAGGACCACCCGCACGGGATGAGCGAGACGTTCTTCAAGGAACTCTTCACCGACACTGTCGATGTCGTCTTCTCCTTCCACGGCTTCCCCGGCGCGATCCACCAGCTCGTGCACGGCCGGCCGGACGCGGACCGCTTCCGTGTCCGTGGCTTCATCGAGCAGGGCACGACGACGACACCGTTCGACATGACGGTGCGCAACAAGGCCTCCCGCTACCACCTCGTCATGGACGCCATCAACAACTCGCGCCGCACACCCAAGGGCGCGACGGAGTTGGTCGCCTACTGCGAGTCGCAGCTCGCCCGGCACAACGCGTATGTCGTCGAGCACCTCGAGGACATGCCCGAGGTGCGCGACTGGGCGCTGGGGGACTGGGCCGCACAGGCCTGACGGCACCGAGAGTCCTGTCTGCAGGCGGCGCACCGACCGGATACGGGCCGGCGCGCCTGCTGCCGCGCAGGGAAGACTGGCTGGCGGGCCGGCCGGCCGGCGGGGGCGCGGCGGCTCATGGCGCGCCGGCCGACCAGCCCGGCGGGCAGCGCTCTGGCAGAATGTCGTACCGGCGCGATCACAATGTCCACCTCGTGAGACGCCCTCGTGCAGCACCAATCCTCCCGAGGAGTTGTGGTGACCGAACCGGCTGAGGAAGTGCCGCTGCCGTTGCTGGCTCAGCGGTTGCGTGGCGTGGCGAGTTCACCCGTCCGCGAGTTGCTGGCGCTGACGGCCCGCCCCGAGGTCATCTCCTTCGCCGGGGGGCTGCCAGCACCCGAGCTGTTCGACGTTCCCGGGCTTCGGGCCGCGTTCGGCACGGCTTTGAGTGAGGAGGCCGGGCGCCGCAACCTCCAGTACGCGCCGACCGAGGGCGACCCGCAACTGCGCCGGCTCGTCGCGGACCGGATGACCCGCCGCGGGTTGGCCACCACCGCCGACCAACTGCTCATCACGACGGGGTCGCAGCAGGCGCTCACGCTGGTCGCCATCGCGCTGCTCGACCCGGGGGCCGTCGTGGCCGTCGAGGAGCCGACCTACCTGGCGGCCCTGCAGTGTTTCTCCCTCGCGGGCGCACGCATCGTGGCGGTGGCGAGCGACGACGAGGGCATCGACCCGGACGCGCTGGCCGAGGTCATCCGGCGCGAGCAACCGGCGTTGCTCTACCTCGTGCCCAACTTCGCCAACCCGACGGGGCGCACCCTCACGGCCGAGCGCCGGACGGCCGTCGCCGCCCTCGCCGCGCGAGCCGGGCTGCGCGTCGTCGAGGACGATCCGTACGGCGAGCTCCGCTACCGCGGCGAGCCGCTGGCGCCGATCGCGGCGGACCCGAGGGCCGCGGACCGTGTCGTCACGCTCGGCAGTTTCTCGAAGATCGGGGCTCCGGGACTGCGGCTCGGGTGGCTGCGGGCCCCCGCCGAGCTGCTGCAGGCGCTGACTGTCATCAAGCAGTCAGCCGACCTGCATACGTCCACGATCGACCAGGCGGCCGCAGCTGCCTACCTCGCGGCCAACGACCTCGACGACCATGTGCGCGCGCTGTGCGCCGCCTATTCCGTCCGCCGCGACGCGATGATCGCGGCCCTGCCGGCGACGGTCCCCGACGGCAGCACGTGGAGTGAGCCCGACGGCGGCATGTTCACCTGGGTGCGGCTGCCGGGCGAAGTCGACACGGCTCAGCTCATGAAAGTCGCGCTCGATCACGACGTGGCGTTCGTGCCGGGCGCCCCCTTCTTCGCCGTCGCCCCCGACCACGCCACCTTGCGCCTGTCGTTCACGACCCACTCCCCGGCGCGGATCGCCGAGGGCATGGCGCGGCTGGCGCAGGTGCTGCGACAGGCCTGAGGCAGATGCTGCGACAGGCCTGAGGCAGGTGCTGCGACCCGGCGGACAGCAGGTGGCCCGCCTCCCGCGTGTCCGCGGGTGACGGGCCACCTCTTGTGGGGTGAGTGACGGGATTCGAACCCGCGACAACCCGGACCACAACCGGGTGCTCTGCCAACTGAGCTACACCCACCATTATCGACGGCCCGAGGACCGACTGCGAAAGTGTACCGGGATGCGGCGCCGCCTGCTCGGGGTGGCTGGCCGCCAGCTCAGTGCTCCCGTCAGCTCACTGCTCCCGTCAGCTCAGTGCTCCGGCCAGCTCAGTGCTCCCGCGGCAGCTCGCTGATCGGCATGTCTGCGGAGCCAGGTCCGTCCGGCACCGCGGGCGTTGCTCCGCTGACGGCCTTGGCCAGTGCCTGGCACTCGTCCGTCGTCGGACCGGGCTGCGGCACGAAGACGGCGGCGCGATAGTAGCGGAGCTCGTCGATGCTCTCGCGGATGTCGGCGAGCGCGCGGTGGCCGCCCGTCTTCGCGGGGGAGGCGTAGTAGGCCCGCGGGTACCACCGGCGGGCCAGCTCCTTGATGCTGGACACGTCGACCATGCGGTAGTGCAGCCAAGCGTCGAGCTCGAGCATGTCGCGGGCGAGAAAGCTGCGGTCCGTGGCGATCGAGTTGCCGCACAGCGGAGCCTTCTTCGGCTCCGGCACGAAGCGCTTGATGTAAGCGAGGACCTGCTGCTCGGCGTCGGCGAGGGTGACCGTCGAGGCGCGCACGGCCTCGGTCAGTCCCGAGTTGGCGTGCATGTCGTGCACGAACGGCGTCATCGCCGCGAGCGTGTCGTCAGAGGCGTGGATGACGATGTCGAGGCCCTCATCGTCGACGACGGTGAGCTCGGAGTCGGTCACCAGCACCGCGATCTCGATGAGCACGTCGGAGCCGAGCTCCAGGCCGGTCATCTCGCAGTCGATCCACACCAGTCGCTCATCCACAGCGTTGACCATAGTCGACGCGCGCAGCTGCCGGCGCAGCCAGCACAATGGGCTGATGCCTCCCCGGATCCATGTCGTCGGCGCCAGCGGGTCCGGCAAGTCGCACCTGGCCCGTCGGCTGGCGCAGCAGCTCGAGCTGCCGCACCTCGAGCTCGACGCTCTTCATCACCGTCCCGGGTGGGAGGCGGCGCCCGTGCCGGAGTTCCAGGCAGCGGTGCGCAAGGCACTCACGTCGTACGACGAATCACCTGGCGGCTGGGTCGCGGACGGCAACTACTTCAGCAAGCTGGGTGACATCCTGGACGGCGCCGACGTGCGGGTGTGGCTCGACTTTCCGCGGGCCCTGGTGTTGTCGCGCGTCGTGCGGCGGACGTTCGCGCGGGTGCTCACCCGGCGTGCGCTGTGGAACGGCAACCGGGAGGACTGGCGGGCGATCCTCAGCCGCGACCCGCACGTCAACATCATCCTCTGGTCCTGGACGCGCCATCAGGTGTGCCGCGAGCAGTTCGGGCCGCTGGCCTGCGCGCAGCCGCTCCGGTGGGTGCACCTACGGACGCCGCGCCAGGCCGAGCGCTGGCTCGCGGCGCAATCGCGCTGACGGGCCTGGCAACAACAACCTCCGGAAACGACGAAGGCCCCCGACCGTGAGGTCGGGGGCCTTCGAACGAGGAAGGTTAGAGCGGACGGATGTTGTCCGCCTGCAGGCCCTTCTGGCCCTGTACTACATCGAATTCGACGCGCTGGTTATCAGTCAGCGTGCGGTATCCGCTCGTGGTGATCGCCGAGTAGTGCGCGAAGACGTCGGCAGAACCGTCGTCAGGCGCGATGAAGCCGAAGCCCTTTTCGGCGTTGAACCACTTAACGGTGCCCTGGGGCATGTGTCTTTCTCCTTCATACCGATGCCGAGTGCCGCACGTCGCAGCCTCGCTGTTGTCCGAGCGTCGTGAACCCGGAACATGTTGCACCGAGAAGGCCACTACGCCCACCACCAACCCTCCCACGCAAACGGCTCATCGGCAAGGTGAGGCTTTCGTCCCCCGCTCGCAGGATGCTCGCCAGGCCTGTGGCTGGGCCGATCGACCGATGACGAGACCCTGTGGTGGCGCGGCCGGCACGTTTTGACCTGCGACCGCCGCGTAGAAGGTCGACTCGTAAGCGGAGTTCACGGATCACCCTGTCAGGCCACTTGACCTGCGGTTTTGCCAATGTGGCAAGCACCGACTTCACAAGGGTTGACGCCGCCCTGCAGCTACCTTGGGATTCACGGATGAAGGGTAAGACCCGGGGTCACGATGCGCGGCCTGTGGACGATCAAACGCGGCGCGCCGAGCGCCTCCATCCTTGGTTGCAGGCCCTGACCCCCCTGGAGCGGGCGCGACAAGGTGTCCAGGGATGATGTCCTGTCGGAACGCAGATGGGCCCTGCGCGACGCCGCGTCCCGCATGTCGGGGTTGGGCACGTCCACCCATAGACCATTCGTGGAGCGGCTCGACTGGCGCGCCGCGAGGGTGAGTGACGTAGGTGCGACCTATGCTGCGGGCATGAGCGAGACGTTCGTTGACTTGTTCGCAGGGGCAGGTGGGCTCTCTTGGGGTCTGCAGCAGGCTGGGCTGAAGTGCCTGCTTGCGTCTGACCACTGGGCGGACGCAGTCGGGACGTACGCGCACAACATGCCTGGCCACCCCGTCATCCAGAAAAATATCCGGGACCTCAGCGTCGAAGAAGTGCTGCGACTCGTCCCGCAGCGGCCGGACTGGGTAGTGGGCGGTCCGCCGTGTCAGGGCTACAGCACCGTCGGCAAGCGCGACCGAACCGACCCTCGGAATGTCCTCTTCCTGGAGTTTCGGCGCATCGTCGAGGGAGTCGAGCCATCGGGATTCGTGATCGAAAACGTGCTCGGCCTCAAGGACATGAGCTTCGAGCAGGAGGTCGCAGAGTCATTCAAGGCGCTCGGCTACCAAGTCCGGTTCATGGTGCTGACGGCCGCTGAGCACGGCGTGCCTCAGTTGCGACGACGTGTTGTCTTCGTCGGGCATCGCGACAGAGGGCTCTTCCAGGGGCCGACTGTCACCAATGACGCGGGGAACTTCGTCACCGTTGACGAGGCGATAGATGACCTGCCAGTGCTTGGTGCGGCTGAGTTCGCCCTGCAGTACGACCAGGACGCCACGTCTCCCTACCAGAAGGAGATGCGTGAGGACAGTGACGGTCTGCAGGGTCACAGCGTAAGTAAGCACCCCCCCCACCTGGTCCGCGCAATCTCCTTCATTCCGGACGGGGGTAATCGACGATCGATCCCGGACTCGATGCAGCCAACAGGTGGGTTCCACAACTCGTACAGTCGACTCGCGTCGTGGCTTCCCGCTGTCGCTGTGACCCAGAATCTTGGGAAGCCATCTGGCACGCGCTGCATCCACCCGAGGCAGAATCGCGGGCTTACTACCCGTGAAGGGGCCCGGCTCCAGTCCTTCCCTGACCGCTTCCACTTCTTGGGAGCCGTGACTAGCCAACGACTGCAGGTCGGGAACGCGGTGCCTCCGCGACTCGCCCAGGCGCTCGGCGCGGCGCTCGTAGATCCGCTGCGATGGTTCTGAACCGGAAGACGACATAGTGCCTACGCCGAGACGCGGCGGCGCGCGGCCGTTGTCGGATGTCGCAGAAGACCTCGGATTGCCACTTGGCTTTGGTGCACGGCCGGAGGTCATATCTCCTGCTGTGTCAAGCGCGCTTGAGTGGCTCGTGTTAAATAGGCCCCCGAAGCAGAATTTCTGGCCAGCGCTGACACTTGCAATTATCTGCCAGGTCGAGCTGCTCCTCGAGCTTGAAGGAAGATCTTCTTTAGAAGATATTTTTGCTTCACACCCTCCTGAGGTGGGTGCGGAGGGCGGGCGCGCGGTGAACACCCTCAACTTTACGCGGGCCGGAGGCGACTCGGTAAAGCTCAGGCCCTTCTACAATGAAGTTGCGAACATCATCCGTAATGTGATGCTGCGTCAACACCCCAGCAGTGCGGCCCACGCAACGCAATCGTGGAACGCCTACCGTCCATTGATTGGGCAGATCGGTGCATTTTTGCCTGGAGAGCGTCGAGCGTTTGCTGAGGGTGTGTGGAAGCTCGGCGTTCTCGATAAGCCAGAACGAGTAATTGCCACGGTGAAAGAACGCACGATCCGACCATTTGAATATGTGTTGTCTGAGATGTCGACGCAGGTGCAGGGCATTCGTGGGGGTGCGCTGATGCAGGCCCTGGCTTACGGCTATCTGCGAGCCGACTCGCCGAACCTAATTCTCGAATCTCACAACGTCAACACTCCCAGCTCTCCCGCTGGAATGCTGGGCGATGTTGACGGGTTCCGAGGCAGCGAGCCTGAACTTGCTTGTGAGGTAAAGGATGTCGATATCGATGAGGATAACGCTGAGAATCTCCTCAGCGACTTTTTTGAAGATATCTTTCATGCACCGAACGCGACAGCGGTAGTTATCTGTCGGTCTTGTACCGTCGCGGGCAAGGAATACATCGAGGCTCGTAACGTCACTGTTCTCGATAGGGAAGAGCTTATCCGTAGGGTAGGCGTTTGGGATCTTCCGAAGCAGCAAGAAGCTTTGCGGGGAGTCGAGTACTACCTGGGACGCATTCAGCGAGAAAACTTCGCGGTCGACTACCTCAGGCAGTGGCTCGCGACGGCAGGTGTCGATGGCGGGCTCGGCACGGCGCGCGCGGTTCTTCCCCATGCTGCTGAGGCCGACACGGGCGCCTGATTCCAGCAACCGGCATAGCGGATGACTGCTCCCCGGGTCGGCGCCCTCGCGGGCCTGTAATGATCCACCGCACAGGTCGCTCACACTAGGGGCAGCGGAATGGGTGATCTTGACCGGGAATGCAACGTCCGCATTGGGGGGCCGATCCGCGGCTAGCTGACAGCGGCGGGTGCCTTGCTAGACGCGTGGAGTTGGAATGGACGGGTTCGACTCCGCCGCGATACGTGTACGCGTGGCGCGCAATCCGCAACGCGCTGGTCACACAGCGCGCCCGGCAGGGTTCGAACCTGCGGCCTGCCGCTTAGAAGGCGGCTGCTCTATCCAGCTGAGCTACGGGCACTCGCAATGCATCGTAGGCGCAACGACTCGCTGGGCAGTGTCTTGCGGCGCCTGATCACTGCCGGCAACGAGGCGAGCGCCTCCAGCCGCGACCGGGAGCGCTCGTAGCAGGACCCTCGCGCCTGGCCGCGAGTTCGTCAGCCGTCGCTGCCGCTGTCGTCGTCGTCGTCGTCGCTCGTGGCGTCCTCGATGTCCACGGAATCGACCTCGTTGGTGTCCGACATGCCGACGTGCACGGTGTCAGGGCCGTCGCCGCCGTCGTCTCTGTCGACGCCCTCGTCACCGTCGAGCGTGTCGTTCCCGTCGTCACCGCGAGGCGAGTCGTCTCCGCTGCCGCCGTGCTCGACGTCGTCGCCGAGGCCGCCGGAGAGGTGGTCGTTGCCGTCCTCGCCGTTTAGCGAGTCGTTGCCGTCCTCGCCATTCAGCGAGCGCCGCCGCCGCCGCTTTCGACATCGTTGCCATCGTCGCCGCGCTCCGTGTCGTTGCCGCTGCAGTCGGAGAGGTGGTCGTCGCCGCTGCCCACGTCGAGCAGGTCGTCGCCGGAGCCACCCATATCGGTGTCGTTGTCGCCGCTGCCGTAAGTGGCGACATTACCGCCGCTGTCGCTGAGCCAGTCGGCGCCCGTGCTCCCGTGGACGATGTCATGCCCACCAGAGCCGCAGACGACGTCGTTGCCGCCGCCCGCCCAGACGACGTGACCCGCAGACAGCAGCACGATGACGTCGCGCCTGCTCATGCCGTGGACGGTGACCGCACTGCCGGCGCCGACGACCATTGTCGCCGGCAGGCCGTGGCAGGTGGGAGCGGTCGCCGACGCCGAGAGCGGGTGGCGGCGAACAGCGCGAATGGCAGGGCAGATATCAGCGACCGAGCGCACTCTGTGCGTACGGGAGATATGTGCCTACAGGGAAACTCTTCCCATGCCCCGTTATCGGCTGGCCGCGAGTCTTGTTACTGAATGTAGTCTGAACGTCACGGCCGTTACGGTTGTCCTGAACGGCGCCCCAGCCGGGAACGCAGGCCCGCCGCCACCGGCGTGGAGTCGAAGTCGCCCCGCCGGACGAGCCACCGCAGCCGCACGGCCACGAGGGTGTCGACCAGGCGGGGCAGGTGCCGGCCGGCCCAGATCCCGGCGCGGGTGCGCCACGTCGTCGCGACATCCCGCGGCGCCCGCCGGGCCTCGATGACCCGAACGATCGTGGAGACGACATCCGCCACCGACTCCGCGTATATGTGTCCCTGAAAGGACAGCCCGTCCGCGGCCCCCGCGTCATGGATCGGCGTCGCGACGTAGCCGGGATAGACGGTCGTGACGGAGACATGCGTGCCGTACTCCGCGCGGAGCTGGTCGCCGTACGCCGACAGGGCCCGCTTCGACACCGCGTAGGCACCCGCGAACGGCAGCGGCACGTAGGCCAACCCGCTCGCGATCAGCACGACGCGCCCGCGGCTCTGCAGGAGCGCGGGCATGACCGCGCCGACCGCCCGCCAGGCCCCGAGCAGGTTGACCTCGAGCGTCCGCCGGACCGCGGCCGTCGGCGGCGCGCCGATGTCGCTCGGCAACCCGACGCCGGCGCAGTAGACGAGCACGTCGAGGCCGTCGTCCGCGGTCGCCCGCAGCACGTCCACACACGAGTCGTCGCCGAGGTCCGCGCGCACGTCCACCCCACCGGCGACATCTGTCGTCACGACCGTCCAGCCGCGGTCGCGCAGCGCAGCCGCGACGGCGCCCCCGAACGCGCCGCCCGCTCCTGTCACGAGCGCCCGCATCAGACCGGCTCCCGCATCGCGCGGCGCATCAGACCGGCTCCCGCATCGCGCGCGCCAGCCCCCGGTCCCACCGGGCGATCTGCCGCAGCGCCTCACTGACGCCGACGAGGTGCTTGGCGTCCGGCAGGTCGCGTCGGGCGACGAGGGTCGCGATCGGCACCGTCGGCCGCTCGGCTTGCGCGCGCACGATCGCGGCGAGCAGGTCCGCCTGAGCCGAGATGATCGGGCCGGCGCCACCGCGCGGCTGCAGCACGCCGAAGACGTAGAGGCCCGCCACGCCGGGAGCGAGCATGCCGAGTTGGCGCAGCGGGAGCCCGCCGCGCCACACGAACGGGTCCGGCTCGAGGAACGGGAAGCTCACGTCATACCCCGTCGCCCACACGATCGTGTCGACATCGCGGGACGTTCCATCGGTGAAGTGAACCGTCCCGCCGTCGAGGCGCGCGATGTCGGGCTTGGCGGTGACGCGGCCGTGGCGCAGCGCGTAAGGGAGCTGGCTGTTGACGACGGGGTGGCGCTCGAACGGCTTGTGGTCCGGCTTCGGCAGCCCGTAGCGTTCGTGCGGTCCGACGACGATCGCGAGCGCGATGCGCAGCACGAGGCGCTGCGCCCAGACCGGCGACCACCCGCGGTCGAGCTCCGACACCGGCACGCCGAGCAGCGTCTTCGGCAGCAGCCAGTAGCCGCGGCGCACCGACAGCAGCGCGGTGCGGCGCGGGTCGTTGCCGACCTCGACCGCGATGTCGCACGCCGAGTTGCCGCCGCCGACGACGAGAACCCGGTCGCCGACGTCGCCCAGGTTGCGATAGTCCTTCGCGAACAGTTGCGTGCCCGTGAAAACCCCGTCGTACGACGGCTGCCGCACCGACCAGTGGTGACCATTCGCGACGACGATCCCGTCGTACCGCTGCGTTCTGCTCGTGCCGTCGGGCTCGGTCGTCGTCACCTCCCACCCCGCCAGGCCGTCGGGGGACAACGGCGCGACGCGAGTGACCGTCGTACCGAAGCGGATGTGTGTCCTGAGATCGAACGCATCGGCGTACGACGAGAGGTACGCGAGCATCTGCACGCGCGACGGAAAGTCGGGGTAGTCGCGGGGCATGGGAAACTCGTCGTAGGCCGTCGAGTCACGACTGCTGATGATGTGCGTGCTGTCGTAGACGCCGTGGCGCCAGTTGCCGCCGACATCCGTGTCGGACTCCAGCACCTCGACGTCGATGCCCTTCGCGAGCAGTGCCCGAGCCGCGCCCATGCCGCAGTAGCCGGCGCCGATAACGCAGTGCACCGTCAGTTGTTGAAGATGTCGCCGAGGCCGCCGAGCATGCCGCCGCGCTTCTGCTTCATCAGGATGTCGATGCTCAACGTCGAGGCGATGATGAGCAGCCGCAGGGGATAGGGAATCGTGAGCGGCGCCTCGATGACGTAGTTGTCACTCGTCGTGAAGAGTTCGCGGCCCACGCCGGCCCACTTCTTCGTGACGCGCGCGATGCCGGTGCCGGTCGAGTCGTGGAAGTTGAACTCCCGCGCGATGAGGTTCTTGGCCTCCGCGCCGCCGAGCCGGTTGCCGGCGGGGTCGTGCAGGTCGAAGCGCGCCATCCCGATGCGGAACTGCTTGCGGATCTGGCCGACGGGCCGGCCGTTGGGGAGCAGCACGTTGGCGCTGTGCCACTCGAAGAGCGGCTTGTCGACGAGAAGGATCGGCTGCCCGACGCTGTTGCGGATCTCGAGCTTCGTCTGCAGCACCCGGTCGAGGCCGCCGACGATTTTCGCGATGGCGGTCAGCGCGTTCTGGCCGACCTGCGCCGCGGAGCCGGTCGGGGCGCCCATCGGATCGAACAGCTGGTATTCGAGGTTGACGAGGCGGATCTGCTGCTTGACGAAGATGACCGGCTCGGCGAGCGGGTCGCGCGGTGCGCCGTACGGCGTCTGATAGGACATGGACGCATTCTGACACCCGTGCGCGTGAGCGTGAGCCGTTCCGCTCGGGGTAGTTGACCGGCAACTGTTGCGTCTCGGAGGATTTGCGTGTTCGACGCCCAGCTGAGAAGCGTGGACAAGTTTCAGCAGCGGCACGGATGGGCGGGCTTCCCGTTCGCGGTCGTGAAGAAGTTCGGCGAGGACCAAGGCGGCAGCCTGTCGGCCGTTCTGTCCTACTACGCGTTCTTCTCGCTGTTTCCACTGCTCGTCGTCTTCCTGACGGTGCTCGGGCTGGTCCTGCAGCGCGCCCCTGGGCTGAAGAAGCAGTTCATCGATGCGGTGACCGGCGAGTTCAGTAGTGTCGTCAAGCCGGATGACATCAGGCATCTCAACGGGCACTGGTGGGTGCTGGTCGTCGGTCTCCTGCTCGCTCTGTGGAGCGGCCTCGCCGTGGCCAATGCGGCGCAGAACTCGTTCAACGCCGTCTACAACGTGGCGTTCGCGGATCGGCCCGACTTCATCCATCGGGTCGGCCGCAGTGTCGTCATCGTGCTGACGGGCTTCCTCCTGCTCGGCACGACGGTGGTCGCCGGCTATCTCAACGCGCCTCTCGGCAGCCACACTCCGGGCCTCGTCAGCAAATTCCTCGGTTTCGGCGTGTCGACGCTGTTGGACGTGGCGCTCTTCGTGTTTCTGTTCCGCTGGCTCACCGCACGCAAGGTCAGCTGGCGGCAGGCGTTCCCCGGGGCGTTGGCGGCGGGTATCGCCTTCGCGATTCTCCAGGTCAGCGCGACGACGCTCATCACGCACTTCACGAAGAGTGCGAACAGCGGGTCGGCGGCTGTCGGCGCGGTCATCGGCATCTTGTCGTGGTTCTACCTGCAGGCGCGGATCACGTTGCTGTGCGCGGAGCTCAACATGGTGCGCGACTTCCGGTTGTGGCCGCGCGCGATGCAGCCGAAGCCGCCGGGGTTGGCGGCCGACAGGAAGGCGTACGCACTGTACGCGGAGCAGGCGCGGTTCCAGAAGCCGGAGAAGATCGAGATCGAATATCCGGCGGGCCAGCCCGTGGATGCGGGCGCCTCGGGTCAGGCCGGGTTGGACACTGGTGCGGCGGACGCGGACGCGGACGCGGGCGGGGAAGGTACGGGCGCGGGCGCGGGCGCGG
>CAXSDE010000008.1:21118-53892 GCA_964236265.1 uncultured bacterium
GATCGTCAGCGGCGAGCCGGTCAACGCCGCCGAAAGAACCGGTTGTCCACAGCGGGACCGCCGTCCACAGGGGACGCGTGACGACGCTCATCATCGGGACGGCGCTGGCAGCTTGGGTGCACGGGCGAAGGACCGCCCACCCGAGTGCAGGAGAAACACATGAGCATCAACCAGGTTTTCGTCGTCGGTAACGTCGTCACCCAGCCCGTCATGGACTTCGTCGGCCCGAGCCAACGGCCGAAGTGCACCTTCCGGTTCGCGCAGACGGAGCGCCGTCCCGACAGCGAGGGCAACTGGCAGGACGGCAAGACGCTCTTCATCAATGTCACGTGCTGGCGATCCGTCGCGGAGAACGCCTACGCGTCGGTGCACAAAGGCGACGCGCTACTGGTCGTCGGCAGGCTCATGTTCGACGAGTGGGAGAAGGACGGCCAGCGCCGGAGTCGGCACGAGTTGGACGCCACGCACCTCGGCCCTGACCTGAGCCGGCAGATCGTCATGATCCGCAAAGCCCGGCGCTACACGCCGGACGCGACCGCCCCGAGCGACGGTTCGACGTACGGCGACGGCTCCGATGGCCTCTCCGACGCCGACCTCGCCACGCTCGAGCAGCTCGAAGCGCTCGACGCGGCGAGTGAGGGCGACGAGCTGGACGCCATCGAGACCGCCCTCCCCACACCGGTCTGACAGGCCGCGGTCGGCACGTCCGCGCGCGTTCCCCGACGTGACGCGGGCGTGCCGACCGTCTCCCCGTAGGCTGGCGGGCATGGCTCAATACATCTACACGCTACGTAAGGCCCGCAAGGCCTTCGGTGCCGACAAGGTCGTCCTCGACGATGTCACGCTCTCGTTCCTCCCCGGCGCCAAGATCGGCGTGGTCGGGCCCAACGGCGCCGGCAAGTCGACGCTGTTCAAGATCATGGCCGGTGTCGACCAGCCGTCCAACGGCGAAGCGATGCTCGCGCCGGGCGCGACCGTCGGCTACCTCATGCAGGAGCCCGAGCTCGACCCCACGCTCGACGTCCGGGGCAACGTCGAGTTGGCGGTGGCGCCGATCCGGGCCATGCTCGCGCGCTACGACGAGATCGCCGAGGCCCTCGGCACTGCCGAGGGCGACGCCATGCAGACGCTGCTCGACGAGATGGGCGCCCTCCAGGACAAGCTCGACCACTCCGGTGCCTGGGACCTCGACAGCAAGATCGAGATGGCGATGGACGCGCTGCGGACGCCGCCCGGCGACGCGGACGTCACTGTGCTCTCAGGTGGTGAGCGTCGCCGCATCGCGCTGTGCAAGCTATTGCTCGAGCAGCCCGACCTGCTCCTCCTCGACGAGCCCACCAACCACCTCGACGCCGAGAGTGTCCAGTGGCTGGAGCTCCACCTCGCGCAATACCCGGGCGCCGTCCTGGCGATCACCCACGATCGCTATTTCCTGGACAACGTCGCGGAATGGATCCTCGAGCTCGACCGGGGCCACTGCTATCCCTACGAGGGCAACTACACGACCTACCTCGAGACCAAGGCCCAGCGCATGAAGGTCGAGGGAAACAAGGACGCCAAGCGCAAGAAGGAGATCGAGCGCGAGCTCGAATGGGTCCGCCAGGGCGCCAAGGCCCGTCAGACCAAGAGCAAGGCCCGCCTCGAGCGATTCGAGGAGCTGGTGCAGCAGGCCGACCTGGCCCGCCCGCACGAGACCGACGCGATCCAGATCCCGGCCGGCCCGCGTCTGGGCAACGTCGTGGTCACTGCGGAAAAGCTGCGCAAGGGCTTCGGCGACCGCGTGCTCATCGACAACCTGAGCTTCACACTGCCGCCGGGCGGCATCGTCGGCATCATCGGGCCCAACGGTGTCGGCAAGACCACGCTGTTCAAGACGATCGTCGGCCGAGAGGAGGCCGACGCGGGCTCGGTGCGGGTCGGCGAGACCGTGCAGCTGTCGTACGTCGATCAGGGCCGAGAAGGCCTCGACCCGTCGAAGAACATCTGGGAAGCCGTCTCCGGGGGGCTCGACTACATCAAGGTCGGCAAGCAGGAGCTGCCCAGTCGGGCGTACGTCGCGTCCTTCGGGTTTCGCGGCCCCGATCAGCAGAAGCGGCTCGGCGTGCTGTCAGGCGGTGAGCGCAACCGGCTCAACCTGGCGATGACGCTGCGCGAGGGCGGCAACGTTCTGCTGCTCGACGAACCGACCAACGACCTCGATGTCGAGACGTTGCGCTCCCTGGAGGACGCGCTGCTCGAGTTCCCCGGGTGCGCCGTGGTCATCAGCCACGATCGCTGGTTCCTCGACAAGATCGCGACGCACATCCTGGCGTGGGAGGGCACCGACGAGGACCCGGCCACCTGGTTCTGGTTCGAGGGCAACTTCGCCGACTATGAGAAGAACAAGATCGAGCGGCTGGGGCAGGACGCCGCGCGCCCGCACCGCGTGACCTACCGCAAACTCGTTCGCGACTGACGCGCGCGTCGGCGTCCGCGACTGACGCGCGCGTCGGCGACTGACGCGCGCGTCGGCGCCTGACTCCGGCGTCCGCGCCTGACGTGCACGTCCTCGACTGCCCTGCGCATCCCGCGTTCTGACGCCTGCAGGTGCCCTTCGTACGCCGAATGGGGGAGTCGCCCGCAGCCGGAGGGGTCCCGGGGGCGGATCGGCGTCGCGCACCTGGTCGCGGGAGCACACCGCCGACAGGCCGCGCGGGGATGCGGTGCCCGGGCTATCACATGCCGCGGCGGCCGCGTCGAAGCAGTGGGGGTGACTGACAACCCGACCTCCGTGCCCACGCCCGCCGAGCTCATCGAGCGCAACCTGCCGCTCGTGAAGCATGTGCTGGCCGGGGTGGCCGCCCACTTCCCGCGCCACGCCGACCGCGACGAGATGACGCAGGCCGCTCGCCTCGGTCTCGTGGAGGCCGCCTACCGCTTCGATCCCGAGCGCGGGGTGCCGTTCGAGCGCTGGGCGGCGCTGCGCATCCGCGGAGCGATTCTGGACTCCGTCCGGGCGGTCGATTTCGCTCCGCGGGCGCTCCGGAGCTCGCTGCGCGAGGCGGATACAGCCCACCAGGATCTTGAGCGCGAGCTCGGCCGCACGCCGACCGCGGACGAGAAGGCGGCCCGGTTGCAGATCAGCCGCGGGCAGCTCGCCGACCTGGAGGCGCGCGGCCACCGGGCACTCGTGCTGAGCCTCGACGCCCCGACGGGCGGGGCTGACGACAGCTCCTCCATCGCCGGGCACCTCGCCGCCCCGGGCACCGATCCCGCGGATCTCATCGTCGGCCGCGAGCAGGTGCGGCTGCTGCACGAGTCGGTCGATCTGCTTCCGGCGCGTCTGCGAGAGGTCGTCGTCGGCTACTTCCTCGAGGGTGAGGCATCGGCGAGCATCGCGGCCCGCCTCGGCGTGACGGAGTCCCGCGTGTCGCAACTGCGCAGCGAGGCGATCAGCCTGCTGCGCTCGATCCTGAGCGGCCAGGACGAGGAACTGCCCGTCTCCGCCGCCCCGCGGCTCGCCCGCCGCCCCGTACGGCATAACCGCGCCGCCGCCGTCGCCTGATCGGTCACCCTCGCCCGAGGAAGTCGTGCAGGGAGATGAGCGCAGCCACGTCGGCTGCTGTTCGTGCGGCTGCTGCCCCCGCCGCCGCCACGCGCATGCGCAGGCATGTCTCGAGCTCGCCGGGCTCGTCCACGTCGCCGGGCTCGCCCTCGGCGCGTGCTGTCGTCGTACCGGCAAAAACTCTGGTCCCCCCCACGTAGGCCTCGAGGTCCGCCAACGTGCCCGGCAGCGGCGCGACACTCATGAGCGGCGCTCCGCGGTGACGCGGCTCAGCGCGTCGCCGTCGATGCGGATGCCGGCGGCCCGGGCGGTCACGCCGGCCAGGCGCCGGACCGCGGCCGAATGCTCGTCGACCTCCGCCAGAAGTGCGCGCAACGCATCGCCGTGGTCGGTGAGCATCGTGCGCCACGGCTCGTCGGCGCGCTCGAGGAGGGCAGCCAGGTCGAGGTGCTCGTCGGAGATGCCCACTGAGTCCGCGTACGAGGAGATGGCAACGGCTCGCGTCAACTCGCATCGCCGCACGGCGCGCGCCGCCCGCTCGACCTCCTCGGCTGCCCACCCGAGGAATCGCCCTTGGCCCGCCACCACCAGCTGGCGCAGTGCCACCAGCCGGTAGACGAGCAGTTCCACGTGCAGGCGCTCCCGACCGAGTGCGTCGGCTAGCTCTTCCATTGCGTCCTGACCCCTTCGACGCGTGTCTATCGGCAGAATTGGCCGGTCGTGAGGGCCGAACGGGTGAGCCGCAGCGCGTTCCCGATTCGGCGTTCGGGACACCCGTAGCCAGCCCCGCCAGGCGCGATGACCGGCACCCTTGCCCGGCTCGCGTCGCCGCCATCAACTCGTGCTCATGCCTGGCGGTCTGGAGCCGATGCATCAACAGGACGAGTTCCGGCGCACGGCGATCAAGGGAGCGACGAATGGACGAGATCGTCCAGGAATTCCTCGTGGAGAGTCACGAGAATCTGGACCAGCTCGACCGCGACCTCGTCGCGCTGGAGCAGGAGCCCGACTCCCGTCCGCTGCTGGCAAGCGTGTTCCGCACCATCCACACGATCAAGGGCACCAGCGGCTTCCTCGCCTTCAGTGAGCTGGAGCGCGTGACCCACGTCGGCGAGGGTCTCCTGAGCCTCTTGCGCGATGGGAAGCTCAAGCTCCACCCCGACATCACCAGCGCGCTGTTGCGCATGGTCGACGCGATCCGCGGGCTCCTGCGCACCATCGAGGCGACCGGCGTGGAGGGTGAGTCGGACCATACGCAGTTGATCGAGGAGCTCCAGGCCGTCCGCGAGCAGGCGACCGCTGCCGCAGCGATACCGAGCCAGGCCGCAGCCGTGCGGCCGACCGCCACCATCTCCGCGGCGAACGAGCAGGCGGCCAGCTCGTTCGCCGAGCAGCCCGTCCTCGACAGGCCCGTCGAGGAATCGGCCGCCGTTCAGGAATCGGCCGCCGTTCAGCGGCCGGCCGCCGTTCAGGAGCCGACCGCCGTTCAGCGGCCGGCCGCGCCGGCCGTCGGGCGCTTGCCCACCTCGTCACCGTCGATCCCGCTGCTCGGCCAGGCCCTCATCGACGAGGGCCTCGTCAACCCGGACGACATCACCCTCGCGGTCCTCGAGCAGGGAGTCGGCGACAACCGTCGCCTCGGCGAGATCCTCGTCGACCGTGGCGTCGTCACGCACAGCGACCTCGCCGATGTGCTCGACGCACAGTCGGACGCGCGCCGGTCCGTCGCGGAGAGCTCGATCCGCGTCGACGTCGAACTGCTGGACAACCTGCTCCGCCAGGTCGGGGAGTTGGTCCTGACGCGCAACCAGATCAGCGGCAAGATCCTCGGCAGCGGTGACCTGCTGTTGACGCGTTCGTGGCAGCGACTCAACGTCATCACGGCGGAGCTGCAGGAAGGCGTCATGAAGGCGCGCATGCAGCCGGTCGACAACGTGTGGAACAAGCTGCCCCGACTCGTGCGCGACCTGTGCGTCGCCACGGGCAAGAACGTCAAGCTCGAGATGGAGGGCGGCGACACCGAGCTCGACCGCACCATCCTCGAGGCGGTCAAGGACCCATTGGTCCACCTCGTCCGCAACGCGATCGACCATGGCATCGAGGCCCCCGACGAGCGGGAACGCCAGGGCAAGCGCGCCGAAGGCCGCCTCATCCTCCGGGCCTACCACGAGGGTGGTCAGGTCAACATCGAGATCGCCGACGACGGCATGGGCATCGACGCCGCGCGCATCGGCGGCGCCGCCATCGCGAAGGGGCTCATCACGGACAAGCAACGGGCCGCGATGACGGCGTCCGAGCTCATCAACCTGATCTTCCTGCCTGGTTTCTCCACCGCTGCGCGCATCACGAACGTCTCGGGCCGTGGCGTCGGCATGGACGTCGTGAAGACCAACATCGAGCGCATCGGCGGCTCCATCGACGTCGTGACAGAGCCAGGATCCGGTACGACGTTCCGCGTCAAGATCCCGCTGACGCTGGCCATCATCGCCGCGCTCATCGTGCGTTGCGGTGGACAGCAGTTCGCGGTGCCCCAGGCCGGCGCGCTCGAGATCATCGAGCTCGACCCGCGCAACGAGCAGATGGTCATCGAGTTCGTCGGCGGCGCTCCCGTCTACCGCCATCGCGGCACGCTCCTGCCGCTGGTCTACCTGCGCGAGGTGCTCGCCCTGCCCGAGGACTGCGAAGGCCGGATGGCGCACGGCGTCACGCACATTGTGGTCGCCGGCAGCGAGGGACGTCAGTACGGCCTCGTCGTCGATGAGGTCCTCGACACCGAGGAAGTGGCCGTCAAGCCGCTGTCCGCGCAGCTGAAGGCGAGCGCCATGTATGCCGGCGCGACCATCCTCGGGGACGGCCGCGTCTCGCTCATCCTGGACGTATGGGCCATCGCCCACCGCCAGCGCGTGCAGGGCACGGCCGCCAGTTCTGCGAATGACAGCGGCCTCGACATCGTCAGCCCCCACGCCGGCGGCGTCCACGCCGACAGTCACCTCGTCGTCCGGCTGTCCGACACCCGCAGCATCGCGATCCCGCTCGCCGCGGTCACCCGCCTCGTGGAGATCCCGACGGCACTGCTCGAGCGCATCGGCGCACGGGAGCACCTGCAGTACGACGGCAGCGTGCTGCCCATTGCGCGCCTCTCGCGGATCGTCGGCGAGGCCGAGCCGGCGACTCGCGCCGAGGACACGCTCCTACAGGTCGTCGTCTACACCGAGAACGGCCGCAGCGTGGGTCTCGTGGTGGACGCGATCGTCGACATCGCGGACGACCCGGCGACGGCCGTGACCGACATCGACGGACCGGGGGTCACCGGCACCGCCATCGTGCAGCAGCGCATCACCGAGATCCTCGACGCACGCCAGGCCATCCTCGCCGCCGATCCGCACTTCTTCGACCAGACATCGAGCATGGGAGCCCGAGCATGACCACGGTGAAGCTGACGACGTTCCGCGTCGATGGCCAGCTCTTCGGCCTTCCGGTGGAACGCGTCCAGGAGGTGACGCGGTCGCAGCCGATGACACCGGTCCCGATGGCACCCGCGGCCCTCGTCGGCCTGATCAATCTCCGTGGCGAGGTGCTCACCGCGATCGACCTCCGTGCCCGCCTCGACTACCCGCCGCGCGACGCCGGGCAACTGCCTATCAACCTCGTCCTGCGCGGCGAAGGCGTCACGCTGCTCGCGGACTCCTTCGAGATGGTGCTCGACGTCGATACGGCCGACTTCGAGTCGCCGCCCGACACCTTGACGGGACCGCTGCGGTCTCTGATCCACGGCGCTTACAAGCTCGAGAGCGGGCTGCTGCTCGAGCTCGACCCGTCGCGCCTCATCGACTTGGAGATCGCTTCATGAGTGACACCGCCCCGTCCACCGCTGCCTCGGCGCCCGCCGGCGCCCGCCGATCCGCCGCAGTCCGGCTCATCACGGATCTGCCGTTGCGCGTGAAGCTGCTGGCCAACGTCGTCGTCGCCGTGCTCGGGATGGCGTACGTCTACCTGCGCCACGCCTACCTCGTCCACGACATCCGCACGGAGGCCGCCAACAGCACGGTGAACCTGGCCGCGATTGATGCCCAGATAACCCACGAGGGTCAACAGGTCCTTGTCGGCGCACTGGCAGCCGTCGTTCTGCTCGTCGGGCTCAACTGGCTGATCGCGCGCGTCGTCGTGCGGCCGCTGCGGGACTTGGCGGTCCTCGCCGAGCGCATGGCGGTGGGGGACCTGTCCGGGCGCATCGATGTCCACGGCGACGACGAGGTCAGTCGAGTCGGTCAGTGCCTCAACTCCGCCGCCGACCACATCTCGAGCGCGCTGCGCACTCTCGCGGGCAACGCTTCGATCCTGGCCGCCGCGGCGGAGGAATTGTCGAGCGTCAGCAAGGAGATCTCGGCCAGCTCGAGCAGCGCGGCGGACCGCGCGCTGAGCGCTTCCGGCGCGGTCGAGGAGATCAACCGCAGCGTGCAGACCGTCGCGACCGCATCGGAGGAGATGGGCGCGTCGATCCGGGAGATCGCGCACAATGCCATCGAGGCGGCTCGGGTCGGCACGACGGCGGTCGACAAGGCGCGTGTGACCAACGAGACGGTCGCCCGGCTGGGCCTGAGTTCGCGAGAGATCGGCCACGTCGTCCAGCTCATCACCTCCATCGCCGAACAGACCGACCTCCTCGCACTCAACGCGACGATCGAGGCGGCTCGCGCCGGTGCGGCCGGCAAGGGGTTCGCCGTCGTGGCGAGCGAGGTCAAGGAGCTCGCTCAGGAGACCTCGAAGGCCACGCGGGAGATCTCCGGGCGCATCGACGCGATCCAGCGCGACACCACCGACGCCGTGGCCGCGATCGGTGAGATCAGCACCATCATCGGCAACATCAACGACTTCCAGAACACGATCGCTTCGGCAGTCGAGCAGCAGACGGCCACGACGAACGAGGTCAACCGCAACGTCAGTCAGGCGGCGGCGGGCACCGAAGAGATCGCCCGCAACATCTCCGGCGTTGCCGAGGCCACGTCCACCACGACTCGTGGTGTCGCGGAAGCGGACAAAGCGGCCAGCGAGTTGGCCCGGATGGCATCAGATCTGCAGGACGTCGTGAACGGGTTCCGTTTCTAGTCTCCTGAACGCCGCACTACTGACCGATAAGACATCACAGCCACGGGCCGGCAGGGCCGGAAGAGAAGCAGGGACGGACATGCGAGCACTTGTTCTCGACGACTCACGCGCGATGCGGATGATCCTGACCCGCATCCTCGGTGAAGTGGGATTCGAGGTCACGGAAGCGTGTGACGGCAGTGAGGGCCTCGAGGCTCTCCGCCGCGGCGGACCGTTGCCCGACCTCGCTCTCATCGACTGGAACATGCCGGTCATGGACGGGCTCACCTTCGTCAACGAGGTCCGCAAGGTCGATGCGTGGCGTGGCATCACGTTGATGATGGTGACGACCGAGAGTGAGCAGTCGCAGATCGTGCGCGCGCTGGCCGCCGGCGCTCACGAGTACGTCATCAAGCCCTTCACGGCCGAGGCCATCCTCGACAAGCTGAGCCTGCTCGGCCTGGCGAGCGTGTGACCATGCCGCACATCTCCGTACTAGTGGTCGACGACTCCGTCGTCGTCCGGCGCCTGGTCACCCAGGCGCTGTCACTCGATCCCGACATCGAGGTCATGGGTACGGCGTCTAGCGGTCGGCTGGCGCTGGAGCGCATCGCCCAGCAGCTACCGGACGTTGTCACGCTCGATGTCGAGATGCCGGACATGGACGGCCTGGAGACGCTGCGGGAGATCCGCCGCCGTCACCCACGGCTGCCCGTCGTCATGTTCTCTTCCGTCACCGAGCGCGGCGCCTCCGCCACCCTCGACGCCCTGACCCTCGGCGCCAACGACTACGTCACCAAGCCCACGCACGCGGCCAACCAGGACGCCGCGATGGAGAGCGTGCGCAGCCAGCTCATCCCGAAGATCAAAGCTCTCTGCGGCCGCGCGGCGCCCCGGCCGGACGCTTCGCCGCAGATCGTGCAGCAGCGCCCCGCGGCGCCCGTGAGCGCACCCGCGAGCATCAAGATCCGCCGCCCCGCCAGCGACCCGACGGGTCCCGTGGACGCCGTCGCGATCGGCGCGTCCACCGGCGGCCCCGATGCGCTGTCCAAGGTCCTCACCTCGTTGCCGGCCGACTTCCCGGTGCCCATCTTCATCGTGCAGCACATGCCACCGCTGTTCACCCGGCTGTTTGCGAGCCGCCTCGACTCGTCGTCGCAGTTGACGGTGAAGGAGGCGCGTGACGGTGACGTGCCCGCTGCCGGCGCGGTCTACATCGCTCCCGGTGACTTTCATCTGTCGCTGCGCCGCGACGCCGCGGGCCGCGCCCGCATGGTCGTCAGCCAGGAGGGTCCCGAAAACTGGGTCCGTCCCGCCGTCGATGTGCTCTTCCGCTCCGTGGCCGAGGTGTACGGCGAGAAGATCCTCGCTGTGGTGCTCACCGGCATGGGCCAGGACGGCATGAAGGGCAGCGAGCCGATCATCGCCGGCGGTGGCCAGGTCGTCGTCCAGGACGAGGAGACCTCCGTCGTCTGGGGCATGCCCGGCAGCGTCGCGCAGGCCGGCCTCGCCCAGCACATCCTTGCGCTCGGTGACATCGCAGAACACATCCTTCGCGTTGCCCAGCGCCCTCAGAGCGCGAGCTCATCCGCCCGTTCAGACGTCGCGCTGGGAGCTCGTTCATGACCGTAGGCGCTGCCGACTTCGACTGGATTGCGCAGCTTGTCTGGAAGCGTTCCGCGATCGTGTTGGAGAAGGGCAAGGAGTATCTCGTCGAGTCGCGCCTGGCGCCCCTCGCCCGCAAGACCGGTGCGGAGACGGTGTCCGAGTTCGTCACGCGACTGATCGCCAAGCCGGACTCGTCGCTCATCACCGAGGTCGTCGATGCCATGACGACCAACGAGACGTCCTGGTTCCGCGACCATTACCCGTTCCAGGCCCTGCAGTCGCACGTCTTTCCGGAGCTCACGCGCAACCGTTCTCGCCAACGCGTCCTGCGTATCTGGTCGGCCGGCTGCTCGAGCGGACAGGAGCCATACAGCATCGCCATGGTCGCTCAGGACCACTTCGCGCTGCACCCGGGCTGGGCCATCGACATCATCGGGTCCGACCTGTCGGACGTGATGCTCGAGAAGGCGCGCAATGCCCGGTACGGGCAGCTCGAGGTCAACCGCGGCCTGCCCGTGGCGATGCTCGTGCGGCACTTCGAGCGGCTCGGCACCGAGTGGCAACTGCGTCCGGAGATCCGCAAGATGGTGCAGTTCCAGGGTGTCAACCTGGCGCAGCCGATCGCACCGATGGGCACGTTCGACGTCATCTTCCTGCGCAACGTCCTCATCTACTTCGATGCGGAAACCAAGCGGGGGATTTTCCAACAGGTGAAGCGCATGCTTCGTCCTGACGGCTATCTGTTCCTGGGCGGTGCGGAGACCACGTTGAACGTGGATCCGGACTTCGAGCCCGTCATGTACGACCGAGCCACGTGCTATCGGCTTCGTGGCAGAGAGGTGTCCTGATGACACTCAGCGCGGACAGCGACATGGATGTCGTCGCTTTCAATGACATCGTCGTGATTGCACAGGACATCTGGGCGTCCTTCCTCGACCTTCCCCTCGAACCCGTCCCCGCGGACACCATCGACATCTCGGCGATGCCGATGGTCGGCGGCGTCGTGACGGTGCACGAAGCGTGGTCGGGAGCTGTCCAACTCGAATGCTCCGCAGATTTCGCCGCCATGGCGGCGGAGCGGATGTTCGCGGCTGACAACGGCGTCAGCCGGCTCGAGCTGGACGACGCGCTCGGTGAGCTCACGAACATGATCGGCGGCAATATCAAGAGTCTGCTGCCGGCCCCGAGCCACCTCTCGCTCCCGACGGTCGTGCACTCGACCGGCCTCGCGAGCGTGCCCGGCTTCACGCCCCTGTCTCGCGTCGCCTTCCTGGCGGCGGCGGAGCCGGTCTTCATCACGATCTGGCGCGCCTGACCCACAAGCGGCGTTGATCCCCGAACCGCGCGCGGCGGTCCGGGGATCACGCATGTCCGGGCGCTGTTCCGGTTGTGAAGGCACCCATGCTTGCGGGTCGTGGCGCGCATCCCGCGGGTCCGTGGAGCGACAGGAGTGCCGGGGGCCCCCGAAGGCTCCACTCGTGTGTCGACCCTCCGCGGTGACGGAGAGCCGCCTCGGCCCCGTTTCATGTCCGGAATGTCGCGCCCGCGGCCGCGGTTGGGGTCCAGGACATCGCCTGACACCCTCCGGAGGACCTCGTTATGACTGTTCGGACCGCTAGCGCCCACTGGGACGGCAACCTCTTCGACGGCAAGGGCACGGTCCACCTCGACACCTCGGGGCTCGCGACCTTCGACGTGTCCTGGCCGCGACGCACCGAGGACGCCGAAGGCTTCACCAGCCCGGAAGAGCTCATCGGCGCCGCCCACGCCGCGTGCTACTCGATGGCGTTCTCGAACGAGCTCGCGAAGGCCGGCGCGACGTCCAGCGCCGTCGACGTCAAGGCCGACGTCTCGTTCGGCAAGGTCGAGGGCGGCATGGCCATCACCGGCATCCTCCTGACCGTGCGCGGCCATGTCGAAGGCCTCGACGAGGCGGCGTTCCAGGCCGCCGCCGAAGGCGCCAAGGTGGGCTGTCCCGTCAGCAAGGCGCTCACCGGCACGACGATCACGCTCGACGCCCAGCTCGTCTGACCGCTCACGTCACGACGGCCGCACCACCTGACGCTGGTGCGGCCCTCGTCGTGAAACCACACGTTCGCTGAGCGCGTGAGCGAGTCGTGACCCAATCAGACGCGACATCGATCTCCTCGCTCGCATCTCGTGGCGGACGGCTCGGCCCGCGCTGCCGACGGCGGCTCGCCGTCGCCTCGCCGTTCCGATGGTGTTCGGCGTGCTGCCGGTGGCCGCGGGTTCTGCCCTGTCGTCGACGCGAGTGACTACCGCCTCGGGCTCGAGGGCAACCTCGGATGCGACACCGCCCCGGTTGCTGGACCTCACGTTGAGCGCCGCGTCGGTGAAGGTGTCCGGACTGGCGGTCGTCGACGTCAGCGTCCGCGCGCACCTGGTCGACGAGAGCGGCGTGGTCGTGCGCCCGAGGACGGCTGATCGGCCCGCGTTGCCCTTCGTCGTCCTCGCGCGCCCGGGTGGCGTGGACTACATCGGTGTCGGCCCGCGCGGCGAGACCGCAGTGTGCAGCTCACACTGGACACCGGCACAGCGAAGTACGGCGGGTGGTCGGGAGTTGCGCACGTCACAGCAGGCTGGGCCGGCAGTCGCACGACGGTCATGTTCCGGGCCGACGACTCCGCCGGCAACTCGTTGTGGGACTACCCGCGTCGCGACAGCCGACCGTACTCGCGGACGATGACGGTCACCGCCACTCATGTGCCACGGCTCTCGCTCGGTTTCCGACCCTCGCCGGTTGCTGTCGGACGGGCCGCGCGGGTCCTGGGACGGCTGTCGGACGCCGATACCGGCGCGCCGTACGCCGGCCGCAGGCTTGCCGTGTCCTACGTGATCACCAACTCCTGCGACCGCTTCAGTGATCCCTTTTCCTTCCAGAGTCCGATCTACGGTCGCATTCCCGCCGACACGACCGTGACGACGGACGCGGCCGGCTATTACACGTGGACGCCCAGGACTGCACACCGCCCTGCTGCACCTCGACGGGCAGCCAGCCCTGTGGCCCGACGGGTGGGTCAGCGACTACATCGACCGACACGACATCCCCGCGTGCGAGCACCGCGAGCACCGGACCACCAAGCACCAGTAACACCCGTTTGACGCCTCACACCCGTATTACGCGTAAAACCGGCTGGAGCCCGCCTGCGCAGGACCGGTCGACCTCCGGGCGACGCTGCCGCGCGGTGGTCACCGTGGGGGCGGGGGTCTTCTCAGCGTGGCAGTGCGGGGACCCCGTCCCGTCACGGTCGTACGTCCTCGCTGCGCTCCGGGCGCTCCACCATGACGGCCCACCCTCACACCGCCGCCGCCGACGCGACCCCAGCCACCAGGGCCGAGACACGCGGAAGGCCACCGACATGACTCACGACACCGAGCAGCTCGAAAACGCCTCGAAGCTCTGCGCACCGCGATCTACGCGGCCGATGACGCGGTCGAGACGATGCGCCGCATGCACCTGCGGCTGCGGAATTGGGTCGGGGAACTCACCACAGACCTCGCCACCGTCACCCGCGAGCGCGACCAGCTGCTCGACGAGCTGGACCGGCTCAAGACCCGGGCGAGCTAGCCGGGCACGGGCGGGGCCGCCACCGGCCCCGCCCGCCGGATCTGCGACGCCGGGCGGACCTGCACGTACGTGCACGGAAACAACCCGCCGCCGGCGAGCGGAATCCCGTCCCGGCCGGTCACCTGCTCATATCGGGTGACCTGCACGTACCCGCGCCACGACCCGTCCGCCGCGCGCGCCCACGCGGACACCCAGCCCGGCAACCACTCGCCGGCATCGAGCACCTGGCACTTCAGCCGCGGCTCCAGAACCTTCATCCGCGCAGGGTCCTGCCACCAGCCCCACCAGCTGCTGTGCCCGTGCGGTGGGCGGGTGGATGTCCACGGGTTCGCGAGCCCGAAGGGCAAGAGCTCGCGGGCCGGTGGTCATCGGCGTGCACCCGTCCACCGCACGGGTGCAGGACCGCAACTTCCCAACCACCGCTAGAGAATCGGCGCCCTACGGGCGGCTGTTCTCATTGTCAGCCTGGCGGCCGGTTCTGGCTGCGCTCAGGTTAGTGGACCTGCCCAAGTCCGCGCCGGGCACCGCAACCATCTTCGACGCGCCGCCAACACCGGGCGGCTCCCATCGCCGAAGATCGTTCCGCCGCTGATCCGGCACTCCCTGGGGCCGGCACGCGCCTGCAGCGCTCCACTGTCCTGGCGACGGCCAGATCGGCCCAAAGAACGGCTGGGAGGACAAGATGAACGCACGCGGACTGGTAGCGGGCACGATCACTGAGGGTGGGCGCTGTGAGTAGCGGGCTGAGCACAGGCTGGGCGATCGCGTTCGGGATCGGCACTCCGGTCATCTCGTTCGGGGCGGCGTGGCTCGGCGGGTGGCTGAACCGGGTCAGCGCCAAGGAAACCCACGTCCGGCAACGGCGCGAGGAAACCATGCGGTTGTTCCGCTGGGCTGCCGATATGGCTGTATCGGACGAGGACCGCAAGAAGACCGCCGGGATCTCCGCGCTGGCGGCGCTGCAAGCGGGCCGGTTGTTCGAGCCGTACGACCTAGTCTTACTCGACGCGGTGACCGATGCCGTAGCAGCGCTAGAAGAAGCGTCGTACGATCAACAGCAGGAATGGGAGGGCGGCGACGATGACGAGGGAAGTGCCTAAGAAGCAGCGCGAGGCGTCAGTCGCGGCGATCCTGGCCGGGAAACTCCGCCTCAAGATCGACGCTGAGCGCGGGCTGACCAGTCGGCCGATCTTCGTGGAGTTGGCGAACGCCAAGCCACGCCGACAGAAGGCCGGGTAACCCCCGTCCAGCAGCGCACACAACGCCGTCGTGACCACCTCACGGCGGCGTTGCTGCGTTACGGGGCACCCGCCGCGCACCGCGGTCTCGCCGGCATCGAGCCGGACGAGCCCGCGAACACTCACCACCGCCCGGCCCGCTTCTCAGGGCACTGTCGCCTGGCCCACGGCAACGACGGGGCAGGCCCTGGGCCTGGGTGACGATTTCGGCGCTCCTGCGGCACTTACCTAGATGTCGAGCACATCCACGCAATGAGTGAGGAGCACCACCATGAACGGAGAAATCACCACCAGCTTTTACGGCAACCTCGTCGACGACCCGGAACTGCGCTACACCGTCACCGGGAAAGCCGTTGTCCAGGTCCGCGTCGCCTGCCAAGGGCGGCGCCGCGACGGGGACACCTGGGTCGATACGGACCCGACGTTCCTGTCCGGGCACGCCTGGGGGAGCCTCGCGGAGAACATCACCGAGAGCCTGACCCGTGGTGCGCGTGTCGTCGTCATCGGCCGGCTGCAGCAGCGCAGTTACGAGAACAAGGACGGCGAAAAGCGGACCGTCTACCAGGTCGCGATCGACGCGATCGGCCCTGACCTGACGTTCGCGACCGCGGAGGTCACCAAAACGACCCGCGCGGGTGGAGACAATCCGGTCGAGGAGCCATGGCCCGCTGAGATCGCCGACGCCCCTGTCGACTTGGAGCTCGTGCGTACCTGACCGGCCCGCACCACCAGCCGCGCCCCAGCGTTGGGGAACGTCGCGAGGCTCGCACCCTCGCCGCGGCACCACCCACAAGCACGCACCCCCGGGTAACGCCCGCCGAACCGCTCACATAGGCCGACTCGGTCCAATTCCGCTGAGGTCGGCGAAAGTATTCGAGCAGATCGCCTATCGCGGCGAGCGTCTCCGCGGAGACGCCGTGGGCTATAAGAGCCAGGCGCTTCACACCGTCATCGCGCAGCAGGTTGATGAGCTCTACCTGGGTCTCAACAACATCGGCGCCGTCGTCGTTGCTGAAATACGCGGGGGGCGCTCCGAAGAACCCGGCCAACGCGGTGACGTGGTTGACGGTCGGGTTGTCGCGCAGACCCTTACGCAACTGCCAGATGTACGGGCCGCTGATCCTGGGGCCGCCGCCCTCGGCGATGCGGTCCGCTACCTCCCTGTTGGAGTAGGGACGACCATCCGGGCGGCGCACTCGGCCGAAGAGCTCATCCAACTTCTCGGCGAGCGTGCCATCAGCGGCGAGCGTGCGTTCTGCATGAAGGGCCATGGCTATGTCTAACCCACTCCCTGACGCAATGCGCATGTTCAACTGGCGCGCACTCCGCGCGCGGATCCGGCCGCCGCATCGGCTCAGGATCTGCCGGCCGCCAGCCGAAGGTCTCTCACCTGAGATGCTGGCCCGACGGGCATCACACACACAACGGGGGACCCATGTCGATCAACCAGACCCGCCAGCACCTCCAGGACCGCCTGGACGAGCTCCGCACCCAACACGCGGCCGTCAGCGCCCTGGTCGGCGCTGACACGAACGGCGACGCCGCGGACCTCGCCGACCAGGTCGGCGTCCGCGACGAGGCGCAGCGCATCGACGCGGTGATCCGCGCCTACGAACGGGTCCTGAGCCAGCTCGCGGCCGCCGGAAACACTGTCGGGGGAGCGGTCACCGTTGGCACAGTGGTGCGCTTGCAGTTCGACGGAACCCCCGAGCCGGAAACTTTCCTGATCGCTCCCGCCCTCGCCGACACCGATGCACTCCCGGCGCTGAGCCCCGACTCGCCCCTCGGCCGCGCGCTCCTGGGCGCCACCCCCGGGCAACGAGTCAGCTACTACAGCCCGCGCGGCTCGCAGCACGTCACCCTCGCCGGCTAACGCGCGGCGGCGACGCTCTCAGAAAGGGCCACGCTGCGCGGCCGAACGGTGCACCTACGGTGCGCTGACCCACGCAGTCGCTACCGACGAGAGTCGAGCGACGACCGGCGATGCCGAGCCGCGGGCACGACCGCAGCCGCGGCCGTGCGCGGACGGACGAGCTCGAGCAACGCCGGGCCGTCGACGAGCGTGACGTGCCCGACCTTGCGCGCGAACTCGCGCGCCGGCGCCGTGAAGTCCCCGGAGCAGATCACGACACCCCGCTGAGCGCCGTGGGCGGTCATCACCCCGTACAACTCCCGGACCGGCCGCACGTCCACGCGACGAACCGCGAAGTGCTTGCACTGCACGAACGTCATCTCGACCCTCGCGGCGCAACACCAGGTCCACGCCACCGTCCGCACCCGACGCCGTCTCCGTCACGGCGAACCCAGCACGCCGGTACGCCTCCGCGCGCAACTCCTCGAACTCCCGCCACCCGAGGGCCTGCAACCCCGCCAGGCTCCGCGCCTGGTCAACCAGCCGCGCCCGACGGCGCCGCTCAACCTGCCCCAACCCGCCCGCTAGGACGATCATCAGAGCGCCGACCGCCCCGATCGCGCGCCAGGTGCCGACCGTGCTGTGCGGCACCAGCGCCGCCGCGACGATCGGCACCAGCACGTACACCGCGGCCGCAACCGGCAACGGCGCCCACCACGGGGCGCGGGCGAACACGGACACGAGGACGTCCAAGCCGTTGCGCAGCCACCCGCACGCCGTGATCTGCGTCGGCGTAGACGTCACAGCCACCCGCAACGAGTACGAGGTCCTCGGTCATGCACATCTCGCACGAAGATCGCCGTCGAGGTCTCAACAACGTTGACAGTGAATTGTTCGAAGCAATAACTGTCTGCAGGATATTCGAACCTGATCTCAATCACGCGCGGATTTCCGGAATGCACAACGGCAATAGGTGCATAGCTCCGCGCTGGCGTTGCGGAGGACGGAGTGTCCGACGAGAACGCGGCGGGCGTCGCTGGCGTCGATCCGGACCGCGGTGCCTTCATCAACGCCGCACTAGCGGCCAGTATCGCCGCTGTTGCGGCGACGGTCGCGATGACGGCGTTGTTCCTCCTTCTCCTGCGGTGCAGGCGGGATGCCAGAGGGCCGAACGGCGGCACAATCGGGGGCCGGAGATGCGCGACATACCCTTGCGGTTGTTCGTCAAGATCAGCCATGGTCGCTCCCGTAATCGACGCCCAGATGCTGGGCTAAAGCCGTTCTTGCGCGGCTCAATCCTGACTTGACCGTCCCTATTGGGACGCCCAGTTCCAGTGCGACGCTCGAGAGATCCAGGCCGAGGACGTGCACGAGAATGATTACCGCGCGCTGTCTGAACCGCCCCGGCGTGTCCGGAGACTCCGTCGCTTGGGAAAGTTGGAGTCATGGCAGCAAGCACGTCGAAAAGGTACTCGGTCGAGTTGCGTGAGCGGGCGGTCCGGATGGTCGGTGAGGTCCGTGCCGATCATGACTCGGAGTGGGCGGCGATGAGCAAGGTCGCGGAACTGCTCGGGATCGGCACGCCCGAGACGGTCAGGAAGTGGTGCCGGGTAAGCGAGGTCGACTCCGGTCGGCGACCAGGGGCCCGACCGAGGAGACGCTCGAGGTGAAGCGGTTGAAGCGGGAGAACGCGGAGCTCAAGCGGGCCAACGGGATCCTCAAGGTAGCCTCGGCTTTCCGACAAGATTGAGGCGCTCGCGACGCAGGGCCGAGTCAGGGTCGCCTGGATCGCAACGTCCAGGGCGGCCAGCGCGGCACGGACGGCATCATCGAGATCTCGCCACTCCGTGTTCGACGGATCTTGGCTCATCGACAGTCGCGCCGCCCCGTGCAACTCCTCGAGGCGTCGCGCCATCAGCTGCAATCCCTGGTAGCACTCGTCCGCGCTTCGACCTGCACCAACGGGGCCGATCACGACTGCGCTCGCTGCACGGTGCGATTAGACCGTCGCCCGGCCGACGCCGAACAACTCCGCGAGCTCGGCTCCGGTGTGCTCGCCGGCCTCGTACAACTTCACCAGGTGAGACTGCTGTTTCGCGGTCAACTTTGGCTGCTTCCCTCGAACCCGCCGTTGCCGTCGAGCAGGGCAAGGGAGTGTGTGTCGCGTTCGCCGGCTCCTTCGGCGCGCAGGGGGTCGACTACTACACACACCCACTGTTCGCGCTCGCCACCACGGTGGCGCCGCACACGTGGGCTGTGTCGGCGACCGTCACCGCGACGCCGATTTCGCTGGGCACGACGACGACGATCGTCGGTGCCATCGCGCCGGCGCGGCCCGGCTTCGTTCTTTACGCCACGTTGCAGCACTTGTCGGGTGGCGGCTGGCACGACATCTCGTCGCGACGGGTCCGCGAAAGCATGCGCTGCACGACGGTCGCGGATCCCGCGAGCTGCGGCAATCACCGGTACCGCATCAGGGTCAACTGGCCGGCCAACGATTCGTCCCGTCCTACAGCAACGTTGTGTTGCTGGGGGTGCGCTGCTGATCGACGCGCCGCACTAGTCAGGTAGGCCGCTAGGCGCGGGCGAGGCCTCGGGATCGGCAATGTTCACCGACGTCTCGGCAACACCCACTTGGCGCGGCTTGATCGTCCCGCTGGCGACGTCTTCGGCGTAGTGGCACGCCACGACGTGTCCAGAGCCAAGCGGGCGCAACAGCGGCACTTCGTCGTGGCATCGCGTCGGCTGCCGCCACGGGCAACGGGTATGGAAACGACAACCGGACGGCGGGTTGAGCGGGCTCGGCGGGTCGCCCTGCAAACGGATGCGCTGGCGACGCTTCGACTTGTCGGTCTCCGGAATCGGTACGGCGGACAGCAGGGCGATCGTGTACGGATGCATCGGCCGCTCGTAGAGGTCCGTGCGATCCGCCACCTCGACGAGGGTGCCGAGGTACATCACAGCGACGCGATCGGACATGTGCCGTACGACGGACAGGTCGTGGGCGATGACGACGTACGTCAGGCCGAGTTCTTCCTGCAGGTCCTCGAGTAGGTTGATGACCTGGGCCTGAATCGAGACGTCGAGCGCCGAGACTGGCTCGTCCGCGACGATGAGTTTCGGCTTGAGCGCCAACGACCGCGCAATGCCGATCCGCTGCCGCTGACCGCCGGAAAACTCATGCGGATAGCGGTTGTAGTGCTCGGGATTGAGACCGACGAGTTCGAGTAGATCCTGCACCGCGCGCTTGGTGCCGCCCTCGGTCTTCATGTGCTGCAACTCGAACGGCGCGCCGACGATCGTGCCGACGGTGTGCCGCGGATTCAGCGAGCCGTACGGGTCCTGAAAAATCATCTGTATGTCGCGACGCAGCGGTCGCATCTGCGCGGCCGACAGGTGCGTCACATCGCGTCCGTCGAACTCGATGCGGCCGTCGGTCGGCTCGATCAGCCGGGTCAGCATCCGACCCGTGGTCGTCTTCCCACAACCGGATTCACCAACAAGCGCAAGGGTTTCGCCCTTTCGTACAGTGAAGCTGATGCCATCGACAGCCTGCACTGCGCCGACCTGCCGTTGGAGCACTCCCTTGCGCACGGGGAAGTGCTTGACCAGATCGGTGACGGTCAGCAGGTCGTCCGAGCTGGCGGTCGAGGCGGCCTCGCGACTCATAGGTTGGGCCTGATTTCCGACTCCCAAATGTGTTCACGTTGTTCGGTGGACAGATGGCACGCGATGTAGTGATCGCCCCCGATGTCACGCAACTCCGGGCGTTCGCGCTGGCTTGCGCCCGCGTTGAGCGACTCGTACGTGCACCGCGGATGAAACGGGCAGCCGGTAGGCACATTGATCAGGCTCGGCGGGGTGCCCTTGATCGGCAACAGCCGCTGGGTGGGCTCGCGGTCGAGGCGCGGCATTGAACCAAGCAAGCCCCACGTGTACGGGTGTTGCGGCGCGTTGAAGATGTCACTCGCCTGGGCGTACTCGGCTGCCCGGCCGGCGTACATCACCAGGATGTCGTCGGCGAGATCGGCCACCACGCCCAGGTCGTGCGTGATGAGGATGACGGCGGAGTTGAACTCCTGCTGCAGCTCGCGGATGAGGTCGAGGATCTGCGCTTGCACGGTGACATCGAGCGCTGTTGTCGGCTCATCCGCGATGAGCAGGTCAGGGTCGCACGAGAGCGCCATGGCGATCATCGCGCGCTGGCGCATGCCGCCGGAGAACTGGTGCGGGTAGTCGTCGACACGCTCGTGCGGATTGGGAATGCCGACCCGATCCAGCAAGTTGATCGCGTGCTTGCGCGCTACCTGCTTGCTCACCTTGTTGTGAATTCGGTACGTCTCGATGATCTGCGCGCCGACCGTGTAGAACGGGTGCATCGCGGACAGCGGATCCTGGAAAATCATCGCCATCCGCTTGCCGCGCAACGAGCGCACATGCTCGCGGCTCGCAGCAATGAGGTCGTCGCCGTCGAGCAGCACCTGCCCGGAGATGTCGGCCGACCCGCGCGCGTGCAGCCCCATGATCGACAGGGTCGTGACGCTCTTGCCGGAGCCACTTTCCCCCACGATGCCGACGGTTTTCCCGCGTTCCAGGGTGAACGACAACCCGTCGACCGACTTGACGAGACCGTCGTCAGTCCGGAAATGGACTCGCAGGTCGCGAACTTCCAGGAAGGCGTTGCTCACTGGAGCCGAACCCGTGGGTCGACGACCGCGTACAGCAGGTCGACGATCAGACTCGCGATGACGATGAAGAAGGCGGCCACCATCGTGACCCCGAGCACCTTCGGCAGATCTTGATTGTTGATCGCAATGACGGCGTACTGGCCAAGACCAGGGAGCGAAAAGGTCGTCTCGGTGAGAATCGCGCCGCCGAGCAACAGGCCTAGGTCGAGGCCGAAAATCGTGAGGATCGGCGTCAGCGTGGCCCGAAGACCGTGCTTGAAGATCACCGTGCGTTCGGGCAGGCCCTTGGCGCGCGCCGTCCTGATGAAGTCCTCGTTCATCGTCTCCAGCATGCCCGCGCGGGTCAGCCTGGCGTACGCCGCCGCGTACAGAAAGGCGAGGGTGATCCACGGCAGGATCAGCGCGTACGCCCAGTCTATGGGATTCTTCGCCGCCATCGGATTCGTGCCGCCCGGCGCCGCCCAGTGCAGCGCGTAAGAAAAGACTGACAGCGACAGCAGCCCGGTGAAGAAGATGGGTAACGAGACGCCGGCCAGGGCGATTCCCATGGCCGAGCGATCAAAGAGGCTTCCGCGGCGAAGAGCCGACAGCACTCCGGTCGCCACGCCGCCGAGGAGCCAGAGCACCGCTGCGCCTGCCGCCAGCGACAGCGTGACCGGCATCCGATCTACCAGGTCGGGCCACACGGGATTCTGGTTGATGAACGAATAGCCCAAGCACGGGGCGGGACAGTGCACGGTCGTCGGGCCGGTGTTGTAGTCGGACCCGACGAAGATCCCTTTCGCATAGCGCCCGTACTGCACATAGACCGGGTCGGTGAACCCGAGCTTGATGGCAGTCTGGTGGATCTGCTCAGCACCAGCACTCTTACCGACATAGCGACTCGCGAGGTTGTCGGCGGTCGCGCCGGCGAGGCGGGGAATGTAGAAGAAAATCGCGAACGCGACAGCGCTGATGACAAAGAGCAGAGCGAACGCCACTGCCAGACGTCGTACCAAGTATGCGAGCACGCTGGTCGGCTCAGCGGCCGGCGTTCCCGCACGCGGGAACACCGGCCACTGCTGCCTTCACCTGCCTTCGACTGTGTGGGCCGACTACTTCTTGGTCGTGCCTATCGCTGCGTAGTCGTACATGCCGAAGCCGTCGTTGACGAAGACGTTCGTCAAATTCTCCGGGCGGAATTCCAACCCCTTCGCCCAGATGCCCGGGAGCACCACAGCGTTCTCCATGATCGTCTGGTCGATCGCGGCCCAGATCGGCTCGCGCGTCGCGATGTCCGTCGTCGCCAGGGCCTTGTCGAGCAGCGCGTCCACCTCCGGAAGCTTGATGCCGACGTTGCTGTTGCCGCCCGAAGGCTTGATGGCGCGGCTGTCGACGATCTGCTGGAGGAAGCCGAAGCCGTCCGGCCAGTCAGCACCCCAGCCGGTGACGATCAGGCCGAGGTTGTTGGCCTTCGCGTAGTCCGGCTTTCCGGCGTACAGCTTGAAGTAGTCGGCCTTCGGGAAGCCCTTGATCGTCAGCTTCACACCGATTTGTGCCAGCGACTGCTGCAGCGCCTCCGCCGTCGCCTTCTCCTTCGGCCGCTCGTTGCGGTAGCTGATGGTGGTCTCGAAGCCGCCTTCCTTGCCGCATGCCTTGAGCGCCTCCTTCGCCTTGTCGAGGTCACCTTCTGGCTTGGTGCCGGCCTCGTACAGGTCGATAGCCTTGAAGCCTGGGATCAGTGGGGGCAGCATGTTGGTCGCCACCTGGCCACCGGTTTCGCCGCCGTATGCCCGCTGGTAACCGGTCTTGTCGGCGGCCAGCAGGATTGCCTTGCGGCATTCGATGTTGTCGAACGGCGCGACGTCGGCGTTGATCTGCGTGTACCAGAGGCGCGCGATCAATGCAGAGTCCGACTGCGCTTTGAGCTTGGGGTCGCTCAGGATCTTGCCCTGTGCTGCGGCACCGACGCCGGTCCCTTCAACAGCGATGTCCAGGTCTCCCGATTGGAGGCGGTTGTCGATGTCGTCGGAGTTGACGTTGAGCGCGACCGTCAGCTTGTCGGCCAGCGGCTTGCGGCCCGAATCCGGGTCGCTCGCCGGGTCGTAATTCTCATTCCGGATCAGGGTGAAGTCCTTGGTGAGGTTGTTTGACTCGAACTTGTAGGGCCCGCTGGAAATCACGTGCTCCTTGTACTTCGCGCCGGTGTCCTTTGCCTCAGGCACCGGGATGGTGGCGGGCAACTGCGCGAAGTAGTCCATGCCGGAGAAGGGCTTGTTGAGGTGGAAGACGACCGTCCGGTCGTCCGGCGTCTCGATCGCCTTGGTGTCGAAGCCCTTGTTCACGTAGGGGCCAGGCTTTGCCGCCACGGCCTTTTCGAGCGCGAGGAAGTCGTTGAAGTACGTCGGCCCGTTCGGGAATGTGTCCTTGTCCAGCGAGCGCCACACCGCGTATTTCACGTCTTTGGACGTGATCGGCGTGCCGTCTTCGAACTTCACGCCGGCGCGGAGCTTGTAGGTCCACGTCTTCGCACCGTCGCTCGGTACGCCGAGGGTTTCCGCCAGGTCAGGCACCAGCTTCGCGCCTTCGGCACCGGGCCCCGCCTTGAAAACCACCAGGCTTCGACCGTAGTTGCGGATGAAGTTCCACGAGTAACCGTAGTAGGTGTCTGCCGGGTCGAGGCTGTCCCAGTCACCGGAGTTCGCGAAGCGCAGGGTGCCGCCCTTGGCGTCGCTGGGTTTGAAGACCTTGTCCACAGCGGCGTTCTGCCCGGCCGCGCTGGGGTCGGCTGCCCCACTGCTGGAGGGTGCTGCGCTGCTCGAGTCGCCAGCGGCGGACGATGTCGGAGACGCGACCGACGCACTCGTCGTCTTCTTCCCATCGTCGGCGGTCTTGCTGTCACTGGTGCAGGCACTCATGCCCAGAGCCGCGACCACGCCGAGGGCGATGGCCGATCTCGTGCGAGTTGTCTTCATCCGTGAAGCACCCTTCTTCTCTAGGTCAAAAGTCAGCCCGTGCCAGTAGCCGAGTGGACTACCGTGATCGTGGGTCCAACGCGTCGCGCAGTCCGTCACCGAGCAGGTTGAAGGCCAGCACCGTGACGAAAATGGCGACGCCGGGTGGGAAAAGGAAGGCCGGGTCGATCCGGTACCAGCCGGCCGCGTCCGCCAGCATGCCGCCCCAGGTTGCGCGCGGGGCGGGGACACCGACTCCGAGGTAAGATAACGCCGCCTCGAACAAGATGTTGGTCGGGATCAGCAGTGTGGAGTAGACGAGGATCGGTGCAAGCAGGTTCGGCAGCAACTCACGGTAGAGAATGTAGCTGCGCTTGGCGCCCAGACTGCGGGCCGCATCGACGAACTCTCGCTCCCGGAGCGAGAGAGTCTGCCCGCGTACGATGCGCCCAATGTAAGGCCAGTTGAAGAAGCCGATGAGGAACACCATCAGCGCTATTCGTAGGTTGTCGCCGCGCAGCCCAAACGCCCGGACCGGAATGACGCCGACGAGCGCGATGGCAAACAGGACCAACGGGAAGGCCAAGAAAACGTCCATGGTCCGGCTGATGATCGCGTCCGGCCAGCCGCCGACGTACCCGGCCACGATGCCGAGCACCGTGCCGATCACGACGGAAACGAGCGTCGCGAGAAATGCGATGAGCAGCGAAACCTGTGAGCCGTAGACGATGCGGCTGAAGATGTCGCGGCCGTTGACCGGCTCGACGCCGAAGAGGAAAGCTCCGGAAATGCCCCCCCGCGCGCCGTAGGGCACTTGGGTTTCGGGGTTGACGTACTTGTAGTGGAACTCGTTCGGCGGGTGACCGAAGAGCTTGACGATCAGCGGCGCGGCGAGCGCCATCACGATCAACAGCGCGATCACGACGGCGCCGCCGATGGCGACTTTGTCCCGCTTGAGTCTGCCCCAGGCAATCTGCCCTAGCGATCGTCCCTGGATCGGGCCCGCTCCCTGGAGCACCGCTTCCGGGTGGGCTTCGGCATCAGAGCCGATCACCTCGAGAGGCACCGACATGCGGGCAGCGCCCCCCTTCCGTGGTGGCCAGAATGTGGTCGCGAACGCCGCGACCTGGATCTTCTGCCCGCAGCGAATCACGCACGCTGCACTTTGACCAGAGCGCCATTCTGTATGCAACGAAATCGTCATCTGGCCGACACGCCGGGCGAGGCACAAAGATCGTCGGTTCGCGCCGGAATTGCCAGGAAGACCTCCGTACGACAGCTCGTCCGACCTGGTCGCTGGCATACAGCGAGACTCAAGGTCGTTCTGGCAACCACCAGGGCTCGCTCGATCGGCGGTGCGTCGTTCATCGCCGCCTTCCTCCCGACGCGACTCCTCGAACAGGCCCTGTCGCGCCGCATGGGCGAGCCGACGGGGCTGCGGCCAGGGTCGTTGCCATGGTTCTGGGACGCGCTGTCAGTCGTCGCGCTGGTGCTTCCGCTCGTCACGGCCGTCTTCGCGGGCGTGGCGTGGCGGTCCTCCCGCGCGTGGCAGATCGCCGGTCGCTCGCCCTGACGACCACAAGGCTCGCAGGACGGATGGGGGTCAGCCGCCGGTCGGCATCGGCCGCACGATCGCGTACGGCGACGCGATCCCGGCCGACGCCAGCGCCGACAGCATCGCCTCGCGGAGCACTCGCGCGACCTCGTCCCGGTCGGCCGGCTTCGTCCGTACGACGACCCGCACGGCAGCGCCCTTCTCGTCGTAGCGTTCGACACCGGTCACGACGGGCGCGTCAAGCACCTTGTCAGCGATTGCCTCGTCGGCCACGGCGGCGAGCGCCGCTTCCTGGAGCACCACCCGGGCCGCCGCGACATTCCCGTCGTACGAGATGAGCACGTCGACGACAGCGCGGCCCCACCCCTGGCTCTTGTTGGCCACGCGCAGGATCTCCCCGTTGCGGATGTGCCAGATGACCCCGTCGTCGTCGCGCAGCCGCGTCACCCGGATGCCGAGTTCTTCCACGGTGCCCGTCGCGACGCCGGCGTCGATGACGTCCCCGACGCCGTACTGGTCCTCGATCAGCATCGCGAGACCGTTGAGATAGTCGCGGACGAGTGTCTGCGCGCCGAAGCCGATCGCCACACCGGCGACCGAGGACACCGTCACGACACCGCTGATGTTGATGCCCAGCTCGGACAGCACCGCCACCAGGGCGACGATCACAATGACCGTGGTCACGATGCTGCGCAGCACGGAGCCGACCGCCGCGAGCCGCTGCTGGCGCCGCGCATTCGCGTCAGGTAAGGCATTTCGCAGCCGCTTGCGCAACCGGCGCGGCAGTGGGCGCAGCGGATTCGGCAAGCCCGCCGTGGCGCGCTTGACGACTTCGTTGATCGCGTGGTGGAGCGTGGCGCGCAGGACGAGGGCGACCACGAGGATGCCGACGATCCGCACAGGTGCGAGGGGCAGCGCCCGGTTGAACAGGCAGGCCATCTCCTCGTGCTGGTGGCACGGATCGGACGCCGCCGACATGTCAGTCATCCGCGATGGCCAGCCCGGTCCGGGCCGCCAGGTAGGACATGGTGTCGACGGACAACCCGACGGACCGCGTGACCGACCGGGCACCGTGACCGACGTCGGCCTCACGGCGGTAGAGGATCGGCCGGTCGCCGCTCGTGGCGTGTTGCAGCGCGGCGCACATCTTGCGCGCGTGCAACGGGTCGACGCGCGTGTCGGAATCGAAGACCGTGAAGAGCACGCTCGGATAGTCGACGCCGTCGGAAACGTTGTGGTACGGCGAATATGCGTGCAACGCCGCGAGCTCCGACGCGTCGGCGGCCGACCCGTACTCGGTCGACCACAGCCGGCCGAGACCGTGCAGCTCGTAGCGGACCATGTCGAGCAACGGCGCACTGCACACCACGGCGGCGAACAGATCCGGTCGCTGCGTCACCGCCGCGCCGACGAGCAGCCCGCCGTTGCTGCCCCCGGAGATGCCGAGCTGCTCCGGCGTCGTCCACCCGTCGGCGATGAGGTGCTCGGCCGCCGCGTGGAAGTCGTCGAAGACGTTCTGCTTGCGCTCGCGCATCCCGGCGCGGTGCCAGTCGTCGCCCTCCTCGGCGCCGCCGCGCAGGCACGCGACCGCGTAGACGCCGCCGGCCTCGACCCACGCCAGCGCGGTGGCCGAGAAGCCGGGGGTCATGGGGATGCCGAAGCCGCCGTACCCGTAGAGGATCGTCGGCCGAGAGCCGCTCGGCGACTTCTCGCCCGACAGGATGAACAACCGCACCTGCGTGCCGTCGCGACTGGTGTAGACGTCCTGACGCGCGTGCACCTCCGGCGTCTCGACGGTGCCCGGGGGGGTTGCCCAGACACTGACGGAGCCTTCGACGGCGTCGTAGCGCAGGACCAGCGGCGCCGTCACGTGATCGGTGTAACCGAGCCAGGCCTCGGTGCCGCCCTCGGGGCGCTCGGAGATGCCGCCGATGCTGCCGAGACCGGGCAGCTCCACCTGCGTGCGCAGCCGGCCGGTGGCGAGATCGTGGTCGGCGAGCTCGCTGACGGCATGGCGCGTGCGGGACACCAGCAGCGTCCCGGTCGGCTCGAGAATCGCGAAGTCCTCGAGGACCGCCTCAGGATCCTCGGGGACGAGATCGATCCACTTCTCGTACGACGGGTCCTCGGGCGACGCGACGCACAGCCGGCCGCGCGGGGCGTCCCGGTTGGTATGCAGGTAGAGGCGCCCGTCGCGCCCGACGTGCAGGCCGGTCTGCGCGTCGACACCGACCTGGACGGGCACGAGCGCCGGGGCCTCGGGGCCCGTCGCGTGCAGGTCGGCGATCCACAGATCGTTGCGGGGTGCAGTGCCTTCCGTGGCCGACACCGTCAACCAGCGTCCGTCCGTCGACACGCCCCCGCCGAAGAAGGCCGTCTTGTCCTGGCCGTCCCCGAAGATGAGCACGTCGTCGGACGCGGGGGTGCCGACGCGGTGCAGCCACAGCCGGCGGTGATACTGCGTCTCATCGGCCGGCACATCCTCCGGCGGCAGCCGGCGCACGTAGTAGAAGGCCTCGCCCCCGACGAGCCAGCCGACGGGGGAATAGCGGATGCGGTCGATCGGTCCGTCGATGATGTCGCCCGTGTCGACGAGCATGACCCGCAGTGCGGACTCCTCGTCGCCGCCGGTCGACAGTTGATAGGCGAGCTGGCGGCCTTCCTTGTCGGGCTGCCACGAGTCGAGGGTCGTCATGCCGGAGGGGTCGATCGCCATCGGGTCGAGGAGCACTCGCTCGCTGCCGTCCGCCTCGCGGACGACGACGACGGCGTGTTCTTGCTCCGCGCCCCGTCGTACGAAGAATGCACGGTCCCCGCGCCATGCGGGCGGCCCGACGACGCCGGCCTTCAGCAGGTCGGTGATGCGGCCGCGCAGGTGCTCCCGACCGGGCAGCGCGTCGAGGTAGGCCGAGGCGAGCGCGTCCTGCGCGGCGCCCCACGCGACGGTGCGGGGGTCGGCCGGATCCTCGAGCCAGCGGTAGGGGTCGGCGACGGTCGTGCCAGCGATGTCTTCGACGAGCTCCAGGCGTTCGGCCGCGGGATAATCCATGGCGCGAGCCTCTCATGCGTCCTGCTGCCGGGACGTCCGGCGGGACGTGTCGCCGGCCGCGCTGACGCGTGCACGGCGGATAGACCCGTGCGCAAATGGCGTTTGTCGGGTTCACTGGGATAACGCACGCCGGCACCAGCCAGGTGAACGGCGAGAACGCCCTGGAGTGTTGCATGGCGCACGTGCTCGTCCTGAATGCGACGTTCGAACCGCTGTGCCTCGTGCCGCAGCGCCGGGCCGTCGTGCTGCTCCTTGCTCAGAAGGCGATTCTCGTGGAGGGCGATGTCGGCCGGTGGCGCAGCGCGCGCGAGTCGGTGACGCCACCCGTCGTCGTCCGGCTGGCGAAGTTCGTGCGGGTTCCCTACCGGGGGAGCGTGCCGCTCACCCGCCGGGCTGTATTCGTGCGCGACGGGGGTCGCTGCGTCTACTGCGGCGCCGTCGCGACCAGCCTCGACCATGTGATCCCGCGCAGCCGCGGCGGCGAGCACTCGTGGGACAACGTCGTGTCCGCGTGCAGCCGGTGCAACCACCAGAAGGCTGATCGGTCTGTGTCCGACCTCGGGTGGCGGATGCGCCGGGCGCCGCACGTGCCGAGCGGGTCCGCCTGGCGCGTCATGGGCACCGGGCGGATGGACCCGCGCTGGCGGCCCTACCTCGACGGCTGGATGCAGTTCGAAGATTCGGCGTCGGCCTAGCGATTGTTTTCCGCGGCGGGGGCATAGCGTTGGTCGCGATGACTGACACCGATGACCTCCGAGCGCTGGCCGACGCCTCCGGAATTCAGGTCGAATACTGCACCGTCGACGGTCAGTCCAGCACGCTGTCGGACGACACGTTGCGCGGATTGCTGTGCGCTCTCGGCGTGCCGGCCGCGACCCGCGACGACGTGCGCGACTCCCTCGCGGCGGCGGCCGCTGCCGGTCACCGGGTGCTGCCGCCCACGCTGGTCGCCACCGAGGGGAGCACGTGGCAGCTGCCCGACGGACTGACGGACGTCGTCCTGGAGCTCGAGGACGGGGCGAGCCTCGCCGTCGACCGCGAGCTGCCCGCCGACCTCCCGCTGGGGTGGCACGTGCTGCGGGCGCGCGCCGCGGACGGCGCCGACGTGCGCGCGCACGTCATCGCGGCGCCCGCGCGGCTGCCCGAGCCGCCGCGGGTGTGGGGCTGGCAGGTCCAGTTGTACGGGCTCCGCGGCCAGTCCTCGTGGGGCATCGGCGACGCCGCCGACCTCCGGACCCTCGTCACCCGCTCGGCAGCCATGGGCGCGGATGCCGTGCTGGTCAACCCCTTCCACTCGCCGACACCCGTGCTGTCGCTGCAGAACTCGCCTTATTATCCCTCCAGCCGCCGCTGGTACGACCCGCTCCTGATCGCCGTGCCGTCGGTTCCCGAGTACGACGTGGCCGCTCCGAATGTGCGCGCCGAGGTCGACGCCCTCGGCCGGGCACTACAGGGGATGAATACCCTCGACCACATCGACCGCGATGCCGTCTGGACCGCGAAGCGGACCGCCCTGGAGATGCTGTTCCCGGCGGCGCGGGCTGACGAGCTCGCCGCTTTCCGCAAGCGGCACGGCGACGAACTCGAGCGCTACGCGACCTACTGCGCGCTGGCGGAGCGGCACGGCTCCAACTGGCAGGAGTGGCCGGCCGAGCTGCGCTCCCCGGACGCGCCGGCGGTCACCGCCGTCGCTGACGCCCTTGCCGACCGGGTGCGCTTTTTCGCGTGGACGCAGCTGCTGTGCTCCGAGCAGTTGCCGGCCGCGCACGCCGCCGCCGTCGACGCCGGGATGAGTATCGGCGTCATCCACGACCTCGCAGTGGGGGTCGACCCGGCCGGCGCCGACGGGTGGGCGCTGCAGGACGTCATCGCCCTCGGCGCGAGCGCGGGCGCACCGCCCGACACCTACAACCAGCTGGGTCAGGACTGGGGCCTGCCGCCCTGGCACCCGCAGCGTCTCGCCGAGGCCGGCTACGCCCCCGTCCGGGACATGCTGCGTGCCGTCCTCGCGAACGGCGGCGGCATCCGCATCGACCATGTCATGGGCCTGTTCCGCCTGTGGTGGGTGCCGCGTGGTGCACGGTCCCGCGACGGTGGCTACGTCCGTTACGACGCGGCGGCCATGGTCGCGGCCGTGACGCTCGAGGCGCACCGGGCGGGAGCGATCGTGGTCGGCGAGGACCTCGGCACCGTCGAGCCGTCCGTCCGCGAAGCGATGAGCGCGCGCGGCTGGCTCGGCAGCGAGATCCTGTGGTTCACCCACGATCGCAACCACTTCACGGCACCGGGCGGCTATCGGCGCGCGGCCGTCGCGTCCGTCAGCACCCACGACCTCCCCACCGCGGCCGGCATGCTCACCGGCGCGCACCTCGATGTCCGCACGCGGCTCGGCTTGTTCGCCCAGGGCGAGGAGGAGGTGCGCGCGCACTGGCGGGCGGAGCTCGACGGCCTGCTCGCCGCCCTGGTGCGCGAAGGGGTGGTGCCGGCCGGTGGGAGCCTGCCCGCCCGCATCGCCGGCATCCACGAGTTCCTGGCGCGCGTGTCGTCGTCGATCGTGCTCGTGTCGCCGTACGACGTGCTCGGTGACCTGCGTCAGCCGAACCTGCCGGGCACACTCGACGAATATCCCAACTGGCGCTTGCCGCTCGCGGCGCCGGGCACCGGCGGCGAGGGCGACCGCCCGATCCTGCTCGAGGAGTTTCTCGACGACCCGCGCGTGCAGGTCGTCGCGGCGACCCTCGCACGGCGCGCGCGGGACGCTCCGCTACCGTGATGAGCGTGTTCACGCGTCGTGCTGCCCGGGCGTTCGCCATTGCCGTCGGCTTCGCTACCCCCGCCGTCGGGGCCGTCTCTGCCTTCGCCGGCGCGGACGGCGAGCGGCCCGACCCGCTCCCCGTCGGTCAGACCGTCTTGATCTTCGTGGTGCTGCCGATCGCCATCAGCCTGGTCATTGTGCTGCTCACGTATCTGCCGAGCTGGTTCCGCGCCCCGCGCTACCGGCCGACTCGCGCGTGGGACCACGATCCGCTCTGGTTCGGCTGCCCCGTGAACGCCGCCGACGCGTTGGCCGGCGAGACGCAGATCCGGGTGCGGGGAGGTGGCGCCAGTGCTGGCTGGTAGCGCGTTGAGCCCCGAGGAGATCGATCAGATCGGCCGCACGCTGCAACGGGCGAGCCGGGAGACCGGCCTGCTGTTCTCGGTCTACCTGGGCGACCCGATCGACGGCGCCGCGCCGGTCGACTTCGCCGACCGCGCCCACCGCGCGCTCGGCGCCGAGCGCGCGCGCAAGGCGGTTCTCATCCTCGTCTGCCCGACCTCCCGCCGCGTGGAGATCGTGACCGGCAGCGAGACGTCGCAGCGCGTCAACGATCGCGCGTGCGGGTTGGCGGCGCTGTCGATGTCGGGCAACTTCGCCGGCGGCGACCTCGTCGGCGGGATCGTCACGGGTCTGCGCATGCTGGCCGAGGCGGCCGGGCAGGGCAGCCGCGCCCGCGTGCGCGTCGGTCGCTAACTCGCTGCTCCTCGCCCCGACTCCCGCCGCCGCCGCTGCCGCTCGCGGTCGGCCCCGCCCCTCGCCCGCCGCTCGCGGTCGGCCCCGCCCCTCGCCCGCCGCTCGCGGTCGGCCCCGCCCCT
>CAXSDE010000008.1:53992-55197 GCA_964236265.1 uncultured bacterium
CGCCCGCCGCTTGAGGCACCTGGGAGCGCTGGCCCGGCTATAGGACGGTTGGCGCTCGCCACCTCGTCCAGCCGCGCGATCATGGGAGCGCTGGCCGGGCCCTGGGGCGGCTAGCGCTCCCAGGGTTGTGGCTGGCGCTCCCGGGGCTGGGGCGCGCGCTCCCGCTGCCCAGCCCGCCGCCGTTTGAGGCACCTGGGAGCGCTGGCCCGGCTATAGGACGGTTGGCGCTCCCCACCTCGTCCAGCCCGGCGATCATGGGAGCGCTGGCCCGGCCCTGGGACGGCTACCGCTCCCGGGTTGGGCGGCGAACCGGCTGACGGCTTCTGCCACGCGATCGAATACCGCCAGTAGAGTCGGCGACGGAAGGCGGCACCCGGCAGTGCGGCAGCGGTGATCGCGCGCATTTGCCGGTAGGTGTGCGCCGGTGGCCAGATAGTCGGCGCGGAGTGCTCCCAGTAGGTCGTGAACGGCGCCCGCGCGCGGTTGACGGCCGCGGCGGCGAGCTCATGGACCAGGTCAGGCAGGCGTTTTTCACTGCGTGCGCATCCGACGAGCAGCAGCGCGCCTCCCGGGCGCAGCAGTTCTGCCATCCGGGCGAGAGCAGCGGCGGGCTCGAGGTGGTGCAGCGTCGCCACCGAGACGATCGCGTCGAAGGAGCCCGGCCCGAACGGATGGGTCATCACGTCGCCGAGCACGTACTGGACCCGCGGCTGCGGAATGGCCATCGCCAACGCGATGCTCGGGCCGTCGCGATCGACGCCGGCGACTGAGTACCCGCGCCCGCTGATCTCGCGGGCCAGCATCCCCTCGCCGCAGCCGACGTCGAGCACCCGCAGGGGGCCGGGAGGCAGCCGGCCGAGCAGCCAGCGGTGGTAGTGGATGTTGTGATTCCACCGCGTGGCCGTTCGCCCCATGGGATGGATCGTGCCATGGCGGCCCCGGTGCCACCCGGGAGCGGTGGCCGCAACGGTGCCACAGAGCGGTGGCCCGGCTATAGGACGGTTGGCGCTCCCGGGGTGGGGCTGGCGCTCCCGCTGCCCAGCCCGCCGCCACTCCAGGCACCCGGGAGCGCTGGCCCGGCTATAGGACGTGTGGCGCTCCCCACCTCGTCCAGCCCGGCGATCATGGGAGCGCTGGCCCGGCTATAGGACGGCTGGCGCTCCCGGCTGGCGCTCCCGGCTGGCGCTCCCGGCTGGCGCTCCCGG
>CAXSDE010000008.1:55297-75611 GCA_964236265.1 uncultured bacterium
CTCCCGGCTGGCGCTCCCGGCTGGCGCTCCCGGCTGGCGCTCCCGGCTGGCGCTCACGGCTGGCGCTCCCGGCTGGCGCTCACGGCTGGCGCCTCCCGGCTGGCGCTCCCGGCTGGCGCTCCCGGGCTGGGGCTGGCGCCCGGGGTGGGGCCGAGGCGCCCCCGGGGCCGGGCTCGGGGCGCGCGCTCGAGGTCGAGGTCGAGGTCGTGGTCGGTCGCGGCGCGGCCCGGGTCAGCTCCCGTCGAACGTGCGTGCCCGCAGCGCCCGCACCAGGGAGTCGCGGCTCTCGAGCAGCAGACGTCGCAAGGGTGCCGGCGCGTCGTACGAGGAAAGAAACGCGTCCACCTTGTCGACCACCGGCTGCTCGACGACGAGCGAGGGGAACAGACCGACGACGAGGTCCTGCGCCATCTCCGATGTGCGCGACTCCCAGATGCCCGGGACCATCGCGAAATACTTCTCGACGTACGGCCGCAACAGCTCGATCTGGTGCGCCTGCTGGAAACCGCCGATGAGCGCCGACTGTTGAGCGTTGGCGAGTTGCTCGTCGAGCAGCGACTGCCACGCCTCGGCCTTCGCCTCCGCTGTCGGGCGGGCCGCGCGGCAAGCGGCCGCATGCCGTTGGCCGGCCGCTGTCGCGTCGCGCGCCATCTCCGCATCGATCTCGCCGTCGGCGGCCGCGCCGTGCGAGGTCAACTGCCGTAGCAGGTGCCAGCGCAGGTCCGTGTCGATCGTCAACCCCGGCAGGCTTGCCGTGCCCTCGAGCCATGACCGCACGAGAGCGAGGTGCTCGTCGGTTTCGGCCGTCGCGGCGAAGACGCGCGCCCACGCCAGCTGGCTGTCGCTGCCCGCTTCGGCGGCCTGCACCATGCGCAGCGACTCGTCGGCGAACTCGGTGCTCGCCGCCACCATGCGGTCCGGTGCCGTGAAGAAGGTGATGGCGCCGAGGGCCTGACGCTGGGTGGACTGCACGACGCCGATGTCGTCCTCGGCGCCGATGCCCGCGAGCACCATCGTGAGATAGTCGCGAGCCTTCATCTCCGCGTTGCGCACCATGTCCCACGCCGCGGCCCAGCACAGGGCCCTTGGCAGCGAGTCGTTGAAGTCGCCGATCGACGTCTTGACGACGGCGAGCGACGCGGGGTCGAGCCGAATCTTGCTGTAGGTGAGGTCGTTGTCGTTGACCAGCACGACATCTGCCGCGAGCTGGCCGACGAGTTGCGGCACCTCGGTCGTCTCGCCGACGACGTCGAGCTCGACGCTCTGGCGGCGCACGAGGCCGTCAGCGGTCTTGTCGTACAAGCCGATCGCGAGTCGGTGACTGCGCAGCGTGTGGTGGTCGGCCGGCGCTTCCTGCAGGACGGAGAAGGTCTCGTACGTCGAGTCGGCGCCCACGGTGAACTGCGGCCGCAAGGTGTTGACCCCCGCGCTCTGCAGCCACTCCTTCGACCAGGACGACAGGTCGCGGCCGCTCACTTCCTCCAACGCGGACAACAGATCCGACAGTTCGGTGTTGCCGAACGCGAACCGCTGGAAGTAGGTGCGGATCCCGGACAGGAACTCGTCCCGGCCGACCCACGCGACGAGCTGCTTGAGCACCGACGCTCCCTTGGCGTAGGTGATGCCGTCGAAGTTGACCTCGACCGCGTCGATGTCGACGATGTCGGCCCAGATCGGGTGCGAGGACGGCAACTGGTCCTGGCGGTAGGCCCAACTCTTCTCCACGTTGGCGAACGTCGTCCACGCGGCCGGCCACCGCGTCGCCTCGGCCTGGCACATCACCGAGACGAAGGTCGCGAAGGACTCGTTGAGCCACAGGTCGTCCCACCACCGCATCGTGACGAGGTCGCCGAACCACATGTGTGCGAGCTCGTGCAGGATCGTCTCCGCGCGGCGCTCGTAGGCCGCGTCGGTCACCTTCGACCGGAAGACGTAGTCCTCGAGGATCGTGACGCAGCCGGCGTTCTCCATCGCCCCGGCGTTGAACTCGGGCACGAATAACTGGTCGTACTTCGCGAACGGGTAGCGCGCGCCGAACGCCTCGTGGAAATAGTCGAACCCCTGCTTCGTGACCTCGAAGACGGGGCCTGCGTCGAGATATTGCGCCAGGGACCGGCGGCAGTAGACCCCGAGCGGGATGCCGTCGTGCTCGTCGTGCACGTGGGAGTAAGGGCCCGCGACGAGCGCCGTGATGTAGGGGGAGATCCGCGGCGTCGCGCCGAACGCCGTGCGCGCGACGCCGTCGCCGAGCTCCGTGCGCGAGGTGACCGCGTCGTTGGACACGATCTCCCAATGCGCGGGTGCGGTCACCGTGAGCCGGAACTCGGCCTTGAGGTCGGGCTGGTCGAAGCACGCATACATGCGGTGCGCGTCGAACGTCTCGAACTGGCTGTAGAGGTAGACCTCGTCGTCGACGGGGTCGACGAACCGGTGCAGGCCCTCGCCGGTGCGGCTGTAGGCGCCGTCCGCCTCGATCACCAGCACGTTGTCGGCGGCCAGACCGTCGAGGGTCACGCGGGTGCCGGACACCACCGTCGCCACGTCGAGGTCGGTGCCGTTGAGCGTCACCCGCCGGACGCGTTCGACGTTGAGGTCGATGTAAGTCGATGCGCCGGGCTCGCGGGCGGCGAACGTCGCGGCCGAGGTCGTCCGGAACACGTCCGGTCCGGTGGTCAGGTCGAGCACCACGTCGTACGACGCGACCGTCAGCAGATCGGCCCGCTGAACGGCCTCGGCCCGGGTGATGTTGTCGCGTGCAGTCACGTGCGGCGCTCCCTCGCGTTGATCGTTCGAGTCTGCCACGGACTACCCACCCCGCCGCAGGAGGCGACGCCCCGGGGGGACGGAATCCCTGCTCCCGGTCCCCATTCGTCCTGCGCGACCTGCCAGGATGGCGCCGTGCGCGTTCATCTCGGCTCGGACCACGCGGCCTTCGAGCTCAAGACTCAGCTGGCGGAGCACCTCCGCGCCCTCGGTCACGAGCCCGTCGACGCCGGGCCGCCTGCCTACGTCGCCGAGGACGACTACCCGGTCTATGTGCTGCGGGCGGCCGCGGCGGTCATCGCCGACCCGGGCAGCCTCGGGATCGTGCTCGGCGGGTCGGGCAACGGCGAGGCGATCGCCGCCAACAAGGTCCTGGGAGTGCGGGCCGCCCTCGCCTGGAACGACGAGACCGCGAGCTTGGCCCGCCAGCACAACGACGCCAACGTCCTGTCGATCGGGGCCCGCCAGGTGACGTTCGCCGAGGCTGCGCGTTTCGTGGAGATCTTCGTCACGACCCCGTTCAGCGGCGAAGAGCGCCACGTGCGGCGCCTGGCGATGGTCACGTCGTACGAGATCGACAGGCTCCTGCCCCCACTTCCCTGACAGCCGCGTCCGACCGACCCGCAGGTCACCCGCTTCCGACGGGGCGGCCGGAAGTGCGGCAGGATGCGCGGGTGACCCATTTCTTCACGCGCCTCGTCGAGGACTACGGCGCCTGGGCCTACGTCATCGTCCTGGTGGTGGTCGCCCTCGAGAGCCTAGGCATCCCCCTGCCCGGCGAAACGGTGCTGATCACCGCCGCCCTGGCCGCCGGGAGCACGCACAAGCTCAACATCGTCGCCGTGGTGCTGTGCGCCGCGGGCGGCGGCATCGTGGGCGACAACGCCGGTTATTGGATCGGGCGCACGGGCGGCTGGCACGTCGTGCAGCGGCACGGCTCGAAGATCCGGCTCGATGAGAAGCGACTGAAGATCGGTCGCTATCTGTTCGACGAGTACGGCGGCCAGCTCGTGTTCTTCGGCCGGTTCGTCGCGCTGCTGCGCACGTTCTCGGCCTTCCTCGCGGGCGTCAACCGCATGCAGGCGCGGCGGTTCCTCTTCGCGAACGCCGCGGGCGGCATCGTCTGGGCCTCGATCTTCGGCTTCGGCTTCTACTACTTCGCCGACTTCGCGCAGAAAGCGGAGAGCTGGGTCACGTACGTCGGCGGCGGGCTCGCGGTCTGCGCGTTCATCGGCGCGTTCTTCTACCTGCGCCGGGCGGAGAAGCGGCTCGCGCAGAAGGCCGAGGCGGCCTATCCCGGGCCCCTCGAAGCCGTGAGCTGACCCGTGCCCGCCGAGCTGGTGGGGGCGATCGACCACGGCACGACGAGCACGCGCTTTTTGGTGTTCGGCCACGATGGCGTGGAGGTGGCCCGCCATCAGCTGGATCACACGCAGATCCTCCCGGCGGCCGGGCGGGTCGAGCACGACCCGGTCGAGATCTGGGAGCGCACGCGGTCCGTCATCGAGACGACGCTGGCCAGGCACCACCTGGCGGCGACCGACCTCGCCGCGATCGGCGTTGCCAATCAGCGCGAGACGACGGTGGTGTGGGACCGCCGCACCGGGCGACCTTTCTGCAACGCGATCGTCTGGCAGGACACCCGGACGGACCGCATCGCCGCCGCGCTCGACCGGGACGGTCGCGGCGATGTCATCCGGGAGCGCACGGGCCTGCCGCCCGCGACCTACTTCGCGGCCGGAAAACTGCAATGGATCCTCGAGAATGTCGACGGGGTGCGCGCGGCCGCGGGCCGCGGCGACGCACTCTTCGGCACGACGGACACGTGGCTCACGTGGCAGCTCACGGGCGGCGTCGACGGCGGCCGGCACCTGACCGACGTGACGAACGCCAGCCGCACGATGCTCATGGGGCTCGAGTCGCTCGACTGGGACGAGGAGCTGCTCGGCTTCTTCGGCATCCCGCGGCCGATGCTCCCGCGGATCTGCGCATCCTCGGATGCCGCGGCGTACGGCGAGACGCGCGGCACCGGTCCGTTCGGCGGCGCCGTGCGGATAACCGCGGTGCTCGGCGACCAGCACGCGGCGACGGTCGGCCAGGTGTGCTTCGCGCCCGGGGAGGCGAAGAACACCTACGGCACCGGCAATTTCCTGGTGCTCAACACGGGCCCGAGTATCGTGCGATCGGCGGCGGGTCTGCTGACGACCGTCGCCTACCAGCTGGCGGGCGAGCCGGCCGTCTATGCACTCGAGGGCTCGATCGCCGTCACCGGCTCGGCTGTGCAGTGGCTGCGCGACCAGTTGGGCATCATCCGGCACGCGGCCGAGAGCGAGACCCTCGCCCGGCAGGTGGAGGACTCCGGCGGCTGCTATTTCGTCCCGGCGTTCTCGGGACTGTTCGCGCCGTACTGGCGGTCCGACGCCCGCGGCGCGATCGTCGGGATGAGCCGCTTCACGACCGCGGCGCATCTGGCGCGGGCGACGCTGGAAGCGATCTGCTACCAGACCCGCGACGTCGTGGATGCGATGGCGAGCGACTCGGGGGTGACGGCGGTCGCGCTGAAGGTCGACGGCGGAGTGACGGCCAACTCCCTGTGCATGCAATTGCAGGCAGACATCCTCGGCGTGCCGGTGAGCCGGCCGGTGGTGACCGAGACGACCGCGCTGGGTGCGGCGTACGCCGCCGGTCTCGCGATCGGTTTCTGGTCATCGACCGACGAGTTGCGCGCCCAGTGGCACGAGCAGCAACGATGGGAGCCGCGCTGGTCCGCCGACCAGCGCGACACGGGTCACGCGCAATGGCGCAAAGCGGTTACCCGCACCCTCGACTGGGTCGACCCCGACTGAGCGTCTCCGTGTCGTCTCCGTGTCGTTTGCGACCTTCGTGGTGTCACCCGGCCGCCGGTGCCGTCAGGGCAGTGAGTGTTGCGAGCGCCCCGTCGCGGTGCAATGAGGACAACGTCGAGTCGTACGCCGCCACGAAGCGCGGGTCGTCGACGAGGTCGCCGAAGAGGTCGCGGTTGCCGAGGAAGGCGAGCGGCTCGCTGTCCTGCCGCCGGGCCGCGGACATGAGGGAATCGCTCAGTCGGTCGACGACCACGATCCGGCGCCCGGCATCATCGGTGCCCTCGCAATAGCGCGCCCAGCTCGCGACGATCGCCGCGCCGAGGGTCACACTGCGACCTGCCGCAAGGTTGATGTCGATGACCGGGAGCACGAACTTCGGGATCCGGTCGGACGTCTCGGCACAGAGCCTCGCCACGGTGTCACGGACATGGGGGTTGGAGAAGCGCTCGATCAGGGTGCGCTTGTAGACATCCAGGTCGATGCCCGGCACGGGCGCCAGCGTCGGGGTGGCCTCCTCGTCCATGTAGTGCATGAGGAACGCGACAAAGCGGTCGTCGGCGCACACGTCGTGCACGAACTCGAAGCCGGCCAGGGCCCCGAAGTAACACAGACCCTGGTGTGCGGCGTTGAGGAGGCGCAGCTTCATGAGCTCGTACGGTTCGACGTCGGTCACGACCTGGACGCCGACCTCCTCGAGCGCCGGGCGCCCGCCAGGGAAGGCGTCTTCGAGCACCCACTGCGTGAACGGCTCGCACACGACCGGCCAGCGGTCGTCCAGGCCCCACTCTGCGGCAATCTCGGCCCGGTCGGCATCCGTGGTGACCGGCGTGATGCGATCCACCATCGAGTTGGGAAAGGACACCGTCTGCTCAACCCAGCGGCCCAGCTCGGGGGATTTCAAGGCAGCGAAGGACGAGAAGCTGCGGCGGGCCACGTTCCCGTTGCCCTGGATGTTGTCGCACGACATCACCGTGAACGGTTCGACACCTCTCTCGCGACGGCGCTCCAGGGCCGCGATGATCAGTCCGAACACGGTGACGGGCGGGGCGCCGCTTTCCAGATCGCGCGCGACGCCAGGGTTCTTCTCGTCGAACTCACCCGTCACGGCGTGAAAGTTGTAGCCGCCTTCGGTGATCGTCAGTGAGACGATGCGGGTGCGCGGGTCGGCCATCTTCTCGATGACAGCTTCGGGGGAGTCGGGCGCAAAGAGATACTCGATCATCGAGCCGATCACGCGCGCCTCGCGGCGCCCGTCCGCGTGTTTGACGACAAGGGTGTAGAGGCAGTCCTGTGCAGCCATCGCGTCGCGCATGGCGCGGTCCGCTTCCATGACCCCGACTCCGCAGATTCCCCAGTCGGTGCTCCCCCCCGCCGTCATCAGTCGATCGACGTACATGGCCTGGTGCGCCCGGTGGAATCCGCCGACACCGAAGTGCACCATGCCGACCGTCAGTGCCCCTCTGTCGTATGACACCGTGGCAATGCCAGGCGGCAGCGCAGCGAGCGTTGCCTCTGTCAGGAGCATGGTCGTCCCTTTCATAGATCCGAACTGACTCGAGCCGTGCCGCGCTATTTCACCGCGCCGAGGGAGAGACCGCGGACGAGTTTGTCCTGCGCGGCGAATCCGGCGATGAGCACCGGCAGCGAGACGAGGGTCGCCGCCGCGCAGAGCTTGCCGAGGAACAGGCCATGGCTGCTGATGAATCCGACCAGGAACACCGGCGCGGTCGATGCCTTCGTGGAGGTCAGGTTCACTGCAAACATGAACTCGTTCCAACTGAAGATGAAGCAGATGAGCGCGGTCGCCGCGATCCCCGGCATGACGATCGGACGGATGACGCTCCACAGGGTGGTCCAGAGTCCGGCACCATCCATCTCGGCCGCCTCCAACACTTCACGCGGAACCTCGGCGAGAAAGGACTGCATCATCCACACCGCGATCGGCAGGTTCATGGAGGTGTAGAGGATGACCAGGGTCCAGATGTTGTCGAGCATGCCGAGGTTTTTCACGATGAGGTAGATCGGCAGGAGCGCCGCGATCGGCGGGAGAAACTTGGTGGACAGGAAGAAGAACATCACGTCCGACCACTTCTTCACCGGCTTGACCGACATTGCGTACGCGGCGGGCGTGGCGAGCGTGAGCACCACGATCGTCGAGACGATGCTGGAGATGGCGGAGTGGATGAGGAATGGCGCGATGTTGCGGTCGAAGAGCAGGTGGTAGTTGGCGGTTGTGAGCCGCGCGAACAGGCTCGGCGGGTTGGTGGCCGCGTCGGACTCCTGGTGCAGCGACGTGAGCATCATCCACGCCACCGGGGCAAAGAACAGCAGCGTCAGGGCCCAGGCTGTCAACGTCCATGCGATGCCGCCGCGCTGCGCCTTGTCGTCACTGGCGCGTCGTCGGCGCCGCGGGGGCGGGATGACGGGGGGCGCCGAGTCCGAGGGCGCCGTCGGCGGGGTGACGGGGGTCAGTTGCGTGGTCATCAGCCACGTTCCTCTCGGAGAAGTGATGAGATGACGCGCAGCGCGAGGGTCGCGACGATGATCGTGCCGAGAACGACGACGACACCCGCAGCGGCCGCCTCGCCGTACTCGTATTTGCGGAACATCGTCAGGTAGATCTCGTACGGCAGCGTCGTCGTGGCGGTCCCGGGTCCACCCTGCGTGATGCTGAAGATGTGGTCGAACGTCTGCAGGACGTAGATCGTCCCGAGGAGAACGGACAGCTCGATGTATTGCCGCAGATGCGGCAGCGTCATGTGCCGGAAGATTCTCATGTCGCTCGCGCCGTCGACCTGGGCGGCCTCGACGATGTCGCCGGACTGCGACTGCAGGCCGGCGAGCAGGATCAGCATCATGAACGGTGTCCACTGCCAGACGAGTGCGATGACGACCGCCGGCATCGGCGTATGCGAGATCCAGTCGACGACGGGCCCTTGTTGCGCGCCGAACAGCCGCCAGACAGCGTTGAGGACGCCGTTGAGCAATCCGTAGTCGGGGTTGTAGATCGCGTGCTTCCACAGCAGGGCCGCGGCCACCGGCATGACGAGGAACGGCGCGATCAGAAGTGTCCGCGCGAGCCCCCGGCCGAAGAAGCGCCGGTCGAGGAGGACGGCGAGCAGCAATCCTATGATGACACTCAGGATGACCACGGACGCCGTGAGCGTGATCGTGTTGATGACCGCTGTCCGCAGCCGCACGTCGGTGAAGACGGTCTTGTAGTTGGCCACGCCGGTGAAGTGGGTCTTGGTGGGGTGGAGGATGTTCCAGTGCAGTGAGGAGATGATGAGCGTCACGACGAACGGCAGCTGCGTGACGACGATGGCGAAGATCAGGGCGGGCAGGAGGGGCGCTCGCCTCCACCACGCTTCGCGGCTGAGACCTGATGAGCGGCGCCGGACCGCGGCCGGCGGGGTGTCGACAACAGTCGCCATGTCCGTCCTCCTTGTGGGCGTGTGGTTCTCGGCCGCGACGGTGGCCGAAACTCAATGGCTGAAACGGCGCAGGGCCGGCCCGTCAACGGAACGGGCCGGCCCTGCGGGCGTCACTTCTGTTGAGCCCCCACCGCTTCAGCGAGTTTCTGACCCTTGCTGAGAGCGTCGTCAACACTCTCCGATCCTGCGATGGCCGCGCCGATCTCCTGACCGACCTTAGTGCCCAGGTCGGAGAATTCGGGGATCGTCACGTACTGGACACCGACTGTCGGACGAGGCTGAACGCCCGGGTTCACCGGGTCCGCAGCCTCGATCGCCTGGAGCGTGACGTCACCGAAGGCCGCAGCCGCCTTCTTGTATTCGGGAACGGCGTACGTGCTCGCGCGCTTGCCGGACGGCACCCGGCTCCACCCGAGCTTGTCACCGACCAGCTTCTCGTAGTCCTTGCTCGTTGCCCACAACATGAAAGCGGCGGCAGCGTCCGCGTGCTTCGTGGTCTTCGGCATCGCGAATGCCCACGTCCACAACCAGCCGGAACTCTTCGTCTTCACCGTGGGTGCAAACGCGTAACCGACGTGTCCCGCGATCTTGCTCGTCGCCGGGTCCTCGAGCGAGCCTGCCGCACTGGTCGCGTCGTACCACATGGCGACCTTTTCCTGGCTCATGGCGTTCAGGCACTCGGTGAAGCCGGCCTGCGCCGCGCCGGGCTCACCGTGGGCACGGACGAGGTCGACGTAGAACTGCGCGGCTGCCTTGAACTCGGGCGCGTTCACCTGCGCCTGCCAGTCCTTCGTGAACCAGGTGCCGCCGTACGTGTTGACGACGGTCGTCAGCGGGGCCATGTTCTCGCCCCAGCCGGGCAGCCCGCGAAGGCAGATGCCCTTCATGCCCGGCTTTGCGCCGTCGACCTTCGCCGCGGCGTCGGCGACCTGCTGCCACGTCGGGTGCAGCGGCATCGTCACGCCCTTGGCTGACAGGACGTCCTTGTTGTACATCAGGAACGACGACTCACCGTAGAAGGGAAGCGCGTAGAGCTTGCCGTCATCGCCCGACAGCGCCTGCACCATCGGCTTGAGGAGGTCTGCCTTGTCATACGATGCGTCGGCGCCGACATACTGGTCCATGTCCGTCAGCCAGCCGTTCTTGGCCCAGATCGGCGTCTCATAGGCGCCGATCGTCGCGACGTCGTACTGACCGCCCTGTGTCGCGATGTCCTGCGTGACTTTGTCGCGCAGTTCGTTCTCGGGAAGAATCGTGAAATTGACCTTGAGGCCGGTGTCCTTGGTGAACGTGTCGGCCGTCAGTTTCTGGATGTCCTCCATCTGCGGGTTGCCGACCATGAGCACATTGATCTCCTGACCAGCGAACTTCTGGCCGCCCGGGGCGGCGGACGTCGAGTCGGTTGTTGCTGTGGCGGAGTCGGTCGCGCCGGCGGACGCGCTCATCGACCCGGACGCGCTCGTCGACCCGGCTGCGCTCGTCGCCGATGAGGATCCGGCTGCACTGGCGCCTGTACTGGATGACGATGTGCTGCAGGCCGCAGCGCTCAGGGCGACGGTGGCGAACATGGCCACCGTCCCGAGCTGCAGCCGTGAGTGTCGAGACACCTATTCCTCCATTGATTGGCAATACTGGTCCCGCTGTGTGCGACGCGCCGGCGTCCTGGTGGGGAACGGCGGTCGGCGCGACTTCGGCCGCGGGTGTGCTGGGAACCCCAAGCACCTTGCTGACGACTGGACCGTAGACTCTCCGACCAGGACGGCGCAAGCGGTTGCGCAAGCGCTTGTATCACGATTTCGTAAAGCGTTGATCTTTACCTCGGGGGGCCGGAAGGAGCAGTTCGATGGCCACGATGGCGGACGTCGCGCGGGCCGCGAACGTGTCGGTGAGCACGGTGTCCCACGTCGTCAACGGGACCCGGGTGGTCGATCCGGCGACGGCCGAGTTGGTGCGGGTCGCGATCGAGACCACGGGCTACATCCGCAACTCCGTCGCCCGCTCTCTCGCGACCAGGAGCACCGAATCGCTCGGGCTCGCACTCTCGATGCGCACATCCAACTTCTATTTCGCGGACTTGGCGCACGCGGTCGAGACGGCGGCCTCGGACACCGGGCGCATGGTGTTGTTGGGCGAGACGCACGAGGACCCGGCGCGCGAGCTGGCGATCGTGCGCACTCTGCGCGGCCGCCGGGTGGACGGCATCATCCTCGGCCCTTGCGCGGCACCCGGGTGGACATTGGACTACCTGCGCGCCCAGTCGATGTCCGCGGTGCTCATCGACCGCCTTCCCGACGACAGCTTCGACCAGGTCGGCACGGAAAACACCGAGGCACTCGCGACTCTGGTCGAGCACCTCGCCGACCACGGACACGTCAGGATCGGCTTCATCGCTGGCATGGAGGGGCTCACGACGAGCGTCGAGCGCCTGGAAGGATATCGCGTCGGTCTGCAACGAGCCGGGCTGGATGTCGACACCGACCTCATCATCAAGGGCGAGTCGAGCGTGAGCACGGCGGAGATCGCGGTGCGCGCACTCATGGACAGGGCAGCGCCGCCCACTGCCCTGGTGGCAGGCAATCTGCACATGACGATCGGCATCATCAAGGCCCTGCGTGACCTCGGGTTACAGGTGCCGACCGACATCGCGATGGTCACGTTTGACGACTTCGACTGGGCCGAATACTTCTCGCCCCGTCTCACGACGGTCGCCCAGGACTGCACGGAGATGGGCCGCGTCGCGGTGCAGCTGATGACGGAGCGCATCAAGGATCCCACCCGCGAGCCCAGCACGGTCCGGCTGACCCCCACCCTGAAATACCGCGATTCGTGCGGGTGCGGCGCCGCGGGCCTGTCACCGACGGCAACGGATGTCGACGCGGCAGCCACGGCATGAAGCGGGCGGTGGGGTGCGAGCACTACTTCACCGGTCCGAGGCTCGCCCGGCGGTGCGTCGACTACGCGGACCGCCTTCTGGGATTCGGCGGATACGCGCACTTCGTGGAGCCCAGTGCGGGTGACGGCGTGTTTCTCGAGCTGCTGCCCGCTGACCGCCGGGTCGGTGTCGACATCGACCCGCGGGCCGGCGGGGTCGTCGCGGCGGACTTCCTCACGTGGGAGCCGCCCGGCACCGCCGGCCGTGTCCTGACGATCGGCAACCCGCCGTTCGGACAACGCGCTGCGTTGGCGATCGACTTCCTCAACGCAGCCTGCGCTTTCAGTGACGCCGTGGCCTTCATCCTGCCGAGGAGCTTCAACAAATACACATTCGCCAACCGGGTGCCGCGGGCGTTCCACCTTCTCGGCGGCTTCGACTGTGATGAGTTCCGTGCGGTCGATGGCCGGGCGCACCGGGTCAAGGCCGTGTTCCAGGTCTGGGAACGCCGGGAGTCGCAGCGGCCACTGGTGCTGCCCCCGGCGACCCACCCACACTTCGCGATGCGTCATTGCCACCTGTCGAGGGTGGGAAGTGACGAGTTGGTCCGGCTGCGGTCGACGTACGCGTTCGCCGTGCCGCAGGTCGGCTGTGACTTCGCACCCAGGGACAGTGCGGCCGTCACCCGCGGCAGTCACTGGTTCATCGCGCCGTCGGTGCCGGGGGTGCGCGGCCGCTTCCAGAAGCTCGATTTCGCCTTCCTCCGCGACATGAATACGGCCCACACGAGCCTGTCCAAGCGCGACATCGTGACCGCCTACCAAGCGGTGCTCGACGGTGAACGGCAACGCGCGGGGTAGAGCGCAGCAATGACAGTGCGGATCGGGCTCTGCGGGGCGGGCACGGCACTCTCGTCGTACAGTCAGGTGTTTCACGTTCTCGAGGTGCAGCAGACGTTCTACGAGCCGCCGCAGGATGCGACGATGCGCCGCTGGCGTGGGACGGTGCCGCCCGACTTCGAGTTTGTCGTGAAGGCATGGCAGCTCATCACGCACGAGGCACGCAGCTCGACCTACCGCCGGCTGCGCACCACCGTGACCGCCGCCGAACGCACCGAGGTGGGGGCGTTCCGCTGGTCGGCCGTCACGCAACGGGCGTGGCGGATCACGCTGGACTGCGCGGCGCAGCTGCGCGCGTCGTCAGTCCTGCTCCAGTGCCCCCCGAGTTTCCGGCCGACGGACGAGAACGTGACGCGGCTGCGCCGCTTCCTGCAGGAGGCGGACCGCCCGATCGGTCTGCGGCTGCTGTGGGAGCCGCGCGGCGCCTGGCCCGACGAGTTGGTGGCGAGCCTGTGCGCGGAGCTCGAGCTCGTGCATGCCACCGACCCGTTCCTGCGCCGGAGCCTGACGCCGTTGGCCTACTACCGGTTGCACGGCACCACCGGTGCCCGGCACGTCTGCAGCGACGACGAGCTCGAGACGCTGTGGGACATCGTCGGCGACGGTCCCGCGTACGTGATGATCAACAATCTCGACCGCGGCACGGACGCGCGCCGGTTCGCAGCTCTCGTGTCGGGTTGACCGGGCATAGCAGCAGGCCCGCCCCAGCGGCGGGCGGGCCTACCGCCGTGCGTCTGTCTGCGGCGTGCGTTGCGACTATTGCGGCGGACGGCCACCGATGGACGAATCCGAGTAGGTCGTCGTGGGGATCGGATCCTGCGGGAACGGATCGTTGAGCGCCTCGTCGGCTGCGCCGGCTGTTGCAGATGGCCGGCCGTCGTCGTGTTGGCCCGCGACCTGGTCCTTGGCGTCCTGCACGGCGTCCTTGGCTGTGTCCGTCACGCTGCCCGTGGACGCGCTCGCCTGCTCCTTCACGTCCGAACCCGCCTGCGCCGCCTGATCCTTGACCGTCGACACGGCATCGGTGGCGGTGTCCTTGACGGTCGACAGCGCGTCGTGCGCGATCGGGGTGAGCGTGTCCTTCATCTCCGAGGCAACCTGGCTCAGGCCCTGCTTCACCGGCTCACCGACGGCGTCCTTGAGCTTCGCCGCGCCCTGCTGCTCCACTGCGCTGGCGGGCATCAGGCTGGACGCGAGCCAGCCGAGGCCGAAGGCGATCACACCGGCCGCGAGCGGGTTGCCCGCGTCCTTCGCCTTCGCCGTGGTCAGCGCGTCGTGAAACGCGTGACCGGCTGACGCGACCGCGTCGCCCGCGGAGTGACCGACGCTGCTGACCGCGCCGGCGACCGAGTCCTTGGTGCCGCCGCCCGAGTCACCTGAGTGGCCCGTGGCGGAACCGACGGCGCCCATCACGGACTCCTTGGCTGCTCCGGCAGAGCCCATGATCTTATCCTTCACGCCGAACACCGCTTCCTTCGTGGCGTCGACCTTGCGACCGACGACCTTCGATGGGGTGACCTTCTCGACGAGGTTGTCGAGATCCTGACCGAGCTCCGCGCGGGTCCGCGCGATCTCAGCCCTCAGCTCTTCCGGGTTTTGGCCCATTGCGCGTCCTCCTTCAGTGTTTGCACGGTCAGTTCGGGCTTGGGGTCGATGGTCTTCGCTTCACTGCGCGCCTTGCTGAACAGCACGAACGCCCCGATGCCCCACAGCACCGTCACGACAAAGGCCGCCCACGTGATGCTGTGAAACGCGTTCGCCAGCAAGAACATCAGGGTCTGCGAGGCGAACAGCAACGTGAACCAGCCGGCCAGACCGGCCCCGCCGAACGCACCGGCGGTCTTGCCGGCCTTCTTTGCTTCCGCCGTCATCTCTGCCTTGGCGAGCGTCAGCTCCTGGCTGAAGAGCTTCGACAGGTCCTGGGTGACTTCCTTCACGAGCTCGCCGACGCCGCGTTGACCCACGTCCGGAGTCGTGTCCGGCATGACGATGTGGCTTCCCTCGGCCATCAGAGCCCCCGTCCCTGGTCCGGCGCGCTGCCGTAGTCGCTGCCGACGAACCGGTCAGTCGACAGGGGCGGCAATGCCGTCGTCTCGTCGAAGGAGACAGAGCCCTCCGGGCCGGTCGCGCCGCTGCCCGTGTAGTTGGGCGGCGCCGCCGGATACGGGTCCGGGGCGAACACGGGGTCCGCGGGCTCGACGTAGCCGTACGTGTCGGTCGGGAAGGTGGTGTCGGTCCGGTAGCTCGGGTAGGTCTGCGTGGCGTCCGTCGCTGGACCGGGCTTCGCGGGCTGGGTCGGCGGTGCCGTGGCGCCCTTGACGACGCGGCCGGTCGCCATGCCGGCCGCGACGGACCCCAGCAGAAAAGTCCCGGGCTTGCGTGCCGCGAAGCCGCGGACGTCGTGCAGAACGCCGGTCGGGCCGTGCTGGTCGAGATAGGTCGCGAACTGCTCACCCTTGTCGGCGAGTTGCTGCGCCAGGCGGCTCACGGTGCCGGACCCGTCGCCCTGGCTGTGGCCGAGGTCCCGCAACTCGCCGGCGAGCCGGCGAACGGTCTCGGTGAGCTTCTGGTTGGCCGCCTCGGCCTGTGCGCCGGCCTGAGTCCGTGCCTGGTCGACGAGTTGCTTCACCTGGCTGATGGCTTCGCCCGCCACCTGGCCCACCTGGTCCTTCGCAGTGCCGGCGATGTCGACGGCCGCCGATTTCGCTGCATACGCAGTCTGTGCCGCTTCGTCCTTGACGACCGAGACCGTCTGGCCTGCTGCCTGCTGGGTCGCGCCGGCGACCTGTCCTGGGGTGCTCACATGTGCCTCCTGCGTCGGGTGGCAACGACATACCCGACGCAGACGGCGATTCACGCGAATGAGTGGACCTATCACGGCCGGCCACGGGCGGCTGCCTGACCAGCGCCGGGCGATACCAGACGGGTATCGCGCAGCCACGCTTGGAGCGGGTGACGGGAATCGAACCCGCGTAACAAGTTTGGAAGACTAGCGCTCTACCATTGAGCTACACCCGCATGTGTGCGGTGCAGAGCCTATCGCCTCGCCTGCGCCCATGGTCAGCGGCCGCTCGGCGGCTCCTGTCCCGATTACCCTAGACTCGCCTCGTCGCGGGGCGTGGCGTAGTGGCTAGCGCGCCTGCTTTGGGAGTAGGAGACCGGGAGTTCGAATCTCCCCGCCCCGACGTGTCACCCGTCCCGGCTCCCCGGGCGGGGCAACCACCACCGAAAGGGAAGTCGCCCGAGTGAAGACCACCGTTGAGACCGTGAGCGAGACCCGCGTGAAGTTGACCGTGGAGGTCGAGCCGGCCGAGCTCAAGCCGAGTCTCGACGCGGCCTACAAGGCGATCGCCCAGCAGGTCCGCGTGCCCGGGTTCCGTCCCGGCAAGGTGCCGCCGCCCATCATCGACCGCCAGGTCGGCCGGGCCGTCGTCGTCGAGCAGGCGATCCAGGACGCGGTGCCGCAGTTCTATACGGACGCCGTCCGCGACAACGACATCAAGGTTCTCGGCCGGCCCGACGTCGACGTCACGCAATACAACGACGGCGACGTCCTGATCTTCACCGCCGAGGTGGACGTCCGGCCCGAGATCGCCATCCCGTCGTACGACGACATCGCGGTCACCGTCGATGCGGTCGAGCCGACCGACGAGGAGCTCGACGAGCAGGTCGACGCCCTCCGGGAGCGGTTCGCAACGCTCACGACGGTCGACCGCCCGGCCGAGGTCGGCGACTACGCCTCGATCGACCTGTCCGCCACCGTCGACGGGGAGGACGTGCCCGACGCCAATGCCAAAGGACTGTCGTACGAGATCGGCTCCGGCACGCTCGTCGAGGGTCTCGACGACGAGCTGACCGGCGCGGCCGCGGGCGAGACGAGCACGTTCACGACGCGCCTGCCCGCCGGCGTCCACGAGGGCAGCGACGCCGAGGTGACCGTGACCGTCAACGGCATCAAGACCAAGGACCTGCCACCCCTCGACGACAGCTTCGCCCAGCTGGCGAGCGAGTTCGACACCCTCGATGAGTTGCGCAACGACGTGCGTGAGCGGCTCGGCCGCGTCCGTGGGCGCGAGCAGGCCGTGCAGGCGCGCGACAAGGTGCTGGAGGCCCTGCTCGAGAAGGTCGAGGTCCCAGTGCCGGACGAGGTCGTCAAGACGGAGGCGCAATACCGCCGCGACACCGCCAGCCAGCAGCTGCAGGCCGCGGGGCTCACCCTCGAGACGTATCTCGAGGCCGAGGGCAGCGATGTCGAGACGTTCGAGACGGAGTTGTACGACGGTGCCGTGACGGCCATGAAGGCCCGCCTGCTGCTCGACGCCATCGCCGAGGCGGAGAAGTTCGAGGTCAACGACCAGGAGCTGTCCGACCAGGTGGTGCGGCACGCGCAGCGCTCGGGGGTGCGGCCGGACCAGTTCCAGGAGTACGCCAACCAGCTGGTGCAGGGCGGTCACCTGCCGGCCCTCGTCGGCGAGGTGCTGCGCGAGAAGGCGCTCAGCCTGCTCGTCGAGGCGGCCTCCATCAGCGACTCGGCCGGCAACGCTCTCGACCTCGCGGCACTCGAGGCCGCGGCCGGTTGAGCGTGCGCCGTTGGGTCGCGTGCGCCGTGAGCGAACATCACGATCAGAGGGCAGTTGTTGTCCCGGACGCGCGTTAGGGTCGGTATCCAGCGAGCACCACGTGGTGCCCGCCCGCGAGACCGGCCCGCGCGTCGAGCCGTCCGTCCGACAGGAGCACGTGAGTTGTCAGATCTGACTGTGCCGCAGTTGCGTGGCCCTTCCAGCGGGATGAACCTGTCCGACCAGGTCTATGACCGACTGCTGCGCGAGCGGATCATCTTCCTCGGCTCGGTCGTCGATGACAACATCACCAACAACCTGTGTGCGCAGTTGCTGCTGCTCGCCGCCGACGACCCCGACCGCGATGTCTGGCTGTGGATCAACTCTCCCGGCGGCTCCGTCACTGCCGGCATGGCGCTCTACGACACGATGCAATACGTCAGTTGCGACGTCGGCACCGTGGCGATGGGCCTGGCCGCGTCGATGGGGCAGTTCCTGCTGTCGGCCGGGGCCCCCGGCAAGCGCTACGCCCTGCCGCATGCGCGCATCATGATGCACCAGCCGTCGGGTGGCATCGGCGGCACGGCGACCGACATCGCCATCCAGGCCGAGCAGATGCTCTACATCAAGAAACTGATGGCGCAGCGCATCGCCGAGCACACCGGCCAGACGGTCGAGCAGATCGAGGCCGACTCCGACCGCGACCGCTGGTTCACCGCAGACGAGGCCAAGGACTACGGCTTCGTCGACCGCGTCGTGTCCGGGGCTCGCCAAATCCCCAGCGGCGCCGGCACCCTCCCCGACTGACTCGAAGGACATCGACACATGAGCTACACCATCCCGATCGTCATCGAGCAGACCAGCCGCGGCGAGCGCTCGTTCGACATCTACAGCCGGCTCCTCAAGGAGCGCATCATCTTCCTGGGCACACCGATCGATGACGGCGTCGCCAACGTGATCATGGCCCAGCTCCTGCACCTCGAGTCCGAGGACCCCGACCGCGAGATCTCGATCTATATCAACTCGCCCGGCGGTTCTTTCACGGCCCTCACCGCGATCTACGACACGATGCAGTTCATCCGGTGCGACGTGTCGACGATCTGCATGGGTCAGGCCGCCTCGGCGGCCGCGGTCATCCTCGCGGCGGGCGCCCGCGGTAAGCGCTTCGCCCTCAACCACGCGCGCATCCTGATCCACCAGCCGTATGCGCAGGGCGAGGGTCAGTCGAGCGACCTCGAGATCCAGGCGCGCGAGATCATGCGGATGCGGGTGCAGCTCGAAGAGATGTTGGCCGAGCACAGCAACACGCCTCTCGACATCATCAAGAAGGACATCGAGCGCGACAAGATCCTCACCGCGCAGGAGGCCAAGGACTACGGCCTCATCGACGAAGTGCTGGTCACCCGGAAAGCTACAGGCGCCCTCACGCGCTGACCGACAACTGAAGGCAAGTCCGCTGTCCCGAACGGGTCCAAAAGGCCCGCGGAAGGCAGTACCGTCGTACGTGTGAGCTGGCCGCCTCAGGCGGGCCGGTCCGATCAGGAGGGTCCAAGCGGTGGCACGCATCGGCGATGGGGGTGACCTGCTCAAGTGTTCTTTCTGCGGAAAGAGCCAGAAGCAGGTGAAGAAGCTCATCGCGGGTCCAGGCGTCTACATCTGCGACGAGTGCATCGACCTCTGCAACGAGATCATCGAGGAGGAGCTCTCCGAGTCCTCCGACCTCAAGTGGGACGAGCTGCCCAAGCCGAAGGAGATCTACGAGTTCCTCGACGGCTACGTCATCGGGCAGGAGTCGGCGAAGAAGACGCTCTCGGTGGCCGTCTACAACCACTACAAGCGCGTGCAGGCCGGCGCCAACGACAAGGACCACGTCGAGCTGGCCAAGTCCAACATCCTCCTGCTCGGCCCGACCGGGTGCGGCAAGACCCTGCTCGCGCAGACCCTCGCCAAGATGCTCAATGTGCCCTTCGCGATCGCCGACGCCACGGCGCTGACCGAGGCCGGCTACGTCGGCGAGGACGTCGAAAACATCCTGCTCAAGCTGATCCAGGCCGCTGACTACGACGTCAAGAAGGCCGAGACCGGCATCATCTACATCGACGAGGTCGACAAGATCGCCCGCAAGAGCGAAAACCCGTCGATCACCCGCGATGTCTCCGGTGAAGGCGTCCAGCAGGCGCTGCTGAAAATTCTCGAGGGCACGACCGCGTCGGTGCCGCCGCAGGGTGGCCGCAAGCACCCGCATCAGGAGTTCATCCAGATCGACACCACCAACGTGCTGTTCATCGTGGGCGGGGCCTTCGCGGGGCTCGACAAGATCATCGAGGGTCGGGTGGGCCGCAAGTCGATCGGCTTCGGCGCGGCGCTGCCCTCGAAGGACGACATCAACGCGGCGGACGCGTTCAGCCGGGTCATGCCCGAGGACCTGCTGAAGTTCGGGATGATCCCCGAATTCATCGGCCGGCTCCCGGTGCTGACGAGCGTGCACAACCTCAGTCACGAGGCGCTCATCCGCATCCTCATCGAGCCGAAGAACGCGCTCGTCCGCCAATACTCCAAGCTGTTCGAGCTCGACAACGTGGAGCTCGAGTTCACGCCGGAGGCGCTCGAGGCCATCGCGGATCAGGCGATCCTGCGCGGGACCGGCGCGCGTGGCCTGCGGGCGATCATGGAAGAAGTGCTGCTCTCCGTCATGTACGACATCCCCAGCCGCAAGGATGTCGCCCGCGTCGTCATCGGCCGGGAAACCGTCCTGGAGAACGTCCTCCCGACCCTCGTCCCCCGCGAGGCTGCGCCGCCCAAGCGTGAGCGGCGCGAAAAAACCGCCTGATTGCGCCTCCTCCGAGGGCGGTCGCCCCGCCGGCCCGCCCCCCGCCCCGCCGGTGCTCCCGCCCGCCCCTGGCCGCCGATGCCCCCGCCCGCCCCGCCGATGGCCCCGCCC
>CAXSDE010000009.1:0-9056 GCA_964236265.1 uncultured bacterium
ACAACGTTGGACTCGCGAAGCTCGAAACGATTTCCCGCTGCCATGCTCAACCCCTTAGTCGTACGCATCGAAGAACGTGCCGGACAGTGCCGTCAGGAAAAGCGTGCCCCTCGGAAAGCGGATGAACCACCCCCGACGCGTGACGACGATAGCCGCTCCAGCAGCACGACGTCAGTGGTCGTCCACAGGCTGCAGGCCTCGACGACGGTGCGGTTCACCCGATCGGGCGAACAGGACGGTCACCCTTGTGACAGCGCGTCACTTGTCATGCGTTGCGCGTGAGCCACGCGCCGTTTGTCCCGCCGGGCATCAGGAAGTGGGCGTCGCGCGTGGAGTAGGCGTTGCTTTGACAGGTGAGGGTTTCGGCGCCTTCGTCGGCACGATGATCGTGACACCGGGCCTCGGCGTCACGGTTGGTCGCGCCGCCGCGGACAGCGAGGCCGCAACGGCGGACGCCGCTGCCGATGCCGACGCATCGGCGGCGCGGCGCTTCTCGTCATCCACTTTGCGTTGCGCGTCTGCCGCCGCCTGCGCGTCCTTCTGCGCTTGCTGTTCGGCGGCCTGTTGTGCTTGCGCAGCGCGTTGCAATCGCAACTGTTCCTGCACGACGACGGTGACTCCCGTGCCGAACGCGATGGTGGCCGTGATCACAAGCCCGACAACGGTCGGGGTGATCAGCGTCACGCGCCGCGACCACGGACGCCGCCGGCCATTCGCCAACGCGGCGGTGAGTCGCTGTCGTCGTACCGCCCGTTCCTGCAGGAGTTCTTCGTCGAGGAACTGACCGTCCCGCGACCTGTCGACCGTCACGACCGCAACTCGCCAGCGGCGAGGGCCGCGGCAGCGACGGCGACGAGCGTCCGGCGATCGCGACGGCGCAACTGCGTCGGCATGGGGATGCGCAGGCCCCGCCCCGCGGGAGGCGACAGGACGAAGCCACCGTGACGTCGGGACCCGCCGCCGACGGTGACCGGGATGACGCGCACCGACAACGCGGTGTGGCCGCGCTCGCTCAGCAGGCCGGCGATCGACGTGCCGGCTCGCGTGCCATCGGTCGCGACGACGACGACGCAGTGCGCGCCCTCGGCGAGCTCGTCCAGCACCTCGTAGTCGGGCGCGGGACCCGGGTATACGACGCTGACCGCGCACCGCGCCTCCAGCCGGTGCAGTGCCGACAGGGCGTCGGCCCCGGAGCCACCAACCCCACCGGCTCCGAGCACATGCAACCGGCGCCGCTGCCCCTTGTCAGCCTCGAGAACACCGCTGAGCACGGTGGCCGCATCGAGCACGCGCCCTCGGGTCGCGAGCATCGCGGCGGCCCCGGTGTTGGCGCTCAGGTCACCCGCGAGGACCGGGTCGCGGCGCAACGCCGAGATGGTCGTGGCCAGCCACGCGGTCACGAGCGCCGTCGACGCGCCGCCGCTGCCCATCGCGTCGCCTTCGAGCACGAGGATGCGGCGGCAGTTGGGCGCTGCCCGTCGTACCGCGGCAAGGATGTCCGTGTCCCGGCGCACGTCGGACGCGAGCGCGGGCTCCGCGACCCCGCGCCACGCGGCCCAGCCCCACACGGCGCAGCGGGCGCGCAACCGTTCGGCGCTGGTCGTCGCCTGCCGCTGCACGCGGCCGCGGGTGCGGCGGGCAAGCGCCGTCGCGGCGCCGGGTGCGTCGGCCGGGACGGGGAGCGACGCGTCCTCGGCAGCCTCGAGGAGGGGCCGCAGCTCGTCCAGGTCGAGTGTCTCCACGACCGCATCCGGCCGCGGGCTGACGCGCGCCGGGGCCGTCGCCGAGGGCGCGAGCCCCATGTCGGACAACTCGTCGAGGAACGCCTCGTTGCCGCCCGCCGGCCCGTCACCGGCGATCGCCACCGGTCAGCCCCCGAACCGGTGGGCGACGGCGGCATACAGGTCGAGGACGCCCGCGAGCACCGGCAGCAGCGACACGGCGACCAGCCGCTCGCCGAAGTCGATGAGGCGCTGCAACCGGATCTGCAGCACGCGCGACGGCGTCCATAGCGCGGCGCCGACGAGCACCAGCACCGCGAGGGCGGCCGCGCCGACGCCGATGGTGACCGCCGAACCCGGCGGGTCGTGCCGCAGCCACGCGAGGAGCGCCACGGCCAGCGCGAGCATTCCCGTCGTGCTGAGGACAGCGACCTCGGCCGGCCCGTTGTAGCCGCGGGCGCGCAGAATGAACGCCACCCCGAGCAGCGCGACGAAGACGGACGCGATGGGGCGGTCGGTGCGCGCAAGGATCAGCATCGGTACGACGCCCGCCAGCGCCGCCCCCATCACCGCCCAGCGGAGCGTGCGGCGAGCGGTGCGCACCACGGTCAGTGCCGCTGCGCTGTCCGGCGCTCCCGCTTCGACGGCGCGGTCGTCGAGGTCGGCCACCCCGCCCACGGCAGCGACGGCCCGGGGCAGGACGCCGAGCAGGTAGAGGGCCAGGAGTGCGGTGACGGCCGCGACGGTGGTGCGACCGACGCCGGAGTGCACGGCGAGGGTCGCGCCCGCCGCGAGGACGAGGCCCGGGACGAGGCCCGCGGCGAGCGGCCGGACCGCGGGAACGACCACGGCGGACAGAGCGAGCAGGGCCAGCCAGGCGGCGAAGCCGGCGGCGAGCGCGCCCGCGGCCCAGGAGCCGCCGCGGGTGACGACGAGCACGGTGCCCGCGACGCCGGCGGGCCAGGACAGGAGCGCGAGGGCCTGAGCGACGGGCGCGGCCAGGCGGCGCCGCGCGATCGTCAGGCCCGACGCGAGGAGGACAACGCTGACCGCCAGCAGCGCGATGCCGGCGGTGCGCCGCGCGGAGGCGGGGGTCTGCAGGGCGGCCACCGCGGAGGTGAGCGTGAGGACTCCGCCGGCGACGGACAGGCGCAAGCGGCGCGCGGCGGAAACGCCCCACGCGTCGCCGGCGCCGACCGTGTCCTGGACGAGCTCGATGACGTCCTCGACGCGGGCGGGCCCGTCGGCGCGGCGCAGCTCGCGGATGTAGAGCGTCTCGCCGTCGGCGACGCCGATGTCGCGCAACGACCGTTCCGGCGGCAGGTGGCCCTGGCCGAGGCGCGCGAGGCCCCACGCGCGCGGCGAGTCGCCGTCGCGCAGCTCGTCGGCGAGTGTCAACAGGTCGCGCATCAGGATGGCGATCGCGACACCGGCCGGCACAGCGAGGTCGAGCGAGCGACGGGAGCCGACGACCGTGAGCCGCACTTGCCGGTTGGACATGCGCTGAATCCTAGGGCGGCGGGGGGCGGGTCGGCGCGCACATGTTTGCCGGGAGCCGGCGGTCCGCGCGGGTTACCCTCCCTTGAGCGCCCGATCGCGAAGGAGTCCGCCCGTGCCGTCCCGCACGCTGCACCGGCCGCCGCGACGCCAGCCGCCGCCGCTCGACGCCGACGAGGTGTCGCTGCCCGAGCCGCCGCGTGAGCAGGAGCCGCAGAGCACGACGCAGTCCGCGGTGCAGGTGCTCATCCCCGTTGTCGGCGCGGCAGGGTCCATGGTCTTCATGCTGGCCAACCCGCGGCCCATCACGATCGCGGCCGGCTCGGTGTTTCTGTTCGCGGCGATCACCGTCGGTGTGGCGCTGTTCGTCGTCCAACGTGGATTGCCGAAGCGGCGGCTCGCCCGGGACCGCGCGCGCTACCTCGACTTCCTCGAACGGCTCCGCGACCGGATGCGGCAGGCGCGGGCGCAGCAGATCGCCGTCGAGTGGTACCGCCACCCCGACCCCGCGGCGTTGCTGGACGTCGCGGGCGACGACACCCGCGTGTGGGAGCGCCGGCCCGAGGACGACGACTTCCTCGTCGTGCGGCTCGGCCTCGGCGACGCGACGCCGGCGCTCGTCGTCGAACGCCCGTCGTCGCGGGACCCGTTGCAGCGACCCGACGCGGTGTGCGAGTCGTCGATCCGCCAACTGCTCGCGGCGCAGCGCCTCGTGCCCGATGTGCCGATCACGATCGACCTGCGCCGCGTGGGGGTGTTGTCGATCTGCGGGGACACCCGCGCCGGCCGTGGGCTGGCGCGCGCGTTGCTCGCGCAACTCGCGACGTGGCACAGCCCGGACGATCTGACGATCGCGGTGTGCGTGTCGCCGCGGCACCGCGACGAGTGGACCGCGGCGAAGTGGTTGCCGCACAGCGTGTGGGACCGGGGCGCCGACGGGCCGCTGCCGCAGCGCCTTGTCGCGGAGAGCCCGACCGCGCTGCGCCACCTGCTCAGCGCCGACCTCGAACAGCGGCTTTCTGCAGCCACGCAACGCGAACGCGGGGCTGCCGCCGAGAGCCGGCATCTCGTCATCGTCGTCGACGACGAGTCGGCGGCGGGCATGGCGTTCGACCTCGGTGACCCGAGCATCCGGCCGCAGACGGCGCGCGTCACCGTCATCCATCTCGTCGGCGTGCAGCGGCTCGAGCCGGGCCACGTGGACCTGCGGCTGCGGGTGTCCGCCGGTGGGGTGTCGATCGAGGACCCGAGTGGTCCGCCGTCCCCGCCGTCCCCGTCCGCCGCCGTGCGCGCCGACGCGCTGACGCCGCCGCAACTCGAGGCACTCGCCCGCGACCTCGCGCCGTACGGTGTCGACAGCGCCGCCGACTCCGACGCGTTGCGGGCCGACATGGGCCTGCCCGACCTCGTCGGCATCACTGACATCGAGAGCTTCGACCCGCTGGAGCGCTGGGCTGATCTGACGCCCCGGTCGTTCCTGCGCGCGGCGATCGGCGTCGGCGAGGACGGGCTCCCCCTCGTGCTGGACCTCAAGGAATCTGCGCTCGGCGGCATGGGGCCACACGGCCTTGTCGTCGGCGCCACCGGGTCCGGCAAGTCCGAGTTGTTGCGCACCCTCGTCACCTCTCTCGCCGTGACGCACCCGCCGGACCGCCTCGCTTTCGTGCTCGTCGACTTCAAGGGTGGCGCCGCCTTCGCCGGCCTCGACCCGCTGCCCCACGTCGCCGGCATGATCACCAACCTGCAGGACGATCTGGCGCTCGTCGATCGCATGAAGGATGCGTTGTACGGCGAGATGCGGCGCCGTCAGGAGCAGCTCAAGGCAGCAGGAAACCTGCCCAACCTGCACGTCTACCACCGCCGCCAGGACGCGGGCGAGGACCTGCCGGCACTGCCGAGTCTGGTGGTCATCGTCGACGAGTTCAGCGAGTTGCTGACCGCCAAGCCGGAATTTGCGGAGTTGTTCGTCGCCATCGGCCGCATCGGCCGGTCGATCGGCATCCACCTGCTGTTGTCCAGCCAGCGCTTGGAAACCGGCCGCATCCGTGGTCTCGAGTCGCACCTGAGTTACCGCATCGGTTTGAAGACGTTCAGCGCCGCGGAGAGCCGTGACGTGATCGGAGTGGCGGACGCGTACGAGTTGCCGCCCGTCCCGGGATCCGGCTTCCTGCGCGTCGACACGAGCGTTTTCCGCAGGTTCAAGGCCGCGTACGTCTCCGCGCCGTACCGGAGCGATGGCGACCGCCGGGACGTGCCCGCGGCGAGTGCCCATCCGTTGCCCTACACGCTCTACAACGGCGTCGGCGACCTCCTCGACTCGGCGAAGCCCGCGTCGGTCGGCGCTCCCGACGACGGCGCGGCCCGCGCACCGACGCAGCTCGACATCCTCGTTTCGCGCATCCATCCCGTGCACGCGCAGGTGCATCAGGTCTGGGTGCCGCCGCTCGCCGCGCGCGTCCCCATCGATGCTGTCCTGCGGCTCCTGACGGACCGCCGGCCCCTCGGTGTGCCGGTCGGCATCGTGGACCTGCCGGACCAGCAACGTGTCGAGCCGTTGGTGCTCGACCTCGCCGACGCCGCGTCGTCCCTCGCGATCGTCGGTGCTCCCCAGACCGGCAAGACAACGGCGTTGCGGTCCCTGATCCTCGCCGGTGCGCTCACGCAGACTCCGCGTGAGCTCGCTTTCTACTGCGTGGACTACGGCGGCGGCGGCCTGCGGGCCCTCGAAGAGCTGCCGCACGTGGGAGCAGTCGCGGGCCGCTTCGACCCCGAACGCGTGCAGCGCACCCTGGCGGAGATCTACACGCTCCTCGTCCGGCGCGAGGAGCTCTACCGGCGGCTCGGCATCGACAGCGCCGGGCAGTTGCGCCGGCTCGTGGCGGATGGCGAGTTGCCCGGGGAGCCGGCGGCCGACATCGTGCTCGTCATCGACAGCTGGGCCGCCCTGCGCCAGGAGCTGCCCGACGCGGAGGCGCTCGTCACCGAGCTGGCCTCACGCGGCCTCGGCTACGGGCTTCACGTCGTCGTCACAGCCAACCGCTGGTCGGAGATCCGCCCCGCACTGGCGAACGCGCTGCGGGGGCGCATCGAGCTGCGGATCGGCGACTCGTTCGAGTCGCGGGTCGACCGCAAGTCCCAGGACAGGTTGGTCAGCGCGCCGGTCGGCCGCGGCCTCACCGCGGACGGGAAGTTCGTGCAGATTGCCCTGCCCCGCTTGGACGGTCACGACGGCATCGAGGACCTGCCCGAGGCGCTGACCGAGGCGGTGGCGCACGTGCAGGAGCGCTCGGGCGGCGTCAGCGTGCCGCGGGTGCGCGTGCTGCCGCACCAGTTGGGGGTGGCGCAGCTGGCGCCCTCCGGCGAGCCGGGGGTGCCCTTCGGTATGCGCGCAGGCGATCTCGGGACGGCGTCGCTCGACCTGTTCGGGACCGACCCGCACTTCGTCGTCTTCGGTGACTCGGAGTCCGGCAAGACCGCGTTCCTGCGCACGCTGGTGCGCGGCCTCGTGGCGACGCACACCGTTGACGAGTTGCTTCTCGCGGTCGTCGACTACCGACGCTCGCTGCTCGGCGAGGTGCCCGATCCCTACCTGGCCGCGTACGTCGGGTCGCCGACCGGAGCCGAGTCGGTCCTCGAGGAGGTGGCGTCGGCGGTCCGCAACCGGCTGCCCGGACCCGATGTCAGTCCGGAGGACCTGCGCGCGCGCACGTGGTGGCGCGGCCCCGAGGTCGTCGTCGTCGTCGACGACTACGACCTGGTCACGACGCGTTCGGGCCTCAATCCGCTCGAGCCGCTCGAGGACCTCCTTCCGCATGCGCGAGACATCGGGCTGCACGTGGTGGTTGCGCGGCGCGCGGCAGGTGCGAGCCGGGCCACCTACGAGCCCGTCCTGCAGCGACTGCTCGAGGTCGGCAGTCCCGGCCTGCTGCTGTCGGGCTCGCGCGGCGAGGGGGCGCTGCTGCACGGCGTGCCGCCCGGCCCGCAGCCGAACGGTCGCGGTGTCTTCGTGCGGCGCGGCATGCAGCCGGAGTTGGTGCAGCTGGCGTGGACGCCGCCCGCCTACGAGGCGGCGACCGGCGCCGAGCCGGCGGCGGTCGAGCCGGCGGCGGTCGAGCCGGGCTGACACGGATGCCCGTTTCCACAGACGCGCGGACGCCGGGCCACGTCTCCAGTCGTGACAACGACCGCCCCGTGGCAACCGTTACCAAATCGTGATGTCGGATGAACCGGCCGCGTGGTGCGGCCGACCGGTGACGGAGCACAGAACTCAGGAGTGCGCATTGCGCCGATCGGAGGAAACCCCCGGCACTTCCCAGCGACCCGCAGAGCCGCGCTCCACTGTCTGTGGATGCTCTGTCGACGCTGCGTGATAAATGACAAGAAGCGCGGACACCCATTAATTTCGACTCCTCGCAAGCCCAGGGGAGGGGTCCGTCATGCGTCGTACGCTCGTCACACTGACGACCGTGGCCGTCGTCGCGACGACGCTCTCCTGCGTCGGGCCCGCCTCGGCGACGTCCACTCGGGCCGCCGTCCTGTGCCAGAGCGAGTCCTTCCGCTGTGTCGCGTCCAGCGGTTTCCGCGGCCAGTCCGTGTGGGGATCCTGGGGCCCCGGTCACAACTGCGTGAGCTATGCCGCCTACCGCCTCCGTCGCAACGGCGCGACCAAGCCGTGGGCCGGCCCCATCGGCGACGCCAAATTGTGGGACGACAAAGCGCGGGCGGCCGGGATCCGCGTCGACCACGATCCTGCGGTGGGTGCGATTGCCGAGTGGGACGCGGGCACGTACGGTCACGTCGCGTATGTGGAGCAGGTCACCGCCGACAGCATCGTCGTGAGCGAGGACGCCTACGTCTCCGACACCTACGGCTTTGCGCAGAAGCGCCGTCTCAGCCGGCACAGCGTGCAGTTCCGGACCGCGGCGTTCCTGCACGTGCACGACGCCGTCAGCGGGAGCTGACCGACGCCGCTCATGTCCCGCCGACGGCCGGACAGACCGGCGGACGGTCAGTCGACAGTTTCGCCGGCCCGGACGACCCCCGGCGTCGTACGCCCGGAACACCGCCTGCACGCGGTCGCGCACGTCGAGCTTGGCGAGGTTGTGGGCGACGTGCGTCTTCACGGTGGCCTCCGACACGAACAACCGGCCCGCGATCTCGGTGTTGGACAGCCGCGCGGCATGAGGACCAACACTTCCCGCTCCCGTTGCGTCAGCGCCCCGATGCCCTCGTCCCGCGTCGCCACCGTCGTAAATGCGCCACCGAGGAACCGCTCGAGAAGCCGGCGCGTGACGGTCGGCGCAACGACGGCATCCCCCGCCGCCACGACACGGATGGCGGACAGGAGTCGGGCGGCGGCACGTCCTCCAGCAGGAAACCGCTCGCACCCGCCCGCAGCCCCGCGACCACGTACTCGTCGAGGTCGAACGTCGTCAGGATCAGCACGCGCACGTCGGGGTGCGTGGCGACGATCCGGCGCGTCGCCTCGGCACCGTCGAGCAACGGCATGCGCACGTCCATGAGCACCACGTCGGGCCGCACGTCCGCGACCGTCGTCACGGCCTCGGCGCCGTTGCCCGCCTCACCGACGACCGTCATGTCGTCCTGCGCCTCGAGCACCATGCGAAAGCCCATCCGCAGCATCAGCTGGTCGTCCACGAGCAGCAGTCGGATCACGCGAGACCTCCGGACCCAGCGGCGACGGGGACGGTGACATCGACCCGCCACCCGCAGGGCCGCGACTGCCCCGCCGCGAACGTACGGTCCAGCATGCTGACGCGTTCCCGCATGCCGATCAGCCCGTGGCCGCTCTCGCGCCCGTCCTCGATGTCGCCGGGC
>CAXSDE010000009.1:9156-12123 GCA_964236265.1 uncultured bacterium
CCCTCGCCGGGCCCCTCGCCGGGCCCCTCGCCGGGCCCCTCGCCGGGCCCCTCGCCGGGCCCCTCGCTCGGCCCCTCGCCGGCTCCCGCGCCGGGCCCCTCGTCGGCCACGGTCACGTGCACCAGGCCGGGAAGGTGCTCCACGGACACCTCCACGGCCGTCCCGGGACCGGCGTGCTTGAGCGTGTTGGTGAGCGACTCCTGCACGACGCGGTAGACGGTCAGCCCCACGCCGGGCTCGATGCCGGACGACGTCGGTGAGCCCGACGAGAGCGAGCACCTCGTCGATGCGCCCACGGCTGATGCCGCTCGCCGACGCGAGGAAGGCGAGGTGGTTGCGCGCGCTGCGGCCGGGGTGCGTGGCCCTCGCCTCGAGCAGTGCACCGACCTTGGTCAGGGGCGCCGTCAGATCGCCGTAGCGTTTCCCGTCGATCGTCACGGTGCCGGCCGTCGGGGGGTCGAGCCCGACGATCGCGCGCATCGTCGTCGACTTGCCGGCCCCGTTGGGGCCGAGGAACCGGTGACGCGGCCGGGCAGCACGTCGAAGGTGATGGCGTCGACGGCGACCTTGTCGCCGGACCGTTTGGTGAGTCCTCGTACCTGGATCATGTCGTCCTCCTGTTGGTGTTGAGGAGGACGGTAGAAGTCAAGATCGTCAGCGTACGACGGTCGACCGGGTGATCCGCAGGTCATCCTGGAGGATGAGGCGAGCCGGGAAGGTGTCTTCCGGCGGACGGGACAGGACCTTTGGCAGGGACGCAGGCGACCGGCGCGCTCCTAGCGTGGTGGCACTGCCCCTCCTGAGGAGAACCCATGAACAGAAGTGTCATCGACCGCCTCGTCTCCGCCGTCGGAGCCGTGGTTGCCGCCGTCTGCTTGGGCGGTGCCGCCCTCCTGTTCGTTGCGCACGGCTACGTCCACAGCCAGGTCGCGCAGCAGCTCACCGAGCAGAACATCACTTTCCCCGCCGCTGGTTCCGGCGGTCTGACGTCATTGCCGCCCGCGGACCAGGCGGTCATGGCCAAGTACGCGGGACAGACCATGACGACGGGTGACCAGGCGAAGGCCTTCGCCGACCACTACATCAAGGCGCACCTGGCCAAGGTGGCCGACGGCAAGACCTACTCCGAGGTGAGCGCGCTCGCGCAGGCGACCCCGACCGACACGGCGCTGGCCGGCCAGGTGCAGACGCTGTTCCGCGGCGAGACGCTCCGCGGCCTGCTCCTCAACGCGTATGCCTTCGACACCATGGGCAACCTCGCGCTCATCGCCGCGTGGGCCGCGCTCGTCGCCGGTTTGCTGCTCCTCGCGCTGACCGCCCTCGGAGTCCGGCACGCGCGTCGCGTCGAGATCCGGCTGCCCGACGTGCGCACCACGTCGGAGCCGCTGACCGTCTAGTCATCCGTGTGCACGACGGCCGGGCGCTGAGCCCGGCCGTTTGTGCGTTGCCTGCCGGCGGCGGCGGGGTCGTTCAGTGCACGTACTCCTTCAGCGCCGCCGACAGCGACGCGAGGCCGGCCTTCGCGTCCGCGAAGAACATCCCGGTCTTCGGATCGTTGTAGAGCTCGTTGTCCAGCCCGGCATAGCCGTGGCCCATCGACCTCTTGATGACGAGCACGCTCCGAGCCTTGTCGACATCGAGGATCGGCATGCCGAAAATCGGGGAGCCGGGCCGTCGCGCCGCGGGATTGGTGACATCGTTGGCGCCGACGATCAGCGCCACGTCGGCGATGGGCAGCTCGGCGTTGGCCTCGTCCAGGTCGCGCATGGCTTCATAGGACACGTTCGCCTCCGCGAGCAGCACGTTCATGTGTCCGGGCATGCGACCGGCGACGGGATGGATCGCGTACGACACGCTCACACCATGTGCCTCGAGCGCGTTGGCGAGCGCTACCAGCTCGTGCTGGGCCTGCGCGGCGGCCAGCCCGTAGCCGGGCACGATGACGACACGTTCGGCGTACGCGAGCTGGATGGCGATGTCGTCGGCGGACGACTGCCGCACCGGCGCGCCGGAGCCCGCCGCGACGATGCCGACGGACGTGTCCGACGTGCCGAAGCCGCCCAGCATGATGGCCAGCAGCGAGCGGTTCATCGCGTCGGCCATCAGCTTCGTGAGGATGCCGCCCGAGGCGCCGACCAGCGCACCGGCCGTGATGAGGACGAGGCTGTCGAGACCGAAGCGGTCGAGGGCGAACCCCGCCATGGCGACGGCGATGCCGGTGAACGCGTTGAGCAACGAGATGACGACGGGCATGTCGGCGCCGCCGATCGGGAGCACCATCATGACGCCGAAACCCAGTGCCGCAAGGGCGATGGCGACGAGCACGGGCATGCCGCCGTGGCCGGTGAGCAGCGCGACCGCTCCGCCGCCGACCACCAGCGCGAGGCCGATGCTGACGAGTCGCGAGCCCGGGAAGATCAGCGGCTGTCCGGGAATGACCCCGTGCAGCTTGCCCGCCGCGATGATCGACCCGCTGAACGTGATGCAGCCGATCGCGACGTCGAGGAGGGTGGCGACCACGACGGTGGTGCTGGCGTGGTTGATGCCGCCGGGCTCGGCGAGGATCGCCACGAACGCGACGAGCGTCGCCGCGCCGCCACCGGCCGCGTTGAAAAGGCTGACGAGTTGCGGCATCTGCGTCATCTGCACAGTGCGTGCCATCCACAGACCGGCGGCCGCACCGACGAGCAGACCACTCGCGAGCACCGCGACGCCCGTGCCGGTGATGACGCGCGCCTTCGCCAGCACGACAACGGTCGTGAGGATGCCCAGTGTCATCGCCGCGGCGGACAGCTGACTGCCGCGGCGGGCCGTCGCTGGAGAATTCATGAAGTGCAGGCCGAGCACGAAACAGGCAGCCACGGCGAGGTAGACCAGGTGCGTGACGCTGTCGAAGCCACTCATGCGCCGGCCCTCGTCGCGGCCGGCGCCTCGACTGCCGCGGGCAGCTCGTCTGCCGAGGCGGCC
>CAXSDE010000009.1:12223-49281 GCA_964236265.1 uncultured bacterium
GACGCCTGTGGAGCCGACGCCTGTGGAGCCGACGCCTGTGGAGCCGACGCCTGTGGAGCCGACGCCTGTGCAGCCGGTCCCCGTGCCGTCGGCCGTTGGCGAAACATCCCGAGCATGCGGTCCGTCACCACGTAGCCGCCGACCACGTTCATCGCGGCGAACACCGCGGCGACGAACGCGAGGACATAGCCGCCGACCGTGTCCGTTGCCGCCGCCACGATCATGGCGCCGACCACGACGATGCCGTGGATCGCGTTGGCGGCGGACATGAGCGGGGTGTGCAGCGTCGCGGGCACCTTGCTGATCACCTCGATGCCGACGAGCAGCGCCAGCACGAACACGGACAGATCGGCGAACAACGCTGGGGTCATGACGCGCCTCCGGGGTTGAGCAGCGCGGCGGTGGCCGCGTTGACGACAGCGCCGCCGTGCGTGATGACGACGCCCGCCTGGATCTCGTCTGTGGGATCGATCGCCAGATTGCCACTGAAGCGCAGGTGCGCCAGCAGGGCGGAGATGTTGCGGGAGTAGGCGGTCGAGGCAGCGGCCGCCATCGTCGACGGGAGGTTGCCGGCGCCGATGATCGTGACCCCGTTGTCCGTGACGATCGTCGCGTCCGGTTGCGATCCCTCGACGTTGCCCCCGAGCGGGCCGGCGGCCAGGTCGACGATGACGGAGCCCGAGCGCATGGCCGCGACGGCATCGGCGGTGACCAGCACCGGCGGCCGGGCCCCGGGCACCTGCGCGGTGGTGATGACGACATCGTTCTTGGCGATCGCGGCGGCGAGAGACTCTTGCTGCGCTCGGGTTTCCTCGCTGGTGAGCGCCCGCGCGTAGCCGCCTTGCGACGCCACCGAGTGTGCTCCGAGGTCGAGGAACTTGCCGCCGAGGGACTCGATGTCACCGCGTGCCTCGGGTCGCACGTCGTACCCGTGCACGATCGCTCCCAGACGGCGCGCCGTGCCGATGGCCTGCAGGCCCGCCACCCCAGCGCCGAGAACGAGGACCACCGCCGGGCGCACCGTGCCGGCTGCCGTCATGAGCATCGGAAAGTAACCCGTGTAGCTGCCCGCCGCAACGAGGACCGCTTTGTAGCCGGCGATGTTGGCCTGGCTGGTCAGCGCGTCCATGGACTGCGCGCGGCTCAGCGTGCGCGGCAGTCGGTCGAGGCTGATCGCCGTGACGCCGCGCGCGGCGAGGGCAGCCATGCCGGATGCGTCGAGCAACGGGGCGAGCATGCCGATCAGCACCTGGCCGGCCCGCATGCCGGCAGGGTCGTCCGGCGTGCGCAGACACAGGACGACGTCGCTGCGTTCCAGCAGCTCGGCCCGGTCGACGGCCTCCGCCCCCGCCGACTCGTAGGCGGCGTCGGGAAAGAACGCACCCATGCCGGCACCCGTCTCGACGAGCACCGTCGCGCCGGCCTTCGCGAGGGTCACGGCGCCATCGGGGACGAGCCCGACGCGTCGTTCGCCGGGCATCGACTCGCGCAGCACACCGACAGTCAGTTGTGCGTCGCTCATCGGCACTCCCGTCCGGCCGCGGCGGTCGCCGCCCGGCTGACGGTAACCAGATGTGCGCCCGATGTCAGCCCATCCGGGGGCGCGCCGCGGCTCGGGTCCAAAATGTCGCCATGACCGACGGACTTCTCCGACCGTGGGGGCGGCCGGGCGACCGGGTGCCACCGGGCCGATACCGCCACTACAAGGGCGGCGAATACATGGTGTACGGGCTGGCGCACCTCGCCGACGGTCCGCGCGAGGGCGAGGATGCGGTCGTGTACGAACCGTGCTATCGGGTGCCCGGAGCGCCGATTGCGGTGCGCAGCGTGGCCGGCTGGCTGGCACCGACCGCCGACGGCAGCGTTCGCTTCGCTCCGATCAGCGGGTCCATGAACGAGTGAGAGGTGTCTCACAGGACAGACACCGCCGGCGTCCCCGCTGGTCGTCGAGGTGGAGGAGTTCTCGACTCTGCTCACGCACGGTCATCGACGCGCGACCCCCGCGGATGCAGTGTCAGGACGGCGGCGTGTGCTCCTGCGCGTGGGAGCGCAACAACAGCACCGTCACGCCGATGGCGGCGACATACAGCGGCAGCCCCAGCGCGAGACGCGTGGCGGGCAGCAGGTCGGCGCGGTCGCGCAGATAGAGGCCGCCGACAACACCGAACTTCAGCCCGAATACCACCAGCCACAGCACAGTGGCCCGCGTGGCTGCCCGGCGCAACGGGGGATGCGCCTGCCAATGCTGAAAGCGCTCGTCGAGCATGGCCGCGAGGTAGCCGATGAGAGGCCGGCGAGCGAGCAGGCTGACCAGTATCGCGAGCATGTATCCACCGTTGAAAAGGATCCCCGGCAGGAAGAACGTCTTCGCAGTGCCTGTGGACCGCGCCAGCAGGTAGCACAGCACGATGCCACCTAGGCTCATTGCCGTCTGGCGCACCGGCTCACGGCGCACGAGCCGAAACACCGCGAGCAGCGCGGCCGCGAGCAACGAAATGACGATCGCTCGCCACACGGAAGTGAAAAGAGTGCTGACCGTCATGACGAGGCCCGGCAGGCTGGAGTCGAAGATCCCGCGGGGGCCGCCGAGTTGCGTGCGCAGGTCGAACAGCAGCGGCGGGTTGAGCTCGCCGTCGCCGTCGCCGTCGCCGTCGCCGTCGGGGTCGGGGTCGGGCCGCGCGGAATCGGCGTTGGTCATGACCACAGTGTGCCGTCCCGCGGTGCCGGGGGCGGGAACGACTACGATCGCGACTCAGGCTGGAGGCCATGTGACGAACCACCTCGTGCGGCTGAGCGACCTGCTGCGCGTTCCCGCGACGACTCACGATCTCGATGCGGTCGACCCCCGGTCGACCCCGGGTTTCGAGGGCGGCAAAGCGCAGGCGGAGGCCGCCCGGGCCGGTGAGGTCGCCTTGCTCGCGGACCTGCAGGAGCGCCTGTTCGCCGAGGGCCACTCCGCCGGCGGCCACCGCAGCGTGTTGCTCGTCCTGCAGGGCATGGACACCGCGGGCAAGGGCGGCACTGTCAGTCATGTGCTGGGCGAGGTCAACCCGCAAGGCTGCTCCATCGCGGCGTTCGGCGCCCCGACGACCGAGGAGCTCGCGCACCACTTCCTCTGGCGCATCCGCCGCCACGCCCCGGCCCCCGGGATGATCGGCGTGTTCGACCGCTCGCACTACGAGGATGTCGGCATCGTGCGCGTGCACAACCTGGTGCCGGAGGCGAAGTGGCAGCGGCGGTACGCCGAGATCAACCGGTTCGAGGACGAGCTCGCCGCCGGCGGCACGACGATCCTCAAGTGCTTCCTGCACATCTCCCGCGAGGAATCCAAGGCGCGGCTCGTCGCGCGGCTCGACAACCCGCACAAGCACTGGAAGTTCAAGGGTGCGGATATCGACGAGCGTGCCTACTGGAACGACTACATGGAGGCTTACAACGTCGCCATCGCACGGTGCAACAGCGACGCCGCCCCGTGGTTCGTCGTCCCTGCCGATCGCAAGTGGTATCGCAACTGGGCCGTGACGCGCCTGCTCATCGAGCAGCTGCAGGCCATGGACCCGCAATGGCCGGTCGCCGAGTTCGACGTCGAGGCCGAACGCGCCCGCCTCCTCGCGGCGGAATGACCGGCCGCGGGTCAGTGCACCTGCACCGTGCGTTCGTCATAGCCGGTCGCCCCGTCGGGCGCGACGTCGGCGGTCGCGCCGGTCTGCACATAGCCGGTGCGGTCCGTCGCGCGCACCCGCAGCGTGTGTTGACCGGGTGACGCGTTCCACCCGTCGTACACCCATTGCCGCCATGTGTCCGTCACATCCTCGCCCGCCAGTCGCGCCTCGAGCCACGGCCCGTCGTCGATGCTGACCTCGACCTTCGCGATGCCCGTGTGCTGTGACCAGGCGACGCCGGCAATGGGCGATTTCCCTGCCCGGGCAGGGTTTTTCCCATTCGGGACGTCGATGCGCGACTGCGTCTTGACCGGCCCGTCCTGCGACCACCCGCGGGTGATCCAGTATCCCTTGGCCTCCATGGTGGTGAGCTCGATGTCGGTCAGCCACTTCGTCGCGGAGACATAGCCGTAGAGCCCGGGCACGACGATGCGCACCGGGAAGCCGTGCTCGACGGGGAGCGGCTCGCCGTTCATGCCGTACGCGAGCATCGCCGCGCGGCCGTCGAGCACCACCGCGGTGGGAGTGCCGGCCGTCCACCCGTCGGCCGACGTCGTGAGGAGCTGCGTCGCGCCCGGGTGGACACCGGCTTTGGCGAGCACGTCCGCCAGCAGCACGCCGGTCCAGCGCGCGTTGCTGATGAGGTCGCCGCCGACGGGGTTGGAGACACACGCGAGCGTCACGTCGTGCTCGACGGCCGTCATCGCCTGCAACTGCGCGTACGTCAGCCGCACTTCCTTGTCGACCATGCCGTGAATGCGCAGCGACCACTTCGACGCGTCGATCTCCGGCACGCTGAGTGCCGTGTCGATGCGGTAGAAGTCCTTGTTGGGTGTGAAGAACGGCGACAGGCCTGGTACGTCGAGCTGCGCCCCCGTGGTGGCAGCGGACGCCGACGCGGGCGCGGTGGGTGTCCGAGCAGCGCTGCGCGTCGCGAACTGGGCGGCCGCCGCGTCGCGAGAGGCCCCGGCGGCGGCCGCGCTCCGGGACGTCCGCACCCCGACCAACCCGGCGACGACGGCGCCTACCGCGACGCCCCCGCTGGTGACGAGGAAGCGCCGGCGGTCGGGGCCGGCGGCGGCCGGGGCGGCCTCGCCGGCGAGCGTCCGCGCGCCGAACTGCTCGAGCGTCTCCCGCGGGACCCGCGGCGTGCCGGCGCGGGACAGGAGCCGGAAGGCGATGAGCGCGGCGACGGCCCCGGCGACGGCGGGCAGGGGCGCGGCGCGGCCGGCGTCGGGGCGACCGTGCGCCGCCAGTCCCGCGATGACCGTGAGCGCCAGGATCCCGGCTGTGCCCAGCCAGGGCCGGCGCCTCGACAAGACGCCCACGGTCGCGGCGACGAGCGCGATCACGACGAAGATGCCGCTGATCAGCACGGCCTTGTCGTTGGTGCCGAACGTGGTGGCGGCGAACTCCTTGAGCCATTGCGGCGTGTGGTCGACGAAACCGGCGCCGACGGCGAGGACAGGCGCGCTCGAACGGCCCGAGAAGACGGCCGCCAGTTGCGCGCTTGCGAGGAAGGCCGCCACGGACAGCAGCCCGATGAGGGCGCCGGCTCGCCGGCTCGCCACGGCGGCGGCGCGCCGGCTCGCCACGGCGGCGGCGGGAGCGTCGGTCACCCGCTGATTGTCCGCCCCGCGGACAGTGATTGCGAGGAGGCGGTGCTTACGGGCTGCTTACGCCGTGGGCGTCCGCGAGTCGCGGCTCCGGGGCGCCTGCCACGGGCAGGCGCTTGTCGAGCAGCACGCACACCTCGTCGCCCGGCAGGGCCGCCGAATACCAGAAACCCTGCCCCTCGACGCAACCGAGCGCGACGAGGGCATCGCGTTGCTCGAGGGACTCGATCCCCTCGGCGATGACGGCCACGTCGAGGTTGGCGGCCATCAGCACGATGATGCGGATCAACTCGAGGCTGCGCGGGTCGGTCGTGATGTCGGCGACGAACGACTGGTCGATCTTCAGGGCGTGGATCGGGAAGCGGTGCAGCGACTGCAGGGACGAGTAGCCGGTCCCGAAATCGTCGACGTGCAGCAAGACACCGGCGTCGCGCAACTGGATCAGCGCCCGCAGTGCCTGATCCGGCTGATCCATGATGACGCCCTCGGTGATCTCCAGCGTGAGCGCGCCGGCGGGCAGCCCCGCGGTCGCGAGAGCCGCCGGCACGCTGTCGACGAGACCGCCGTGCCAGAACTCGCGGTGGGAGACGTTGACGCTCACCGACAGGTCGTCGGAGCACAGGCCCGCTGCGCGCCACTGCGCGAGCTCACGGCACGACTCGTTGAGCAGCCACCGGCCGATGGGGATGAGCAGTCCGGACTCTTCAGCCACGGCAAGGAAATCACCGGGCAGCAGCAGCCCGCGGTCGGGGTGACGCCAGCGCAGGAGGGCCTCCAGTCGCCGCACGGCACCGCTGTCGAGATCGACGACTGGCTGATAGTGCACCTCGAGCCCGCCGACCGCGATCGCGTTGCGCAGCTGCACCTCCGTGCGCAGGCGCGAGACGGCCCTCTCGTGCATGGCGACGTCGAAGACCGCGAACGTGCCGCGTTCGGTCGACTTGGCGCGGTACATGGCGATGTCCGCGTCGCGGATGATGTCTTCCGCAGCCTGGGGATCCTGCACGCCGCCACCCCCGCCGGCGACGCCGACACTGGCGCTGACCACGACGTGGTGACCGTCGATGTCGAACGGCGCCAGGAGCGCTTCCTGCAGCCGGGCGACGACGGGCTGCACGTCGGCAAGGCGCACGCCGGCCAGCAGGACCGCGAACTCGTCGCCGCCGAGGCGCGCCCCCGTGTCCCCGTCGCGCAGCACCATGCGCAACCGTGCGCCGACCTCCTTGAGCAGCAGGTCGCCGATGGTGTGCCCCAGGCTGTCGTTGACCACCTTGAAACCGTCCAGATCGAGGAACAGCACGACGAACTCACTCTCGGGTGAGCGCCGCGCCTGCGCGACCGCCGTCTCGAGCTGGCTGACGAACAGCGTCCGGTTGGGCAGGCCGGTGATCGCGTCGTACAACGCGCCTTGTCGCAACTGCTCCTCGAGCACCTTGCGTTCCGTGACATCCGTCAACGACCCGACGATGCGGATGACGACGTCGTCGCCGTCGCGCACATCGATCGCGCGGACGAGCACCCAGATGACGCTGCCGTCGGCCCGGATCATCCGGTATTCGTGCTCCATGCGGGCCGGGGACTCGACGCGGCGGCGATCGAGCTGCGCGCGGAGGTGCGCGCGGTCGTCGCCGTGGACCAGGGCGAACCAGTCGTGCACGGACGAATCGTGCGCGACCTCGTCGAAGCCGAGGATCGCGCGCAGCCGTGGACTCCAGAACAGCGATCCCTTCACCACGTCCCAGTCCCAGAGACCATCGCTCGCGGCCGCCGAGGCGAGCGCATAGCGCACCTCGCGCTGCCGGATCTCCGCGGCGAGGTCCCGCTCGCGGTGATAGCTCTCGGCGAGGGCCGCACCGCGCTCCCGGAGCGAGCCGAGCAGCGCCCGCTGGTCGAGGGCGACCGCGAGCAGTGCGGTCCAGTAGTTGAAGGTCTCGCGCGGCAGTCGGGCGCCGCCGTCGATGACGGTCGTCAGGGCAAACAGCCCCCAGTCGCTGCTGTTGACCAGCACCGGCAGGACAAAGAGCACCTCGCCGCGCTCCGAGCGCATGTCGTCGAGGAACTCCTGCGGCGGGAAACGGTCGACGGTCACGACGGAGCCGACGACGGCGTCGATCGGGACCGTGGCCCCGACGACCGACGGGATGTGCAGCGAGCGCGGCTGCGACTGACCGGACCAGAGCCCGAGGCAGGCCGAGCGAATGTCGGTCCCGCGCACCCACAGGAGCTGGCGAGGGTCTTCATCGACGCTGCGCAACAGATTGAGGACGACTTCGTACTGCTCGTACAGTGCCGATTTCAGGCTGTCGCCGGCCGCGATGGTGGTGCGTGTCTGCATCTCGGACACCGCTGCAGCCGCGACGACCACGGTGTCGAACAGCCGTGAGGTGAGACCGTGGTCGCCGCCGGCGGCGTCGAGCACGGTGTCGGCGTATCGCTTGAGGGCGCAGACGACCCCGACGAACCCGCTGCGGTCGGGGTGGAGCGCGAAGAGTGCTCTCACCAGGTCGGCGAGCACGACCTCGGTCTCGGCCGACCCTGGCTTGCCGGAGGAGTCGATGAGGTCGGCGATGGCGTCCACGAGGTCGTGCAGCGCGCGGCTGCCCGCTTCATCGAGTGGAACTGCGTCGGGCGGCACGAGCGCCTCGGCGACGGCGCGCAGGAGCGTGTCGCGGCTCGACGTGGTCAACGGTCCAGGGTCGTACGACGTCGGCGCCGGGCCGCAGCCGCACGATTCGCGGACGATGAGCTCGGCCCCCACCTGATGCGCGACGGCACGCTCGGGAGCGCCGCCGATGAGGTCGAGGAGTAGCACGGTCGCCTCCGCGGCGAGGGTCTGGTGGGAGATGCGGACGGTCGTGAGCGGCGGCTCGGAGCGCCCCGCTCGTTCGATGTCGTCGAACCCCACCACCGCCTGGTCGGCGGGCAGGACCATCCCGTGCTCCGTCAACACGGCCGACACGGCGAGGGCGTTGAGGTCCGTCGCGGCGAGCACGGCCGTCGAGGGCACGCCGTCGGCGAGCAGCAGGCCGGCCGCGATGCGGCCTCCCGACTCCAGGTTGTCGGTGGCCTCGTAGAGCAAGGTCGTCAGGCCGGCAGCGCCCATCGCCGCCGTGTATGCGTCGTAGCGCGCCCGGATGTCGTTCTGGCGCAGGCAACCGACGAAGGCGATGGCCGTGTGACCGTGTGCCAGCAGGTGTTCGACGGCGAGCTGGGCGCCGGCGGTGTTGTCCGGGAGCACCATCGACCCGCCCGGGATCGGCGTGCTGATGCCGACCATCGGGACGCCTCTTGCCGCGAGGGCTTCGAGCGCGTCGGCATGTGCCGTCAGGGGCATCAGGAGCCAGCCGTCGACCCGCGCGTGGGCGGTGGGCTCCTTCAGGAACGGTGCACCGGGATCGGAGCGGGCGTCGGCGGCGAGACCGGCCGAGAGTGTCTGCACCACGATGAGCCGGGCACCGACGGCCGCCGCCGTCCGCGCGATCGCTGCGATGACCTCCCCGTGATAGCCGCCGCCCACGAGGTTGGTGAGCAGACCCAGCGTGATCACTGATGCCGGCATGCCGACCCTCCTGTGGTGTCGCCGTCGCGGCCCGGGCGCGGCACGCCGACGGCGTGCGTCCGGGCCACATCGCTAGTCTGCGCTTGCTACGCACCCGGCGGGGCTCGATGACCACCTTCATCCTCGGGCCTCACCCCTGTCGACCCGGAAAGGCACGAACATGAGCGGCACGCCCGAGGACGACGACAAGCGCGCCGAGGAACGTCGCCGTCTCATCGACCTCACCCGGCGTGAGAAGGGCCTTCCTGAGCGCCGCAAGTTGGGCACGGACCGCCGCGCTCCGCGGCCCGGGCAGGCCGGCGCGCCCCCGACGGGAGGGGACGGCGACGGGGACGGCGGGCCGTGACACCGGCGATGCTTATCGGGACAGCCCGGCGAGCAGGTTGACGACTGTCGCGACGATGACGGCGCCGAAAAGGTAGGCGAGGATCGCGTGGTGGAGCACGGTCTTGCGCATCGTCTTGGCGGTGATCTCGGTGTCCGACACCTGGAAGGTCATGCCGATCGTGAAGGCCAGGTAGGCGAAGTCCATGTATTGCGGCTTGGCGTCGTCTTCGTGGAAGTCCACGCCGCCCGAGTCGGCGGTGTAGTAGAGCCGTGCATACCGGAGGGTGTAAGACAGGTGCACGAGCGTCCACGCGGTCGCGACGCTCACGACGCTGACTGCCACCTGTAGCGCTTTGGACAAGCCCTGCGCCGAGCTCGTGCTGGCGATGACGATGCCGACGCCGAGGAGACTGGCGACGGCGGCCACGAGGACGACGACGTCCGTGATGCCCTTCCCCGGGTCCTCGCGCACCGCGTGCCGGGCGGTTTCCGCGGGGTCCATTCCGCGGACCGTCAGCCACAGCCAGAGGTTGTGGATCCCCGCTCCGGCGATCCAGCCGCACAGGATCGCGGTGTCCCATTTCGCCGGGGCGCCCGCGGCGATCCCGACGCCGACGCCGATGCCGGCGCACAGGGCCAGGCGCACGAGCGAGGACAGGCCAGCGACAGGACCGCCGGCTGACTGGGTGTGGGTAGGCACGGACCGCACCTACCCCAAGATCGTCCGCCAACGCATCCACAGCCTGGCCGCCCGCGGCCGCACGGTGTCACCCGTCCGGCGTACGGTCGGCGCATGCCGGTCGAGACCTCCCTCCGCGATGCCGCCGAAGCGCAGCTCCATGCGCTCGCCGGCCCTGGCGCGACCCTGCGCGAGGACCAGTGGACCGCGATAGAGGCCCTCGTCGTCGGCAGGCGGCGCGCGCTCGTCGTGCAGCGCACCGGTTGGGGCAAGTCCGCCGTCTACTTCATCGCGACCGCATTGCTGCGCGCGGCCGGCGGCGGCCCGACCGTCATCGTCAGCCCGCTGCTCGCCTTGATGCGCAACCAGATCGCGGCGGCCGAGCGGGCCGGCGTGCGCGCCGTCACGGTCAACTCGACCAACCTGACCGACTGGGACGCGACGTACGACGCTGTGCGGGCCGGCGAGGTCGACGTCCTCCTCGTCTCCCCCGAGCGGCTCAACAACCCCGGGTTCCGCGACAACGTGATGCCCCAGCTGGCCGCCACCTGCGGCCTGCTCGTCGTCGACGAGGCGCATTGCATCTCCGACTGGGGGCACGACTTCCGCCCCGACTATCGCCGGCTGCGCACGCTGCTCGGCGAGTTGCCGCCGGGCATCCCCGTCCTGGCGACGACGGCGACCGCCAACTCCCGCGTCGTCGAGGATGTCGCCCAGGTGCTCGAGCTCGGCACCGGTGCCGGCTCGGATGTCGTCGTCCTGCGGGGCACTCTCGATCGCGAAAGCCTCTCGCTGTCGGTGGCGCAGTTGCCGTCGACGGCACACCGCCTCGCCTGGCTCGATGCGTTCCTGCGCGAGACGGAGGGGTCCGGCATCATCTACGCGTTGACGATCGCCGCGACCGAGCAGGTGGCCTCCTACCTGCGGGAGCGTGGCCACGCCGTCCGCGCCTACAGCGGCCAGACCGAGCAGGCGGAGCGGCTCGCCGCGGAGGATGACCTGCTGACCAACCGGGTGCGCGCGCTCGTGGCGACCAGCGCACTCGGCATGGGGTTCGACAAGCCCGACCTCGCGTTCGTCGTGCACTTCGGCGCGCCCAACAGCCCGGTCGCCTACTACCAGCAGGTCGGCCGCGCCGGTCGCGGCGTCGACTCGGCCCAGGTGGTCCTCCTGCCCGGCGAGGAGGACCGCGCCGTCTGGGACTACTTCGCCGCCACCGGCTTCCCGCCCGAGCGCGCCGTGCGCGAGGCGCTCGCCGCGCTCGCCGACGCCGGCAAGCCGCAGAGCACCGCCGCTCTGGAGCCGCGGGTCGACCTGTCGCGCAGCAGGCTCGAGTCGATGCTCAAAGTGCTCGACGTGGACGGCGCCGTCCGCCGGGTCACCGGCGGTTGGGAGTCCACGGGCCAGGAGTGGTCGTACGACGCGGAGCGCTATGCGAAGGTGACGCTCGTCCGTCAGGCGGAGCAGCAGGCCATGGTGGACTACATCGGCACCGGCCGCTGCCGCATGCGGTTCCTGCGTGAGCAGCTCGACGACCCGGGCGCCGGCGACTGCGGTCGATGTGACAACTGCCGGGGGGTGGCCCCCGCGATCGCGCTCGACGAGGCAGCGGTCACGCGGGCCCGCGAGCAGGTCGCCAAGCCCGGCGTGTCCGTCGATGCGCGCCGCATGTGGCCGTCGGCCATGTCCGTCCTGGGCGTGCCCGTCAGCGGCAAGATCCCCGCCGGGGAGCAGGTCGAAGAGGGTCGCGCGGTCGCCCGCCTCACCGACCCGGGGCACGGCTCCCGCGTCCGCGAGGCGTTGCGTGCCGACGGCGACGTGCCGCCTGTCCTGGTGCGGGCGGCCGTCGACGTCCTCGCCTCCTGGGGATGGGCGGAGCGGCCGGCCGGCGTCGTCGCGATCGGCTCGCGGTCCCGGCCGCAGTTGGTCGACTCGTTCGCCCGCTCGCTGTCGGAGATCGGCCGCCTGCCAATGCTCGGCAGCGTCGCGCACGAGGGTCCGTCGCGCGCCGAGGGGCAGCACAACAGCGCCCAACGGCTGGCCGCCATCTGGTCGTCGTACGACGTGCAGGGTCTTGTCGGTGCGCTCGACGGACGGGCGATCCTGCTCGTCGACGACCTCACCGACACCGGCTGGACGATCGCGGTCGTCGCGCGGCTGCTGCGCGGCGCCGGTGCCGGCCGGGTGTTTGCGTTGACGCTGGGCGTCGCGCGCTGAACATTGCAGCGGCGCCGCAGGTCAGGCGCGGTCAGTCGCCGAGCACGGTGCGCAACCAGGTGAACGAGTCGGCGAGGAAGAAGCCCTGGCCACCCTCGTGGTCGTTGAACTCATAGACGCGCACGTCCTTGTCGCCGGCGTAGGCGTTGTAGGCCGCGAAACACGTCGACGGCGGGCAGGTGTGGTCCATCATCGCGATGCCGAACAGCGCCGGAGCCGTGGCCCGCTTGGAAAAGTTGACCCCGTCGACGTAGGACAGCGTGGCGAAGACGGAGGCGACCTCGCGGCGGGCCTTCACGTATGCGGCCACTTCGCGATAGGGATTGCCGTCGCAGATCTCGACGGCGCGCCTGATGTGACACAGGAACGGCGCCTCCGGCAGTGCCGCGGCGATCCGGGCGCCGAGCAGGCCCGCGACGCTCAGCGTGAGGGCGCCGCCCTGGCTGCCGCCGGCGATCGCGATCCGGGACGCGTCGACGGCGGGATGCGCCGCCGCTGCATCGATAGCGCGCGCGGCATCGGTGATGAGCCGACGGTAGTAGTAGCCCTCCGGGTTCTCGAGCCCGCGCGTCACGAAGGCGCCGGTCGACGGCCCGCTGCCATGCGGGTCCGGCGTGTCGCCGATGAGCCAGTTGCTGCCCTGGCCGCGGGAGTCCATCACGAGGTGGGCGTAGCCGGCCGTCGCCCATGTGACCCGGTCGTGCACGAGACCGCGCCCGCCGCCATAGCCGAGGTATTCCACGACGCACGGGAGGGGCTCCTCGCCGCGGGCCCGCGGCAGGTGGAGCCAGCCCTTCACCGGGTCGCCGCCGAAGCCCCGGAAAGTCACGTCGTAGGACTCGAGGACGCGCAACGGCTGCTCGACGGGCGTGAACGTGACGTCGAGCGGCCGACCGGCGGCCTCGGCGAGCGTGCGCGACCAGAACTCGTCGAAGTCGGTCGGTTCGGCGACAGCGGGGGAGTAGGTGCGGAGCTCGGCCAGCGGCAGGTCGAAGAGCGGCATGCCGGAGAGGCTATGCCACGGGCCGCCGGTCAGCGCCGGGCCGGTCAGGCGGGAACGACATCCACCCCGCGCCAGAAGGCGACGCGCCCGGTGACGGTGGCGGCCGCCTTCTTGGGCTCGGGGTAGTACCAGGCGGCGTCGTTGTTGGTCTTGCCGTTCACGGTGAGCGAGTAGTAGGAGGCGGTGCCCTTCCACGGGCAGACGGTATGGGTCTCGCTCGCCGACAGCACCTCCGGCCGCACGGACGCGGCGGGGAAGTAGTGGTTGCCCTCGACGATGATGGTGTCGTCGCTCTCCGCGATGACGGTGCCGTTCCAGATCGCCCGCATGGTCATGGACTGTCTCCCTGCTCGTCGGTTGCGCGCCTGTAAGGTCGCATCGGCGGGGGCCGGTGTAGCTACAGGCTGTCGCCTACGACAACCGGTTCGGGGACCAGTCTGATCCCGAAACGCCGGTCCACTTCGTCGCGGATCTCCCGCGCCAGGGTCAGCACGTCCGCCGCGGTGGCGCCGCCGCGGTTGGTGAGCGCCAGCGGGTGCTTCGTCGACAGCGAGGCCGCGCCGGAGCCGTGACCTTTCGCGAAGCCGGACTGCTCGATCAGCCAGGCCGCGGATGTCTTCACTCCGGCGCCGGCGCCTGCGCCGGCCGGGAAGCGGGGCGCGTCCGCGGCGAAGCGGGGCGCGTCCGCGGGGAGCGCCGCGGCCTGCTCCGGCGTCAGGATCGGGTTGGTGAAGAAGGAGCCCGCGCTCCACGTGTCGTGGTCGGCGGCGTCGAGGACCATGCCCTTGGAGCGGCGCAGCGCGAGGACCGCCTCGCGCACGTCGGCCAGCGGGGCCGTGCCGCCGACCGGCACCCCGAGGGCCTGGGCGAGCTCGGCGTAGCGGATCGGGGCACTGTGTGCGGCGACGGGCAGCGCGAAGTGCACGGCGAGCACCACGTAGCGGTCGGTGTCCTTGAAAACGCTGTGCCGGTAGGAAAAACCGCACTGGCGGTTGGTCAGCGAGCTGAGCCGGTGATCGTCCCGGTCGTAGGCGAGCACCTGCAGCAGAGTATCGGCGACCTCCGTGCCGTAGGCACCGACGTTCTGCACGGGGGAGGCGCCGACGCGGCCCGGGATCCCCGCGAGGGTCTCGATCCCGGCGCGGCCGTCGGCGACCATCCGCTCGACGAACGCGTCCCAGTCCTCACCGGCGGCGGCCCGTACGACATCGCCGTCCTCCTCGATGCCGTGGGTGCAGATGCGCAGCACCGTGCCGGGAAAACCGTCGTCCGTGACCACGACGTTGCTGCCGCCGCCGAGAATGAGCAGGGGGCGGCCGTGACTGTCGGCATCCCGGATCTCGGCGAGGATCTCCTCGTCGTCGATCGCATCGACGAACCGCGCGGCCGAGCCGCCGACGCGCAACGTCGTGACGTCCGCGAGGCGTGTCGGGGGCAGCGGGGGCACGTCGTCAGCCTAGGCGGCGCGCCGGCGGGGCCGGAGTCACACCGCGGGATACGGCGAGTCGAGCAGCAGACGCGCGAGATGCGCGGCGTGCGCGGCCACCGCCAGGGTCGCGGTGCCCGTCGTCTCCGGCTTGGGGCCGGCCTTGTCATAGTCGATCCTGCCCATCGCTTCCCCGACCCAGTAGGTGGATCCCTCTGCCGGGATCGTGAAGCCGACGTCGGAGAGCGACTGCGCCGCCTCGGCGAAGCTGTGGTGCGCCCCGTCCTCGTTGCCGACGACGGCGACGACGGCGACCTTGCCGTACATGAGCAAGCGGCCCTGCTCGTCGGCCTCACTGAGCTCCGCATCGAGCCGTTCGAGCACCATCTTCGCGACGGACGACGGCTGACCCATCCAGATCGGCAGCGCGAGGACGAGGATCTGCGCGTCGAGGATCTTCGCGCGGATGGCGGGCCACCCGTCGCCGTTGCCCTCGTCCGTGGACACCCCGACGCGCACGCCGTGGTCGACGACGCGGATCACCTCGCCGTCGACGTCGTGGTCCGCCAACGCCGCCAGCACTTCGCGGGCGAGCAGCTCGGAGCTCGAAGAGGAGGGGGACGGCTTGAGGGTGCAGACGAGCGCGACGGCGCGCAAGGCGGTCATAGGAGGTCCTTCACTGGGGAGGTGCGCCGGCGGGCCGGGAGCGCGTCGCGCCGATACGCTGCCCTGGTGCTTCCCCCCGTAACCGCGACGCGGTACGTGACCCCGCTGCGCGAAGGCGGCTCCCTGCCCGGACTCATCGAGTGCGACGACCTCGGCACCTACGTCGTGAAGTTTCGCGGGGCCGGTCAGGGACCCAAGGCACTGGTCGCGGAGGTCATCGCCGGCGAGCTCGGACGCCGCCTCGGCCTGCGGGTCCCCGCGCTCGTCACCGTCGAGCTCGACCCGCTGATCGCCCGCGCCGAGCCCGACGAAGAGGTGCAGGACCTGTTGCGCGCCAGCGTCGGGCTCAACCTCGGCATGGACTACCTGCCCGGGTCGATCGGCTTCGACGCCGTCGCCTTCCCGCCCGACGCGGAGCTGTCCGCGCGGGTGCTGTGGTTCGACGCGCTCATCGGCAACGTCGACCGCAGCTGGCGCAACCCCAACCTGCTGATATGGCACGGGGACCTGTGGCTCATCGACCATGGCGCTTCGCTGTATTTCCACCACAACTGGCCGCGGGCGTCCGCGAATGTGCGCCGTCCGTACGACGTCGCCGACCATGTGCTGGCGCCCTTTGCAAAGGGGTTGCCGGCCGTCAACGCGGAGCTGCAGCCGCTCGTCACGCGGGAGCTCCTCCAGGAGGTCGTTGCGCTCGTGCCCGGCGAGTGGCTCAAGGAGGAGGCGGGGGTCGCGGACGTGCGCGCGGCGTACGTCGAACAGCTTGCCGCGCGGGTCGCCGAGCCGGCCGCGTGGCTGCCCGGGGTGCTCGCATGAGCCGCGAGCCGTTCGAGTATGCCGTCGTCCGGGTGACGCCGCGCGTCGAGCGCGGGGAGTTCGTCAACGCCGGGGTCATCGTCTACTGCCAGAATCTCGACTATCTGTGCGCTCTCACGTCCGCCGAGGAGGGCCGTTGGCGGGCGCTCGACGCCGGACTCGACGTGGCCGGGGTCCGCGCGGCGCTCGCGGCTTACGGGGACACGTGCGAGGGGGAGTCCGGCCCCGCCAGTGTGGAGATGTCCCGCGGGCAGCGTTTCCGGTGGCTGACGGCGCCGCGGAGCACCGTCGTACACAGTGGTCCTGTCCATACCGGCCTGACCGCGGACCCGGCGGCCGACCTGCACCGCCTCTTCGCTCTGCTCGTCGGCTAACGGGGCGGCCCTGACCGAAACCTGTCCGTGACATGCCCCCCCGGGTCAGGCGGTCTCGACGACGAGGAATGCCTCCGCGACCGACCCCTCGGGCAGCCCGGCAGTCTGCGCCTGTGGCTCGAGCCACTTGCGCAACATGCGGTCGAGGTCCGTGACGTGCGGCAGTTGTGAGACGTGTTGCGTCAAAGCCTTCTTCTTCAGATCGAAGTTGTCCCCCGTCACATCGACGTAGTGGTTGGGCTCCGTCGTCCCCTGCACCCACATCTCGGGCACGGCCCACTCACCGAGGCCCTCATCCGCGAGCAACTCCGGGTGGGCGAACTGGTTGCGCGCATCGGGGTAGACGGCGCAGTGTGCCGCTTCGCCGGCGGCCATGTGATCCGGGTGACTGCCGTAGATGCGGTGGAAGTTGCGCCCCGGGTTCTGCGCGAGGACGCGCTGCGGCTTCACCTGCCGGATGACGCGGGAGATCGCCTTGCGCAGCTCGATCGTCACCTCGAGGCGACCGTCGGCGAAGTTGAGGAAATGCAGGTCGCTCACGCCGAGCACAGCGGCCGCCGCGCGCTGCTCCTCCTGCCGGATGCGCGCCATTTCGGTGCGGGTGACCGACGCGTCGAAGCCACCGGCGTCGCCGTTCGTGCAGAGGCAGTACGAGACCTGGATGCCTGCTTTGACCCAACCCGCGATGGTGCCGCCGGCACCGAAGTCGCAGTCGTCCGGGTGGGCGACGATGACGAGTGCGCGTTCGACTTCGCTGTCCGCGAGCACGGCAGCCTCCTGGCGGTGGTTGATGCGGCAAGTAGGCCAAGCCTACGTGTCAGGCGTGCGGAGCCAGCGGGGGGCAACTCGACCCCTTCGCCGCGGCGAGCAACTCGAAGTGCCACGACTCGTTCGCATACCGCCGGCACAACCCGAAGCGCGAGCCGTTCTCCTCCAGCCACCGCGCGCCGGTGACCGGCCCGACGTCGACCGCCTCGCCGCGGACGTGCGCCGATTCCCCCGGCGGCAGCACCCACTGGCGCGCCGCTTCCGGTGAGCCGTACTTCGCGATCGCCTCGTCATACAGGACTCTCTGGCGGCTCTTGCTCCGCCAGCCGGAGGTGACGCGCAACTCGACGCCGGCCGCGTGTGCCGCGGCCATCGCGCGGGTGATCGCGCTCTGCAGCGCCGGCGTCAGGTGGTCGACGTCGCCGACGGCGTTCGGGATGACGGCCGTCGGCGATGGCCGCCCGCCGTCCGCGGCCTGGCCCGATGCACTGAAGCCCACCGGGACGGCGATGGCGAGCGCGGCTCCGAGCCCGGCGACGGCGACCGCGGTCCGCGTCCCGCGCGCCCACTCACTCATCGGGTCGCAAGCCGCTCTCGCCGGCGATGCGTCGTTCGCGGACGATGGCGAGGACGGCGCCGGCGACGAGGGCGATCCCGACGCCACCTGCGGCGAGGGCGCCGATGAGGCCCCAGTGAACGTCGTACGACGTGAAGTGCCCATCGGTCGCGATCAGCGCGACGGCGACCGTGCCGAACACGAGGCCCGACAACAGTGAGAACAGGCTGATCTCATGACGACGCACGACGCACCTCGATGTCTCCATACGAAACGTCGATGTCAATGCTGATATGGCCGGAGTCTGCGGTGGTGATGCTCCGCGGCAGACTGGTCGTCGAACCGCCGTCGCCCTCAGCCCAGCCGTCGCCGGAGCCGAAGGAGGACTGGGCGTTGAACCCGCGCACGCGATGCACGTCCGGCATCGTGATGGTGCCGAAAGAAGTGCGGGCGTTGAGGGTCCAGTTGCCGCTCGCCGGCGTCGTCACGACGACCTTGCCGGCGACCATGAACACGGAGACGTTGCCGTCGCCGTTGTAGACGGTCACCGGCTTGGCGCCGGCGATGGGGATCCCGTTGCCGTCCACCGCCTCCTGCTGCTCGGCAACGTGTGGCTGCTTCAGGGAGCGCAGGTCGAGGATCTCCGTGCCGGTGGAACGGCTCACGCTCCAGTAGGGCTGGCTCGCGAAACCGGCGGGGACCGCATCCGTGTAGACGGCCGCGGACGCGCCTCGCGTCAATGTCACGGGGACCAGCCCGAGGGTGACCGCGACGGCGACAACGGTCAACCACCGTGCCCAACCGGCAAAGGCGCCGACCACCATGCCCACCGCCATGATGAGGAGCGCAATCGCGCTGACCCGCAGGCCGCTGATGTGCGTCCGGCCAGCCGCGTTGAGGGCGGCGAGCAGGGCACTGACCGCAAGCGCCAGGCCGAGCACGAGCCAGCCGAGCGGAGACCGCGGTCCGCGGGGCGGCAGCAACCGGCGGCGGCGCAGGGTGTCGACGAGCGCCGCGTCACCGGCGGGGGCGCCGGGAGCGAAGCCCGCCTGGCCGAGCGGTGCCTGGCCGAGCGGTGCCTGGCCGAGCGGTGCCTGGCCGAGCGGCGCCTGGCCGAGCGGCGCCTGGCCGAGCGGCGCCGACGGCCCGTCCGCGGGCGCGAAGCGCACCGGAGCGCCGGGCCGGTCGTGCGACAGCACGGACAGCGCGATCAGCGTCACCGCCACCAGGAAGCCGACCTGCAGGCCATGGCGGAGCAGCCAGCGGATGCCAAGAATCGGCAGGTTGGGGCTGGAGAACGCCCCGTTGGCGAAGACGCCGAACGTGAACGACAGCACGAGGAACGCCACGAAGGCCAGCGCCGCATAGGCCGCCGCGCGCAGCAGCCCGATCGGGCGGCGCCGGGACGAGAGCCACTCGCGGAGCGGTCCGTCGATGGCGCCGTCCTCCGGCACGATCGCCCAGGCCAGCGCATAGAGCAGGAAGCCGGAGCCGCCGAAGAGGCTCAGCACGACGAAGGCGACGCGGACGAGCAAGGGGTCGAGGCCGAACCAGCGGGCGATGCCGGCGGCGACCCCGCCGACATACCGGCCGGTGAGCGGCCGGCGCAGCGAGCCGCGCCGCCCCTCGCCGGCACGTTCACCCGCGGCACGTTCACCGCCGCCTGCCGGCTGAGTGATCAGGGGTTCTGTCATGCGTCCACTGTCGAGCCGCGCGGGCGCCCCGGGCCATGAGGGACACCCCCCAACCGCCCCCCAACCGCCCCTCGTCCGCTACCGGGGTCTCCTTGCGCGTGCCAGCATGCGGTGGACACGACCGGCGTGGACTGCCGGCACCACGGGAGGAGGCACGCGCATGACGATCACCACCGCACTCCCGCTCGTGCGGCCGTCGCGCACCCGCCTGCTCGGCGGAGTCGCCGCCGGCCTCGCCGACCACCTGGCGCTCGACATCGTGGTGGTGCGGCTCGCGTTCCTCGTCCTGGCGGCGTTCGGGACGTTCGGGATCCTCGCGTACGGCGCCCTCTGGATCGCCGTGCTGCCCGTCTCCGTCGACCGCGACACCACGACGCGCGAGTGGCTGCAGCGACTGCTGCGCCGCGACACCGCCCTGCTCGCCGCCGCGGCCGTTGTCGTCTTCGCCGCGGGGCAGAGCCACCTGCGTTTTCCCTTGCCGTGGCAACTGCTGGCCGCCGCCTTCGGCGCGGGGATCACGTGGCGCCAGGCCGACCTCAAACGCCGTGAGTTCGAGGAGCCGCGGGTCTGGTCGCGGATCCGCTTCGCGTCCGGTTCGCTGCTGGTCGTGGCGGCCGCCGTCGGTGTCCTGCGCGACGCGACGAGCCTCACGCAGCTGCGCTCCGGCTTCATCGCGGTCGTCGTCGTGCTCGTCGCGGTGGCGCTCGTGACCGGACCGTGGTGGCTGCGCACAGCACAGGCCCTGTCGAGCGAACGCGGCGAGCGCATCCGCTCCCAGGAGCGCGCCGAGCTCGCCGCCCGCGTGCACGACTCCGTCCTGCAGACACTCACCCTCATCCAACGCAACGCGGACGACCCGAAGGCCGTGCACCGCTACGCCCGGCGGCAGGAGCGCAACCTGCGCGAGCTCCTCTACCGACCGGCCGCGGCGACCGGCCGGTTCAGTGCGGCGCTGGAGAAGCAGGCCGCTGAGGTCGAGGACGCGTACGGCGTCACGATCGAGGTCGTCGTCGTCGGTGACTGTGCCCTCGACGACCGGACGACGGCCGTCGTGGAGGCCGCTCGCGAGGCCATGGTCAACGCCGCGAAGTCAGGCGGGGTTGACGAATTCGCCGTTTTCGCGGAGGTCGAGTCGACGGAGGTGACGGTGTTCGTCCGCGACCGCGGCAAGGGTTTCGACGCCGAAAACATCCCGGCCAACCGGGCCGGCATCCGCGAGTCCATCGTGGGCCGGATGCTGCGCGTCGGCGGTGTCGCGACGGTGCGCACCGCACCCGGTCAGGGCACCGAGGTCAAGCTGTCCCTCACGAGACAGCGGTGAGGCGGCGGTGAGGCGGCGGTGAGGCGGCGGTGAGCGACGCGGCGGTCCCGAGGGTCGTGCTGGTGGACGACCACGGCCTGGTGCGCAGCGGCGTGCGCGTCGAGATCGGCGGCGCCGTCGATGTGGTGGGGGAGGCGGCGACGGTCCCGGAGGCGATCGACGTCATCCGTCGTACCACGCCCGATGTCGTCCTTCTCGACGTGCACATGCCGGGCGGCGGCGGCCGCGCGGTCCTCGAGACCATCGCCCGCGAGTTGCCCGACGTGCGGTTCCTCGCCCTCTCGGTCTCGGATGCGGCCGAGGACGTCATTGCGGTCATCCGGGCGGGCGCCCGCGGGTACGTCACCAAGTCGATCTCAGGACCAGACCTCGCCGACGCCGTACGACGGGTGGCCGGCGGGGACGCCGTCTTCTCGCCGAGGCTGGCCGGGTTCGTGCTCGACGCGTTCAGCTCCGCGCCGCATGTCGTCGACGACAACGGCCTCGACGCGCTCAGCCAGCGCGAGCGCGAGGTGCTGCGGCTCATCGCGCGCGGCTACACCTACCGCGAGGTCGCCAAGGAGCTCGTGCTGTCCATCAAGACGGTCGAGTCGCACGTGTCCGCCGTGCTGCGCAAGCTGCAGCTGTCGAACCGGCACGAGCTCACCCGATGGGCGACGGACCGCCGCATCGTGTGACGGCTGGGACCGCGGGGACTGACAAGCGGGCCGGGGTAGGCCTTACCGCGTCCTTACGCTGTGAGCGCCGGACCGCGGGCGGGCTCGGGAAGGTGCACGATCACGGACGTGGTGTCTCGCTAGACGTGTGCCGCGCGCTCCGGGCGACATTGACCGTGCCCACCCTGATGCTGACAGCGCTCGCGGAGGCGGCCGACCGGATCGTCGGCTGGAGTTCGGCGCCGACGATCATCTCGCCAAGCCGTTCGGACTAGCGGCGCTCGAGGCGGTGGAGTGCTCTGCCCATGTGCCCCCGGCCAGAACGCACTGGTGTGGGCGCGGCGTCGGTGGGGGACAGCACACCCAGTCGCACCCCTCCGGGCAAGGAGCACGCATGGACGTCATCAGCTTGATCATGAGCGACCACCGAGCAATCGAGAAGATCTTCGACAAGCTCGAAAAGGTGGAAAAGGACGAGCAGGAGGAGCTGATCCAGCTCCTCAAGCAGGTGCAGGCACTCCTCATGCCGCACTCGAAGGCCGAGGAGTCGATCGTCTACCCGGCGATGGTGCAGGTGCTGCCGAGCCTGGCGGATGAGGTCGAGGAAGGCGTTTCCGAGCACCACCACGTCGAGGATCTGTTTACGCAGGTGCTCGCCGACCCGAGCGACCCGGGAGTGGACGCGATGATCGCCGGCTTCATCGCGGAGATCAAGCACCACGTCGAGGAGGAGGAGAGTGAGCTGCTTCCCCAGTTCCGCAAGGCTGCCACCGCGGAGCAGCTGGACTCGCTCGCGGCCAGGTTCATCGCGGGCAAGGCCCAGGTGCTCACCGATCTCGGCCTCCCGCCGCAGCAGTTCATCGCCCCGTCGCTGATCGACCTGTCCAAGGAGCAGCTCGTCGAGCGCGCCAAGGCGATCGACCTCGACGCCCCGTCCGGCCGGACGAAGGAGGAGCTCGTCACGGAGCTTCTGTCCAGCTGATCATCTTCTTGTACGACACACGAATGCGCCTCCCTGGGCCCGCCCGGGGAGGCGCATTCGCGATGTCCGGCGGCGACCCGGCCGGTGTGCGCGGGCCGCGCGCAGACGCCGATTGTCCGGATCCCGCCGTAGACTGAGCGGATCATGTCGACACTCTTCGACGACTTCGCGCTGCCGGAGCCGCCCCCCGCTTTCGACGAAGAGCTCGCCTCGACGCCCCGCCCGTTGGCGATCGACCCCCAGGCACTGCTCGCCTCGCTCAACGTGCAGCAGCGCGCCGCCGTCGTCCATGAGGGCGGCCCGCTGCTCGTGATCGCCGGCGCCGGCTCGGGCAAGACACGCGTGCTCACCGCCCGCATCGCCTACCTCCTGTCAGCCCGCCGGGTGCACCACGGATCGATTCTGGCGATCACGTTCACCAACAAGGCTGCCGGTGAGATGAAGGAACGCGTCGCGGCGATGGTCGGCCCGCGCGCGAAGACGATGTGGGTCTCGACCTTCCACTCGTCGTGTGTGCGGATCCTGCGCGAGCAGGCGACGAAGGTCGGTTTCAAGTCGACGTTCTCGATCTACGACCAGGGCGACGCGCACCGGCTGATGACGCTCGTGTGCCGTGACCTCGATCTCGACCCGAAGCGCTTTCCGCCGCGCCAGCTGTCCCATCAGGTGTCCAACCTGAAGAACGAGCTCATCGACCCGGAGGACTTCGCCGCCAAGGCCTCCAACGTCCACGAGCGCACGATCGCCGAGGCATACACGCTGTATCAGCGGCGGCTGCGCGAGGCGAGCGCGTTCGACTTCGATGACCTGATCATGACGACGGTCAACATCCTGCAGGCATTTCCGGACATCGCGGAGCATTACCGCCGACGGTTCCGGCATGTGCTGGTCGACGAATACCAGGACACCAACCACGCCCAGTATGTGCTGATCCGCGAGCTCGTCGGCCGGCCGCCGGCGATCACGGTCGACGGTGAGCTCGTCCGGTCCGGACCCGTCGTCCCGCCCGCTGAGCTGTGTGTGGTGGGTGACGCGGACCAGGCGATCTACGCGTTCCGCGGCGCGACGATCCGCAACATCGTGGAGTTCGAGCGCGACTATCCCAACGCGACCACGATCCTGCTGGAACAGAACTACCGCAGCACGCAGACGATCCTGTCCGCGGCCAATGGCGTCATCGCGCGCAACCCGGACCGGCGGCCGAAAAGCCTCTGGAGTGAGGCGGGCAACGGCGAGAAGATCGTGGCGTACGTCGCCGACGACGAGCACGCCGAGGCGCAGTTCGTCGCGCAGGAGGTCGACGCGCTCGGCGACCAGGGGCAGGCTCGGCCGTGCGAGGTTGCGGTGTTCTACCGCACCAACGCGCAGTCCCGCGTGTTCGAGGAAGTGTTCATCCGCGTCGGGCTGCCGTACAAGGTCGTCGGTGGTGTGCGCTTCTACGAACGGCGCGAAGTGCGCGACCTGCTTGCATACTTGCGGGCACTCGTCAACCCCGACGACACCATCTCGATGCGACGCATCCTCAACACCCCCAAGCGCGGCATCGGCGAACGGGCCGAGGCGTGTGTCGAGGCGCTCGCGCAACGCGAGCGCATCACGTTCAACGCCGCCCTGCACCGGGCGATGGAGGCGCCGGGCATTGCGAGCCGATCCGCCAACGCCATCAACGACTTCATCCACCTGATGGACGAGTTGGCCCTGCTCGCGACGGCAGGTGCGCCACCGTCCGCCGTGATGGAGGAAGTGCTCACGCGCAGCGGCTATCTCGCCGAGCTGGAGGCGAGCGACGACACGCAGGACGAAGGCCGCATCGAAAACCTTCAGGAACTCGTGGCCGTTGCGCAAGAGTTTGAGAGCAGTAATCCTGAGGGCACTCTCAGTAGTTTTCTCGAACAGGTGGCCCTTGTTGCTGACGCGGACCAGATACCCGTGGAAGATGGAGGTGAGGGTGTCGTCACACTGATGACACTCCACACGGCCAAAGGCCTCGAATTTCCGGTCGTGTTCCTCACTGGTTTGGAAGACGGCGTCTTCCCGCATCTGCGGTCTCTCGCCGACCCGAAAGAACTCGAAGAAGAACGTCGTCTCGCGTACGTCGGCATCACGCGTGCACGGCAACGGCTCTACCTCTCGCGGGCGCTCGTGCGCTCGTCCTGGGGCGCACCGTCGTACAACCCCGCATCGCGCTTCTTGGACGAGATCCCGGCGGATCTCCTCGACTGGCGCAGAAAAGAACCGGAGCGTCACACCGTGCAAGCTCGCAGCCACCCGGCATCCCCTTTCGGCCAGCGCACCGTCCGCCCGACCCTGCAGGTCTCCGCGGGTGACCGCGTCAGTCACGACACCTTCGGTCTCGGCACCGTCACCGCCACCCGCGGCGAGGGCGAGCAGATCCAGGCCGGCATCGACTTCGGCGGCGACGTGGGCGAAAAGTGGCTGCTCCTGCGCTACGCGCCGATCGAGAAGCTCTGACCGCGCGCCACGTCTGTTGATGGCAAGCGACAGCAGCGCCGTGCCGTCGCCCGCCCTCCCCCTGCCAGCTTCCCCGGAGCCGCGGATAAGGTTCATCGAGCCCCCTGCAGCAAGGAAACCCCGTGGATCTGTTCGAATACCAGGCCAAGGAGCTTTTCCGCTCTTTCGGTGTGCCTGTCCCCGACGGTGAGGTCGCGCGCACGCCCGAAGAGGCGCGTGCCATCGCCGAGCGCATCGGTGGCCGCGTCGTGGTCAAGGCGCAGGTGAAGGTCGGCGGCCGCGGCAAGGCCGGCGGCGTCAAGGTCGCGGACGACGCGGCCGACGCCGAGGACAAGGCGCGCCAGATCCTCGGCATGGACATCAAGGGCCACACCGTCGGGGCCGTCCTCGTCGAGGAGGCGAGCGACATCGCCAAGGAGTTCTACTTCTCCTTCCTCCTCGACCGGGCCAACCGTTCCTACCTGGCGATGTGCTCCGTCGAGGGCGGGGTCGAGATCGAGGTCGTCGCCGTCGACAACCCGGACGCGCTCGCCAAGGTGCCGGTCGCTCCGCTGCTGGGGGTCGACCACGACACCGCGCTGGCCATCGCGCGCGAGGGGGGACTGCCCGAGGAGGCGCTCGAGGGCGCCGCGGCGCTGATCGTGAAGCTGTGGGCGGCTTTCGACCTGTCCGACGCCACCCTCGTCGAGGTCAACCCGCTGGTGCTCACCGGTGACGGCCGCGTCGTCGCCCTCGACGGCAAGGTGACGCTCGACGAGAACGCGTCGATCCGCCATCCCGAGTTCGAGCAGTACGTCGACAACTCCGCCGTCGATCCCCTCGAGCAGGCCGCGAAGGCCAAGAACCTCAACTACGTCAAGCTCGACGACGGCAGCGTCGGCATCATCGGCAACGGCGCCGGGCTCGTCATGTCGACCCTGGACGTCGTCGCTTACGCGGGCGAGGAGTTCGGCGGCGTCAAGCCGGCCAACTTCCTCGACATCGGCGGAGGCGCTTCCGCCCAGGTCATGGCCGACGGCTTGTCGATCGTGCTGAGCGACCCGGATGTCAAGGCCGTGTTCGTCAACATCTTCGGCGGGATCACGCAGGGCGACGAGGTGGCCAACGGCATCATCCAGGCGGTCTCCCTGTTGGCGGAGGCAGGCACCCCGGTGGCGAAGCCTCTCGTCGTACGACTGGATGGAAACCGTGCAGACGAAGGACGCGCGATCCTGCGCGATGCTGCGCTGGACGTCGTGCGACCGGTGGACACGATGGACGGCGCGGCCCGGCTCGCTGCCGAACTTGCGGCGAAAGGCTGAGCAGCACATGACTATCTGGCTCAACGCAGACTCGAAGATCGTGGTGCAGGGCATCACGGGCGGCGAAGGCACGAAACACACGCGGCGCATGCTCGCCGCGGGTGCGGCCGTCGTCGCGGGCACCAACCCGCGCAAGGCCGGCACCGACGTCGACGGCGTCCCCGTCGTGGCGACGGTCCGGGAAGCGATCGATGTGTACGGCGCGAACGTGTCCGTCGTGTTCGTGCCGCCCGCGTTCGCGAAGGCCGCCGTGCTGGAGGCGATCGACGCGGGCATCGAGCTGTGCGTCGTCATCACCGAGGGCATCCCGGTGCACGACACAACGGCGTTCTGGGCGCACTGCGTCGCCAAGGGCAACGTCACGCGCATCATCGGCCCCAACTGCCCGGGCATCGCGTCGCCCGGCGTGTCCAACGCCGGCATCATCCCGGCCGACATCACGACGCCGGGCCGCATCGGTCTGGTCAGCAAGAGCGGCACATTGACCTACCAGCTCATGTACGAGCTGCGCGAGTTCGGTTTCTCGACGGCCGTCGGCATCGGCGGCGACCCCGTCATCGGCACGACGCACATCGACTGCCTGCAGGCGTTCCAGGACGACGACGGCACCGACGCGATCGTGATGATCGGCGAGATCGGCGGCGACGCGGAGGAGCGGGCCGCCGACTACATCGCCGAGCACATCACCAAGCCGGTCGTCGCCTACATCGCCGGCTTCACCGCGCCGGTCGGCAAGACGATGGGCCACGCCGGCGCGATCATCTCGGGCTCGGCCGGCACCGCGCAGGCGAAGCAGGACGCGCTCGAGAAAGTCGGCGTGAAGGTCGGCAAGACGCCGTCCGAAACCGCCGCCCTCATGGCGGAGGTCATGCGCTCGCTGTAGGAGGCCGTGCGGTTGCGTCGGCTCCGGCATGTCCCGGGAGCCGACGCTTTCGGCCCGGCGACGGCCGGACTCGCGGCGTCGCGGCCATTCCCGGAGCGGTCAATCGGCCGCGCGGGTCGCGCTGGATCCGGGTGGTGCCGGATAGCGCTCGCCGGTCACGTCGTACCAGTGATGGATCGGGTCGTGCAGGAGATAGCGGCTGAGGGTCGCGACGGTGAACCGCGCGCCGTCACTGCGCCGGCCGGTGCGCTCCCAGGCATCGTCGGGGACGGCGTCGAACGCGTCTGCCAGCTCGCCGGCGTCGGCGCGCAGTTCGACGGCCACGGCGCGTGCATCCTGCTCGCCGTAACGCCCTGTGACGGCGGTGGCGTCCTGGTCCCAGTTGGCGTATGCGGGGTCCGTCTCGGCGAGCATCTGCTCCAGCCGCCCGGCCATCACGGCGTAGACATCGCGGACGTGGCACCCGTATTCCAGGGCCGACCACTTCTCGGGCGCCGGCCGGGTCCTGAGGTCGCCGGCACTGTCGAGCAGGCCGACCCAGGCGTCCGCGTTCGCGCGCAGCATCGCGCCGGCCTGTCGCGGGTCCATCGCCGTGCTGTCGAAGCCGCAGTCGGGGCACGCCCGCTCCAGGACCCAGGTCCAGCTCTTCGTCTCAGGGGTGATCGCCATGCCGGGAACGATAAGCCGCTGTGGGCGCCGCGTCGTCCATGTTTTCGGGCCGCAGCTCGACACACCGGCCGACGTTCCCGCCCCGCGGTCGGACGTCGCGCACTCTATGAGGCGATGACTTCCGCGACGCTGACCCGCCCCCGCCACCCCGCCGTGCCCCCGGAGGCGCGAGGGAGCGTCGTGCTGGCCGGACTGGCGGCGGCCGCGTGGGTCGTCGCGCTCGCGCTGGCCACTATCGTCGGACTCGCGATCCTGGGCTGGTCCACGGCGGGCTCGACCGCTGGCGGCGCGACAGCAGCGCGGGTCGGCGCCCAGGTGTGGCTCCTTGTCCACCACGTCCAACTGGATCTGCGCGCCGGTGGGACGGTCACCTTCGTGCCGCTCGGCCTGACCGCCGGAGTGGTCGCACTCATGTATCGCGGTGGCATCGTGGCCGCGCGGTCCTCGGGCGCGCGGACCCTGTCGGACTGCTGGCGGACGGCGGGCGCCTTCGCCGCGCCGTACGCGACGATCGCCGTCGTCGTCGCCGGCGCGTCCCGCACGGACGCGGTGCACGCCCTCGTCTGGCAGGCGGCGGTCCTGCCAGGGCTGCTCGCCGCCGTAGTCGTGTTCGTCGCGGCCGTCCGGCACGTCCGGTTGCAGGCCCGTGCCGTCGCGCGCGTCCCCGTCGGTGTCCGTGCGGTGGGGCGCGCCGTCGCGCGGTTGTGCGCGGCGTGGCTGGTCGCCGCGACGGTGCTGCTCGCCGTCGCCGCGACGTTCGGAGCCTCGCGTGTGCAGACCCTGATCGAAGGAGCCGACGCGGGCACCGTCGGCGGCTTCCTGCTGACGCTGGTCACGCTCGTTCTTGTGCCCAACGGGGCGGTCTGGGCCGGTTCGTACACTCTTGGCGGCGGGGTGAGCGTCGGTGCGAGTGCGGTGTCGCCGTTCCACCTCACGGGCGGCGCGCTGCCCGCCCTGCCTCCGCTCGGTGTGCTGCCGCAGTCGCCCCCCGCGACGGCTCTGCGGTTGCTGCTCCTGGTGCTTCCGTTGCTCACGGTGGCCGTGGCCGTCAGTCTCGAGCGATCGGCGAGTCGACCGTCGGAGCCGTGGTGGCACGCGTTCGCCCGACTGCTCGGGCTCGCCGCCGGCGCGGCCGGGGTGCTGACGGTGCTCGCCGGCGCGGCGTCGGGGACCGTCGTGCGCCTCGGCCTCGGTCCGCATCCGCTCCGGGACGGCGAGTTGGCCCTGGCCGCCGCCTCAAGTGCCGCGCTCGTCGTGGCCGTCCTGCGCACCTGGTTCCGCTTCGACGCGCGCTGCGGGCGACTGGGACGGGCAATCGCCCAGCGTGCCCGCGCCGCCCGGACCGGAGTGCGGACGCGGCTCACCGGCCACTGACGACGGACCGGGGACCGCTCACTGGGAGTTGTCGATGGTGCGCTTGAGCTGGTTTCACACACGCGCACCTGGACGGGGTCTTTCTTCGCGTCCTGGATGCACTGCAGGTAGCTGGTGATGCCGAGGTGCCGCATGATCACGACGAGCCAGATGCTGCCGATGACGAGGCCGGCGACGCCGAGCGCGAAGCCGACGAGTGCGATGCCGCGGTTGGTCGCCCGGCCTGTGCGGCCCTTGTTCTCGCCGACAAGCCCGAACACGAAGCCGAGCAGCCCCAGGATGAGTAGATGCCGTCGCGCAGTCGGAACGGGTCAACAACGCAAGCGTTGTCAGGCGGGCTGGCGCAGCTCGGTGCGCGCGGCTTCGCGGATCGCGGCGGCGACGCGGTCCAGACCCGGGGATCGCAGCTTCCACTGCTGCCAGTGCAGCACGACGTCGACGCAGGTGCCCGGCGCCAGTTCGACGAGGTCGTGCTCGTTCGCGCCCAGCTGCAGGTCAGGCAGCATCCCCCAGCCATACCCGAGCCGCAGAGCCGTGAGGAAATCCGCCGTCGCGGGCACGCGGTGCTGCGGAGGGGCACCGAACGCCTCGCCTCCCGCGACACTGCGAACGTAGTCGTGCTGAAGGTCGTCGTCTTGGTCGAACACGACCATGGGCGCCCCCGCGAGGGCGGCTGGTGTCGCGCCGCCGGGCAGCCAGCGTTGCCGGAAGGCGCGCGAGGCCAGCGGGCGATAGCGCATCGCGCCGAGCCGCTCGACCGTGCAGCCGGGCACCGGCACGGGTTCGGCGGTGACCGCGGCCATCACGACGCCCGCCCGCAGCAGATCGCTCGTGCGTGCCTGGTCCTCCCGGTGCAGCTCGAGACACAGCTCCCCGGCCAGTGGTGCGAGGGCCGGCAACAGCCACGTGCCGAGGCTGTCGGCATTGACGGCAATGGACACTGACGGGAGATGACCCCCTGAGTCGTCGCCGAGCTGCGCCGCGCTGTCCGCCGTGAGGAGTTGCACCTGTCGCGCCAAGCGCACGAGTACCTCCCCGCTCGGCGTCGGCCGCACCGGGCGGCTGCGGACGAGGAGAACGCGCCCGGCGGCGGACTCCAGCGCCTTGAGCCGTTGACTGATCGCCGACGGGGTCACCTGGAGGCGCCGAGCAGCGCCGTCGAAGGTGCCCTCGTCCACCACGGCGACGAGGGCGCGAAGTTGTTCTGCTTCGAAGTTCATGAAGCGATGCTAATGCTGATCCAGTTTCATTAGCTGGCCTTCCTCAATGTGCCCTTCTATCCTCGGCACGGTGAGCACGTCAGCAGCCATTCTCAGCGCCGCCGCGGGCTTGGGTCTCGGCTTGTCGCTCATCGTCGCCATCGGCGCGCAGAACGCCTTCGTTCTGCGTCAGGGCCTGCTCGGCGAGCACGTCGCTGCTGTGGTCGCGGTGTGCGCGGCGTCCGATGCGGTCCTCATCGCCGCCGGCGTGGGTGGCACGGGTGCGCTGCTGCGGCACGTGCCCTGGTTGGTGCCCGTCGTCCGGGAGGGCGGCGCGGCGTTCCTCCTCGCGTACGCCGCGCTGGCGGCTCGGCGCGCCCTGCGCCCGGTTGCCGCGTTGGGGGTCGGCGGTCAACGCGCGAGCAGGGGGCTGCGGCCTGTTGTCCTCACGTGCCTCGCCCTGACCTGGCTGAATCCGCACGTCTACCTGGACACCGTGGTCCTGCTCGGCTCGGTGGCCGCCAGCCACGGGAAGACCCGATGGTTTTTCGGGGTCGGCGCGGCCGTGGGCAGCGTGCTGTGGTTCACCGGACTCGGCGCCGGCGCGCGTCTGCTGCGCCCGGTGTTCGCCCGGACCCGTGCCTGGCAAGTGCTCGACGGCACCATTGCGCTCGTCATGGCGGCGATTGCGGTGTCGCTCGTGCGGTAGCGGACGGTGCCCGGCCGAGGGCCTCCCACGGGGCTCGCGGGATACTGGGGTGCGCGTCCGTCGTCCCCAGTCCGCTCAGTGAGGTGATAACAGTGCCCGCGCGCCTCGTGGTGCTCGTCTCCGGCAGCGGCACCAACCTGCAGGCCCTGCTCGACGCCACCCTGGACCCGGCCTACGGAGCCGAGGTCGTGGCCGTCGGCGCCGACCGCATCGGCATCCTGGCGCTCGACCGGGCGAGTCAGGCGGGCGTGCCGACGTTCGCGCTGCGAATCAAGGACTTTCCCGACCGGGTCGCGTGGGACCAGGCGCTGACCGACGCCGTCTCGTCGTACCAGCCGGATCTCGTCGTTCTTGCCGGCTTCATGAAATTGACCGGCGAGGCTTTCCTCGCGCAGTTCGCCGGCAGGACCGTCAACACCCATCCGGCGCTCTCGCCGTCGTTCCCCGGGATGCACGGCCCGGCCGAGGCGCTCGCGTACGGGGTGAAGGTCACCGGCGCGACGCTCTTCCTCGTCGACGGCGGCATCGACACCGGGCCGATCCTCGCGCAGCGGGCGGTGGAGGTCCTCGACGACGACGACGCGGACTCGCTCCATGAACGCATCAAGGTCATCGAGCGGGCGATGCTCGTCGACACCGTCGGGCGCATGGTGCGCGACGGGTGGACCCTCACCGGCAGGAAGGTCACCACCCCATGACGGCCGCAACGATCGATCGTCGCCCCATTCGCCGCGCCCTTGTCAGCGTGTACGACAAGACGGGCCTCGAGGACCTCGCGACGGCTTTCGTCGCGGCGAAGGTGCAGGTCGTCTCGACCGGCTCAACAGCGCAGCGACTCGAGGACCTCGGCGTCGATGTGACTCTCGTCGCCGACGTCACGGGTTTCCCCGAGTGCCTCGACGGGCGGGTCAAGACGCTCCACCCGGCGGTGCACGCGGGCATCCTCGCGGACCTGCGGGTCGAGGACCACGTGGGGCAGTTGCGCGAGTTGCAGATCGACCCGTTCGATCTGGTGATCGTCAACCTGTATCCGTTCCGCCAGACCGTTGCCTCCGGCGCCTCACCCGACGACTGCGTCGAGCAGATCGACATCGGCGGCCCGGCCATGATCCGCTCCGCCGCGAAGAATCATCCGAGCGTCGCCGTCGTGGTGAATCCCGCGCGGTACGCCGACGTGGTCGCCGCCGTCGCGGGCGACGGCTTCGACCTCGCCACGCGCAAGCGGTTGGCGGCCGAGGCCTTCGCGCACACCGCGTCGTACGACATCGCCGTGTCTTCGTGGTTTGCCAGCGCATATGCGCCGGACGAAACGGCGACCACCTCGCACTTCCCGGACTTCCTGGCGGGCGTGTGGCACCGCGAGAACGTCCTCCGATACGGCGAGAACCCGCATCAGCAGGCCGCGCTCTACCGCAGTCCGGACCGGGCCGACTCGCTCGCCGGCGCGGAACAGTTGCACGGCAAGGAGATGAGCTACAACAACTACCTCGACACGGACGCGGCCCTTCGCGCGGCGAACGACTTCGAGCAACCGTGCGTGGCCATCATCAAGCACGCCAACCCGTGCGGGATCGCCGTGGCCGGCGATGTGGCGACGGCGCACCGGCTCGCCAACGACTGCGACCCGGTGAGCGCGTTCGGCGGCGTCATCGCGACCAACCGGCCCGTGTCGCTCGCCATGGCCCAACAGGTCGCCGAGATCTTCACCGAAGTCGTGATCGCACCCGGCTACGAGGACGGTGCCGTCGAGGTCCTGGCGCGCAAGCCGTCGATCCGACTGCTGCGCACCGGATCGACGAACCGGCATCACGTCGAGATGCGGACGATCGACGGCGGGGTGCTGCTCCAGTCCCGTGACCGGCTCGACGTGCCGGGGGACGATCCCGCGATGTGGACGCTCCAAAGCGGGCAGGCGGTGGACGGGGAGACCCTGGCCGACCTCGCCTTCGCGTGGCGCGCGATCCGCTCGGTGAAGTCCAACGCGATCCTGCTCGCGAGCGGCGGCGCGACCGTGGGTGTCGGCATGGGTCAGGTCAACCGGGTCGACGCCGCGAGACTGGCGGTGGCGCGGGCCGGGGAGCGAGCGGCCGGCTCCGTTGCCGCGAGCGACGCGTTCTTCCCTTTCGCGGATGGCCTGCAGATCCTCACGGTGGCCGGGGTGCGGGCGGTCGTCGAGCCCGGTGGCTCGGTCCGTGACGCGGAGGTCATCGAAGCAGCGGCCGCCGCGGGAGTGGCCCTCTACTTCACCGGCACCCGCCACTTCGCCCACTGACAGCGGGCACGGCCGTTGCCCGGCGTGCACCCGAGGAGTTCCATGCCTTTCCGTCGTACGACACCCAGCTCGTCCCCGGCAACGGCGGTGCGCGCGCCGGCTGCCGCCGCACCCGCCGCAACATCTGTGGCACCAGCGTCACCCGACGCGGCCTCGAGTGTCGGCCGGGCGCAGGTCGCCGTGCCGCACTGGTTGGCGACCGGCTCCCAGTACGGGTGGCGGCTCCTCGTCCTCGTCGCGGCGATCGTGATCGCGGTCTATGCCCTCGCGACCGTGCGCGTCGTCGTTCTGCCGCTCCTGTTCGCTGTCATGTTCACGGCCGTCCTCCGCCAGCCGGTGACCTGGCTGCACCGCAAAGGTCTGCCGGAAGCCCTGGCCGCGGCCGTCGTCGTGCTCGGTTGCCTGGCCGTGTTCGTCGGGCTCCTGTTCTTCGCGGGGCACTCCTTCTACACGCAGCTCAGTGACCTCGGGCCCAAGCTGGGGCAGGGGTGGGACCAGGTCGACACCTATCTGAAGTCGCACTACAACTTCGACATCAAGGCTGCCTATCAGAACGCGAAGTCCTCGGGCAGCGGCGTCGGAGCGAGTGCGCTCCACGGCGCCGTGACCGCCGTCGAACTCGTCGCGATGACGTTGCTGACCGTGTTCTTCACCTTCTTCCTCACGAAGGACGGCGGGCGCCTCGCCGGAACCGCCCTCCGCGTGTTCGGCGCCCATCACCGGCCCCAGGTGCAACCGGCCCTGGAACGCGCATGGTTCACGGCCTCGCACTACATGCGGGGCGTCGCGACCGTCGCGCTGTTCGACGCGATCGCAACGGGCATCGCGCTGTGGATCATCGGGATCCCGCTGGTCGGGCCGCTGGTTGTCATCACGTTCATCGGTTCGCTCATCCCCCTCGTCGGGCCGATCACCGCCGGGGCGGTCAGCGCCCTCGTGGCACTCGCGAACGGCAGCCCGACGGATGCCATCCTCATCGTCGCAGCGTGCGTGCTCATCCAGCAGTTGGAGGGGCACGTGCTCCAGCCGCTCATCCTCGGGCGGGTCCTCAACCTGCACCCGATCGTCATCGCCGGCAGCGTCGCGGTCGGCGGCATCGTGGGCGGCATCCCGGGTGCTTTTCTTGCTGTGCCCCTTGTTGCGGTCACCTCGGTGGTCGTGCACGAGCTGAGCCGGACCCCGGGTGACGTCACGGCCGAGACGGACGTCGCCGTCAGCGGTTAGCCGCGGGAACGGGGTACAACCCCGGCAGCGATCGACGACTGGAGGCCGTGATGCCTGTGCCCGGATTCGACAATTACCCGCTGGCCGACGCGGACCACCCGTGGAAGGGTGCCGAGGCCGACAAGCGCGTCCGCGAGTGGGCCGGTGCCCGGAACGCGCCCAATGCCAAATACCGCGATGCTCATCTCTGGTACGACGGGACCGCAGCCGAGCACTTCACGTCGTACAAGCTGCTGTTCTGCGACGTCATCGACGGCAAGCTGCGCGCCGTGCCGCGCGGAGTGCAGGCAGCCGCGAACGTCGTCCAAGGCGGTCGCGGCGGCGTCGACATTCCCGCGGGTGACCTCGAGCGGGTGAAGGACCACCTCGCGCTGTATTACAAGAAGATGGGCCAGGCGCCGCCGTGGCAGGACGCGTAAGCCTGTTGTGCCGGATGGGACACTGACCGTATGACGGCACAGATCCTGGACGGCAAGGCGACCGCGGCGACGATCAAGGCGGAGCTCACGCAGCGGGTGCGGGCCCTTCTCGCGCGCGGCGTCACGCCGGGCCTCGGCACGATCCTGGTCGGAGATGACCCGAGCAGCGCCGTGTACGTCGCCGGCAAGCACCGCGACTGCGCCGAGCTCGGCATCACGAGCTTCGAGCGCCGGTTGCCCGCGACCGCGACACAGGCTGACGTCGAGGCCGTCGTCCGCGAATTCAACGCCGACCCGGCCTGCACCGGTTACATCATCCAGCTGCCGTTGCCGAAGAGTCTTGATGAGCAGGCGGTCCTCGAGCTGATGGACCCGGCCAAGGACGCGGACGGCCTGCACCCGGTCAACCTCGGCCGCCTGGTGCTGCAGAAGGACGGTGTGCTGCCGTGCACCCCACGGGCGTGCGTCGAGATCCTGCACCGGTATGGCATCCCGACGGCCGGCGCGCACGTCGTCGTCATCGGCCGCGGCGTGACGGCAGGCCGGCCGATGGGCCTGTTGTTCAGCCGGCGTTCGGAAAATGCGACCGTCACCGGCTGCCACACCGGCACGAAGGATCTCGCCGACGACATCCGCCGCGGCGACATCGTCATCGCGGCGGCGGGTGTCCCCGGCCTCGTCACCGCCAACATGATCAAGCCGGGAGCGGTGGTGCTCGACGTTGCGAGCACGCGGGTCGTCGAGGATGACGGCAAGGCACGGTACGTCGGCGACGTGGCTCCCGAAGTGCGCGAGGTCGCCGGCTGGCTGGCCCCCATGCCCGGCGGGATCGGACCCATGACGCGAGCGATGCTGCTGACGAACGTCGTCGAGGCAGCGGCGTCGGCACTCTCGCGCTGACACAGCGGTCGCTCTCACCTGCCTGTGCGTCACTCGGCGGTCGCGCTGCGGGTCGCCTCCGTCGCCAGTGCGACACCGCGCGAGCTGATCGCGCCGCGGCCTCGGACGAAACCGACTGCGAGCACGCCGCACACCAACTGGATCGACGCGGCGATCACGAGGAGCCGGCCGACGCCGATGCCCGCCAGTGCGCCCGCGAGCGCGGCGCCGAAAGCCGCGAACGCGCTCCGCAGGCCCGCTGCCACCATGAAGATCTGCGTCCGGTAGGCCTCCGGGGCGTGCAGCGAGCGGGTCGCGAGCAGCGATCCGACGAACGGACCCGCGAGGAAACCCGCCGCACCGAACAACGCGGCTGCAGCGGCGAGACCCGACGTCGCCGGCACCGCCAGCAACGGCAAGCCGGTCCCGATCAGCGAGAGGGCCGCGACGAGGTCGGGCCGGTCCGGCGCGAGCGGCCGCCACGCGTTCAGCAAGGCGCCGACCAGCCCGGCCGTCGCGAACGTCGACAGGAGCAGACCCGCCGTCGCCGCGGTTCCGTAGCGGGTCGCCAGCAGCGCCGCGGCGACAGGAAGTGCGCCGATGCCGAGCTGCGACACCGTGCTCGCGATCGTGATCACCCGCAGGGTGCGTGCGTGCCACATCGCGGCGAGGCCGCGCGCGAAGTTGGCGAGCGACGCGCCGCCGCCGCCGCCCGTGCCGTCCGGAATGGGCAGCGTTGCCAGGACGGCCGCACCGGCCACGACGCATCCCGCCAGGACGAAGACCGCCGCCTCGGATCCGAGGGTGCTCGCAACCAGGGCGGCGACAGCCGGGCCGAGCACGCCCGCCGTGTTGTACGTCGCCCCGTCCGCCGCGTAGGCCCGCTGCAACATCGGTCCCGGGAGCATGATGGCCGGCAAGCTCGACATGCCGCCGGTCATCAGCGGTCCCGCGCAACCGGCGGACACGGCGATCAAAACGGCGACGGCCGCGGGCACCCGGCCGACTCCGAGCGCGCAGGCGACCAGCGCCGCCGCGACCCACAGCACTGCCGACACGTGCAGCACCTTGCGCCGCGACACGTGGTCGGCGAGGGCCCCGACGGCCGGCGCCGCGAGGATGTGCGGGGCGAGGAAACCGCCGATGAGGGCCCCGCCGAGGGCAACCCCTGCGTGCCGGTCGAGAGCGAGCAGGACCAGACCGACCCGGACACCTTCGTCAGCCGTGCGCACCAGGGCGGCGGCCACGAGATAGCGCGTGAGGACCGCGCGAGGAGACTGCGTCACTGCTCACATGATCGCAGGTGGGTCCCCGGCCATAGCTCTCATCCGGCTC
>CAXSDE010000009.1:49381-72676 GCA_964236265.1 uncultured bacterium
GCCGGCGGTGCTGTTTATCCGGCTCGCCGGCGGTGCTGTTTATCCGGCTCGCCGGCGGTGCTGTTTATCCGGCTCGCCGGATGCGCTCATCGTCCGTCGGGAGCGGCCGCACGATGCCCGCCGCGACGACCTCGTTGGCGAGCCGGGCCCGCCTGTTGATGCCTTCTGGGATGCGGAACTTCTGATAGAGGCGGAGCAGGTGCTGCTTGACGGCCGCCTCCGTCACGACGAGTTCCTCGGCGATGTCGCGTGCCGTCGCGGGCGCGACGAAAGCATCCTGCCGCAGGGCGGGCCTGCACAGTGAGGTCAGGACCTCGAGTTCGCGGCGGGTCAGGTCGGGGGCGGCGATCCGGCGGACCTCGACGGTCTCATCCGTCATCTCCTCGGGCAGTTGGATGCCACTGATGCGCGCCCTGGCCATGCCGAAGGTGATGACGTCGCCCTCCGCGAGGACTCGCCGTCCGACGGGGCGACCGTTGACTCGCGTGCCGTTGGTCGACAGCCCCAGGTCGGAGAGATAGATGTAGGGGCCGCGGCGGATGAGCTCGGCGTGCAACCGCGACACGCTCGGGTCGGTCAGCTGCACATCGACGCCCTCGCCCCGCCCCACCGTCGTGACCTCTCGGCTCAACTCGAAGACATTCCCGCCGTCCTCGATCCTCAGGTACGGCGTGTCCACACTCGCTCCCTCGCCCTGAGTCACAGTCATGTCCTGCCTGTCGCGCCAGAATTCCTCTCCGAACGGTTACCCTGCCCTGCCCCTGTCACACCCCGGCGTTCTGTGAAGACAGATGTCCGTAGCGGCCGCTACGGGCGCCAGCGGTGCCGTGGCACCGTCAACGGCACGTCGCGCCCTAGACTCAGCGGGCGTGGAGGCCGTCGGCGCAACGCCAACCCGCGCTCACGCGCGTCCGACGTGGGCGGCACGGCAGGCCGCGCGGTGTCGTCGGCACTGGCCCTGGCTCACCGTCGCGACCGCCGTCGCGGTCGGCCTGCTGGCCATGTACCTCGGCCATTGGCGCAAAGGCCTGTTTGTCGTGGGCGCCGCGAGTCTCCTCGGGGCCATTTTCCGTGCGGTCCTCCCTGCGCGCCGCGTCACCCTGCTCGTTGTGCGGTCGCGCGCCGTCGACGTGGGGACGCTCGTGGTGCTCGGTCTGGTGATCGACGTGCTCTCGGCCGCGATTCCGACGATCAAGCGGTAACCAGGACAATCCGGACTCGTCCGGACGTCAGGGCGTGGACCTGTCCTGATTGTGACCATTTGTCTGTCGACACGGCGCCCCTCCCTTACCTACGCTGACGATCATGTGGGGACGGCAGCGCGACGTCCGTCAGCGCGCCCGCCCCGCACTGAGGGAGGACATGTCAATGATCTTCAACACCCGTCGACGGCCAGCAATGACGCTGGCCGCCGTCTCGTGCGTCGCGTTGTCTGTGGCCAGCTGCAGCAGCAAGTCGACGACCGCGTCGCCCGGGGCCGGCAGCTCGTCGCCCGTCGCGTCGTCGTCCTCGGCGGCCGCCAGCGACACGTCGTCGGCCTCGCCGTCGGACACCGCGTCCGCCTCCGCCACCGACACGGCGGCTGCCGGCAGCGGTGACTGTGCGCCCTACTCGAAGTGGAAGGGGCACGAGGGCACGACCGTGACCGCCTACTCGACGATCGTCGACACGGAGGCGGACGCCCTCAACAAGTCGTTCGAGCAGTTCACCAAGTGCACCGGCATCACGGTGAAATACACGGGCTCACAGGAGTTCGAAACGCAGATCAAGGTCCTCGTCGAGGGTGGCAAGGCGCCCGACATCGCGCTCTTCCCGCAGCCGGGTCTCATGGCGCAATACAAGGACAAGCTCATCCCCGCGTCTCCCGCACTCCAGGCATCCGTCAAGGAGGGCTGGGGCGAGTCGACCATCGGCTTCGGAAGCATCGGCGGCACGCTCTTCGCGACGCCGTACGACTCGAACGTGAAGTCGCTGGTGTGGTATTCGCCGAAGTTCTTCAAGGCGAAGAACTACACGGTGCCGACGACCTGGGACGAGATGCTCACGCTCTCGGACAAGATCGCCGCTGACAACCCCGACTTCAAGCCGTGGTGCGCGGGTGTCGGCTCCGACGCTGCCACCGGCTGGCCGGCCACTGACTGGCTCGAGGACGTCATGCTCCGCACCAACTCGATCCAGACCTACCAGGACTGGATCGCCCACAAGATCCCGTTCAACGACCCGAAGATCGTCGCGGCGCTCGACAAGGTCGGCGGCATCCTCAAGAACGACAAGTACGTCAACGGCTCGCTCGGCGGTGTCGACAGCATCGCGACGACGTCCTTCAAGGACGCCGGCCTCGGAATCGTCCCCGACAAGGACGGCAAGCCCACCTGCGCCATGCACCGTCAGGCTTCGTTCTACGCGGCCAACTTCCCGAAGGGCACGACGGTTGCTCCCGACGGTGACGTGTTCGCGTTCTATCTCCCGCCGATCGACCCCGCACAGGGCAAGCCGGTGCTCGGTGGTGGCACCTTCGCCGCAGCGTTCACCGACAAGCCCGAGGTCATGGCTGTCCGGGAATACATGGGGACGGCCGACTACGCGACCGGCCGCGTGAAGATCGGCGGTGGCTTCGTCTCCGGTCGCAAGGGCGTGCCGCTCGAGACGTTCACGACCGACGTCGACAAGCTCTCGGCCAAGATTCTCCAGGACCCCAACAGCAAGTTCGGCTTCGACGCTTCCGACCTCATGCCCGGTGCCGTCGGCGCCGGCACGGAGTGGAAGGGCCTCACCGACTGGTTGACGGGCAAGAGCACCAAGGCCACGCTGGACGCGATCGAAGCGTCGTGGCCGAAGTCCTGACGCGCGGCAGTCTGTAAACGCGCGAAGCACCATCGTGTCGGCGCCCGGCGGTCATGCCGCCGGGCGTCGACGCGTCCCCCCATGTGACCGGGAGTTGCCGTGAACTTTTCGGACCAGGTGCCAAAACTTCTGACGCTGCTCGGCGGCATCGCTGCTTTCGGTGTCGTGTTCGCACTTGTGCTGGTGCTCGTCGACAAGGCACCCAAGCGCGGCCGCGAGAAATGGCAGATCTTCATCTTCCTCGCGCCGGCGCTGTTGCTCCTTGGGATGGGCCTCGTCTATCCCGCCATCCGCACGGCGATCCTGTCCTTCTTCGGCGCGGACGGTAAGCAGTTCGTCGGCCTCGACAACTACAAGTGGATGTTCACCACCCCGGACATCCGCGTCGTCCTGCGCAACACCGCGTTCTGGGTCGTGCTCGGCCCGCTGGTGGCGACGTCGGTCGGCCTCGTCTACGCCGTGCTCGTCGACAAGACCCGCTTCGAGAAGCTGGCCAAATCCCTGGTGTTCCTGCCGATGGCCATCTCGTTCGTCGGTGCGGGCATCATCTGGAAGTTCGTCTACGCCGGCCCCGTCAGCGGCCACCAGATCGGTCTGCTCAACCAGGTGAGCAACGGGCTCGGCATCACCCCGTGGCCGTGGCTGCTGCGCCAGCCGTGGAACACGATGTTCCTCATCGTCGTCATGATCTGGATCCAGGCGGGCTTCGCCACGGTCGTGCTCTCCGCCGCGATCAAGGGCATTCCGTCGGACACCATCGAGGCCGCGCAGATCGACGGCGCCAATGCGTGGCAGCTGTTTCGCCGCGTCACGGTGCCGAGCATCCGCCCGGCAATCGTGGTGGTCGTGGTCACGATCTCGATCGCGACGCTGAAGGTCTTCGACATCGTGCGGGCCATGACCGGTGGCCAGTTCGGCACCAGCGTCGTGGCCAACGAGATGTACGCGCAGTATTTCCGGTACGGCGAGAGCGGCCACGGCGCGTCGCTGGCCGTGCTGCTCTTCCTGCTGGTGCTGCCGATCGTCTTCTACCAGATTCGCGCCATCCGCCAGCGCAGGAGCGTGTCATGACGACCAACACCGGGATCCTCTCGGCGAGCGAGGGCCTGCCGGTCTCCAGTGCGAGCGGTCCCGACTCCCACCTCGGCATGGCCGGGCGGGTGCGGCGCGGGTTGTCCGGCCGCGTGGCGAGCGTCTCCGCGCTCGTCATCGCCGTGCTGTGGACGTTGCCGACGTTCGGCCTGCTCGTCACGAGCTTCCGCCCCGTGAAGGACATCAACAGCAGCGGCTGGTGGAGTTTCTTCGCGCACCCGAGCGTGACGCTGCAAAACTACACAGACGTCCTGTTCGGCTCATCGACGTCGTCGGGGCGCCTCGCCAGCTATGTCGTCAACTCCCTGGTCATCACCCTGCCCGCCGTCCTCATCCCGGTCACCCTCGCGGCGTTCGCTGCGTACGCGCTTGCGTGGGGCAAGTTCAAGGGCCGTGACTGGCTCTACATCGGCATCTTCGCCCTGCAGATCGTGCCGCTGCAGATGGCTCTCATCCCGTTGCTGCAGATCTTCACGGGCCCTCTGCACGTGCTGCCGACCTTTGCACAGGTCTGGGTGGCGCACACCTGCTTCGCCCTGCCCGTCGGCATCTTCCTGCTCCACAACTTCATGTCGGAGCTGCCGGGTGAGGTCTTCGAGGCCGCGCGCATCGATGGCGCGGGCCACGCGCAGATCTTCCGCAAGATCGTCCTCCCCCTGATCGTGCCGGCTCTCGCGTCGCTCGCCATCTTCCAGTTCCTCTGGGTGTGGAACGACCTACTCGTCGCCCTCGTCTTCTCGGGTGGCGGTGAGGAGTCGGCGCCGATCACGCAGCGGCTCGCGAGCCTCGCCGGCACCCGCGGCACGGACTGGCAGCGCCTCACCTCCGGTGCGTTCATCTCCATCGTCATCCCGCTGGCCGTCTTCCTCGGCCTGCAGCGCTACTTCGTCCGCGGCCTGCTCGCGGGCAGCGTCAAGGGCTGACTTTCGGGGCCGGATTTCCCCGGCGCCCCTCAGCCGAGCGACCAGCGGCGGTTCGGTAGCCTCGTCAGCGAGACTCCCGGGCCGCCGCTTGCGGCCCGGACCCGCTAGACCTGAACGGGAGCGAGCGACCACCGATGACCGAGGCGAGCACCGGCACCACTCACCGCGTCACCCTGATCCCCGGCGACGGGGTCGGCCCGGAGCTCACCGAGGCCACCCGCCGCGTGCTCGAGGCCGCCGCCGCGACCGTCGGCTCGTCCTTCGACTGGGACGTCCGCCAGGCCGGCGTCGACATCATGGAGGCCGAGGGGACCCCGCTGCCGGAGGCGACGCTGCAGTCGATCCGCGACAACAAGGTCGCCATCAAGGGCCCGATCACGACCCCGATCGGCACCGGCTTCCGGTCCGTCAACGTCGCCCTGCGCGGCGAGCTCGAGCTGTATGCGTGCGAGCGGCCGTGCCGCACGTACGAAGGCGTCCGTTCCTACTTCGACGCTGTCGACGTCGTCATCATCCGCGAAAACACCGAAGACCTCTACGTCGGCATCGAGTACGAGGCCGGCGGCGACGAGGCCAACACGGTCATCGACCTGCTCAACACGTTGCAGAAGAAGCAGATCCGCGAGCGGTCCGGTATCTCGATCAAGCCGATCAGCGAGTTCGGCAGCGAGCGCATCATCCGGCACGCCTTCGAGTACGCCGTTACGCACGGTCGCAAGCGGGTGCACTGCATCACGAAGTCCAACATCATGAAGTTCACCGACGGCCTCTTCCTGTCGGTGTTCCGTGAGGTGGCCAAGGATTTCCCCGACATCGAGCCGTGGGAAAACCTGGTCGACGCGACATGCATGGGTCTGGTGCAGCGGCCCGCCGAGTGGGACGTGCTAGTGCTCCCCAACTTGTACGGCGACATCCTCAGCGACCTCACCGCCGGCATGGTCGGCGGCCTCGGCGTCGCCCCCGGTGCCAACATCGGCACGTCGACCGCCGTCTTCGAGGCGACGCACGGGTCCGCCCCGAAATACAAGGGCCAGAACAAGGTCAACCCCACCGCGATGATCCTGTCGGGCAAGCTGATGCTCGACTACCTCGGCGAGAAGCAGGCCGCGACCACCCTCGAGACGGCCGTCGCGGACGTCATCCGCGAAGGCACGGACGTGACGTACGACATGAAGCAGGACCGCAACGATCCGAGCGCCGTCGGCACCGCCGAATACGCGGACGCCATTATCGCCAAGCTTCAGGGCTGAGGAGCACTCCCGAGATGAAGATCACCGTCGTCGGTGCCGGCAAGTACGGCTCGACCACCGCGCAACGCCTCGCCGAATACGACATCTTCGAAGAGGTCGTCCTGACCGACATCGTCGAGGGCCTGCCACAGGGTCTCGCTCTGGACATGATGCAGAGCCGCTCCGTCGAGCGCTTCGAGACCCGCATCACCGGCACCAACGACTACGCCGACACCGCCGGTTCCGACATCGTCATCATCACCGCGGGTCTGCCGCGCAAGCCCGGCATGACGCGGATGGACCTGCTCGAGGTCAACGCGAAGATCGTGCGGGGCGTCAGTGAAGAAGTCGCGAAGTATTCACCCGACGCCGTCGTGATCGTGGTGTCCAACCCGCTCGACGAGATGACGGCACTGGCGGCGATCGCGACCGGCTTTCCGAAGCAGCGCGTCCTCGGTCAGGCGGGCGTCCTCGACACCGCGCGCTTCAAGCATTTCGTCGCGGAGAAGCTCGGCGTTTCGCCCCTGTCGGTCGAGGCGATCACCCTCGGCTCGCACGGCGAGACGATGGTGCCGGTGCCGTCGCAGGTGACGGTCGACGGCCGGCCGATCAGCGAGCTGCTCGACGCGGCGGCGATCGAAGAGCTCGTGCAGAAGACCCGCGACGGCGGCGCCGAGATCGTCGGGCTGCTGAAGACCGGGTCGGCCTACTACGCGCCGTCGGCGGCCGCAGCGCGCATGGCACGGGCCATCGCCGAGGACTCGGGTGAGGTCGTCCCGGTCTGCGCGTGGGTCAGCGGCGAGTACGGCGTCAGCGACGTCTACCTCGGCGTCTCGGCCCGGCTGGGCCGCGGCGGCGTGCAGGAGATCGTCGAGCTGCCGTTGACGGACAGCGAGCTACAGGCACTGCGCACCGCCGCCGAGGCCGTCCGCGCCAAGCAGGCGGACGTCGCCTCGCTGTAGTCGGCGCCCGCCTCCTCCGCCGGATGGCCTTCGCCGCCGCCCTCCTCCGGAGTGCGTAAACAATTCGCGGGCTATGGGCCGCGGGATGCTTACACGTTGGCCAACGTCGACGCCAACGCCAACGCTGGACGAGCCGCGGATGTGTGCGGATCTTCACCCGGCGCGATTCGGGTAGTGTCCTGGCATGACCAGCCCCGACGGCCATAGTCCCGGCGGCCGGCTGGCCGCTTCCCTTGTGTGCATGTTCCCGGGCGCGAGGGCGTCGTGAGGGACATCCTGCTGTCGGTCGGCCTCGTCACGGTCTTCATCCTCATCAGTGCCGTGTTCGTCGCCGCGGAGATGGCCCTCGTCTCCCTTCGGGAGGGTCAGGTCAAGACCCTGGCCGACCAGGGCAGCCGTGGCCGGCGCTTGGCGGCGCTGCACGCGAACCCCAACCTCTTCTTGGCCGCAGTCCAGATCGGCGTCACGTTCACGGGCTTCATGTCCGCCGCCCTCGGCGAGCGCACGCTCTCGGTGCACCTGAAGAACGTGCTGGCGCATGTCGGCCTCGCCGAGACGTGGGCCGACATTCTCGCCACCGTCATCATCACCGTGATCATCGCCTACTTCGCCATCGTCGTCGGCGAGCTCTCGCCGAAGCGGCTCGCGTTGCAGCGCGTCGAGGGTTACGCACTGGCACTGGCCCCTTTCCTCGACCGCATGGCCCGCCTCATGCGGCCCGCGGTCTGGGTGCTGGGCAAGTCGACGAACGCCGTCGTCCGGATGCTCGGCGGTGACCCAAACCAGAGCCGCGAGACGATCAGCGAGGAGGAGTTGCGCGACCTCGTCGCCGGCCACGAGTCCCTGTCCCAGGACGAGCGCAAGCTCATCGACGAGGTCTTCGCCGCGGCCGACCGCCAGCTCCGCGAGGTGATGAAGCCGCGAACGGAGGTTGAGTTCCTGGATGCCTCGCTCACCGTCGGGAAGGCGCTGCGCACGGTGGCGTCCTCGTCGTACAGCCGCTATCCGGTCGTTCGTTCCTCCTACGACGACGTCGTCGGTTTCGTGCACGTCCGTGACCTGTTCAACCCGGACGTGCGCCCGACGCAACGGCTCGGCGACATCGCCCGCGAGGTCGCGCTGCTACCCGCCACCCTTGGGGTGCTGCCCGCCCTGTCGGACATGCGCCGGTCCCATCAGCACCTCGCGATCGTGGTCGACGAATACGGCGGCACCGCCGGGATCGTCACACTGGAGGACCTCATCGAGGAGGTCATCGGTGACATCCGCGATGAGTACGACACGAACGCGGGCGCGGCCGGTCGGCTGCTCACCGGCGAGATCGAGGACGTGGACGGCCTGCTCAATCTCGACGACTTCGCGGAGGAGACCGGTGTCGCGCTGCCGGACGGGCCGTACGAGACGGCCGCCGGTTACGTGATGGCCAAGCTCCGCCGCCTGCCGATCGTCGGCGACGCGGTCACCGTCCCGGGCGCGGTGCTGACCGTGACGGCCCTCGAGGGCCGGCGCGTGTCCCGCCTACGGGTCATGCCGGACGCGCACGACGAGCCGGGCCACCCGACGGACAATCCCGACGGGCTCGCCGAAGCGAAAGTATCGGCGGACGCCCCGCACCGGTAGGGCAGAATCGCACGATGACCGCTCCCGCCCCCACGATTCCCGCCCGCCGCATCCTGTCCGGGATCCAGCCGACGGCCGACTCGTTCCACCTCGGCAACTACCTCGGCGCCGTCCGGCAGTGGGTCGGGCTGCAGGACGAGCATGACGCGTTCTACATGGTGGTCGACCTGCACGCCATCACCGTCGAGCAGGAGCCCGCCGCGCTGCGCCGCCGGACCCAGGTCGCCGCCGCCCAGTTGCTCGCTCTGGGCCTCGACCCCGCGCGGTGCACGCTGTTCGCGCAGTCGCACGTGCCGCAGCATGCCGAGCTCACGTGGGTGCTGCAGTGCATGACCGGCTTCGGTGAAGCCGGGCGGATGACGCAGTTCAAGGACAAGACGGCCAAGTCGGGGACGTCCGCGGCGACGGTCGGCCTGTTCACCTACCCCGTGCTGATGGCCGCCGACATCCTGCTGTATCACGCCGACGCCGTGCCCGTCGGCGAGGACCAGCGTCAGCACCTCGAGTTGACGCGCGACCTGGCCCAGCGGTTCAACACCCGGTACGGCCGCACGTTCACCGTGCCCGAGCCATACATCGTCAAGGAGACCGCGAAGATTTACGACCTGCAGGACCCGACCGCGAAGATGAGCAAGTCGGTCGAGTCGCAGGCCGGCGTTCTCGACCTGCTCGAGGACCCGAAGTCGCTGCGCAAGAAGGTGCGTTCGGCGGTGACGGACTCGGGCCGCGAGGTGTTCTTCGACCCGCTGGGCAAGCCGGGCGTGAGCAACCTGCTGGTCATCTACTCCGCACTGACGGGCCGGTCCGTCGATGACATCGCCGCGCAGTACGGCGACAACGGCTACGGCGGCCTCAAGGTCGACCTCGCCGAGATCGTCGTCGACTGGGTGACACCCATCCAGGAACGCACCCGCGCCTACCTTGATGAACCTGCTTCTCTCGACGCGATCCTCGCCGCGGGTGCCGTGCGGGCGCGGAAGGTTGCTGCCGGCACGATGGACGTCGTGCGCGAGCGGGTCGGCTTTCTCGCCGGACCGGCGTAGCCGATGGCACGGCACAACGTCGGCGTCGCGGTCGGAATTCCCGAGCCGTACAAGAGCCAATTGCAAGAGGCCAGGGAGCGGTACGGCGACCCCAACGCCGCCGATGTGCCTCCGCACGTGACGCTGCTCCCGCCGACGTTGATGGAAGGGCTGCAGCTGCCGATCGTCGAGCAGCACCTACGGAAAGTGGCGGCGTCCCGGTCGCCGTTCGCCCTGCGGCTGGCGGGCACGGGCACGTTCCGGCCGGTGTCGCCCGTCGTCTTCGTCACCGTCGCCGCGGGGGTCGACCAGTGCGAGCAGTTGGAGCGCGCCGTGCGGGGCGGGCCGGTGCGTCGTCGCCTCAAGTTTCCATACCACCCGCACGTGACCATCGCCCACGATGTGCGGGCAGAGTTGCTGGAGCGGGCGTTGACGGAGATGGCCGGCTTCGACGCCGAGTTCCTCGTGTCGAGCTTCCAGCTGTTCGAACAGGTGCAGGACGTGTGGCGGCCACTGGAGGAGTACGACTTCAGTGCGTAAGGTGACGCCGGCAACGCGAATCGAGGAGTGACATGGACGGCGATCTGGACGCGACGGGGCAGTTGCAGGCATACCGTCGCGGCATCGACAACCTCGACTCCGCGCTGGTCCACCTGCTGGCCGAGCGGTTCAAATACACGCAGCAAGTCGGCGAGCTGAAGGCGCGCCACGGCTTGCCACCCGCCGACCCGGCACGCGAGGCCGAGCAGATCGCGCGGCTGCGCGCCTTGGCACGCGAGGCGGGCCTCGACCCGGCATTCGCCGAGAAGTTCCTCGGTTTCCTGATCTCGGAAGTGCTGCGGCACCACGAGGCGATAGCCGCCCGCGGCTGATCGCTGCCGGCCGTGGTGGGACGGCTCGGCCGCGGATTGGGAGCCCTGATCGCGGCGTCTCAGTCCTCGGAGCGGACCACCCGGATGTTGGACGTGAAAATCGGTGCGGGCGTAGGGGGCACGACGATCTCAGGTCCGCGGGGATGCGCGAGGCCCTCGGTGCCGTCAACGTCGGGTTCACCCGCGGCGTGCCGGCGGTCCCGGCGGCGGCGTGACGCCCACAGCGCGGCGACACCGGCGAGCAGAACGCCGCCGCCGATGCCCCCGATCAGCGCGATCGGGCCGTTCGGCGAGGACGCAACGGACGCGGCAGCTGCGGCAGCTGCGGCGACCTCGGCGGTGGCGGGCGCGGTGGTCGGGCTCAGGCTCGGCGAGGGGGCAGTGGACGGGCTCGCCCCGGGTACGACCGCGGCAGGAGGCACGATCGGGTCGACCAGCGTGCCGATGGGGGCGACCCTGCCCTCATTGGCGAAACCCCAGTCGAGCAGGGCCTCGGCTTCGCGGTAACCGTAATCCTGTCCTTTCATGGTCGCCACGATCAGGCGGTGGCCGTTGCGCTCTGCCGCGCCGACGAACGTGTGTCCAGCGGCGACGGTGTAACCGTTCTTGATCCCAAGCGCACCCTTGTACCGCGTCATCAAATGGTCATGCGTATACATCTGGAAGGCTGTCGGCTTGCCCGCCGGTTTCGTCTGACCGAGCTTCCACTTTTTCGGTGGCGCCGGGAATTCTGCCGAGATTGTTTGAACGTACGTGGCGAACTCCGGGATCCGCATGCCCGCGCGGCCGATCAGAGCGAGGTCGTACGCCGATGTCGACATGCCCTTCGTGTTCTCGTCGAGCCCGTTGACTGTCTGCGCGTCGGTGTCGAACGCCTGCAGATGATGGGCCTCTTCGTTCATGAGCTGTAGCGCCCGATCCGGGCCGCCGACCGGCTCGGTGAGGGTCATGGCGGCGTCGTTTCCTGACACCATGAGCATCCCGCGGTAGAGGTCGTCCGCTGTGTACGTCCAGCCTTCAACGACCCCGACGAGGCTCGACCGCCGGTCGAGGTCGACGTCGCGGTGAACGGCCGTGATCTGCGTGTCCTTTGGGACGAGCGGCAGCAACGTGATCGCCGTCAGGGCCTTGATCGTGCTCGCGGGCAAGTGTTTTGCGTGCGGGCTCCGGGCTGCGAGAACGGCTCCGGTGTCCAGGTCGGCCACGATCCAGGATTGCGCCGTGAGGCCCTTGGGCAGTGCTGCGGCCCCGGGAAGCAGATGCACGGTGGTGGCGGTGCGACCGAGCAGGCCACCCCCGATGGCGGTGTCGGTAGCTGTGGCTGTGGCGGGGCACGCGGCGCTGAAGGCCGCAAGGAGCGCGAACGCGCCCGTCGTCACGGCCCCCAGGGCGCGCGGAAAGAGTCGGAGCATTGGGTGAGGCTATCCCGACGGCGGCCTGTCCGGGGCACTCTGGTCGCCGCTGTCTCGGGAGTCTTTTGTGTCCGCGGCGGTCGTTGCAACCGGGCGCGCCGACCTCGTTCCTCGGCCCATCGGCCCGCTCCGTACTATGGCGGGCGGGCCGCGTCACCTGCGGCCCTTTCCGTGGCGGCCCGATGCGGTCCCCTGACCCGGAGGCTTGATGTCCGTCAGCGAGGCAGCTCGCCCCGTCCCGAACGGTCCGGCACCGACCCCGCGGGGCGGCCCCGGCGGCAAGACGCTCCGCACCGACCGGTGGTGGCTGCAGCCGCTCGTCACCGTCATCGCGCTGCTCGGGTTCATCGTCTACTCGACGTGGGCGGCGTTCCAGAAGACCAATTACTGGGCCGGCCCGCCGGTGCTCAACGGTGCCGCGGCGCGCCACTACCTCTCGCCTCTCGCCTCGCCCTGTCTGGCGTCGAGCTGCCCGGACGAGGTGCGCTGGGCGAGCATCAACGTGCTCAACTGGATCACGCCGTCGCTCTACATCCTGATCTTCCCGCTCGCCTTCCGGATGACGTGCTATTACTACCGCAAGACCTACTATCGGGCCTTCTGGCTGTCGCCTCCCGGCTGCGCGGTCGCGGAGCCGCACACGAAATACACCGGCGAGACGCGCTTCCCGCTGATCCTGCAGAACCTGCACCGCTACGCGCTGTATGCGGCCATCGTCGTCAACGTGATCCTGTTCTACGACGCCGCGCTCGCGTTCCAGTTCGACGACGGGTTCGGCATGGGCGTCGGCACGCTCGTACTCGTCGTCAACGCCGTCCTGCTGGCGCTCTACAGCCTGTCGTGCCACTCGTGTCGCCACATCATGGGCGGAAAGCTCAACCACTTCTCCAAGCACCCGTTGCGCTACAAGGGCTGGCAGTTCGTGTCTCGCCTCAACGGCCGCCACGCCATGTACGCCTGGATTTCCCTGTTCGGCGTGTGGCTCACCGACATCTACGTCCGGTTGGTCGCATCGGGCACCATCACCGACCTGAGGTTCTTCTGATGTCCGGCACCGCGATCAGCGACTACGAGACCCACGACTACGACGTTCTCGTCATCGGCGCCGGCGGCGCCGGCATGCGCGCGGCGATCGAGGCATCGGCGATGGGCGCGTCCGTTGGCCTCGCCTGCAAGTCGCTCCTCGGCAAGGCCCACACCGTCATGGCCGAGGGTGGCATGGCCGCTGCGATGGGCAACGTCTGGGAGGAGGACAACTGGCAGGTCCACTTCCGCGACACGATGCGCGGCGGCAAGATGCTCAACAATTGGCGCATGGCGCAGCTGCATGCGCAGGAGGCGCCCGAGCGGGTCTACGAGCTCGAGGACTGGGGCGCGCTGTTCGACCGCACCCCCGATGGCCGCATCCTGCAGCGCGACTTCGGTGGCCACAAGTACGCGCGCCTGGCCCACATTGGTGACCGCACCGGCCTCGAGCTGATCCGCACCCTCCAGCACCACACGATGCACCGGCAGGTCGAGGTGCACATGGAGGTGAAGATCGTGCGCCTCCTCAAGGAGGGCAAGCGCGTCGTCGGGGCTCTCGGTTACCGCCGCGAACAGGGCACGTTCATCGTGCTCAACGCCAAGTCCGTGATCCTCGCCACCGGTGGGGCCGGGAAGATCTACAAATACACGTCCAACTCGTGGGAGGGCACCGGCGACGGGCACGCTCTCGCGCTGTGGGCCGGCGCCGAGCTCATCGACATGGAGTTCTTCCAGCTGCACCCGACGGGCATGATCTGGCCGCCGTCCGCGCGCGGGATCCTCGTGACCGAAGGCGTCCGCGGCGACGGCGGGGTGCTGCGCAACTCCGAGGGCCGCCGGTTCATGTTCGACCACATCCCGTCGTTCTTCGCCGCGGAGACCGCGGACACGGAAGCAGAAGCCGATCGCTGGTACGACGACCACGTCAACAACCGTCGTCCCCCGGAGCTGCTTCCCCGCGACGAGGTGGCTCGCGCCATCAACGCCGAGTTCAAGGCCGGCCGTGGCTCACCGCACGGCGGCGCCTTCCTCGACATCGCCTCGCGGCGGTCGGCGGAGGACATCAAGCGGCGCCTGCCCTCGATGTACCACCAGTTCAAGCACCTCGCGGGCGTCGACATCACCGCCGAACCCATGGAGGTCGGCCCGACCGCGCACTACATCATGGGCGGGATCCGGGTCGATGCGGAGACGCAGGCCTCCACGGTCCCCGGTCTCTACGCCGCTGGGGAGTGCTCCGGCGGCATGCATGGCGCCAACCGTCTCGGCGGCAACTCGCTGTCGGACCTCATCGTCTTCGGGAAGCGGGCAGGGGCGGCCGCCGCGGAGCATGCGCTGGGGCTCGGTCAGGTGCCGAAGACGTGGGGCGGGCAGATCGCGCCGATCGTCGCGGAGACGCTGGCGCCGTTCGGTCGCGAGGACGGGGAAAACCCTTACACGCTTCACAAGGAGCTGCAGGAAGTCATGCAGAACCTGGTCGGCATCATCCGCATCGAGTCGGAGATGTCCGAGGCCCTCGAGAGGATCGCGGAGCTGAAGGAGCGCGCGAAGACCATCTCGATCGAGGGCCACGTGCAATACAACGGCAGCTGGGGCGAGGCCACGGACATCCCGGCGCTGCTCGACATCGCTGAGTGCGTCACGCGCGCGGCCCACACGCGCCAGGAGAGCCGCGGCGGCCACACGCGCGACGACTTCCCCGCGACGGACAAGAAATACTGGGGGACGGTCAACAACTCCGTCCGCAAGGTCGGAGACGAGATCACCATCGCGCAGACGCCGCTGCCCGAGATGCCGGCCGACCTGGCCGCCCTGTTCGAGGAGGTCAAGGCATGACCGAGCTCGCCAATCGTCCGGTTACGACATCGTCGCCCGCGGCCATCACCGAGGCTGCGCCGGCAGCGAGTGCCGAGATGCGCGTGTGGCGCGGCGACGGCACGACGGGTCAGTTCGTCGATTACACGGTGCCGGTCAACGAAGGTGAGGTCGTCCTCGACGTCATCCACCGGCTCCAGGCGGAGCAGGCGGGCGACCTCGCCGTCCGCTGGAACTGCAAGGCCGGCAAGTGCGGCTCGTGCAGCATGGAGATCAACGGCAAGCCGCGCCTCGCCTGCATGACGCGGATGGAGACTCTACCGAAAGGCGAGCGGGTCACTGTCGCGCCGATGCGCACCTTCCCGGTGATCCGCGACCTTGTGACCGATGTTTCCTACAACTACGAGAAGATGAAGGCAGTCCCGGAGTTGCAGCTGGAGCCGCGCGCCGAGGGTGAGGTGCACCGCATGGCACAGGAGGACATCCAGCGCCTGCAGGAATTCCACAAGTGCATCGAGTGCTTCATGTGCCAGAACGTCTGCCACGTGATCCGCGACCACGACGACAACAAGCCGGCGTTCGCGGGCCCGCGAGTCTTCCTCAAGTATGCCGAGCTCGACATGCACCCGCTGTCGACCCAGCACGGCAAGAAGATCGCGTACGACGATGGCGGCCTCGGCTACTGCAACATCACCAAGTGCTGCAGTGAAGTGTGCCCCGAGGACATCCACATCACTGACAACGCGATCATCCCGATGAAGGAACGCATCGCCGACCGCAAGTTCGAGCCGCTCGTGTGGCTCGGCGACATCAAGCGGCGCCGCAAGGACGCGAAGTAGTCCACCGCGGGCTCGGTGACATCAAGCGGCGCGGCGTGACATCGCGCCAGTAGCATGCCGTCATACGCATCGGCGGCTTCGGTCTCGTCGCCTTCGACGACGAACCGCGGGCGGTGCTCGGCGCGATCTGGGCGCGCGCGCCGCAACACCGGGGGAGGGGAGTCGGCTCGGCGCTGTTGTCCGGCTGCCTCGAGCAGGCGCGCGGACTGGGCTGACAGGCCGTGAGCCTCAGCGTCGAAGATGGCAACCAAAGCGCCCGCGTGCTCTACGGTTTCGTCACAGTGGGCCGCGTGGGCAACTCGGACACGATGCTGCGGCGGCTCTGACGCGCTTCCCCAGGGAAGGCCGAGGCGGCCCGTCCGACGCTGACGTGCGGCCTGTCCGACGACATTGTGGCGCCCGTCCGACGCCCATGTGCGAGCCCGCCCGACCTCGATGTGCTGCGCGGGACCTTCACATAGATGCGATGGCTCTTCGCATCTATGTGAAGGTGTTCTCCGGCGGCCCCCTCCCGGCCGCACCGGTGACCGCGGGGCGGATATGCAGGCCACCGGGCGCTACCTGTCCGGGCTGGCATCGACATCCCTCTGCGCCGCCCGAGGGACCTGGCCAAGGACCGCTGATCGCCTGTCGGAGATGCGTGTTTTGTCTGTCATAGCCGCCGACCTTCGCCGGCCGACGGCACGAGCGGTCGCGTCAGTTGTCAGCTCATCCGGGACCTCGTCAGCCGAACCAGGTCGACGAGTGCCGAGACGTCGGGGTCAGCGAGGGATTGAGCGGCCGCGTCGAGCTGACCGGCCAGCGCATCGAGAGTCGGCCAGGTTGTCAGGGCCGCTGAGTTGCCGGTCGGCCCGGCGTTGCCGGCCTTCCAGACGTTGCCGAGTGCGAGCGCAAGCGACGCCGCCGCGACGTCGACGACGAGCCGCGGGGAGACCTGGGACAACCCCCGGTCGACCTGCGCCGTGTCGATACCGACGGACGTGTCATGCGGGGCACCATTGGCGGGATCGACCCAGTGGACCATCGCATCGCCGAGGTGTCCTTCGACCCCGGGACGGAGCCGCACGTCGTACAGCGCGGTGACACTGTGCCCCGGTCCCACCTCGCCGCCGTCGACGGCGTCGTTGCGGAAGCTCCCGTCCGCGACCGCCCGGTCCTCATACCCGATGAGCCGGTACGACGCGACGGTCCGTGGGTCGAACGACACCTGGGCTTTCGCGTCCTTCGCCCGCACCGCGAGCGTCGAGGGGAGCCGCTCGACGAACAGCGTGCGCGCCGCGGCCAGATCCGACACGTACGCGGTGAAGCCGTTGCCCTTGTCCGCCAGCTTCTCCATCAGTGCGTCGCCGTAGTCGGCGCCGACCCCGACGCCGAGCAGCGTGATGCCCTTGGCCGCCGCTTCGTTGACCTCGTTGACGAGTCGGTCGACATCGGTCTCGCCGTTGTTGGCGAGGCCGTCGGAGAGCAGGATGACGCGGTTGGTCTGACCGGAACGGTAGCCCTTGCGCGCCGTGACGTAGCCTTTCTCCAATCCCGCTTGGAGATTGGTCGACCCGTCGACGTGCAGTTCTTCGATGGTGGCGTTGACTGAACGCTTGTCCCCGAGGGTCGACAGTGGCCGCACGACGGTGGCCTCGCCGCTGAAGGTCACGATGCCGACCGAGTCGCTCGACCTCAGCGCACCGATGAGGGTGTGCAGCGCCTGCTGGACGAGGTCGAGCTTTCCGGGGCCGCCCATGGAGCCGGACACGTCGATGACGAACGTGAGTGCGGCGTCCGGTCGTTCGGCCGCGTCATCGGCGCGCGTCTGCAGGCCCACGCGGACGACGTGGTGCGACGGGTCGCCGCCGACGGTCATGCGCGCCCCGTCGACGGTCACGCTGAAGCCGTTGCCCTGTGGCTGCGGGTAGTCCTGCGCGAACGAGTTGACGAACTCCTCCGGCCGCACCGTCGACGAGTCCGGCAGCGAACCGCTCGTGAGCATGCGCTGCGCGTAACTGTAGGACGCCGTGTCGACGTCGAGGGCGAACGTCGACAACGGGTCGGCCCGCGGGTCGACTTCGGGGGCGAGAAGGCTCGGATCCGGCTGCGGGGCGGGGAGTGCCGGGCCGCCGATGGAGTCCGACGTGCCCGCGGTGCCGGACACCGCCGCGTTGCCGCCCGCGGTGCCGGACACCGCCGCGTTGCCGCCCGCGGTGCCGGACGCCGCCGCGGACGTGCTGGGCACCGGAGTGGCCCCGCCCCGAACGGCGCCGCCGCCGACACGGGCGCTGGTGCCGGGGCCGGACGGCTGGGTGGGGGCGCCGTAGTCGGCGCTTCCGGAGGCGGTGGCAACCGGTGCTGGTCCGGCCATCGTGGGCGCGGCGGTCGCCCGTGAGCTGTGCGACGAGCAGCTGGCCAGCAGCAGCACCCGCCGTTCCTGCCGCCGCGCATCGCGTGCTCCGTGCGCCCCGAGCGTGTCTGTGCGTCATCCCCGTTACCTCCGACTCGCCGGTCAATTGGCACGTTGGACTCGACGAGCGGCGGGATGGATCCGTGATCGAGCCATCCGTAGCAAGTTCGTGACACGCCGTGACCGGCAAGCGTGGCCGGTGCAACCGCAACCCCTGCCGGAGCGTCGGGTATGCGAAGGTTGAAGTGACAATGTCCGGATTGCTGGGAGGTGGCCGCATGCATGCAGCCATGACCGCGGGCGCCGTCGTCGTCGTCCTGCTCATTGCCGGGGTGCTGTTCTTCCGGCGCCGCGACACCGGCTACGAGGTCGACTCGTTCGAACGCGCCCGATCGCTGACGACGGGGTGGGCCCGCCGCGCCGAGGGCGCACCGCCCGCGGCGCCAGGCGCTTCGGACGTGGCCGGCACGCGACGGGACGGCGAGCCACGGGACGGCGAGCGCCCCGGTAGGTAGGGGCTACGTGCAGGGACGCGTGCGCAGGTCGCGGACGTAGTCGTCCGGCGCACCGGCGGCCTCCGCGGCGTCGCCCATCAGGCCGAGGTAGCGGGCGCCGGGCAGGCCGCCTTCGTAGCCGTTGAGCACGTACGTCCACGCGAGCACCTCGCCGTTGAGCGTGTGCACCCGGACACGGACCTTGTTGTAGAGCCCCGTGTCGGCGCACTCCCAGTGGTCGAGGGCGGCGAAGTCGGCGTCGGTCAGGTCGTACAGGCCGACGAAAACGTGCGCCTCCGGGTCACCGTCCTCCGCGATCGTGGCGAGCGCACCCTGCCAGCCGAGCTCCTCGCCGCCGAACGTGACCCGCCAGCCGACGATCCACCCCGTCGACGAGAACGGCGAATGCGGGCAGCGCTCGTGCATCTGCCGGGGATCGAGATTGCTGCCGTACGCCGCATACAACGCCACGCCCGCCAGCGTATCGGTCCGTCGCCGGGTGGCCCCGCAACCGTGCCCGCAACAGCCCGGATGGTACGACAGGACGATGCAGCGAATCGTGATTGTGGGCGGTGGCCCGGCGGGCTACGAGGCGGCGCTCGTCGCCAGGCAGTACGGCGCGGCCGTCACGGTGATCGAGCGCGACGGTGCGGGTGGAGCGTGCGTCCTCACCGACTGCGTGCCCAGTAAGACGCTCATCGCGAGCGCGCAGGCAATGACCGCCTTCACCGACGCGGCGACGCTCGGCATCCGCCTGCGTGACGCGGACGATGTGCCCGTCGACAACGTCCAGGTCGATCTCGCCATCATCAACCGGCGGGTACGGCGCCTGGCCGAGACGCAATCGGGGGACATCCGGCGGCGACTTGAGCGCGAGGGCGTCGAGGTCCTGACAGGCTCGGGCCGGTTGCTGTCCCAGCGCCAGGTGGAGGTCGTGGAGGGCGACGACGCGGGTCGCGTGTTCGACGCCGACGCCGTGCTGCTGGCGATGGGCGCGACGCCGCGGGTGCTGACCGGCAATGAACCGGACGGCGCGCGCATCCTGTCGTGGCGTGACCTCTACGCGCTCAAGGAGATTCCGGAGCACCTCGTCGTCATCGGGTCCGGCGTCACGGGGGCCGAGTTCGCCAGTGGCTACCTGCAGCTCGGAGCGGCGGTCACCCTCGTGTCGAGCCGCGACCGCGTGCTGCCCGGCGGTGACGAGGACGCGGCCCTGCAGCTCGAGGCGGTGCTGACTCGGCGCGGCATGACGATCCTCAAGCACGCGCGGGCCGACCGGGTGCGGCGCGAGGGCGACGGGGTCGTCGTCGAGCTCGCCGATGGTCGCTCCGTCGCCGGGTCGCACGCGCTCGTGGCGGTGGGCGTCATTCCCAACACGTCCGGGATGGGTCTCGAAGAGGCGGGAATCGCGATGGACCACGGGTTCGTCACGATCGACAAGGTGGCGCGGACGAACGTCCCCGGCGTCTACGCGGCGGGTGACTGCACCGGCGTCTTCATGCTCGCGTCCGTCGCGGCGATGCAAGGCCGGACCGCGATGTGGCACACCCTCGGCGAGGCGGTCGCGCCGATCCGGCTCGGCACCGTCGCCGCGACCATCTTCACCGACCCGGAGATCGCGAGCGTCGGCGTCTCCCAGGAGGACGTGGAGGCTGGCAGGGTCACCGCCGAGACCATCCGGCTGCCGCTGGCAACAAACGCGCGGGCGAAGATGCAGGGCATCGGGGACGGCTTCGTGAAACTCTTCGCGCGGCCCGGGTCCGGCACGATCCTCGGCGGCGTCGTCGTCGCGCCGCGTGCCTCCGAGCTCATCCTGCCGATCTCGCTCGCCGTGCAGCACGGCATCACCGCCGGCCAGCTGGCCAACACGTTCTCGGTCTATCCGTCGCTGTCCGGCAGCATCACCGAAGCCGCCCGGCAGCTGATGGTCAAGACCGTCAGCTCGTAGCGGCAACGGGGCCGGAGGGCGGTCCGAGCGGGATGCGCTTCATGGGCTCGCGTCCTGCCCGGTCCCGGACTCGGCATTCGTGGCGGCGTCGGAGGCGGCCCCGCCGGCCTCGCGTTGGTGACCGGCCAGCCGGCGTGCCATCGACGCCGCCACCGCGGCCGCAACGAGCGGCGTGACATCACAGTAGAAGCTCGGCTCCAGCGCCTCCACCTCCAACACCCGCCACGGGCCCTCGTCGGACGCGACGAGATCGACACGCAGGTAGCACAGGCCCGCGTGGCCGACCGCCGCACCGACCGCCGCGAACGTCACCTCGGCGGCCGCGCGCGCCTCGGGCGGGCAGTCCGGCTCGAGGGCATACCGGCCGCCCCAGTGCGGGTGCACCAGCCACCCGTCCGGCGCGGGCAGTTTGCGGACACAGACCACCATCTCGCCGTCGACGACGAACACCGACAGCTCACCCTCGGCGATCCGCGACTGGAAGGGCGTGACGACGCTGTCGGTGGTCAACAGCGTTGCCGCGCCCGGCCGCAGGAGACGCGCGCCGACACCGCCGACGCCGCGCCTGGGCTTCACGACGAGCACCTCGTCGGTGGCGGTCACCGTGTCGCCCGCGTCGGCCACGACGAGCGGCACGATGGCCGCACCGTGTGCCGCGAGGTCGAGCAGGTAGGACTTGTCGAGGTTCCAACGGGCCACGTGCACGGGGTTGACGACGGTCGCACCGACGGCGTCGAGCCGGTCGAGCCACATACCGAACGCGTCGAGGTGTTCGGGGTAGTCCCACACGGTCCGCAGGAGCACCGCGGGTGCCGCCGCCCAGTCGGCCGTCTCGTCGTGCCAGTCGGCGACGAGGGCGCGCACGCCGTTGGCAGCGAGGGCGGCGACGATCCCGCGCAACTCGACCCGCAGATCCTCGCGGTCGAGCCTGTCCGTCGTCGCGACGAGCACATCCGGCTGAACGGCCATGACGTGCGTCCCTTCTCGGTCCACTGACACGATGCGACCGTGCGTCCCTTCTCGTCACTGACTCGGCCGCCGACCTACTCGGCGAGCATCGTGCCTCGGCAGCTGCGGGTCCCGCAGCAGCACGCGTACAACGTCCGCTCCTCGGGGCCGATGGGCCCGTCGATCGTCAGTTGGTAGTCGAGAAACAATTCTTCGCCTGCCGCGACGTCCCGCACAGCGGTGATCGTGACGACGGAGCCGTCGGTCTCCGCCGCGCAATTCGGCTCGCAGCTGTGGTTGATGTAGCGCGTGGAGTTGCCCCCCCGGCCGCCGTCGAGGAGCTGCCCATCACCCAGGTCGAACATCCACGTGTGGCCGGCCTCGCGCCGGTTGGCGCGCCGCGCCGCCTGCGCTTCGTTGATGACTTCCCCCGCGAATGTCGCGATGACGGCACCCGCAGTGACCGGGGTGGCGACGGCGACTCCGCGACCGTGGACGGGCGAGTCGCGTACGACGAGGCGCGGACCGCGGCGGCCCGTCGACGCGGTCGATGTCCGCGGCGCGGTAGGTGTCGTGGTGGGGGTAGGTGTCGTGGTGGGGGGCGGAGTCGTGGTGGGGGTAGGTGTCGTGGTGGGGGTAGGAGTGCGGGGCGGGGTCACGTCGTTCAGCATGCCGCAGTCACGTGACGGCGAGATGCTCGACCACCTCGGCCGCTGACGGATTCGTCAGCGAGCGGCCGTCGCGGAAGACGACGGTCGGGACGATGCGATCACCGTTGTTGAGCGTCTCGACGTACGCGGACGCCACGGCGCTGCGGTCGACGTCGACGCGGTGATAGCGCACCCCCATCGCGTCGAGTTGGCGCAACAATCGCCGGCAGTAGCCACACCACGAGGCGCTGTAGACGGTCAGTGCGGGGGTGCCCGAGCGTCGTCTCATCGAGCGTCCGTGTGTGCGGCGAACTGCTCGACCATGGCTTCCAGTCGCCGCCGCGGCACCACACCGCTCACGCGGGTCACGCGGCACGGGCTGCACCACTGTGCCCAGAAATCAACGACGGTGAAGCCGCCCTCCGTCTCGTCCAGAAACGACTCGTCGTCGATGACGGGAACCGCAGGAAGGTCGCCGGACTGGGTGACCGTAACGGGTTCAGGCTGGGCTGACTCGCGCTGTGCTGACTCCCGTTGTCCGGGGTCGCGCCGGTTCCAGAACATCTGACCTCCGGGGTTACGGTTTGCTGGCTTCGCATTACCCAGCTGTCAGATCACGGACGCATTCCCGGCCAGCTCTCCGGCGGTGGCGGACCGTCGTTTCCCGCTCGCGGGGGCACAGACAACTCGTTGTGCCGCAGCCGGGCGTCGCGGATCTCCTCGGAGAACGGCGCCGCGATGAGCAGCGTGCTCAGGACCATCAGCGCAGGCACCGCCACACGCAGCGACGGCGGTCCGGGCACCAGGGCACCGATCACGACGAACGGCGCGACCTGCGCCAACACGCGCAGCACCACCCGCTCCCGCCAGCCCGGCTCCGTGAGGTCGCGGCGCACCCAGTCCTGGTGGGCGGCCGGCAATCGGCCCCCGTACGTGTAGCGGAGCCACGTCAGGACGCCGACCCGGGGATGCGTCACTGGCCGAGCCTAAACGGGCCGTCGCGGCTCGGGGATCAATTCCCAGCTGGTACGACGAGGGGCGGCATCGTCGTGTCCCGCCGCCCCTCGTGCTGCAGCGCTCTGCCGTCGGGCCTAGAAGTCGCCGCCGCCCCAGTCGCCGCCGCCACCCCCCCCGCCCCCCCCCCCCCCCCCCCCCCCGCCGCCGCCCCCCCCCCCCCCCCCCCCGCCCCCCCCCCCGCCGCCCCCGC
>CAXSDE010000010.1:0-68391 GCA_964236265.1 uncultured bacterium
CACCAGTGGGGACTTTCGTTGGCCATCAACGGGGACTTTCACATGGCCATGGACACACAGGTCTTGACTATTGCTCTGACGACTGTTGACCGCCCGTATGTCGTGAAACCCTGACGGCGACGACCGCTGTCATCACCGACCTCACCGGCGACAACGTCGAAATCTCACACCGGGCTCTCTGGCCGGACGTAGTCGCGGCTTCCGACGGTGACGACCTGAACGGAACGGATCGGTTCGCCGGCAGAATCTCCTGATCGAGGCGCGGACTGATTCAGGTGATGGTAGGACCGCTCCGGCGGCGGAGGCGTTGGACGCGGTCGCAGCCGGAGATGAGCTGTTCTCCATAGAAAGGGCCATCGCCGTGCCGGCGAGCCGGTCCTTGCGGACGACGTTCGCGACACCGACGGCAAGAACAAGCGATGAAGAACAGCAGCTGACCGGCGAGATGGCGACAATGTGGCGCTGCAGGATGGGCGGCTAAGTGCCAAGCCAGCGACGAGGCCGCTTCATCCCTTTGATCGCTTGTTCAACGCGTTTCATGGCAGAGATTACGCCACTTAAGTCAGAGGCGTTTGCAGCGCCCGCTGCCAATTCGGTCAACTCGGGGAATCTCGCGCTCAACTGGCGAGCGCTGCGCTGTAGTGCGGCACGAAGTTCGTTGTCCGCCAGCGGAGCGACTGGATCGGCCGCGAAGGAGATCTCGGAGCGGCTGGAGGCACGCAGAACAAGCCGCCTCCCGGTCGCGTCGAAGTACTCGCTTTCGTCGTAAAGCGGCTCGATGCCGGAATTAGCCATTTCGCGAAGGCTCGAGAACATGCGAACGTCGCCACCATCGTTGGAGAAGAATGGCGCTACTAGCTCTACCACGAGTCCCACCAGTGCTGGTCTGAGTCGCGCGTCTCCCACGGTCGGTGACGCCCCTTGCCTTGATCCTTCAGACTACCGCCGGGATTCTCAGGATCTGGCCGTGTTCGATGATAGTGCGGCAATCGCTCGTACCACTTGTAAGGGCGTGTTGGCGTCGACCTTGCCCAGTTGCCCCAAGGACTACTGCGGTCGATGTTGGTGAAATTTCGCACCCAAACCCATGCTTTGTACTCCTTACCCGTCATGAAACCGCGCTCGAAGGTCAGACCGGGTGCCGCGAAAAGTGTCGCGACTACACCCATGACTTTGGCCGCACCATAGTCCCTAATGTAGTTTCGGGACAGGCAACCCGCGCCTGGGCTCAACGCGTCCGCGGCGTCCGCCGCCATACCGAGCGACGCTCCTTGGCCGAAAGCAACGACCCCTTTCGCGATTTCACCCGACACGCCTTCCGTAAGAAAGGATTCCGTGGCGCCGGCTCCGCGGCAGCCGCCGTCCGCGTTCCGCCCGAATGGGCACGGCAAGAGCCCGCTGGGGTCGGTGTTGTTAATCGGGTTCCCCGCCGCGTACGCGTACGGCATTCTCGTCGAGTCGACGAGCGGGTCGACGGTGACGAACGCTCCGGTTGCCGAGTCGTAGTAGCGGGCGCGCAGGTAGATCAGGCCGGTGGGGTCGGTGTATTCACCGCTGAAGCCGAACGGGGTGACGGCGGTGCCGGTTTGGCTGAGCACCTTCCCGTACGGGTCGTAGCTCGCGGTGCGGACGAGAGTGCCGGTCGCGTCGGTGAGGGCGCGGATGGAGCCGATCCGGTCGGTGTGCAGGTACGTGGGGGTCCCGGTGGTCTTGTTGATCTGGGCGGTGACTTGGCCGGTGGGCGCCCGTACAGGTAGTCGTTCGTGCCGTCCGCGAGGAGCAGCGGGAGGCCGGCCATGGTGTCCCAGGCGTAGGTGGTGGTGACCCCGCCCGTGGTGGCGGCGGCGCGCAGTCCGTCGCCGTTGTGGGTGTAGGTGGTCGTGTTCGTGCCGGTCTTGGCGTAGCTGGTGAGGTGGCTGGCCTGGTCGTACGCGTAGGTGACGACGGTCGGCGGCGCGGGAACGAGGGTGGCGAGAATCTCGACGCCGGCCATGTTCCACGCCAGGTTCGTCGGCGCTGTCGTGGCGAGGGTCACCGCGGTCCCGCTGGTCGGGGTGGCGGCGGTGGTGCGTTGCATCCACGCGTTCCCGGTTGTCCCGCTCGTCGTCAGCTTGTGCAGCAGGGTTTGGCCGGTCGCGACAACAGGGGTCGCGGTCGCGGTCCCGTTGTATCCGACGGCGAAGGTAAGTGAGTTCCCCCGGGTTGTGGTGAGCGCGGCTTTGGCGGCCCCCGTCGTTGCTCCGCCGGTGATCTTCGCGCCGATCCCGGAAGCGCCGGTGAACGATAGGACCTGCAGGGACAGTTTCCCGCCTTTGCTGACCTGGGTGGCGGTGACTTTCTGCGCTGCGAGTTTCGCGGTCGCGGTGGCGGTCCAGATCTCCGCCGCTCCCGATTGGGTGTTGGCCTGCGCGACGCGGGTCCACGTCAACCCGGCGCCGGTGACGGTAACGGACTGCGTTCCCGTTCCGGGACCGGCGGAGACCAGCGCAATGAGCAATTCGCTGGCGGTGGTGGTGTTGAACGTGGCGGTGCTGACAGTGCCGGTTCCGGTGCTCACGTCCGCGGACACGTTCACGTCTGCGCCGATCGTGGCGGGCGTCGGGGCAGCGGTACTGGGGGTGGTTGCGCTTGTCCGGTCCCCGACGGCGTTGAACGCGAAGGTCGTCGCCGGCCCCGAGGTGGGTGTCAGCACCTTGAGTTGGCCGGCGTTGTCGTAGGTGAGGGTCGACCCGTTCATCAGGCCGGTGAGGTTCCCCGACTTGTCGTAGGTGTAGGCGGAGGTCGCGGACGCGACCGAACCGAGTTGGTTGAGCTTGCTGTAACCGAACGTCGTCGACAACGCCGCCGGCGCCAAGGAGTCGGTGCCCGTTTTGAGTTGGCCGGCGGGGTCGGGGGTGTAACCGAACGACGCGAGACTCGTCGCGCCCTTCGCGATCGCGATCCCCGTCGGCTGGTCAGCACTGTTGAGCGTCGTGGTGTCGGTGACACCGTTCGGAAACGCCGTCGAGGTGAGGTTGCTGTCGTTGTCGTACCCGAACGTGGTGACCTTGCCGGTCCAGTCCGTGAGCGTGCTGAAGCGGTCCGCGGCGTCGTACCCGCGGGTGACCGCGTGCCCGTCCGGGTACGTCACCGTGGTGATCCGGCCGAGGCTGTCGTAGGTGTAGCCGGTCACCCCGGCAGGGGCGGTCACGCTCTTGAGCCGCCCGTACGCGTCGTAAGCGTTCGTGGTGGTGCCGGACGCGTCCGTCATGTTGGATCGGCGGCCGGCGGCGTCGTACCCGTAGGTGATCGTCGGCGTCGCCGGGTCGCTGTACGCCGTTTTCGTGACCCGGTTCAAGGTGTCGAACGTGCTCGTCGTGACCCGGTTGAGCGCGTCGGTGACCGTCGTCGCGTTACCGGTCGCGTCGTAGCCGTACGTCGTGACCCGGGAGTTCGGGTCAGTGCTCGAGGTGAGTCGCCCCGCGGGGGTGTAGGTGTAGCTCGTGATCTTGCTGGCGCCGTCGGTGTAGCTCGTGAGCTGACCGCCCGGGTCGTACGCGTTCACGGTCGTCGTAGCGTCCGTGCGCGTGGTGACGGTCGGCCGGCCCAGGGTGTCGTACGCGTAGCCGGTGACGTTCGTCAACGGGTCAGTAACGGAAGCGACCCGGGCGGCCGTGTCGTACGCGTACGTGGTGACGCCGCCGGTGGGGGAGGTGACCGTCTTGAGTTGCCCGGCGTCGAAGTACGTGTAATTGGTGGCGCCGCCGTTGGCGGACAGGGTCGAGGTGAGCCGGCCGCCCGTGTCGTAGGTGTTCGTGGTGACCTTGCCGACCGGGTCCGTGGCGGTGAGGACATGATCGAGGGCGTCGTAGGTGAAGACCGCGGCGGGCTGGGTGCCTACCTGGACCGTGGTGCGCCGGCTGTTGAGGTCATAGCCGTAGGTGGTGACCGTCCCGTCGGGGCGGGTGACGGTTTTGAGTTCGTTGTCTGCGTCGTAGGTGCTGGTCGTGGTGAGCAGCGTCGGATCCTGGCTCGTCGCCAGGTTCCCGTTCGGGTCGTAGGTGAACGTGCTCACCCCGCCCTTGGGGTCGGTGACCGTGTGGGTTTGGCCGTTCGAGTAATAGGCGAAGGTGGTGGTGTTCGCCGCGGCGCACGCGCACCCAGTGACGTTGCCGTTCGCGGTGACCGCCGTCAGTTTCTGCCCGTCGGCGTCGAACGTCGCGGTGGTGATGTTCCCGTCGGCGTCGGTGATCCGGTTGACGTTGCCGTACGCGTCGTACCCGAACCGGGTGGTGTGGTTTTTCGCGTCCGTCCCGGCGGTCACGTCACCCGGATGCGCGGTGTCGGCGTAGGTGAGTGATGTGGTCGCTGTTCCGGTCCCGAGCGGGGTGGAGGTGCTCGCGAGGTGCCCGGTCGGGGTGTACGTCATCGTCGTGGTGACGTTCGCGGAGTTCGTGACGGTCAGCGGGTCGTTGAGGGCGTCGTAGGTGAAGGTGGTGACCCGGCCGTCGGCGTCGGTGGTACTCGCGACGTTGCCCGCGGCGTCGAACGTTTGGCGGCTGACTTTTCCGTTCGGATCGGTCACGGACAGCGCGGCCAGAGTGACCGGGTCCAGGGTGTGTGTCCACGTCGCCGCTTTCGAGGTGCCGTACGCCTTGGTGACTGCGGTGAGGGTGCCGTAGACGAACTGTTCAACGCGTACGTCACCGTTCGGGTCGGTGATCGTCGTCGTGCCACCGGCGGCGGCCAGGGAACTGCCCGCGTAGGCGAACGAGGTCATCCGCTGCGCCGGGTCCGTCTGGGTCAAGACCCGCGCCTGCGCGTCGTACGTGTTCGTGACGGTCCCGTGCGCGGGGTCGGTCATCGTGAGCATCAGGTGGTTCGCGTCGTAGGTGTAGGACGTGACCCGGTTCGACGGGTCGGTGCTGCTCGCCAGGTTCCCAGCGCCGTCGTAGGTGTAGGACGTGACGCGGTTCAGCGGGTCGGTGATCGAAGAGAGCACGCCGCCGGTGTACGCGAGGGTGATGACGCGGCCCGGCTTGTCGGTGATCGAGGTGAGGTTGGCGCCGGTGTAGCCGTAGGTGAGGGTGTTGCCGTCAACATCGGAAGCGGCAGTGAGCGCACCGGCGGGGCTGAAGGTGAACGTCTGCCGAGCGCGGGCGGTGTAGGTGTATGAGCCGTCACTGTTGACGACGAGCTTGGCGAACTGGCCCTGAGCGGCCGTGAAGCCACCGGTGCCGTTGCTCGTGAAGCTCACGCGCGCCCCGTTGCCGGCGTTGATGGTCACTTGCCCGTTGCCGCCGAGAGTCAATGACCGGCAGAACGAACACGACCAGCCGAACCCGAACGGGCCGTTCTGCGCGGCGTAGACGGAGTTGAACGTGCGGTCGACACGCATACCGCCGCCGCGGCCGGCGACGGCCACGTCGGTGAAGGTGTGCCAGAAGTCACCCGAGGAGCACGTGACGGGGCTTGCGGTCGCGATATCAGCGCACGATCCGGAGATCGTCGTCTCGTTGCCGCCAGCGGTCGCGTTCGCGAGCGGGTCACCGTGTGACGGCGGGGGTGGCGCCTGGGCCAGGCGATACACGACCCGTGCGGTTTGGTCCGCGGCGAACAGGGTGGTTCCGGAGACGTCAAGTCCTGACAGGCCGGGCAAGACAGGCGCGGTGCCGGCAGGTGTTGTGCCAGCCTCCGCGCTCGCGATCGGCTCCAAGGCGCCGGTCGTTTTGCTCCAACGGGCGACCCCCGATGTTGTCGACCCGTCGGGGTACGGCGCGGAGATGTACGCCCCGTACAAATAGTTCCCGGCGCTGACGAGTTGGCCGGTGCCGTGGGAGTGTTGAGCGTTGTCATCCGCGGCGAGCGTGCTGATCGCACCGTTGGTGGGGTTGATACGCAGCAGCGACGTGCAACACGGGGTGTAGAAGCCACCGTTTGGTGTCTGCATGGTGTTGACGTACAGCGATGATGCGTCCCCTGTCATCGACAGGATCGACAAGTAGTACGTGCCCAGAGGACCGGAGTGGTCCGTCGGTATCGGGACGGTGACCACGGGCGTCGCCAGGTTGTTGACCGTATCGATCCGCTCGATCGCATTGCCGGCGGCGGTGAACAACGCTCCGCCCGGTCCGGTAGTAAGTGAGGTGAAGGCGCCGCTGTTGCGCTGCATGAGGGTGGAGATAGCGCCGGTCAGCAGCGACATGCGCCGCAGACAGCTGTACTCGCCGTAGCCGCCACACGTGTTGGTGAAGTACAGGTACGTGCCGTCGTCGGCCATCACACCGGTCCCGTTGACCGTCGCGAGGGCCGGGTTGGTGTTGTCGGCGTAACCCGTGGTGCCGGTCCCGGCGACGGTCGTCACGGCGCCGGAACTGAGGTCGACGCGGCGCAGGTATCCGGAGTCGGACAGGTACCCGTAAGTGCCGATGACGTGCATCCCGCGCGGGTTGGCGAAACTCGCCGTTCCGGCGGCGCCGTCGACAACACCGTTCGCACCATTACCGGCCCACGGCGAAACAAGTGCCGGAGAGATCGAGACGGTGTTGGAATACCGAGCGGGTTGGGCTCTCGCCAACGCGGCGGCGGGGGCCAGCTTTCGGATCCGGTGATTGGCGTTGTCACTCACGAACAAGTTTGTGCCGTCCGTGTCGATCGCGTTGACCCCGTTGAACCACGCTTGTGAGCCGGTGCCGTCGAGGTAGCCGGTGGAGCCGGTGCCAGCGATGCTCACTGTCACGCCGGTCGCTTTGGTGATCTGCCGCACGTCACCAGCCGCACCGGCCGCCACGGCGTAGAGGTAAGAGCCCGCGGACACGAGATACGCCGGTGCCCACCCAGTGATCTGCGTGACAGTCCCCGTCCCAGGGTCCACGCTGATGGTGCGGGGATTGAGCGCGTTGCGGTTGGTGTCGTAGTCAGTAACCGCAAAGAACAGTAACGCGTTGTCGGCCGTCATCGCTGTCAAACTGGCCGTGGTCCCGAAAACGACCGACGGGACTGTCATCACCGTCGACACCGTCCCGTTCACCGTGTCAATCCGCTCAATGGCGTCGCCGGTGGCGGTGAACAGGACGCCACCCGGGCCCGTGGCAAGTGACGCGAACGAGCCGGCCGTGCGTTGCGCGATGGTGGAGATAGCACCGGTCAGCAGCGACATGCGCCGCAGGCAGCTGTACTCGCCGTAGCCGCCACACGTGTTGGTGAAGTACAGGTACGTGCCGTCGTCGGCCATCACACCGGTCCCGTTGACCGTCGCGAGGGCCGGGTTGGTGTTGTCGGCGTAACCCGTGGTGCCGGTCCCGGCGACGGTCGTCACGGCGCCGGAACTGAGGTCGATGCGGCGCAGGAAGCCGGAGTCGAACATGTACCCAAAAGTGCTGATGACGTGCATCCCACGAGGGTTGGCGAAACTCGCCGTTCCGGCGGGGCCGTCCACAACGCCGGTCGAGCCGTTGCCGGCCCACGTCGAAACAAGCGCTGGAGAGATCGACACGGTAGTGGAGTACCGGGCGGACTGGTTCTGCGCTAGCGCGGTGCCGGCAGCTAGCTTGCGGATCCGGTGGTTAGCGTTGTCACTGACGAGCAGGTTCGTGCCGTCGGTGTCGATCGCGTTGATGCCGTTGAACCACGCCTGGGTGCCGGTGCCGTCGAGGTAGCCGGTGGAAGCGGTACCGGCGATGCTCACTGTCACGCCGGTCGCTTTGGTGATCTGCCGCACGTCACCAGCGGCACCGGCCGCCACGGCGTAGAGGTAAGAGCCGGCCGACACGAGATACGCCGGTGCCCACCCAGTGATCTGCGTGACCGTTCCAGTCGCGGGGTCCGCGCTGATCGTCCGCGGGTTGCTGACGTTGCTGTAAGTGTCGAAGTCACGCGCCGTCACGAACAGGACGGTGCCGTCGGTCGTCATCGCGCCCAGGCTCGCAGTATTCCCGGCGCCAGCAGGCGCGGCAGTCACCACGACCGTTGAGACACCCGTGACCGGATCGATCCGTTCGATCGTGTTCCCACTGGCCCCGAACAGGGCCCCGCCGGGTCCGACCGCTAGGCCGGTGTAGCCGGCGTACGACCCCCGCTGGCCGATGGTGGAGATCGCACCAGTCGCAACAGACATTCGCCGCAGGCAACTGTATTCGCCGTAATAGCCGCAGTTGTTCGTAAAGTAGAGGTACGTGCCGTCGTCGGCCATGACACCGGAGCCGTTCACGGTCGCCTGGTTCGGGTCCGTGCTGTCCGAGTAGCCGGCGATGCCTGTACCAGCGACGGTCAGGACCGCCCCGGTGCCCAGGTCGACGCGGCGCAGGTACCCGGAATCGAAGATGTAGCCGAACGTGCCGATGATGTGCAAGCCGCGAGGGTCGGCGAAACTCGCCGTCCCAGCGGGCCCGTCAGCGACGGCGATCGAGCCGTTACCGGCCCACGTGGAGACCAAGGCAGGCGAGATCGACACGGTAGTCGCGCCAACGGACCGTGCCGTCACGATTCCTTTCGCGGTCGAACCGTTGCCGGACTGCGACGGCGCAGGGCGGTAGGACGCCACGCGATGCAGCCGCGTTTCGACACGAGACGCCACAGACCGCTGGCCTGCGTCCGGGAACCTCACGCGAACGACATGCGTCGGCGCCTGTCCCGACGCGACGGTCCGCGGCGAACGAGTCACCGCACCACCGCCCGAGGAAGCAGCTGTGACGACGCTGGCCACCTGACCGGCATGTGCCAGTTGAGTAGCGAGGACGGCAGGAGAGCCGATCAACGAGAACGTAACAACACCGGACACCAGCGAACACCAACGACGCACGAACGACAACACCCTTGAACCAGCCACGCACCGCGCAGTCCCGCGACCATACGGTCCACAGAGGTGTGAATGTGGAGTAATCCAGAAACTCGACGCGGAAGTCGGGGCCGTAGCGCCTTGCAGTCAGGACAAACCACGCATCAAGTACGTCCCCCGGACAACATCGTTCAACTACTCACCAGCCAACGCCCCCGCCCGACGCCTTCTCGGGTACATCTACCACTGGCTGCTCGTCGCTGACCATCATGGCTCAACGGTATTGACCAGGGCCCTCGCAACCCGCCATCTGGCGCTTGATGAAGCCGGCCAGCTCACGGCCCCAGATCGGGCCGTCGACGCGTGCCAGGCCAGCGATCCGCTGCGCAAAACGTCGATGATGAACGCGACATAGACGAACCCGGCCCAGAGGCGGCAGTAGGTGAGGTCAGTCACCCAGACCTGGTTCGGCGCGGCTGCGGTGAAGTCTCGGTTCAGCAGGTCACGGGCCCGGATCCCATCCTTGGCGGGGATCGTGGTCCGCACGCCCTTGTCGCGCCGGACGCCGACGACGTCCAGCGTGCGCATCGCCCACGGCCCACCCAGGGTTGTCCAGAGTCTCGATCCGGACAAGATCGTGTTCCCAGTCCTCGTCGCAGTGCCCCACCAAGAACCAGTGCATTAGAAAGGCGAGGTCGAGGTCGGTCATTAGGGGCGAGTTTCCAGCATGGCTCGTACGGGAGGCGGTCGGCGCGCCTGATGCCAGACACTGGGGCGTTGTCATTGCCTCGCAAGTGAGCATCGGCGGTTGGAAGGTCGTGAGCCGCTGTCCTCGATGTCACAGGAGAGCAAGATCGTTGTTCGGGCGCACTCTTCAGTTTGCTGACGCGTTTCCTGAATCGCGGTTCAGCGGCGTCCCGGCCGGGCTTCACCCCGAACGGTGGACCCCTGCACGTCTTCCGCGGCCAGAGGTGTCCGGCCAGAGTCCGAGTGCACCACCGGTGCCGTGACGGTTTACAGCGCGCGCAGGCACTCCCCGGCGGCGTACAGCGTCTCGAGCTTCTTCGGGAACGCGAACCGGATCTGGCCGCGGCCCTTCGCCGGGTCGGCATAGAACGACGACCCCGGCACTCCCGCCACACCGATCTCCGTGACGAGCCGGCGCGCAAAGGCGACATCGTCCTGGGCCGAATCGAGCCGACCCGTCTCCGCCAGCACGTAGTACGCGCCCGCCGGCGGCTCGAAGACGAAGCCGATCTCGCGCAACGCCGGACACAGCGCGTCGCGCCGCTCGCGATATTTGCCCGCCATGTCGGCGTAATACGAGGCAGGCAACGCCATCGCCGTGACCCCCGCGGCCTGCAGCGGCGCCGGTGCGCCCACCGTCAGGAAGTCGTGCACCTTGCGGATCGCGTCGGTCAGCGCCGGCGGCGCGATCGTCCACCCGACGCGCCAACCGGTCACCGCGTAGGTCTTCGACATCGCGTTGATCGTGACCGTGCGGTCCTCGAGCCCCGGCACGGTGGCGGGCGGCACGTGACCGCCCTCGCCGAGGTAGTGGATGTGCTCGTAGATCTCATCCGTGAACACCAGAACGTCGTGCTCGACGCACAACGCCGCGATGACCTCGAGCTCGGCGCGCGAGAAGACCTTGCCCGTCGGGTTGTGCGGGGTGTTGACGATGATGGCGCGGGTGCGTGGCCCGAATGCCGCGCGCAGCTCCGCTTCGTTGAAAGCCCAGTCCGGCGAACGCAGCTGCACGTAGACCGGGGTCGCACCGGAGAGGATCGCGTCCGGTCCGTAGTTTTCGTAGAACGGCTCGAACACGATCACCTCGTCACCCGGGTCGACGAGCGCCAGCATGGTCGCGATCATCGCCTCGGTCGACCCGCACGTGACGCAGATCTCGCGCTCCGGGTCGACGACCCACCCGGGGTAGGTGCGCCCCACCTTCGCGGCGACAGCGGCGCGGAAGTCCGCCGCACCCCACGTGATCGCGTATTGGTTGACGTCAGCGTCGAGCGCCGCCTTGGCCGCGTCCTTGAGCTCCGGCGGGCAGGCGAAGTCGGGAAAACCCTGCGCGAGGTTGACCGCGTCGTGCTCGCGCGCGAGCCGGGTCATGCCGCGGATCACCGACTCGGTGAACGACGACGCCTTGACTGACACGCGATCGACCGCCATGGCGCCGGCCTCTCCTCCACGTTGCTCGCTCATCGCGCTCAACCGTCATCACGCGAGGCAGTGGCCAGCACGCCGGCGAGGTCCGGGAGCGCATCCCACGCGTCCCGGGGCCGCGCCCCGACAGCCGCGGGACACGCAGACGCGTGGTCGCAGAACGAGCACAGCGCGGACACCCGCGGCGGAAAGAGGGCCTCGGCATCGCCGCCCGCGCGATACGCCGACTCAGCGCCGAGCACCTCCGCCGCGATGTCCTCGGCCCGCCGCAGCTGCCGGGCCAGGGACTCGTCCGTGTGCTCCCACACGACAATCTGGCCGGTGGGCAGGTGGTGCAGCTCCACGCGACGGCACTGCCGCCGCAGCGTGCGCGCAGTCGCCGCCGCATAGAGCGCAAGCGCCAGGGAGCCGCGCGCATCGTCGGTGGTCAGCACGTGGCGCCCGGTCTTGTAGTCGACGACGACCGCCTCCCCGTCGCGCAGGTCGATGCGGTCGACACGGCCGGACACGGCCAACCCACCGGTCTTGACGGCCACTGTGCGCTCCACCCCGACAGGCGCGTCGAGCGGGTCGACGCCGGCGAGGTAGGTCTCGACCATCTCCCGGGCCCGCGTCTGCCACTCGCCGGACTGCTCGGCGTCGCGGAACCCGTCCGCCGACCATTTGCGAACGACGAGCGCCCCCGCCGCCGTCACCGTGCGGCGGTCGACCGGCAGCTGCCACCAGGCCGCCAGGGCGGAGTGCACCGAGGAGCCCAGCGACAGGTGTGCCCACGGTTTGCTGACGACGGTCGCCCGGTCGACGTACTGCAACCGGTAGCGGCGCGGGCAGTCCAGCCACGCGTTGAGGCGCGCGGGGGTGCACGAGAACAGGCGGGTCGGCATCCCGTCGAGGGTGATCTGGGCGGTCATGGGGTCATCTTCGCGTGGGGCACCGACAAGACCGCCCCGACAGGCCGAAGGGCCGGCGCCGCGTGGGCGCCGACCCTTCCGTTCATGCCTCGGTTGTGAGAGGTGCTCGTCCTACGAAGTGCCCGCCGTACGAAGTGCTCGTCGTACGAGAAGATCCTCGTACGAGTTGCAGCCCATCCCGTCAGCCGAGCCCCGTCTGCACCGCGGTGAGCAGCTCGCTCGTGGTCGTGTCGCCGCCGAGCTCCCAGACGAAGGCGCCGCCGAGGCCCTGGTTCTTGGCGTACGTCATCTTGCCGGTGATCGTCGCCGGTGTGTCGTAGCCCCACCACTGCCCGTTCTGGAAGCAGTACGCGGTGCCGCCGACCGTGCCGTTCGCGGGGCAGGATGTCTTGAGCACCTTGTAGGTTTCAATGCCGTTCTCGGTCGTGCCCGGTGCCGGTCCCGTCGCGGAGCCACCCGGTGCGGCCTGCGTCACGCCCTGCCAGCCACGGCCGTAGAAGCCGATGCCCAGCAGGATCTTCGACGCCGGCACCCCCTTGCTCTTGAGCTTCTGCACCGCCGCGTCGGCGTAGAAGCCCGGCGTCGGAATGCCCGCGTACGACGTGAGTGGCGAGTGCGGCGCCGTCGGGCCGGTCGGGCTGAAAGCACCGAAGTAGTCGTACGTCATCGGGTCGATCCAGTCGAGGTAGGGCACCGCGCTGGCGTAGTCCGCCTTGTCGATGTTGCCGCCTGTCGTGCCGTCGGCGGTGATGGCTGCCGTCACGAGCTTGCTGGATCCGAAGCGGTTGCGCAGCGCGACGACGACGTTCGTGAAGGCGGCCGGCCCGGACGAGTCGCACTGCAGGCCGCACGCGTTGGGGTATTCCCAGTCGATGTCGATCCCGTCGAACACACCGGTCCAGCGCGGGTCGTTGACGACGTTGTAGCAGCTGTCAGCGAAAGCCGTCGGGTTGGCCGCGGCCTGCGTGAAGCCGGCTGACCATGTCCAACCACCGAACGAATACAGGACTTTCAGGCCGGGGTGCTTGGCCTTCAGCTCACGCAGCTGGTTGAAGCTGCCGCGCAGCGCGCCCGCATCCCACGTGTCGGCGACGCCGCTGACACTGTCGGCCGCGGCGTACGCCTGGTCGTAGTCGGCGTAGCTGTCACCCACGGAGCAGACCCCGTTGGCCGTGTTGCCGAATGCGTAGACGATGTGCGTCAGTTTCGCCGCGGCGCCGGACGTCTCGATGTTCTTCACGAAGTATTTCGGGGCGTAGACGCCCCACTCCGTGAAGTAGCCGACGACCTTCTTCGCGCCCGTGCTCGGCGGCGCGGTGGTTGTCGGCGTCGCGGTGGGCGTCGGCGTCGTGCTGGTCGTCGTACACGGGCCTTTGTCGACCCACACGCCGGAGCCGCCGGTGCTCGGTGCCTCGCCCTGCGTCCACCACTTCGCCGTCCACTTGTGGCCGTTGTAGGTCACGCTCTGGTTGGCGGTGTAGACCGTCGCACTGGCGTAGGCCGGTGCACCCGCGCAGCTCGTCCCCGTGGTGGCGGTCGGGGTCGGGGTCGGCGTCACGGTCGGGGGGGTGCTGCCGGGGCCGGACAGGGAGAAGTCGTCGCCGTTGTAGGTGCCCTGGCCATACCAGCCGTGGAGATAGACGGTGACCGCCTTCGTGGTCGCAGCCGTCGTGAAAGTGATGGACAGCAGGCTGTACGACGCTGCCGCCGGCGTCCACGTCGACACCTCTGACATGCCGGTGCCCGTGGCGCCGATGTAGACGTAGTTGCCGCGGACGTAGCCGGCGAAGGTGTAGACCGTGTTGGGCTGCACCGTCACCGTCTGGCTGCACTGCGCGGTGTCACTCGCCGCTCCGGCGACGGCCTTCGTGCCGCCATGCACCGGCGTCGTGACGACGCTGCCGAGGCTGCACGTCCACGGGCTCACCGCGCCGGTCTCGAAGCCGGGGTTGGTGAGGAGCTCGACGGCGTGGGCGGATGGGATCACGGCGGACATGAGCCCCGCGGTGAGCGCGAAGGCGGCCACGCCGGCAACCTTCCGCAGCCGCGACGCGCGCGGTGTCGATGCCTGGAATGTACGGGCGATCTCCCTACCTGGAAGGCGAATGGTCTACACCAATTGGACGACAATGGGCCTGTGCCGTCGCATTGGTCAAGACCAATCCAGCAGAGATTTTCGGGGGAACCGCCGAGACTCGCACCAGCGCGCCGCTGCTGCGTGGGCCCGCAATAGTTCCGCAACGGGCGTCGGGACCTCAGCCCACGACGACGCCTAGGCCGCTCGCCTGCGAGAGCAGGTCGCGATAGGCCCCCTCGGTGGTCGTCTCGCAGCCGATCCGGTGGCCGGTGCTCGCGCCGTGATCGTCGCTCGACCCCGTGACGAACAGCCCGAGGTCGGCGGCGAGCCGGCGCAGGCGCGCGCGGTCCTCCGGCGTGTGATCGGGGTGGTCGACCTCGAGCCCGGCGAGCCCGTACGCCGCGAGGTCGGCGATGTCGGCATCGGTCACCACGGGCCCCCGCTTGGCGGCGGCGGGATGAGCGAAAACGGGCACCCCGCCGGCGGCGCGCACGAGCGCCACGGCCCGGGCGGCGTCCAACGTGTATTTCTCCGTGTACGCGCGCCCGCCCAACCCGATCCACTCCGGGGTGAAGGCGGCCGCGAGGTCGGGCACGACACCCGCGTCGACGAGGGCGCGCGCCACATGGGGGCGCCCGACGGAGGTCGCGTCGCCGGCGATGGCGGCGACCTGCGCGCGCGAGATGGGCGCCCCGAGGGCGGTCAGCGTGTCGACCATGGCGCTCGCCCGCCGTTCGCGGTCGGTGGCCAGCGCATAGCGCTCGCCGGCGAAGACCGCCTCGGACGGGTCGAACAGGTAGGCGAGGAGATGCAGGTCGACCCGGGCACCGGTGCTCGAGTCCATCGCGCACGAGATTTCCGCACCGCTGACGAAGGTCTGGCCGGGCGCCAGCGCCCCGACGGCGGCCGACCAGCCGTCGGTCGTGTCGTGGTCGGTCAGCGCCACCACGTCGACGCCCGCCCGTGCGGCGAGCCGCATGACGTCAGCCGGGGGATCTGTTCCGTCGGACACGGACGAGTGGGTGTGAAGGTCGATGCGCACCCGGGCAACGGTAGCCGCCGGCGCGACCGCGCCGTCAACACGGAAGCCCTCAGCGCGTGAGCCGTCAGCCGTCAGCCGTCAGCCCGGAAGACTCATGTGCGGCGATGGAGCGCCGCACACGATGGACTCACGCGCCGGCCGGTTGTCGCGCAGATCGGTCAACGTCAACTGGTCGAGCAGCAGCACGCTCGCCGCGGGGGGCCAGACGACGACCCACAGCCACAGGCCGAGCGCCTCGCCGACGTACGCGAGACGGTCCTGCGCCGACGGCACGCACCACAGGGGGCAGGCGTGCCCGTCGGCCTCGATGTGCGCGGCTGCTGGCGTTTCGAAGACGTTCCCGGGATCCACCCCGTCGAGTCCGGCAAACCGCGCCCCCAGCCCGACCCCCGGCTCCTCCGCCACAAGGAGCAGGTCGACCGGGCCGCCGGAGGGGTTGGGACCGGAGAAGCAGAGGGCGCTCGCGCGCGTGCCACGCGTGTCGTCACCACAGTGACCGAAACCGCTGACGGTCCAGCCGATCATCGACGGGTACGGCACCCACCACGGCGCCTGTGACCGCGAAGACACCGCGTCGAGCGCCTCCCGGCTGGCCTTGGCAGTCAGGTGAAAAGGCAGTACGTCGCCGTGCCGGTCGCACTGCCAGGCACTCGACCACAAACCCGGCTCGCGCACCGGCCCACCGCAGCGCGGGCACGTGGGTGGCCTCATGCAGTCACGGTCCGCCCGCACAGCGAACGCGTCAACCCTCATGCTGGCGGGATGACGTCGTCCGCCTCGAAGCCCGTCGCGTGCGTCGGCGCGGTGGTCCGTGATGCCCACGGCCGGTGGCTGCTGGTGCGCCGCGGCACGGAGCCGGGGCGGGGGCAGTGGTCCGTGCCGGGCGGTCGCGTCGAGGCCGGCGAGTTGCCGACGCGCGCCGTCGCGCGCGAAGTGCTCGAGGAGACGGGGGTCGTGGTCAGGGTCGGCAGGATCGTCGGGGTGGTCGAGCGTGCCGGACCGGGCGGGGTGTCGTACGAGATCACGGATTTTCTCTGTACGCCGGACCCAGTCGACCGCGTGAGCGTGCCCGTGGCCGGCGACGACGCCGACGAGGCGCGCTGGGTGCCGGGCGACGAGATGGAGTCGTACGACCTCGTGGCAGGTCTGCTCGACGCGCTCCGCGACTGGGGCCTGTTGCGCGGCTAGAGCTTGGCCGCCGCGAAGTCGAACTTCTCCGGCGTGAATGCCTTCCCCTTCGTCAGGTACGCGACGGTGATGTCCTCGTGGTTGGCCAGCTTGACCGCGTTGGGGTCGCCGGTGACGGCCTCGCCGTTCACATACACCTTGAGCTCATGCGAGTCGTCAGCGCAGAGGTTGGCCAGGCACGTCGCGGTCAGCGGGACGTTCCACTCCTTGAAGACCTGGCCGAGCGTGAAGTCGGCCTGCTTCTCCGACTCGATGTGGATGACGCCCGAGTCGTCGTGGGTGTGCAGCGGGGACAGGCCGACACCCTCCTGGATGCCCAGAAGGGCCGGGACCGTGACGGGGGTGCCGTCGTTGCTGACCTGGAGGTGGGAGTGGATGTGGAACTGGAGCATCTCCTGGCCCAGCACCTGCAAGCCGGCGTTGTGGACGGCCGTCGTCACCGCTGACCCGGTCGGCGCCGGGAAGCTGACCGCCTGCCCCGGCTGTGCCACGACGGGGGCCGCGGCGGGCTTCTTCCGGAGGCCCAGGACCACGAACGCGATGACGACACCGACCGCGACGACGGTGCCGACCGTGATGGCGATCAGCCGGCGGCGGCGGTCGGAGCGCTGAGCCTGGTTGCGCAGCTCCGCGGCCCGCAGTTGAGCCGGGGTGCGCTTGTCATTCGGTGTCGCCACGAGCCGCCCTTTCACAGGAGTCGGCGGCCATTCTCGCAGAGCAACCTGGGTGCCGGCGCGTGAGAGGCTGGGCGGCGTGCCAACCGCCGACCCCGACCGTGCCGCACCGCCCGACGCGGGGGCGCTGGACGCCGCCATGCGCAAGCGCGCGGTGGTGTGGCTGAGCGTCGCCGGCCAGCGCCCATGCCTCGTGTGGCCGCTCTGGCACGACCGCACCCTGTATGTGCTGCACGGCGGCGCCGAGCAGTCGGCACCGGGCTTGGCGGAGGCCGCGCGCGGGGCGCTCGCCGTCACCGTCGCGGTGCCGTCGGCGGGCGCCCGCGAGCTGCTGCTCGAGTGGACCGCGACTGCGCGCGACGTCCCGGCCGGCGGCGTCGAGTGGCTGCGGATCGTGCCGCTCCTGCTGCCGAAACGGCTCAACCTCCGCGAGCCCGCCACGGCCGTTGAGCGCTGGGCGCGGGACTGCGCGATCACCGCGCTGACTCCGGCCGCGTAGGCCACGCCCGCGTCGCCGCCGACGCGACGCACCAGATGGCTGTACGACGCCTGCGGAGGCGCCGCTACCGGGTAGCCTGCCCAGCGTGAGCAGCCTCCCTTCGCGCGTCTTCGTCTCGCGCCTCGCCGGACTGACCGTCCTGGACCCCACGGGGGACCAGGTCGGCCGCCTGCGCGACGTCGTGGTCGCGATGCGCATCGGGACGGAGTCGCCCCGGGCCCTGGGGATCGTCGTCGAGATCCAGCAGCGACGCACGATCTTCGTGCCGATGGGCCGCCTCACCGGCATCGACAGCGAGGCCGTCGTGTTGTCCAGCGGCACCGTGAGCGTGCGGCGCTTCGACAAGCGATCCGGGGAGTCACTCGCGATCGCGGACCTGTTCGACCGCAGCGTGGAGCTCGTCGAGGATGGCTCCACCACGCCCCGCCCCGTCGTCGTCGTCGACCTCGGCATGGAGCAGAACCGGGCACGCGACTGGCTCGTCACCCGCGTGGCCGTCTCCGAGCCGGGTCGCCGCCTGCGTCGCCGCGGTCCGATCACCCAGGTGTCGTGGGACGAGGTGCGCGGCCTGTCCCTGCCGCAGGGCCGCCAGGGTGCCGACAACCTCCTCGCGGTGTTCGACAAGCTGCGCCCCGCCGACCTCGCCAACGTCATCCAGGACCTGCCGACCAAGCGCCGCGTGGAAGTGGCCGAAGCCCTCGACGACGACCGGCTCGCGCAGGTGCTCGCCGAGCTGCCGGAGGACGACCAGCTCGAGATCCTGCAGGCACTCAGCGGGGAACGAGCGGCCGACGTGCTCGAGGCGATGGGGCCCGATGACGCCGCCGACATCCTGTCCGAGCTGCCGGCGGCCGAGCAGGAGAAGCTCCTCGAGCTGATGCAACCCGAGGACGCGGCGCCGCTGCGCCGCCTGCTCACCTACGACGTCTACAGCGCCGGCGGCATGATGACGCCCGAGCCGGTGATCCTGCCGCCCAACGCCACCGTCGCCGACGCCCTCGCCCGGGTCCGCGACCCCGCCGTCAGCCCCGCCCTGGCCTCGGTCGTCTACGTCTGCCGGTCCCCCATGACGACGCCGACCGGCAAATACCTGGGCATGGCGCACGTCCAGCGCCTCCTGCGCGAGCCGCCGTCGGCGCAGATCGCCGGCATCCTGGACACCGACATCGAGCCCCTCGGCCCCGACGCGACGCTCGCGGCGGTGACCGCCTACCTGGCGACGTACAACCTCGTCGCCGTCCCGATCGTCGACTCCGACGACCACCTCCTCGGCGCCGTCAGCGTGGACGACGTGCTCGACCACCTCCTGCCCGACGGCTGGCGGGAACGCGGGATGACGCGGGTGGTGACGAATGGCGAAAAGTGAGGTCCCCCGGACCCGCCGTCCCGAACGCCGCCTCGACCAGCCGCGGGAGCGGATGGGCCGCTCGTGGCGCCCGACCTACGACGCGGATGCGTTCGGCCGCTATTCGGAACGCGTTGCCCGCTTCATCGGCACCGGCAAGTTCCTGATCTACATGACGGTCTTCGTGACCGTCTGGGTGGCGTGGAACGTGCTCCTGCCGCGTGCCCTGCGGTTCGACCGATTCCCGTTCATCTTCCTGACGCTCGCGCTGTCCTTGCAGGCGTCGTACGCCGCGCCCCTGATCCTGCTGGCGCAGAACCGGCAGGCCGACCGCGACCGGGTCCAGCAGCAGGAGGACCGGACGCAGAACGAGCGCACCCTGGCGGACATGGAATACCTCGCGCGCGAGGTTGCCGCCATCCGCATCTCCATGGGTGAGGTCGCCACGCGCGACTTCATCCGCCAGGAGCTCCAGCGCCTGCGCGAGGACGTGGTCGACGACATCGAGGACGGCGCCGCGCTCGACCAGCCGCAGGGCCGCTCGTCCGCCTGAGCGTGTCGACGCGGGTCCGCGGGTGGCAGGGGGCGCCGTAGCATGGGCGGGTCACCCCTTCCTGCCCTCACCGAGGTCCCATGCTGCCCACGCACGAAGCGATCACCGCCGCACTCGCCACGGTGCAGGACCCAGAGATCCACCAGCCGATCACCGAGCTCGAGATGGTCAAGGGCATCACCGTGGCCGAGGACGGCTCGGTGCTCGTCGAGGTCTTCCTCACGGTCAGCGGCTGCCCGATGCGCGACCGCATCACGGCGGATGTCACGGCCGCGGTCCTGACGGTCCCGGGAGTCACGGGCGTGCGCGTCGACCTCGACGTGATGACCGACGAGCAGCGCGCGGGCCTGCAGACCAAGCTCCGCGGGGGCGTCGCCAAGGCGGAGATCCCTTTCGTCAAGCCCGAGTCGCTGACGCGCGTGTTTGCGATCGCGAGCGGCAAGGGCGGGGTCGGCAAGTCCTCCGTCACGGCCAACCTGGCGGCCGCGATGGTCGCGCAGGGACTGAAGGTCGGTGTCGTCGATGCCGACATCCACGGCCACTCGATCCCGCGGATGCTCGGGGTGGACGCGCGGCCGACGAAGGTCCAAAACATGATCATGCCGCCGGCCAAGCACGGCATGAAGGTCATGAGCATCGGCATGTTCACCGAGGGCAACTCGCCCGTCGTCTGGCGGGGGCCGATGCTCCACCGGGCGCTCGAGCAGTTCCTCGCCGACGTGTTCTGGGGCGACCTCGACGTGCTCCTTCTGGACCTCCCACCCGGCACTGGCGACATCGCCATCTCCGTCGCGCAGCTCGTGCCCAACGCCGAGGTCGTCGTCGTGACGACCCCGCAACTCGCCGCCTCCGAGGTCGCCGAGCGCGCCGGCGCCATCGCGCAGCAGACCAAACAGCGCATCGCCGGAGTCGTGGAAAACATGGCCGGCCTGCCGTGCCCGCACTGCGGTGAGCGCGTCGACGTCTTCGGCTCCGGTGGCGGCGCCCTCGTCGCCGCGACCTTGTCCGAAGCGATGGGCACCGATGTCCCGCTGCTCGGCAGCATCCCGATCGACATCCGGCTCCGCGAGGGCGGCGACGCCGGTTATCCCCTCGTGATGAGCGACCCGGACGCCCCGGCCGCCAAGGAGTTGCGCGCCATCGCCGAGCGCCTCGTGAAGCCGCGCGGCCTCGTCGGCCGGCCGCTCAGCCTCTCGGTCGTCTAGCTCCCCTGCGACCACCGCCCGCAGACGCCGCCGACCCTGCGGTCGCGGGGCTAGTTCGCGGGGCTAGGTCGCGGGGCTAGGTCGCGGGGCTAGGTCCGGGCTAGGTCAGGGCTAGGTCGCGTCCGCGTCGAACGGCGGGTGCTCCCCCGGGGCGAGCCGGCGTTGCGCCGGCGGCCCGGGGGCCGGGACCTCGTCGTCGTCGTCGATCCCCGAGAAGAACTCCCGAGCGAGCGCCCGCGGGTGGAGCGCGGAGATGTCGTCGACACCCATCGTCTCGCGCAGGTCGACGGTCGCGTCGTTGGCCATCCGCCGCAACTGGCGGAACAGCCGTCCTGCGTCCTGCAGCAGCTTGGGCAGCCGGTCCGGCCCCACGACGAGGATGGCGACGACGAGCAGCAGCACGACCTCGAGCGGACCGATGTTGCCGATGCCCATGCTGCGCCACCTCCGTTGCGGGACAGCCTAGCTAGGCGCTGGGCGTTGCCGTCCACCCGGCCGGCGAGCTCAGGGACGCCCGAGGAAGCCGTAGCCGGGCAGCTGCCGGAACTGCGTGGAGCCGGGGACCCGGGCAAATCCCACCGTTTCGTACGACGAGGGATGCCCGCCGGTGTTGACCAACTCCGAGGGCAGCCGCGAGGTGTCGCTGGGCGCGGCCCAGACACCGAGGGCCAGCACGGAGGCACTGCCGACGAGGGCCGCGGACAGCCGACGGCGGCGGCCGCTCACCCGGTGCAACCGGCGGCAGACGACGGCACGCGGTGGTGCCGGGGTCGGCATGGGCGACCGGACCAGTGCGAACGCCTCGGGGCTCGACAGCCCAGGAATCTGGGACAGTCGGTGCAGGAGCCCCGCCGGGACGTCCGGAACCGGGCCGGCAGTGCCCGTGAGCAGCGCTTTGGTCCGACGCTGACCGTCGACGGCCGCCCGACACTCAGCGCACCAGGCGCTGTGCGCAAGAGCGTGGTCACGATCGTCGTGAGCGAGCTCCCCGTCGGCCACCGCGGCGGCGACATCATCGAGGTGGCCGGCGTGGCCGCTCATGCGCCACCTGCGCCGGGGACAGGGCCACGCGCGCGGTGCTGAAGGGCCGCGCGCAGGGACGTGCGCCCGCGGTGGATGCGGCTGCGGACGGTGCCCAGTTTGATGCCGAGGACGTCCGCGATCTCCTCGTACGACAATCCTTCGATGTCACACAGGACGACCGCGGCGCGGAACTCGGGTGCGAGGGCGTCGAGCGCCGACTGTACGTCCGCGTCGAACAGGCCGTCGTCGTAACGCTCCGCCGGTGTGCGCTCCCCCGACGACACGCGTTCGGCGTCGTCCGGCAGCGCGTCGAAGCGGATGCGCGCGCGTCGGCGGACGAGGTCCAGGAACAGGTTGGTGGTGATGCGGTGGATCCAGCCCTCGAACGTCCCGGGTGTGTAGGAGTCGAGCGAGCGGAACACCCGCACGAAGACTTCCTGCGTCAGGTCCTCGGCGTCGTGTTTGTTGCCGGTCAGCCGGTAGGCGAGCCGGAAGACGCGCGGGCTGTGGTCGCGGACGATGTCGTCCCAGCTGGGCGCCGCCCACCCAGCGCCGTCCGTCGAAGTGGTCACATCAGCAAGGACGTTGCGGGGTGGGGGCTGGTTGCGGCCGGGCGCCACATTCACAGAGTCCTCACAGGCCGGCCCGCGTCGCAATCCGCGCAACAGCGGCCGGTGCGGTGCCGCCGTGATGAAGCTCATCTGGTGCACCCCGTCGTCGGCGGTCATCGTCCTGCTGGCGTCAACGGGTGCGGCTCGGCGGAAGTTCCGGCCGCCTTCTCGCTACGCTGCTCGCACGGACGCCGACGTGGCGCCGACGCGCCCGAGGAGGACGTCATCAGCGAGCCTGACCTGCGCGCGAGCGGGGATTACGCCGACACGTTCCTGCCCGAGGCTCCGGCGGCGGCCGCGGCCCGGGACCGCGCCCGGGACAGCGGCGTCGGTGCCGTCAGCCCGGCGGTCGGGGCGACGCTCGCCTTCCTCGCGGCGGCGCTCGACGCCCGGTCCGTCGTCGAGATCGGCACCGGCACGGGCGTCTCAGCGAGCTGGCTCCTGCGCGGGATGCCATCGGCGGGTGTCCTGACGACGATCGACACCGAGGCCGAGCACCAGCGCCAGGCCCGCACCGCCTTCACCGAAGCGGGCTTCGCGCCCAACCGGATCCGCCTGATCAACGGGTCGGCGCTCGACGTGATGACGCGCCTCGCGGACACGTCGTACGACCTGGTCGTCGTCGACCTGGCCACCTCCGACTACGGCGCGCTGCTCGACGCGGCCATCCGCCTGCTACGCCCGCGCGGCGTCGTCGTGTTCCACGACGCCCTCGCCGACGGCCACCTCGCCGACACCTCCCGCCGCGACCCCCACACGGTGGCGCTGCGCGACCTGGCCCGGAGGTTGCACGCCGACGAGTCCCTGCTGCCCGTCGCGTTGCCGGTGGGAAACGGGCTCCTCGCCGCGGTGCGGGTGGCACAGGGCGAGCCATGAGCTCCTGGGTCATCGTCACCGGGCACGACAATTTCGGCCGGACAGCCGCCCGCGGCTTCACCGTGCAAGGCGTCAAGTCGCGCCAGTGGCGCAAGGCGGCCGCGTTCGCGCCCGGCGACACGGCGCTGTTCTACGTGACCGGCGTCAAAGCCTTCGCCGGTGCCGTCACGATCACGTCCGAGACGTGGGAGGACCACGAGCTCTACTGGACATCCAAGCCGGGCGAGGATTATCCGTGGCGCTTCGAGATCGCGCCCCGGCTCGTGCTGCAGGACGAGGCCGACTGGGTGCCCGCCATCTCCGTGGTCGACGAGATCGCGTACTGCCGCAAATGGCCGCGCGAGCACTGGACGCTGGCCTTCCAGGGCAACGTCCACAGCTGGTCGGATGAGGATGCCGCCGTCGTGTTGGCGGCGCTGGACGCGTCGGCCGCCGCCGCCGTCGGCACGGTGCTGCGCGTCGGCTGAGCCACGCCGAACGAGAGTCGTTCGGGACCCCAGGTCCCTCTCGCCGGAGGTGGGCGACGCGAGGCCCGTCGGCGACCACCGCCACGGAGCGAAAGGGGTGACAGCGGGCATCGCGGGGTTGGTAGTCCCTGCGACACTCGCACGAGGATCTTCTCCAGACCTTTCGCGTGCACCTCCCAGCCCATGTCCGTCTCCAGTGCGCCGGGAACGCGGGTGCCCGTCGTGTGCGGCGGCGGCCCCTGCGGGCGCGCGGCGATGACCTCGCGGAAGTAATAGTTGATGCCGAGATAGTCGAGGGGCTGCGCGATGGTCGCGAGGTCCGCCGCGTCCACGGGCGGCTCGACGCCGTCCACCTCGACCATGTCCGGCGGGAAGCCGCGACCGAAGACCGGGTCGAGCCACCACCGGTTGGCGTGCCCGTCCGCGCGCACGGCGGCGAGCGCATCCTCCGCGCTGTCACTCGCCGGCTCGATGGGGCTCAGGTTGAGCACGATCCCGGCCTGCGGGGCCAGCGTCGCCTCGGCGCGAATCGCCTGCATTCCGAGTCCGTGCGCGAGGAGCAGGTGGGCGCTCGCCGGCACCGCGGCCTTGATGTCCGTGCCGCCCGGTGCCATGACGGCCTCGAGGTGCCCGAGCCACGCGGAGCACAACGGCTCGTTGAAGGTCGTCCAGTGCTGCACCCGGTCGCCGAGGGCTTTCACGACGACGGACACGTAGTCGGCGTAGGCGAAGGCGGTGCCGCGCGCCGGCCAGCCGCCGCGGTCCTGCAGCACCTGCGGCAGGTCCCAGAGGTAGAGCGTGACGAACGGGTGTTGCCCCGCTCGAGGAGTTCGTCGACGAGCGCACTGTAGAAGTCGATGCCCTTGGCGTTGACTGTTCCGGTGCCGCTGGGAATGACGCGCGGCCACGCGATCGAGAAGCGGTAGGCGTTGGCGCCGGGCTCCTCGATCAGGTCGATGTCGCCGCGCCAGCGGTGGTAGTGGTCACAGGGCACGTCGCCGGCGTCGCCGTTCGCGACTTTGCCTGGCACGCGCGAGAACGTGTCCCAGATGGACAGCGACCGGCCGTCCTCATCGACGGCGCCTTCGATCTGGTACGACGCTGTCGCGACGCCCCAGACGAAGTCGGCCCCGAACGGCGGGTTGGCGTCCCCCGGGTGGCGGTCCACGAGGTCGCGGTCCACGGGACGGCGGTCCCTTCGGGTCAGGGGGCGGCGGTCCCTTCGGGTCAGGCGGGGCGGCGCTCCCTTCGGGTCAGGCGGGGCGGCGCTCCCTTCGGGTCAGGGGGCGGCGGTCCCTTCGGGTCAGGCGGGGCGGGCGTCTCGAGCGGCGTCAGCCGACCGGCTGGCTCGCATCCAGGTCGGCGCCGACGGCGATCGTGGCCGGGTGCAGCCAGCAGGCAACCGTGCGCTGCTCCTCCGTGAAGCCCTCCGGCGGCCCGAGGATCGGCAGCTTGTCGGGGCAGGGCTCGAAGGCGCGCGGACAGCGCGGGTGGAACGAGCAACCGGTCGGCATGGAACGCAGGTCGGGTGGCGAGCCGGGGATGCCCTTCACCTCCCTCTTGGGCCCACGCAACGCGGGGAACGAGCGCAGCAGACCCTCGCTGTAGGGGTGCATCGGGTTCTTGTAGATCTCGTGCGCGTCGGCCTCCTCCACGATGCGGCCGCCATACATGATCGCGATGCGGTCGGAGAACTCGACGAGCAGCGACAGGTCGTGGGTGATGAAGATGACCGAGAAGCCGAGCCGCTCGCGCAGCTCGACGAGCTGACGCAGGATCTGGCGCTGCATCACGACGTCGAGCGCGGTCGTCGGCTCGTCCATGATGACGACCTGCGGCTCCAGCGCGAGCGCCATCCCGATCATGACTCGCTGCCGCATGCCCCCCGAGAGCTGGTGGGGATAGCTGTCGAGCCGGTCAGCCGAGATGCCGACGAGCTTGAGCAATTCGCGCGCGCGGGCCAACCGTGCCGTCTCCGACAGGTCCGGCTCGTGGGCTTCGATGACGTCCATCAGCTGCGTGGAGACCTTGTGCACGGGGTTGAGCGAGTTCATGGCGCCCTGGAAGACGATCGAGACCTCCGACCAGCGGAATGCTCTGAGCTCGTTGTCCGACAGGCGCAGGATGTCGATGACCTCGCCGTTGGAACCGTGGTAGATGACCTGGCCGCCGGCGACGACCCCGGGCGGCGGCAGCAGGCGCGTCAGCCCGTAGGCGAGGGTCGACTTGCCGCTCCCGCTCTCACCTGCTAGGCCGAGCACCTCGCCCTTGTGGAGCGTCAGGTGCACCTCGCGCACAGCGTGCACCGCGTCATCGCCCAGACCGTAGTCGACGTTGAGGTTCTTGATCTCGAGAACGGGCTGCTTGTTCATCGAGCGGATTCCTTCGCCAGTGCGCTGCCGGACTGCGCCTTCGCCACCAGAGTGTCGAGGACAGGCGTGAACCCGACGCGTAAGCGGACCTTGCGCCCGTTGGCCATCTTGAGCTTGGTGCGGCCGGCGCTGCGCAGCCGCGGGCTGATGAACTCGTCGATGCCGAAGTTGAGCAGCGACAGACCGGTGCCGAGAAGGGCGATCGCGAGACCTGCCGGGACGAACCACCACCAGGCGCCGCGGGCAAGCGCGCCCTGACCCTGCGCCCAGAAGAGGATGGTGCCCCAATTCCAGCCGCTCGCGCCCGCGACCCCGATGAAGGCGAGGGTGATCTCCGATGTGACCGCGAAGATCACGGTGCCGACGAAGCCGGCCGCGATGATCGCGGTGAGGTTGGGCAGGATCTCGAACAGAATAATCCGCCAGCTCGTCTCGCCGGACGCGCGGGCCGCCTGCACGTAGTCGCGCCGACGTAGCGAGAGGGTCTGCGCGCGCAGCACCCGGGCCCCCCAGGCCCAGGAGGTGAAGCCGATGACCAGCGCCACGAGCGGATCGCCGGCGCTGGGGACGCTGGCGGTGATGATGATGATGAGCAGCAGCGCAGGGATGACGAGGAAGACGTTGGTGACGGCCGAGAGGATGTCGTCGATCCAGCCACCGAGGTAACCCGATGTGACACCGACCAGCACGGACAGCGCGGTCGCGACGAGACCGGCGGTGAAGCCGACGAACATGACGACGCGCGCCCCGACGAGCACCTGACTGAAGATGTCCTGGCCCAGGTGGGTCGTGCCGAAGATGTGGTGCAGCGACGGCGGCTTGACCCGGTCCCTGGTCAGCTTCGACGGGTTCTGCGGCGCCACCCACGGCCCGATGATGCCGAGGATCACGAAGAACATGACCATTGCCAGGCCGGTGGCGGCCTTGCCGTTGGCGAGGAACCGGAACCGCTTGCGCCGGCCCTTCTTGTTGGTGACCGGCGCAACGGCCGATGCCGCGCCGGACTCCGCGGCGGCGAGAGTGGTGGCGTCAGTGGTCGGCATGGACATGGGTCAGCCCTCCTTGCGCGTGCGCGGGTCGAGCAGCAGGTAGACCAGGTCGGCGAGGAAGTTCGCCGCGAGGACCGACAGCGTGATGATGAGGAAGATGCCCTGCATCAACGGGTAGTCCTTGGACTGGGTCGCCGCGAACAGCTGCAGCCCGATCCCCGGATACGAGAAGACGATCTCGACGAGGAACGTGCCACCGACGATGAATCCGAGCGCGAGGGCAAAGCCGGAGATGCTCGGCAGCAGCGCGTTGCGCGCGGCGTAACTGAGCATCACACGGCGCTCGGACAGGCCCTTGGCATGGGCGACGGTGATGTAATCCTCCGACGCGACCGTCACCATCATGTTGCGCATGCCGAGGATCCACCCGGCGACGGACGACACGAGAATGGTGAACGCGGGCAGCAGGCTGTGCTGGAGCGCGTTGCCGATGAATTTCAGCTGCCAGTGCGGAACGATGCCCGGCGAGTAGCCGCCTGCCGAGGGGAAGAAGCTGTGCGGCCCGGCCATCAGGTCGATCATGATCAGGCCGAAGAAGAAATAGGGCACCGCGGCGAGGAACGTCGTCACCGGCAAGAAGGCATCCGCGATGCTCCCGCGGCGCCAGCCGAGCAGCACCCCGAGGCCGGTGCCGATGATGAAGCTGAGCACGGTCGTGGTGCCGACCAGGAAGACCGTCCACAGGATGCTCTGGCGGATGATGTCGAGCACCGGCGTCGGGAAGAACGTGAACGAGATGCCGAGGTCGTGCTCGATGAACAGCTTGTGGAGATAGTCGCCGTACTGCTTGATCAGCGGGTCGCCATTGAGCCCGAACAGGATGCGCAGCGAGGCCTCCTGCTTAGTGCTGATGCGGCCTTGCGACTTGGCGATGAGGCTGCTGACGGGGTCGCCGGGGATCAGGCGCGGGATGAAGAAGTTGACCGTGACGGCCGCCATCGCCGTGAACAGGTAGAAGGACACCCTGCGCAGCAGGTGCTTCATGCCGTCACCGCCGGCGCCCACGCTTCGGGCTGGTTCGGTGTCGACGGGTCGAAAAGCCAGCAGGCGGCCCAGTGGTCCGGGGCGTCACCGACGACGAAGTGCGGCGGCGTCTCGACACGGCAGATGTCCATGACGTGCGGGCAACGCGGATTGAACCGGCACCCGGCCGGCGGATCGATCAGGCTCGGCGGTTCGCCCGAGTTGGCGTCACCGTGCGCGGCGGCCCCGGTGGCGGCGGCGCCTTCGATGCGGTCCGGGTCCGGGGCGGAGTCGATGAGCAGCCGGGTGTAGGGATGCGCCGGGTTCTGCGTCACCGACTCACTGTCACCGCCCTCGACCATCTGCCCTGCATACATGACGAGGGTGTGGTCGGCGAAGTATCGGGCGGAGGCGATGTCGTGCGTGATGTAGAGGATCGCCAGTGACAGGCGCTCCTTCAGGTCACGCAGGAGGCTCAGGATGCCGAGGCGGATCGAGACATCGAGCATCGAGACCGGCTCGTCGGCGAGGAGCACCTCGGGGTCGGCGCCGAGGGCACGCGCGATGGCGACGCGCTGGCGCTGGCCGCCGGACAGCTCATGCGGGAACTTGTCGATGTAGCGCTCGGGCGGCGTCAGGTTGACGCGCGTGAGCAGCTCATCGAGGGCGCGCTGCAGGTCGGCCTTGGACGTGCCGGCGTTGCCGTGGATCCGCAGGGAACGGGTGAGGTGGTAGCGGACGGTGTGCGTGGGGTTGAGCGAGGCGAATGGGTCCTGGAAGATCATCTGAACTTTGCGCACGTACCGGCGAAACGGCCGACCTCCACGCACGGTGACCGATTCCCCGTGGAGCCGGATGTCGCCACCGGTGCGATTTTCGAGCTGCGAGAGCAACTTCGCGACCGTGGACTTGCCGGAACCGGATTCGCCGACCAGGGCGGTCACGTGCCCACGCTTGAGGACGATGTCGACTCCGTCAACGGCGTGCACCGCTCGCCCGTTGCGGGAGAGAAGTTGTCGGCCCCTGCGTCGTACCGCGAAGTGCTTGGTCAGATTCTCCGCCTGCAACACCACGTCCGAGTCGGGACCCGGTGTCACAGGAGCCGCGCTCACGGTCATAGAGCTTCCTGTCTGCCATTGGACGTCAACTCACAGTCGCGCACGCTCCCCCGGACGGCAACCATCCGGGGGAGCGTGTCGCCGTACGCGGTGCGACTTAGCTGGCGGGCTTCAGGGCGAGGACGATCTGAAGCGCGTTCGGCTGCGTCGGCTGCGGAGCCGTCCACGGGTTGTCCTTGTCGGGCCAACCCGTCCAGTTCTTCGTGCTGTATTCCGCTCCGACGTTGGACGCCGACGTGATGAGAACCGGCATGTTGTCGACGAAGATCTTCTCGATCGTCGCGAGGGCGGCCGTGCGCTTGGCGTCGTCCGCCGCGGTGGCGTACGTCTTGAGAGCCGCGGTGGCCTCTGCGTTCTGGAAGCGGCCGTAGTTGCCACCGCTGCCTGGCTTGCCGATCGGCTTCATGATGTCGCCGTTCATGATGTTCTCGTAGAGGTCGTACGGCGTCGCGCCGCCGTTGGTCCAGTGCATCGCGGCGTCGAAGTCACCGGTGTCGATCTTGGCGAACCAGGCGTCCTCGTTGGCCTTCTCGACCTTGGCGTTGATGCCGATCTGCTTGAAGCTGTCGGCGATGATCGACAGGTCGGTCTGGTAGTCGGACCAGCCGGCAGGGTCGGTCAGCGTCAACGTGACCGGCTTGCCGTTCTTGTCCATCAGGTCGGCGCCGTTGTACTTGTAGCCGGCGTCGGTGAGCGCCTTCTTGGCGCCCTCGACGTCGACGGTGACGTCCTGGCCCTTGTAGTCGGCCGCGATGAACGGCTCACCAGCGGGCGTCGGGATGCCGGTGATGTTGGTGACCTCAGGGTAGAAGTAGCCGGCCTCGCCGATCTGGAAGATGTCGTCGCGGTTGATGACCATGTTCATGGCCTTGCGCAGAGCCGGGTCGTCGAACGGCGCATGCGTCTTGTCCGTGTTGAGCCACAGGCCGTGCGCGCCTAGGTTCGGCGGGAACCACAGCTTGTTGTGGTCGGGGTCCTTGGCAGTGTAGACCTTTTCGATGTCCGGGATGAAGACGAAGCCCCAGTCGGCGTCACCGTTGGCGAGGGCGGTCGTCTCCGCGGCGTTGTCGGCGTAGGCCGTGTAGAGGAGCTTCGCGATCTGGGGCAGCGGCTGCCAGTAGCCACCGTCCTTGCGCAGGTCGAGCGTCGTCGTCTGCGGCGTGAAGGAGGTCAGCGTGTAGGGCCCGGAACCGACCGGGGTCTTGTTGGCGAACTTGCCCGGATCGCCAGCGGTCTTCCAGATGTGCTCCGGCACGACGATCGTCGTGACGACCTTCGTCTGGTTGGTGAACTGCGACTCCTTGAACGTCACGGTGACCTTGTTGCCGGCTGCCGAGATCTTGTCGAACGGCAGGTTGTTGCCGTTGATCGACGGGTTGGCCTTGATGAGGTTGAACGTGAACGCCACGTCGGCGCCGGTGACAGCCTGACCGTCGCTCCACTTGGCGTTGTCGCGGATCGTGAAGTCGACCTGCTGGAAGCCGTTGGACCAGGTCGCTTCGGTGGCCAGCCACGGCTTGCCCTTGGCGGCGGGGTCGATCGGGTTCATCATGATGAGGGGCTCGTAGATCATCGAGCGGGAACCGAGCGCCGCGCCGGCCGAGGAGCCGAGGAACGGGTTGAAGTTTTCGGTCTGCTGGCCGTTCGGCATACCGATCTTCAGGACGCCCGAAGCAGGACCCGCGGTGGCCGGCGCGGACGAAGAGTCCGACAACGACGGGGACGGGGACATCATCGTGTCCGAGGTGGACGGCGAGGCCGAAGCGGGACCCGACGAGGACGAGGCGGCCGGAGAGGCCGAGCTCGACGTCGAGTTGGAGCACGCGGCGAGACCGCCGAGTGCCAGCACACTAGCCACTGACGTGGCCACGGCGCGGTTGATACGCATGCATTCTCCTTGAGTGGGTCTCATCCATACAGAACGTGACTGGTGCTGTCTCGCCGCAGCTGCGGTGAGGGTGTCGCCTCCATGTGCGCGGATCAGACGACGACTCCGCGCGACCGGACCGGATCACCGGCAACGATTACGCGACTTCGTTCCCTCGCTGAAACACCGCTCGTCGTGCGCGATGAGTTCGTCGAGATCGACCTTGGCGGACTTCCGTGCAACTGCCGACCTGCGGCGCCCCGGGGGGCGGGGCAAGCGTTCGCAGTCGACACAGCACTCCGTCCACATCGGTCCGGTCCGGCGGTGGGCAAGCATCGGTTCCGGCGTAAGTTTGTGGTGAGAGCGTGGCCAGGTCAATCACGATGAGGTAACGAAACGGCCTCGACTGAGCGCGCTCTCACCAGTGTCCGTCGCTTGTGCGAACCCACCCAACTGGCGTCGGCGGGAGTTGGGCATGCGTGAGGTGAGACTTCGCCGACAGCGTTAGACGCAACGGCGGTCGAGCCGGGCAGCGGCTCGGGAGCTGTCCGCCGCGATAGCGACGCGCGTTCCACCGAAGACTTGAAACGACCCGGTGCCCGAGCGCTGCCGACTTTAGCTGCGCACGTGCACCGGGTCGCCTTTCGTACCGTTAAACGTTCCGCGCGGGCAGCACGTGAGCGCGGGCACCAGGGACGCCGCGGACGTGTGGCTTCATCGATCAGGAGTTCTGAATCTCGGCCGTTCCGGAGCTTGCGTGCTCACCAGTCGAGCAGCTCGGACTCGTCGTGGACGAGCCGGCGATGATGGTCCACGGTCCGTACACCACGTAGTTAACGCCCGATGCGACGCAGGTCGCGCGTGCGCGCATGTGGTAATTGGACGGAAAGCCCGTGCACCCGTAGGCCTGATACGCCCTATTACCGTTGACATAGGCTCCCGAACAGCCGCTGGCGTACGCTGGTGCCATCGCCATTGCGGCCCCCGAGGGCACCAAGAGCGCGATGATCGCGACAGAGCGGACAACTCTGTGCTTTCTCATGAATTCTCCCGTTGTGCAGGGTTTCGGCCTAGATGGCACCTGCAGGGGCCTTGTCTACCAAGGCCAGCGGCCGCGGTCAAGCACTGCGTTACGTTTGGTGACGCTGCGTTATAAAAGGCCGTACGCACGCAGTCGTGCCGGCGGCTCGTGTATCACTCAACGCTCGAGCAGCTGGGCGTACAACACGCACGTCTCCTCGGCGATGCGCCTCCAGCTGAAATGACCGGCCACCCGCTCGCGGCCGCGCAGACCCATCTCGTCCCCCGCCGCCGGGTCACCCAGGATCGTGTTGACCCGCGTGGCGATGTCGTCGATGAACTGCTGCCGGTCCACCGGGAGCCCGTCCGGGCCCTGGGTGAACGGCACGAGCAGCCCGGTCACCCCATCGACGACGACCTCCGGGATGCCACCCGTGTTGGTGGCGACGACGGGGGTCTCGCAGGCCATCGCCTCCAGGTTGACGATGCCCAGTGGCTCGTAGATCGACGGGCACACGAACACGGACGCGTGGCCGACCAGCTGGATCAGCTCGGTCTTGGGCAGCATGTGCCGGAGCCACACCACCCCCTCGCGTTGCTCCTGGAGACCGGCGACGAGGTCGGCCACCTCGGCGGCGATCTCCGGCGTGTCGGGTGAGCCGGCGACGAGCACCAGCTGGGCCCCGGGAAGGAACTGGCGGGCCGCCTCGAGGAGGTAGGGCACGCCCTTCTGCCGCGTGATGCGACCGACGAACAGGACGTACGGCTTGGCCGGGTCGACTCCGTAGCGCTCGAGCACGTCCGTCGCCGGGTCCGGCGCGTATTCCACCACGTCGATGCCGTTGTGGATGACATGCACCCGGGCCGGGTCGACCGCCGGATAGGTGAGCAGGACATCGTCGCGCATCCCCGCGGACACGGCCACGACGGCGTCAGCGGCCTCGATCGCTGTGCGCTCCGCCCAGGACGACAGGGCGTAGCCGCCGCCGAGCTGCTCGGCCTTCCACGGCCGCATCGGCTCCAGGGAGTGGGCGCTCATGACGTGCGGGATGCCGTAGACGAGCTTCGCGAGGTGCCCGCCCATGTTGGCGTACCAGGTGTGGGAGTGCACGAGGTCGGCGTCCTTGATGTCGGCGGCCATGGCGACATCGACCGACAGGACGCGCAGCGCCGCGTTGGCCTCGCCGAGGGCGACGTTGGCCACGTGGGCGGTCGCGTCGGGCCGCGGCGCGCCGAAGCAGTGGACGTCGAGGTCGACGAGGCGACGGAGCTCACGCGCCAGATATTCGACGTGGACGCCGGCGCCGCCGTAGATCTCGGGCGGGTATTCGCGGGTGAGAAGGGCGACGCGCATGGAATGGACCCTACTAAGACTGTAAAGGCGGCAGGCGGGGCACTACTGTCCGATCATGGCCATGGGAAATCAAGTCCTCGCAATCGTCCTCGCCGGTGGGAAGGGTTCGCGGCTCAGCCCGCTGACCGACGACCGGGCCAAGCCTGCCGTGCCGTATGCGGGCAGCTACCGGATCATCGACTTCGTCCTGTCCAACATGGTCAACGGCGGCTATCGCAAGTTGGTCGTCCTCACGCAATACAAGTCGCACTCCCTGGACCTGCACATTTCCCGCACGTGGCGCATGTCCACGCTGATCGGCAACTACGTCACCACGGTGCCGGCCCAGCAGCGCGTCGGCGACCGCTGGTTTTCGGGCTCGGCCGACGCGATCTACCAGAGCCTCAATCTCGTGTACGACGAGAAGCCCGACTACATCATCGTCTTCGGCGCCGACCACATCTACCGGATGGACCCGGAGCAGATGGTGGCCGCGCACATCGCGAGCGGCAAGGGCGTCACGGTCGCCGGCATGCGGGTCCCCCGGTCGGAGTCCCGGCACTTCGGCGTGATCGACGCCAACCCGGACGGCACCATCCGGGAGTTCCTCGAGAAGCCCGCCGACCCGCCGGGGCTGCCCGACTCCCCCGACGAGATCTTCGCGTCCATGGGCAACTACGTCTTCACGGCCGAGGCGCTCATCGAAGCCGTGCGCCTGGACGCCGCGGACGAAAACTCCATGCACGACATGGGCGGCAACATCATCCCGTCGATGGTCGCCGCCGGCGACGCCATGGTCTACGACTTCGCCGACAACGACGTGCCCGGGGCGACCGAGCGTGACTGCGGCTATTGGCGTGATGTCGGCACGATCGACGCCTACTACGAGGGCAACATGGACCTGGTGTCGGTCCACCCTGTGTTCAACCTCTACAACCCCGACTGGCCGATCTACACCTACATCGAGCCCCTCCCGCCGGCGAAGGTGGTCAACCCCACGTCGAGCGTCATCGATTCGCTCCTGTGCAACGGGGCGATCGTGTCCGATGGCGTCATCCACCGGTCGGTCCTGTCCCCCCGCGTCTACGTCGACCACGGGGCGCGCGTGGAAAACAGCGTGTTGATGCACAACGTCCATGTCGGTGCCGGTGCCATCGTGCGCAACGCGATCGTCGACAAGAACGTGGTCATCCCGCCCGGGGCCCGCATCGGCATCGACATGGACCGTGATCGGGAGCTCTACACGATCAGCGACGCGGGAGTCGTCTGCATCGGCAAGAACGTGAAGGTCGTCACCTGACGGTGCCGCGACCCCGTTCGCGGTGCGTCCCCGCGCCGCCGGCCCTCGCGACGCTAACCTCAGCGCCGGGTCCGCACGGGCGGCCCGGGGATGTCACGTTCCGAAGGAGCAGCACGGTGGTGGTCGACATCCGCGAGGTCGCAAGGCGCAGCGGGGTGTCGCCTGCCACGGTGTCGCGGGCGCTCAACGGACGGCCCGACGTCAGCAAGGCCACCCGCGAGCGCGTGATGAAGACGGCGAGCGACCTCGGCTATCTGCCCAACGAGCAGGCCCGCACGCTGGTCCGGCGGCGGTCGGACACCGTCGGCTTGATCTGGGACACGACCTACGTCGCCTCGCGGGGCCGCCAGCCGTTCCTGCAGGACCTGCTCGTTGCTCTGAAGATGGCGCTCGCCGACACCGGCTATCACCTCATGTTGCTCTCACCCCGCGGCGGCGACGGCACCACGGACGGTTTTCTCCGGATCGCCGCCCAGCACAGCCTCGAAGGCATCGTCCTGATGGCCGTCGATGCCCACCAGCCGGCCGTGGACGCTCTCATCGCGTCGGCACGGCCGGTCGTCGGCCTCGACCTGCCGATCCTCGGCCGACGGGCGTCCAACGTCGGCACGGACAACGCGGGCGGGGCCGGCATGGCGGTCGACCACCTCGTCGAGCTCGGCCACCGCCGCATCGCGGTGATCAGTGCGCGTCAGGACATGCTGCCCGCCGCGCAGCGCCACGAAGGCTTCTGCGCCGCGATGGCGCGGCACGGCCTCGAGGTGCCCGACGGCTACGTCGTCCGCGGCGACTTCTTCCTCGACTCCGGACACCGGGCGATGCAGCAACTGCTGCGCCTGCCCGAGTTGCCGACGGCTGTCTTCGCCGGTGGCGACCAGATGGCGGTCGGTGCCGTGCACGCGATCTACGAGGCGGGCCTCGAGGTGCCGCGCGACATCTCCGTCGTCGGTTTCGACGATGTCGAAATCGCCGCGCTCGTGCGGCCGGCGCTCACGACGATCCGCCAGGACTATCTGGAGATGGGCCGCGCGGCGGTGACCTTGCTGACCGAGCTCATCACCGAGGACCGCGAGCACGGCCGTGGGTCGGAGGCCCCCCGCTCGGTGGCCGCCCGGCATCCGGTGCTCGTGCCCGGAGCCCTCGTCGCGCGTGCCTCCACCGGCCCGGCGCCGACGCGCCGGCGCGGCCCCTCGCTGACCTGACCGCCCCCGGAGCCGGGAGATTACTGACCGTCCGTGTTGGCCGAGAGCGGTCCGTGAGGGTCGGTTCGCCCGTCCGGGCGGAGTAGCTGACGTGACCGAAATAGGCACCCATTTGGCCTAGACGGTGCCCTGGCCCGGAGTTATCGTCCCCGCCAAGTTGGAAACGTTTCCGGCCCTCGGGGGATCCATCAGGAAAGGACCCGCATCGCATGTTCACGACTCCCGCACCCCGCGGATCGCGACACGACGGGCGGCGCCGCTCCAGCCGCGCGCTCGTCGGCGGCATCGCGCTCGCCACTGCAGTCTCGACGATGGGCACGGCCTACGCCGCTCCCGCCACGGCGCAGATCGCCGCCGCGCCCAACTTCGGCCCCAACGTCAAGGTCTTCGACCCCACCATGCCCCAGTCGGACATCCAGGCCGCCATCGACGCGATCTTCACCCAGCAGGTCGACAACGAGATGGGCACCCCGCGCTACTCCCTCTTGTTCAAGCCGGGCACCTACGGCAGCACCGCGAACCCGCTCGACATCCAGGTCGGCTACTACACCGAGGTCGCCGGCCTCGGCCAGAACCCGGGAGATGTCACGATCAACGGCGGCGTCACCGCGTACGGCCACAACGGCAGTGGGTCGCTCAACACGTTCTGGCGCTCCGTGTCCAACCTGACCGTCCACGTGGTCCCGACCGCCGATGGCTGTCACACGGGCAACGAGATGTGGGCCGTGTCGCAGGCAGCGCCGATGCGCCGCGTGGACGTCAAGGACTACACCACCTTCATGCCGTACTGCGAAAACCCCAACTACGCGAGCGGCGGCTTCGTCGCCGACTCCTTCCTCGAGGGTGGCGCGCTCAACGGCTCGCAGCAGCAGTTCTACGTGCGCAACACCGACCTCGGCGGCGGCTGGTCCAACTACGTGTGGAACCAGGTCTTCTCCGGTGACGTGCACGCGCCGGCGCAGGACTTCGGCCGTGTCGCGGCAGACGGCACGACGACGGCCTACACGACACTCACCGCGACGCCCGCGTCGAAGGAGCGCCCGTACCTGTACATCGACGCCGCCAATGAGTGGCGCGTGTTCGTGCCGTCCGCGCAGACGAACAGTGTCGGCACGACGTGGGCCAACGGCCCCACGCCGGGCAGGTCACTGCCGCTGAGCGCGTTCTTCCTCGTCACCGGGAGCACCTACGCCGTGGACGCGCAGGCCGCGCTCGACCGTGGCATGAACCTGCTCGTCACGCCGGGCGTCTACACCTACGACCGCACGCTCGCGGTCACGCGGAGCAACACCGTGGTCCTGGGCCTGGGCTTCGCGACGCTGACCGCGAAGAAGGGCAACGTCATCCTCCAGACCGCCAACAGCGCTGAGGGTGTCGACATCGCCGGCCTCACGTTCGACGCGGGCCTGGTCAACTCCCCCGTGCTCGTGAAGATCGGTTCGAAGGCGGAGGCGGGCCGCGGCTCGGCCGCCAACCCGACCGCGCTGCAGGACGTGTTCTTCCGCATCGGCGGGGCGCACATCGGCAAGGCGACGGTCAGCCTCGAGGTCAACCAGAACAACACCATCCTCGACGACATCTGGGCCTGGCGCGCGGACCACGGCGTTCCGGGCACGGTCGGCTGGGACATCAACACCGCCGACACCGGCGTCGTCGTCAACGGTGCCGACGTCACCGCCACGGGGCTGTTCGTCGAGCACTACCAGAAGTTCGACGTGATCTGGAACGGCGAGGGTGGCACCACCGTGTTCTTCCAGAACGAGCTCCCCTACGACGCCCCCAACCAGGCTGCCTACCAGCACGACGGCATCCTCGGCTACGCGGCGTTCAAGGTCGCCGACACCGTGAAGACGTTCCAGGGTTACGGCATGGGCAGCTACGTGTTCACGCCCGTCGACCCGACGATCCACATCTCGCACTCGTACGAGGTGCCGGTGACCCCGGGCGTGCAGCTGCACGACATCCTCACGCTCTGCCTGTCCGGCGCGGGCACGATCGACCATGTGGTCAACAGCACCGGCGGCCCGGCGAACGACGCCAACAAGGACACCATCGTGTCCGTCGTCAGCTTCCCGTGACTCCGACGGGCACGTTGCCGGCACGACGCGCGTAGGCCTGGTGGGTCGGAGCGGCCGCTCCGACCCACCAGTCGCTCCATCGACGACAGGACTTCCCATCGCCTCCGCAGCCGCCATCGGGGCGCCGTCGCCCGACCTCGGTCCGCACGTCACCGTCTTCGGTCCGGATGATGCGCTCGAGTTCATCCAGAGCACCGTCGACGCGCTCGCCGCCCGGCAGGTCCCGGCCGAGATGGGCACCGGGCGACATGCGCTGCTCTTCAGGCCGGGCACCTACGCATCCGCCGAGCAGCCGCTCGTCTTCCAGGTGGGCTATTACACCGAGGTGGCCGGGCTCGGTCTGTCGCCGGAGGATGTCGTCATCAACGGGCGCATCGATGTCCACAACCAGCGCACCGCTTCCGGCTGGGTCGCGCTCAACAACTTCTGGCGGTCGATCTCCAACCTGACGATCACCGTCATGGGCCGGCGGCGGCATCTCCGGGTCCCAGCAGCAGTTCCTGACGCGGGACTCGGTCATCGGGAGTGGGCGCACGCCGTGTGGAACCAGTTTTCGCCGGCGTCGACGGTGCCCCCGAGCCCACCTTCGGGACAGTCCTCGGTCAGGGCACCGACGGCGAGGTCGCGTACGACCGCGCGTTCACCGTGCTGCCGACGAATCCGGTCAGCCGCGTGAAGCCGTAGCTCTCCATCGACGGCTCCGGCGACCTCCACGTCTTCGCACCGGCTCCGCGTCGCGAGTCGAGAGGACCGTCGTGGGTGAGCGGTCCGACCCCCGGCCGCACCGTGCCGCTCAGTGAGTTCTTCCTCGCGGCACCCGCGCATCCCGTCGCCGATCTCAACAAGGCCCTCGCCGCCGGCAAGCACCTCCTGCTGACGCCCGGCGTCCACGACATCGACGACGTTTCCGATGCCTCCGGGGACCGTACGCTCGCAGCTTGTCGATGCGGAAGACTTCTCGCCAGGAACTTTCGCGAGGTGTCGGCTGTGCCGACACACGCCGGGCAGGGCACGCCGGTCGCGGCGCCCGTGACCGATTGCGGAACTATCTCCTCGGGGCCCCCTGGGCGCCCTGCACGCCTACGGGGTGGGTGCCAGCCAGTGGAGCAGCGTCCGCACGGCGTAGCCGGTCGCGCCTTTCGTCGCCTCGTCCTCGTCCCGGTCGGCGCGCGCGGGGCCGGCCATGTCGAGGTGGGCCCACGGGACGCCCCCGGCGAACTCGCGCAGATAGAGCGCCGCCACGATCGACCCGCCGTTGACCGAAGGGTCGGTGCCGATGTTGGACAGGTCGGCGATAGGTGAGTCGAGTGTGAAGCGGTAGTCCTCGACCAACGGCATGCGCCACCAACGCTCCCCGGAGGCCGCCGCCGCGGCGAGCAGCTCGGCGGCGAGCGCCTCGTCCGTGGCGTAGAAAGCGGCGTGGCGCTTGCCGAGGCCGAGCGTCGCCGCCCCGGTCAGCGTCGCGAGGTCGACGATCGCGTCCGGCGCGAGCTCGGCCACCGCGAAGGCGATCGCATCCGCCAGCACCAGTCGGCCCTCGGCATCGGTGTTGAGCACCTCGGACATCTTGCCGCCGAAATGTCGCAGCACATCTCCCGGGCGCAAGGCCGCACCGGACGGCATGTTTTCCGCCGCCGCGACGAGCCCGGTGACGGCAACGGTCGAGCCGAGGCCCCGCAGGGCGCTCAGCACCGCCAGGACGCTCGCGCCGCCCGACATGTCGGTCTTCATCAGTGGCATGCCGTCGGCCGGCTTGATCGACAGACCACCCGAATCGAACGTGATGCCCTTGCCGACGAGCACCACGTGCCGGGTGGCCCCCGCGGGCCGGTAGGACAGTTGGATGAGCCGCGGTGGGAGCACCGAGCCCATCCCGACGCCGACGATGCCGCCGAAGCCGTCGGCCGCGAGCTCCTCGGCGTCCCAGACCCGCAGCTCCAGGCCCGACTCGCCGGCGATCCGCGCCGCCTCGTCGGCGAGCGACTGGGGGCTCTTGTGCCCGGACGGTGTGTTGGCGAGGTCACGCGACAGCGCGACAGCCGCGGACCGCGTGGCGGCAGCGGCGACGAGCGGCCCGGCGACGACCAAGTCATCGACGACGAACGCGATCTCGGCGAGCTCGATGGGCTTGGGCTCGGACTTCATCGTGAACCGGTAGGACGCGAGCTGCACCGCCTCCACGAACGTGCCGAGCTGCCCGCCGTCGAGGACCCGGGCGTCGACCTGGAGGCGTTTGTGGTCCCGCGACCGGCGGGCCACCGCGGCGCCGGCCTTCCGGAGGGCGCCCGGAGCGCCGTCGCCGCCGATGCCCACGAAGAGGATCAGGCGGACGCCGTCGTCAGCGTACGTCGGGAGGCTGGACAGGTCACCCGGGGCGCCGGTGAACTTGTCGCGTGCCAATTGAGCCGGGATGTCGACCGTCGACAGGGCAGCCACTTCGGCCGCAACAGCGAAGGGCTCCCCATCGCCGGGCGGCCGCAGCAACACGGCGACGACGTCACAGTCGCAGGCGAGCACGCCGGCATCGACGACGTGGACGGTGTTGGTCAGCACGAGGTCGGCACCCGTGCCGCGCGAGGTCGCCTCCCGGCCTGGACGGCACGTCCGGACACGGGGCGATGGGGGCTCAACATGCGGAGGCGGCGATCAGGGTCGCGAGCGACGCTGGTCAGCCGACGGCGGAATTGAGGGCTTCGCCGAGCGACGTCGCCTCATCGGGGGTGAGTTCGACGACGAGCCGGCCGCCACCCTCGAGCGGGACGCGCATGACGATGCCGCGACCCTCTTTGGTGACTTCCAGCGGACCGTCGCCAGTCCGCGGCTTCATCGCCGCCATGCTGACTCCCCTCGATCGAATGCCTGATGCGAACTCCATTGTCCCTGATGAATCGATGATCGGGAAATCAGGGCACCCGGAGGGCCTCTCGGGCGACGCAACCAGCCGCGTGATCGTCGACCATGCCCGTCGCCTGCATGAGCGCGTAGGCGGTCGTGGGCCCGACGAACCGGAACCCTCGGGCCCGCAAATCGGCCGCCAGCGCCTCGGACTCCGCCGACGTGGTGCGCCCGTCGGCCGGGGCCGCGGCCGGGTTCGGCGCGAACGACCATAGGTGCTCGGACAGACCGCCCGGCAGGTCGAGGGACAGTTGGGCATTGCGGATCACTGCGAGGATCTTCGCGCGGTTGCGCACGATGCCGGCGTCGGCCAGCAGCCGCTCCACGTCACTGTCGTCGTACGACGCGATCCTTTCGATGCTGAACCCGTCGAACGCTGCCCGAAAGGCCTCCCTCTTGCGCAGGACCACGATCCAGGACAGGCCGGACTGGAACGACTCGAGCGCCAGCCGTTCGAAGAGGGCGTCGTCGCCGCGCAGCACGCGTCCCCACTCGTCGTCGTGGTAGCGGACGTATTCCGGGGCGCTGGTCACCCAGCTGCAGCGCAGGACCCCGTCGGGGCCCGGAAGCGGATCTGTCATGACACGACCGTAGGCGCGCGCGCCGTCGGGTGCTCCGGTCGGCACGGCGGCTGTGGACAGCCGCGGCCTGTGGACACGGAGTGATCTGCGTAACAAAAACCCGGACTGACCGACGAGGCCGTGCAGCGCGCCGACGGAACTGCGCCGCGCGAGTCAGCCTGAGGGCTTCACTTTCGCAACCAACTGACCACTGTGCAGGCGTGCGTCGATGTCCTGCAGCGAGGTGCGCAGGTTAGGCAGCGGGACGCGCAACCCCCGCTTGTAACGGACCTCCACGCTTGCAAGGTGCATTTGCTCGTAGATCGTCCCGACTGCCGGGTACAGCAGGCCCACCAGTTCGTTGACCCCCCACACTTTCTCCGGCGGGTCGATGGGTCGGAACCGACCATGGTGACCAGTCGCGTCGCGAGCACCTGGTGTCAGGAACCTGTGCTTCGCTGTGCAGAGTTGGCCGTCGTCGAAGATCGGGTCCGCAAGAAACGCCGCCTTGACGACGTGGTAGGCCGCGTAGAAGAGCGGAACTGCAGCCCACTCATGCTTCACATCGGCCAAGGTCTCACCAATCTGCCTGTGATAAGCCGTCCGCGAGACATGCTCGTCGTAGGTTAGTGCCGGCCCTCCAGCCATGCCTAAGCGAAGACAGACTCTAGGACAGGGTAGGCAGCCGAAGGGTCCTCGGACAGGCACTCCTCGAAGCTGAATTCGAGCGCCAGCTCGTCCAGGAACATGATCCTGACCTCAGCGAGTTTGTCCAGGGCGGCACTACGGTTTTCCCATGTGTCGGGGTCAAGCGTGAGCGTGAGGCGCGCGAAGCCGAGGCTAGGGTCTGCCAGCACCTGGATGTGGGTGAAGGGAACAGTGCCCTTCAGGTTGTCCAAAGTCCACTCGCCCAGAGAAACGACGGTTGCTCTAAAGCTGTCTGGGGACGCCATAGCTAGTCCCATCCCCCCAAGCGAGCCTGAGCAACAGCTATCGGCTCTGCGCGCAACAACATTGAGCTCTTCATCGAAGTAGGCATCTGGGTCAAAGGTAGCAGAGCTACTCAGCACTCACCATCTGAGTTTCCTGAGGGCCTCCAGATAGCGGCATGGCGCCCGGGATCTGTGGAAAACCTGGTTGCCAGTCAAACATCGCCCCCACGGGGGCAGCCGGTGGACACCGGCTGGAAACGGGATCCCGCCTGGAGACGGGTGCCACGCGGCGGGCACGGGCGTCCGAGCGCCTATCCGCGCAGCGGGTCCGAGCGGTCCAGCGGGTCCGAGCGGTCCAGCGGGACGAGAGGGTCGGCTACGCCCTCGCGATACGCGTCGCCTGGCCGGTGGGCGTGCTCGTCGGGGCCACCGGGAGGCGTGTAGCCGCCAAGATAGGGGGCCTCGGCGACAGGATGCTGGTCGTACGACGGCTGCGCGGGCTGGTCGTAAGACGCCTGCGCGGGTTGGTCGTAAGACGCCTGCGCGGGCTGGTCGTAGGACGGCTGCGCGGGCTGGTCGGACGACGGCTGCACCGGCTCGTCGGACGACGGCTGCACCGGCTCGTCGGACGACGGCTGCGCCGCGAGCGGCGTCCCCCCGGCACCTGCCCGCAGACGGCTGATCTCGGCGTCACGGACGGAGATCTCCGTGGAGAGGCGGTCGAGCACCTCGTCGACCTCGTCCATGCGGTAGCCGCGCAGGGCCATGCTGAACCGGACCGCCTCGATGTCGGCGCCAGCTATCCCGTCGGCCGGCAGCACCGGCCCGCGGCGGTCGGGCAGGGTCTCGGAGAGCGAGCTCCCGTGGCCGACGGCGACGGCCGCGACGCCGAAGAGCAGGCCGGCGAGCAGTAGTACGGCGAGGACGAGCACAGCCACTCCCAGGTCGAGGTACGTATGCGATCGTGCCACGCTGGGCGGCGTACGCGTGGCCCGGCGCCACCGCCCGGCGCCACGGCCCGGCTCAGCACGTCAGACCTCGCTCTCGAGCACTTCCTCCTCGTCCGCCTCGCGAGCCGGGCCGGGGCGACGCTCGAGCGCGGCGAACGCGGCCGGCACGGACTCCGTCCAGCTGACCTGCTCGGCGACCTCGCGGCGCATGAACCGCTGCTCCACCAGAGTCTCGATCTGCCGGCGGAGCGGGGCGTAGAGGCCTTGCGGGTCGCAGATGACGACGGGCCGGTCGTGCCAGCCGAGTCCGCGGGCCGTCCAGATCTCGAAGAGCTCCTCGAACGTCCCGATGCCGCCGGCGAGCACGAGGAACGCATCGGCGCGCTCGTCCATCTCCCGCTTCCGCTCGCGCATCGTCGGCGCGACGATCAGCTCGTCGCAGTCGTCGTCGGCGATCTCCACGGCGGCGAGCGACTCCGGGATCACCCCGATCGTGTGTGCGCCGGTCTCGCGCGCGCCGCGGGCGACGGCGCCCATCGACGAGATGCTGCCACCACCGGAGACCAGCGTGTGGCCACGGCGGCCGAGCTCGCGGCCCACCTCGGCGGCGAAGTCGACGTACACCGGGTCGATCCTCGTGCTCGAGGCGCAGTAGACGCAGATCGTTGCCATGACCGTCAGAGCTTATCGACGCCGGCCGTCCGGACGCCCGCCAATGTCAGTGACCAAGCCCGTTGTGGCTGACGGGGAGCCACTCGGCCTGCTCGCTGTGCACCTCGAGAATGTGCCGCACGGCGTCGTCGACGTCGTCGGTGACATACATGAGGGCGATGTCGTCGAGGGCGATCTTCTTCGACGGCGCGACGGTGTCACGGAGCCAGGAGATGAGGCCGTTCCAGTACGAAGAGTTGAACAGGACAACGGGAAAGCGCGTCACCTTGCCGGTCTGCACGAGCGTCAATGCCTCGAAGAGCTCGTCGAAGGTCCCGAACCCGCCCGGCATGACGACGAACGCCTGTGCGTACTTGACGAACATCGTCTTGCGTGCAAAGAAATAACGGAACTGCAGGCCGATGTCGACGTAGTCGTTGAGCCCTTGCTCGAAGGGCAGCTCGATGCCGAGCCCGATGGACGTGCCGTCGTTGTCGCTCGCACCCTTGTTGGCAGCCTCCATGATGCCGGGACCGCCGCCCGTGATGATCGCGTAGTCCTTGTCCGTGAGGAGCTTGGCGATGCGCTCCGCCGCGAGATAGTCGGGGTCGGCCGGATCCGTACGGGCAGAACCGAAGATGCTCACCGCCTTGCCTGTTCCCGCGAGCAGCCCGAAGCCCTCGACGAACTCCGCCTGAATGCGCAGGACGCGCCACGGGTCGGTGTGGACCCAGTCGCCGTCACCCTTGTTGTCCAGGAGCCGCTGGTCGGTGGTGCTGCCCTTGTCGCCGTGCGCCTGCTGGCGCCGCAGGACGACCGGACCGCGCCGCTTCTCGGGGACGGCATGGCTTGGCGAGGCGGCGCTCGAGTGCGTCGCGCGTTCGAGCTCCTCGTGGGAGTGGGTCTCGGCGGCCTCGTGCTCCTGGGCGGTCGAGGCACCGCTGGTGTCGTCATTCATGTGGTCCACGGTAGTCATGTCGGCCGATCATCGACTGGGCGTTAGCCCTCCGACGCAGGAATCCTTGGCAAACAATGGGCGTCCGCCCCGATCGCGGCGGGTAGAGGCGGCCGCATGGCGATCGACGGCGACCTGGTGCGCACCGCTGAGGAGATCTTCGGCTGGACGGAGCTGCGGCCCGGCCAGGCGGAGGCGATGCGCGCGGTGCTGGCGGGACGCGACGCGCTCGTCGTGATGCCTACCGGTGCGGGAAAGTCCGCGATCTACCAGGTCCCCGCGCTGCTTCTCGAGGGCCCGACCGTCGTCGTGTCGCCGCTGCTCGCGTTGCAGCGGGACCAAGTGACCGCCCTGCTCGCGCGCGGTTCCGCCAACACCGTCGCGGTGGCGGCCAACTCGTTGCAGTCCGCCCGGACGACCCGCGAGGCCTATGACGCCGTGCGCGCCGGCGACGCGGAGTTTCTCTTCCTGTCGCCGGAGCAGTTGGCCAAAGCTGACGTGATCGAGCGCATCCGCGACCTGAAACCGTCGTTGATCGCCGTCGATGAGGCGCACTGCGTGTCGTCGTGGGGCCACGATTTCCGGCCCGACTATCTCCGGCTCGGCGATGCGATCGAGGGCCTCGGGCATCCGCCTGTGCTGGCACTGACGGCGACCGCCGCGCCGCCGGTGCGCAACGAGATCGTCGACCGCCTCGGCCTGCGCGACGTCGTCGAAGTGGTCCGCGGTTTCGAACGGCCGAACGTTTTCCTGGAGGTCCGCAGCGACTTCCGCAGCGACACGGACAAACGTGCTGCTGTCGCCGTTTGCGTTGCCACGGAGGAGAAACCGACGATCCTGTACGTCGCCACGCGCAAGGACACCGCCGTCTACGCGGACGAGCTGGCGGAGCTCGGCCTGCGCGCCGAGACATACCACGCGGGGCGCAGCGCCGCGGACCGCCGGCGGGTGCACGACGCGTTCGTCGCCGACGACGGCACTGGCGACCAGCTCGATGTCGTCGTCGCGACCAACGCGTTCGGGATGGGGATCGACAAGCCGGATGTGCGCACGGTCGTGCACGCGTCGGCACCCGAGTCGCTCGACACCTATTACCAGGAAGCGGGCCGCGCGGGCCGCGACGGCGCCCCCGCGCGGGCGGTTCTCTTCTTCCGTCCGGCGGACCTCGGGATGCGCCGCTTCTTCGCCTCCGGCAGCATCGACGAGCAGTTGCTGATCGCCGTGCTCGCACAAGTTGGCATCGACACCGTGCCGGTCGTCGAGCTGCACCGCCGGACCGGCGTGCCCGTGTCCCGGCTCACGCACGCGGTGAACCTCCTCGAGTCCGCCGGGGCCCTCGTGTCGACGACCGCCGGGTGGTCCGCGACGGGTCTTGCCGCGACGCCGGCGCTGGAGGCGGCGAGGGTCGCTGCCGCGTCGCGTGTCGCGGTCGACAGGTCGCGTATCGAGATGATGCGCGGCTTCGCGGAGACGACCGGCTGCCGGTGGCAGTTCGTTCTTGGCTACTTCGGCGAGACCGCCGCCGGCGCGTGCGGCCACTGCGACCGGTGCCCGGCCGGCGCCGAGTCCGCTGCGGTCACGGACGGCCCCTATCCGTTGCAGTCCCGTGTGCGCCACACCACCTGGGGCGAGGGAATGGTCATGTCGTACGACGGGGAGCAGATGACGGTCCTGTTCGAGCAGGTCGGCTACAAGACCTTGCTCCTGCCCGCGATCGAGGCGCGGGGGCTGCTCGAACCCTGCTGACGCGCCACCGCGAGGGCCGCGAGGATCAGCGGCAGCTGAATGGGCAGGCGCGCGAGGGCGCCGGCTCGGTACAGCGCACCGTGTGCCGTGCGGAAGGCCTCGACGGCCATGTAGATGTTTGCGGGGAAGACTGCGACGAGGAGGGCGGCCGACGCCTGGGCCGCCCGCAGGCGGACGCGCCGGGGGCGGCTCCACAGACCGGCGGCGCACGCGAGCTCGGCGATGCCACTCGCGTAGACCCACGGGAGCGCCGGGCCGAGCAACGGCGGCACGATGCCGGCGAACGTCTTCGGCACGATGAAGTGCGCGGTGCCGGAGATCGTGAACAAGGACGCCAATCCGAGCCGCCACCGTTCAGTCCGCATGACTCCAGCGTGCCTCAGCCGGCGGTGTCCCACACATTCGACCGCAGTGCGCGCCAACCGGCAATGCGTTGGAACGTCTCCCGGACAAGACCGACGCCACAATGAGCGCCATGACGGCCGCTCACCCACCCGAAGAGTCGGTGGTGCACGAGCTCGTCGAGATCCAGGGGTACGACGCGCTCTTCGCGGCGCACTTCCGCGGCATGACGCAGTTGGCCACTCTCCTCGGGGCGGACGACCCCGAAGACGTTGCCCAAGAGGCCTTCGTGCGGCTGCACCGCAACACGGGCCGGCTGCGCGATCCGAATTCCGCGCTCGCTTACCTGCGCGCGACCGTGTGCAACCTCTCCCGCAGCAAGTTGCGCCGACTGCGCACGGCGAGGGCAAGCGGTCGCAACTCCTCGCGGTGCCCGTCGCAACGGTCGAGCAGAGTGCCGTGCTCCGCGAGGAACATCGAGACGTGCTGGCGACCGTGGACGGATCGCGGCGCGGGTCGAGTACGCATGCGTTTTTGTCGGGGGGCTCCCGTAGGTTCTTCTCATGGAGCAGACGGGTCTCGGCGCAGTGCAGACAGCGGTGCAACTGCTGCGCGCCGAAGATGTGTCGCAGCGCGACAGCTTGTCACTCGCAGCTGAGTTGCACGACCTGCACTGGCTGATGGAGCAACTCGGCGGCGAGTTCCTGCGACGCCTCGCCGCCTTCGACGCCAACGGCGGCGCACTCGCCGATGGTCACCTCACCACCGCATCGTGGCTGCGCGACCAATGCCTGCTGACTCCGGCCGCCGCCTCGCAACGCGTCGCCGGTGCGCGCGCAGTCCGCGACGAGACCCCCGTGGGTAACGCCCTCGCGGAGGGCGCCATCTCGCTGGCGCACGCGGGTGTGATCCGTGCGGGTGTGCGGTCGCTGCCAGCCGCCGTGGCAGGGACGGTCGAAACCATCCTGGTCAATGCTGCAAGGGTCAACGAGGCGTCCGCTTTGCGCGGTATCACCGACCAACTGCGCTCCCAGATGGCGCCGGTGCTGCTCACCGAGACGCACGACGATCAGCACGTGCGCCGCCACTTGTCCATCAGCCAAACCCTCGGCGGCTCAGTTGTCCTCGGTGGGCAGCTGGACACCGAGGCCGGCGAGTTCGTGATGACCGCCGTCCAGACACTGGCGCTGCCTAACGGCCCCGACGACGACCGCACGCCGGGGCAGCGGCGCGCCGACGCCCTCTACGAGATGGCTCGCCTCGCGCTCGACAGCGCCGCCCTCCCCGACGTCAACGGCGAACGCCCGCACGTGAGCATCGTCGTGCCACTCGACACGCTCCGCGGTGCGCCGGCGAGCCCGGCCGCCACCGCCGAGTGGACCGGCCCATGGAGCGTCGAGGTCGTCCGCCGCATCCTGTGTGATGCCGGTGTCAGCCGCATCATCACCGACGGCGCCAGCCAGGTCCTCGACGTCGGCCGGCTCACCCGCACCGTCAGCGCGCCGATGCGCCGTGCGCTTGCCGTGCGCGACCGCGGCTGCATCATCCCCGGGTGTCACCGGCCACCTCGCTGGTGCGACGCCCACCACGTCCACCACTGGGCCGACGGCGGCCCCACCTGCCTGGACAACCTCGTGCTCCTCTGCCGCGCGCATCACCAAGCCGTCCACGACGGCGCCTGGCAGCTGCTGTGGGACAGCGCACACCAGCGCTACCTCGCCCAACGGCCGGACCTGTTGGCTCATTACGCCACCACTTCGCGGGCACCCTGATCGACCGCGGGCCGCTGCCCGCGATCGATCTTCCCGGCGCCGAGCGCGGCTTACCGGCTGTGCCCGCCGAAAAAGCGCAGCAGTGCGTGCTCGGCCTCGTCGAGAAGCGCCAGCTCCGCGTGCTCCTCTCGCTGATGCGCGAGCATCGGGTCGCCCGGCCCGAAGTTGACGGCAGAAATGCCGAGCTCGGTGAACCGCGCGACATCCGTCCAGCCGAACTTCGGCAGCACCTCGCCGCCGACGAGCGCGACGAACGCGGCGCCCAGCTCGCTCGACAGACCGGGCAGCGCACCGGGCGCGGAGTCGGTCAGCTCGCAGTCGAAACCGGCGAAAACCGAGGCCACATGGGAGAAAGCCTCAACCACCGAGCGGTCGGGCGCGAACCGGTAGTTGACCGTGACCACACACTCGTCCGGCACCACGTTGCCCGCGTTACCGCCCGAGATGAGGACAGCGTTGAGGCCCTCCCGGAAGACGAGGCCGTCGATCGGCACCTCCCGCGGTTCGTACGCCGCGAGAATGGCCAGCACCGGCGCCGCCGCGTGGATCGCATTCACGCCCAGCCACGAACGCGCACTGTGGGCCCGCTTGCCGCGCAGCGACACCCGCGCGCGCAGCGTCCCCTGACAGCCTCCCTCGATGGCACCGGACGTCGGTTCCAGCACTATCGCGAACTGCCCGTCGATCCACTCCGGGTGCTCACGCACGAGACGGCCGAGCCCGTTGCGCGCGGCTTCGATCTCCTCGCAGTCGTAGAAGATGAAACTCACGTCGTACGACGGATTCGTGAGCAACCGCGCGAGCCGCAACATCACCGCGATGCCGGCCTTCATGTCCGACGTGCCGCAGCCGTAGAGCCGACCGCCGTCGCGCCGCGACGGGACATTGTCGGCGATCGGCACCGTATCGAGATGGCCGGCGAGCAGGACCCGCTGCGAGCGTCCGAGAGAGGTGCGCGCGACGACACAGTTGCCGTCGCGGATGACCGTCAGGTGTGGCAACGCCCGCACCGCGCGTTCGACCGCGTCGGCGAGCACCGCCTCGTCGCCGCTGACCGACGGGATGTCGACGATCGCCGCGAGCAGCGACGCGGCATCGAGGGTCAGGTCGAGGGTCAGGTCGAGATCGGTCAGCCCGCCCTTGATCGGGTCATCATGGGCCATGTCAGGTGGCGATGCCGTGGCCGCGGAGCACGTCGTTGAGCTGCGCCTTGTCATGGCGCTCGCCCTCCGTCAGCCGCTTGATGATGAGGACGCACGGCAATCCGTAGGTCCCGCCGGCGAACTCCCGCTGGCGCACCCCGTTGACCGCGACAGACCACGGCGGCACGTGGCCACGGGAGATCTCGGCGCCGGTCTCGACGTCGATGACGGGGATCGACGGGTTGAGGATGACCCCGGCGCCGATGACGGCGCCCCTGCCGACGCGCGCGCCCTCGGTGATCATCGCCCGGCTCCCGATGAGCGCCTCGTCCTCGATGACGACCGGCTGGGCGTTCGGCGGCTCGAGGACGCCGCCGAGGCCGACCCCACCGGACAGGTGGACGTTCGTGCCGACCTGCGCACAGGAGCCGACCGTGGCCCAGGTGTCGACCATGGTGCCGGAGTCGACGTAACCGCCCATGTTGACGAACGAAGGCATGCAGATGACGCCCGGCGCCACGTACGAACCCCAGCGGACGATCGCGCCCGGCACGAGCCGCACCCCCGGCGCCGACCGCTTCAGCGGGATGCGGTCGTGGTAGTAGAACTCGCCGACCGTCGACTCGGCCATGTCGAGCACCTTGAAGCTCAGCAGGATCGCCCGCTTGGCGCGCTCGTCGACCACGACCTCATCGCTCCTCGGGTCGACCCAGGCAACTCGCGCCTCCCCGGCGTCGATGCGGTCGACCGCCTCGATCACCACGGCTCGGGCGTCGCCGTCGGCGGACGTGAGCTCGGTGCGGCGCTCCCAGAGCGCGTCGATGTCTGCAGAAAGGGGGCTCGTCGTCATGGCGGGCAGCCTACCGAGATGCCGCTGCCCGCTCGGTCGAGGCCGACCGCTAGCGTCATCGCGACGGAGCCCGACTCGCCGCAGCAGTGGGGGTTCGATGAAAGCACTGCTCGGCCGCGCACGACCGGCAGGTTTCGTTCTTGCCGCCGGCCTCGCCGTTGCCTCCTGCTCATCCTCGGCCAGCACTACGGCCGCCGCGCCGGCGACCACTGCGACGCAGGCGGCATCGCCCCCCGGCACGTCGCCCGGCGGCACGTCGCCCGGCGGCACGTCGCCCGGCGGCACGTCGCCCGGCGGAACGTCCACGTCGACACCGGCGTCGATGTCCGCGGCTGACGGCAGCGCCTCCTCCTCGGCCCCCGCTGGCGGCGGCGGTGGCGAGTGCGGGACCGCACATGACGCAGCCGGCAAGGCCCTGGCGGCCAATAGCGACGTGACATCGTTCGAGATCGGCGCCGGCTGCGACGTCACCATCAGCACCGCGTTCACCGAGACCGGCGACCCCAAGGCGATGGCCTTGTGCGATGCCGTAGGCAAGGTGGCCTACCCCGCGGGGGGCAAGTCCGTCACGGTCCTCGGTGCCGCAGACAAGGAAATCGCCATCGGGATCAAGGGACAGCGCTGCATCCGCGGCTGAACGCGCCGCTGACTGCGCGCCCCGACCGGCCGCTCAGTCGTCGGCGATCCCACTGCTCGTGAGGCGGAAGCTTCCGCGCAGACGCTCACGCGTGCTCGCACCGGCCCCAGCGAGCGCCAGCGCGTGCAGCACGGCGCCGGTGACGGGGGGCACGTCCAGGATGCGCGTGCGCGCACGCGGCGCGTGGATCGCCAGCCGGGCATCGATACCGTCGACGAGCATCGCGGGACCGTGCTGAAGCATCCCGCCGCCCAGCACGACCGGCACCTCCTGATGGAGCAGGTCGAGTGTGCGGAGGTGGGCCACGATCATCGTCGTGATCTCCTCGGCGAGGCGGTCGACGATCGCCGTCGCGACCGGATCCCCCGCCACTGCGGCAGCGAAAACGACCGGCGCGGCCGCGTGCAGGTCGTCGCCGTTGAGCCGGCCTTCGACGACACCCATGGCAACGTCCTCCGGCTCCATCCCGAAATGTTCTGTCATCGCGGCCCGCAGCAGCGTCTGCGCTCCGCGGCCGTCGCCGGCGCGCACGGCATCGCCGAGGCCGGCCAGGGCCACCCCTTCGCCGCCGCCCCAGTCGCCGGTCATCGGGCCGAGCGCGAGAAAACGCGCGGTGCGTCCGTCGGGGTGCACGCCCGTGGCGTTGATGCCCGCGCCGCACACCACGGCGATGCCCCACCCGGCGGGAGCGCCGGCATGCAGGATCGCGAACGTGTCGTTGTGCACGACCTCGCGGCGCGCATTGCCCTTCATGGCGATCTCCACGGCGAAAGCAGCCTCGTCGGCCGGCGTGTCGAGATTGGCGAGGAAGTAGGCGGCGACGGCGACGGGCTCGTCCGTCGCCAGGCCTGCTTCGTTTTTCGCTCGCTGGATGAGGTCGGTGACGTTGTCCACCGTCGTCGTCATGCCCTCGAAGTAGGCGCGCGTGCCCACCCCGCGCACGCGCGAGAGCACGTCGCCGTCAGTGGTGGCGAGCACGACGTCGGTCTTGGAGTTGCCACCGTCGATGCCGATGACGTAGTCAGACACTGGAGTCCCCGTTCGGGAAGAAGGCGGGCAGAAAATCCCGGTTGAGCTCGAGCAGCTCGTCGAGCAGCGGCACGAGGGTGTCCCATTGCCGGACGAGAGGATTGGCGAGCAGCGCCCTGCGCGCGACAGTGCGATCCCCGGTGCGCGCGGCTTCGATGGCAAGCACTTCGTACGCCGTGACTTCTTGAACGAGGCCGAGCATTTCGGGCGGCAACGGCGGCACGAAGACCGGGTGCGCGCCGTCCAGGTCGACATGCGCGGGCACTTCGACCACCGCGTCCGCCGGCAGCCCTTCGATCGTCCCGTTATTGCGGACGTTGACGTAGTGGTGAGCGCCGTCACCGGTGAACAGGCTCGTCACGAGGGCGGCGGCGGCCTCGCTGTAGTAGGCCCCGCCGCGGGACTGCAGCAGCTCGGGCAGCGCGTCGAGCGCCGGGTCCTGATACAGCTCGAGAAGCTCGGCCTCGATCTTCATGACGTCGGTCGCCCGGTGGTTGCCGAGCTGCTGCGTGTGCAACTCCTCGGCGGTGCAATAGAAGTAGTGCAGGTAGTACGACGGGATCGCGTTGATCGTGCGCAGCAATTCGACAGGTGCCCCGATATCGGCGGCCAGCTCCGCAGCCTGCGGCCCGGCCAGCCACTCCGGCAGCCGGTCGACTCCGGCGACCTCCACGGAACGGATCCACGTGAGGTGGTTGAGGCCGGCGTGACCCAGGCGGACCGCATCGGGGGCGACGTCGAACGCCTTCGCGACGCGGCGCTGGAAGCCGATGCCGACGTTGCACAACCCCACGGCACGGTGACCGGCGTCGAGCAGCGCGCGCGTCACGATTCCGACAGGATTCGTGAAGTCGACGATCCACGCCCCCGGCGCCGCCAGCCGCCGCACGTCGTCCGCGATCCGGAGCACCACGGGCACCGTGCGCAGCGCCTTCGCGAAGCCGCCCGCCCCCGTCGTCTCTTGGCCGATCAGCCCGTGCTTGTTGGGCGTCGTCTCGTCGCCGAGGCGCGCCGTCTGGCCGCCCACACGCAACTGGATGAGCACGGCCGACGCGCCGGTGATGGCGGCGTCGCGGTCGGTCGTCGTGACGAGACGGCCGGGGAAGCCGTGCCGCGCGAGGATGCGCTGGGCGAGCGCGCCGACGACGCGCAACCGCTCGGCGTCGATGTCGTGCAGGACGAGCTCGTCGACGGGGAGTGCCGCTGCCCGGCGCGCGAAACCTTCCACGAGCTCCGGGGTGTAGGTGCTGCCTCCCCCGATGACGGTGATCTTCACGGGTGTCTCCAGTCGGGGTCTCGTGCGCCGGATGCGGGCGCGCAGGCAGTGCCGCACGCCGCCGCGGTGGTGATGATCGTCGGAGGGCGGAGGTCAGCCGGAGCCGACCTCGACGGGGGTCGTGCCGGGGTCGGGCCGAGCCACGTGGCACGCCGCGGTGTGCTGGTCGCCGAGCAACCGCCCCGGCGGCGTCACCTCGGAGCAGATGTCGATCGCCAACGGGCACCGGAAGCGGAACCGGCAGCCCGGCGCGGGGTCGACGACCTTCGGTGGCTCGCCGCGGTCGGTCTCGGCCCCGATGGTCAGTGAGGCCCGCGGGTCGGGCACCGCAGACAGCAGCAACTGCGTGTAGGGATGCTTCGCACGCGAGAGGACGGCCTCGGTCGGGCCGGACTCGACGATGTGACCGGCATACATGATGACCATGCGGTCGGCGACGTAGCGGGCGCTCGCGATGTCGTGCGTGATGTAGAGGAACGACACGCCCGCCTCGGCGCGGAGCTTCGACATGAGGTTGAGCACACCGATGCGGATCGACACGTCGAGCATCGACACCGGCTCGTCGGCGAGGATGAGCTTCGGCCGGTAGGCGAGCGCCTGCGCGAAGCCGATGCGCTGGCGCTGGCCGCCGCTGAGCTCGTGCGGGAACCGCTCCAGGATGTCGGCGGCCGGAGCCAGCCCCACGGCCTCGACGACCCGCTCGGCCTCGGCCGTGCGCTGCGCCTTCGACGTCATGTCCGGGCGGTGCAACTCGAGCCCGCGGACGATGCCGTGCGACACGCGGTAGGCCGGGTTGAGCGAGCTGAAGGGATCCTGGAACACCATCGGCACATCGCTGCGGTAGCCCTGCAGCGCCCGCCGGGTCCGCATGCCGGACAGCGGCTTTCCCTCGTACAGGATCTCCCCGCTCGTCGGCTTGTAGACCCGCGCGAGGAGCCGCGCGATCGTGCTCTTTCCGCTGCCGCTCTCGCCCGCGAGGGCCACGATCTCGCCGCGATTGATGACGAGGCCGGCGTCGTCGACGGCGTGGAGTTTGCGCCGCGACCACAGGCCACCGCCGATCGAGAAGTGCTTGGTGAGCAGCGTTGTCTCGAGCAACGGGACCGTTGTCGCGGCGGTGCCGTCCGGCCGGACCGCCCGCTCGGCCGCCGGCGTCGATATCCGGGTCGACTCGCTCATGCTGTCTGCACCGGGAGCTGCAGCGGCACCGAATCGGTGACGGACAACGCGTTCGGCGCGTGCCACAGACAGCGCGCGTAGGCCGAGCTGACCGCATACAACGCCGGCTCCTCGTGCGTGCAGCGTTCCTTGACGAGCGTGCACCGCGGCGAGAACCGGCAACCCGCGGGCGGGTGCGCGAGGTCGGGCGGACTCCCGGGGATGCCGGTCAGTTCCACCCGCGGACCGGTGATCGACGGGAACGCGTCGAGCAGTCCCTGGCTGTAAGGGTGCGCCGGGAGGTCGAAGACCTGCCGAGTCGGTCCGATCTCGGCGACCTGACCGGCGTACATGACCATCAACTGGTCGGAGAAGTGGCTCACCAGGGACATGTCGTGGGTGACGAAGATGACCGCGAAACCCAGTTCCTGCTGCAGTTCTTTGATCTGCACCATGAGCGACCGCTGCGCGACGACGTCGAGGGCGGAGGTCGGCTCGTCCATGATGACGAGGTCGGGCGTGAACAGCAGCGCCATCGCGATCATCGCCCGCTGCCGCATGCCCCCGCTGAGCTGATGCGGATAGCTCTGGAGGTGGATCGGGTCGATGCCGACGAGACGCATCACCTCCACCGGGCGTCCCTCGGACACGCGTGTGTCGCGGTGGGCGGCCAGCGTGTCGGCGAACTGCTGCCCGATCGTCTTCACCGGGTTGAGCGCATTCATGGCGCTCTGCATCACCACGGAGAAGTCCCGCCACCGCATGGCCCGCAGTTGCTTGTCGGTCAGCGTCACGAGATCGCGGCCGGAGAAGCGGACCGACCCGCCCGTGATCGCCGCCGGCGCGCTCAGCAACTGCGCGATGGCGAACAGCAGCGTCGACTTACCGCACCCGGACTCGCCGACGATGCCGACGAACTCGCCGCGATGCACCGTCAGGTCGACCCCGTCGACGGCGCGGACGCCGCCGCGGGAGCTGTCGTATTCGACCCGCAGGTCGCGGACCTCAAGAATGCGCGCGCTTGACACGGGACCTCCGGATCGGACGCAGGGCCGGGTTGCTGATCTCGTCGAACGCGTAGTTGAGCAAGGCGAACGAGACCCCGAGGGTAGCGACGGCGAGGCCCGGCGCCAGCGCCCACGCGGGGAATCCACTGGCGAGCGCTCCCTGATTCTGCGCCCAGTAGAGCATCGTGCCCCAGCTCAGCGAGCCGGGGTCGCCCAGGCCGAGGAACTGCAGTCCGGCCGCGGTGAGCACGGCGTAGAGCGCGGCGCCGAGGAAGTTGGCCACGATCAGCGACGACATCGTCGGCAGCATCTCGCGGATGATGATGTAGGACCGGCGCTCGCCGCGGACTCGCGCCGAGGTCAGGAAGTCGCGGTTGCGCAGCGACAGTCCCTGTGCGCGCATCTGCCGGGCGCCGTACGACCATCCCGTCACGACGAGCACGACGATGACCACGCCGAGGTTTCCCTTACCCGCGAACGTTGCCAGCACGATGATGAGCGGGAACGTCGGGAGCACCAGGAAGATGTCTGTGATGGCGGACAGGATGTCGTCCGCGATCCCGCCGAGATAGGCCGCGGAGACGCCGATCAGCACCGACAGGATCGTGGCGCCGAGACCCGCGACCAGCGCGATGATGAGCGACTCGCGCGTGCTGTAGATGAGCTCCGCGTAGACATCCTGGCCGAGCCCCGTGGTGCCGAGCCAGTGCTGGGCCGACGGGTGCAGCAGAGGGATGTCGCCGATGTCGCGCGGGTCTGCGTGCTGCCACGGCACGAACAGGTGCGGGAAGGCGGCCAGCAGACAGAAGAGGACGAAGAGACCCGCGCCCACCATGGCCTTGCGGTTGCCCCGCACGGCGCGCAGCACGCCGCCGCGGCGCCGGCGCGGCAGTTCCTCGGCCACGGCGGCGGGGTCGACGAGCAAGGTGGTCATGGCCTCACCCCTTCGTCCGGGCACGGGGGTCGAGGAGGAACACCGCGACATCGCAGAGCAGCACGCAGATGAGCACGGCCAGCGTCACCAGCAGGAACAGCGCCTGCAGCAGCGGATAGTCGGTGCTGATCGTCGCGGAGTAGAACATGTGGCCGAGCCCGGGATAGTTGAAGACGTACTCGACGAGGATCGTTCCGGCGATGACGAATCCCAGCGACATCGCGAACCCGGACAGGTTGGGCAGGAACGCGTTGCGGGCCGCGTAGCCCATCATCACGCGCCGGTTCGACAGACCCTTGGCGCGGGCCATCCGCACGTAGTCCTCGCCGAGCGTCGTGATCATGTTGTTGCGCATCGTCAGGATCCAGCCGCCGATCGCCGTGATGAGGATCGTCGCCGCCGGCAGCACCGCATGCTCGAGGACGCTCGCGATGAACGGTCCGTGGAAGCCCGGCGTCAGCCCGATGTCGTAGTTGTTGTCGTTCGGCAGCAGCGCGTGCGGCCCGTTCGCGAAGAGAACGATCAGCAACAGCGCCACCCAGAAGTAGGGCAGGGCGGACGTGACGACGAACATCGGCGGCAGGACGCCGTCGAGGAAGCCGCCGCGCCGCCACCCGGCGATGATCCCGATGGAGGTGCCCAGCAGGAACGCGAGCAGCGTCGTGACTCCGACCAGACCCAGCGTCCACGGGAGCGCCTGTCCGATCAGCGTCGTGACGGGCGCCCCGAGCGTGCCGCCGATCGAGATGCCCCAGTGCCCGGTCACCATGTTGCCGAGATACTCGACGTACTGCTGGGCGATGTTCTTGCCCGGGTCGAAGCCGAACTGCTGCAGCATCGCCCGCAGCTGTTCGACGTCGACCACGTGCCCGCCGTGCGAGAGCCGCGCCTTCATCGCCGAGACCGGATCGCCCGGCATCATGCGCGGAATGAAGAAGTTGAGGGTGATCGCCGCCCACAACGTGAGGACGAAGAATCCGAGCCGGCGGAGCAGGAACCTCATGGCGGTCACCTCCCAGCGTCGAGTGTTGCGCGGACGGGTTACTTCTGCGCGGACTTCGAGAACACGTTGAGCAGGATCTGCTCGTTGTCCGGGACGTTCCAGGGCGCGGGCTGCGCGTAGGGGTTGTCCTTGGTCGGCCAGCCGTCGAAGTCCGTGGTGTTGTACTGATACCAATCCACGGATTCCGTCGTCGGGATGAACGGCACGTCGGCGATCATCGCGGCCTCGATCTGCTTGACGATCGCGATCTGGCCGGCGTCGTCGGCGGAGGCGTATTTATCGAACAGCGCGTCGAGCGCCGGGTTCTTGTAGCGCATGTAGTTGGACGGCGCATCCGTGCCGATCGGTGCCGAGTTCTTCGAGTAGAGCAACTGGCGAAGCTCGTAGTAGGGCGACGGTCCAGCCGACAGCTGCGGCCCGTAGGCCAGGTCGAAGTCGCCCTTGTAGAGGCGGTCGTTGTAGGTCTGACCCTCGAGGTCCTTGATAGTCAACGAGATGCCCAGCGGCTTGAGCTGCTGCTTGATGACCGCCAGCGAGGCGTCCCAGTCGGTGTAACCGGACACCGTGATGACGTCGAGCTCGAGCGGGTTGTCCGGCGTGTAGCCCGCCCCGGCCAGCAGCTCCTTCGCCTTGGCCGGGTTGGGCTTGTCGTAACCGGAGGCGGTCAGCGCGGCGGAGTCGAAGTATTTGTCGAACGTAGGGACGACGATGCCGGTCTGATTGGCGGCGGGCTGGTAGCCGCTCTCCCCGATCTTCGAGATCTGCGCTCGGTCGAGACCGTAGGCGATCGCCTGCCGGACGGCCAGCGTGCTCGTGGCCTTGTGCGACGGGTCGACGTTGGGCAGGAGGGCGACGTTCATCATCGGCGGGAACCAGTAATTGTTGTCCGGCGACTTGCCCTTGTAGAACGTGTCGATGTTGGGGATGTATTGCCCGCCCCATTGCGCCTTGTTGTTGGCGAGGTCGAGGTTGGCCGGATTGTTGTCGAGATACGCCGGATACTGCACCGTCTGGATCGCGGGCTTGCCCGGCTGCCAGTAGTGCGGGTTGGCCGTGTAGGTGATGTTGTTGGGCGTGCACGGGTGGACCATGAACGGCCCGGTGCCGACGGGGTTGGGGTCGGCCCAGGTGTCGCCCTTCGACGCGGCTTCGCCGGTCGACCAGATGTGCTTCGGAACGATGGTGACCGTGCCGGCAAACAGGTAGAAGTAGGCCTGCGCGGGCTGCGCGAACGTCAGCGTCACGGTGCTGCCCGACGCCGTGGCGCTCTGCAGCCCCGCGCCGGTCCACAGCGAGTAGAGATCCAGGGCGGGGTTCTTCTTCATGAGCTCGAACGTGTAGGCGACATCGTCGGCCGAGAACGGCTGACCGTCGTTCCAGGTCACGTTCTGGCGCACGGTGAAGGTGATGGACTTCTTGTCGGAGCTCCACTTGTAGGACTCGGCGAGCATCGGCGTCTCGGCACCCGCCTTCAACGCGTTGACGTAGACGAGGGGCTCGTAGACGAACCCGTTCGCCTGGGGGCTGACGGCCGGATTGAACGGGTTGAACTGGCACGTCCAGCTAGCGCCGGACTCGTTCGAGATCGTCAGCGTGCCGCCCGGCTTGTGCACCGTCGTGTCGGCACCGGTGCCCGTCGGTGACGGCGCCGCGGACTGCGACCCCGATCCCGTCGCGCTGCCCGGTCCGCTCGGGCTGCTCGTCGCCCCGCCGGCCGTCCCCCCACTGGTCGTCCCCCCGCCGGCCGTCCCCCCGCCGGCCGTCGAGGTCGAGGTCGCCGTCGTGCTGCTCCCCCCACTCGTGCAGGCGGCGGCCAACAGAGCCACCACGCCAGCGACAGCCGCACCGGATATGCGCCTCATCGTCATTGCCCCTCACTGCTGGTTCGGTGCCCGGCATTCGCCTGGCTGCTGACGGTTGCTCGCTGCTGGTGCTTGCTACTGGTGCTGCTGCCGGCCTTCGCTGCGAAGTTGTTAGGAAGCTAACCTACCAATTCTGGGAATACAAGGGATGCAGCAGGCAACGATCGTTACGATGTCGCGGATCGAGGAGGCGCACGTGCCGGCTGGACGCGGGCAAGGCCCGGCGGCGCGCCCGCAACTGCTCCGCGAGATGAACGAGCAGGTGCTCCTGCACCTCATCCGCGAGCGTGGCCCGCTGTCGCGTGCGGATCTCGCCCGCGTGTCGGGACTGTCCAAGCCGACCGTCTCCCTCGGCCTTGCCAACATCGAGCGCGCAGGTCTCGTGCGCGCCGCGGGTGTCCGCACCGGGGTGCCGGGACCGGCAGCCATCCTGTACGAAGTGCGGCCCGACTGCGGCTATGTCCTCGGCCTCGACGTCGGCCGGCACTACATGCGGGCCGCGGTCGCTGACATGGCCGGCGCCGTCCGCAGCAGGGGTGCCGTGCGGGTCACCGCCACCGACGGGCCGACCCGCGTTGCCGAGCTGACGACGCTCGCCGACAAGGTGCTCGGCGAGGCACTGCTGACCCACGCCGACATCACGCAGACCGTCATCGGCAGCCCTGGTGTCTACGACCCACAGCGCGACGCCCTGGCGTTGTCGAGCAACCTCCCCGGCTGGGGTGTTCCCGCGGTCCTCGACCAGCTGCGGTCGGCCTTCGGTGCCTCGGTGATGGTGGAGAACGACGTCAACGTCGCGGCCCTGGCCGAGCGGGCACACGGGCACGGGCGCGACATCGACAGTTTCGCGTTCGTCTCGATCGGCACCGGCATCGGCATGGGCCTCGTGCTCGACGGAAAGCTGCACCGGGGGGTGCACGGCATCGCCGGTGAGATCGGTTACCTGCCGTTCTCCGAGGGCAGCGGCGGCGACACCGATACCGACGCCGCGCGCGAGCGCGGGACGTTCGAGGCCATTTCCAGCGCCGACGCCGTCGTGCGGGCGGCGCAGCGGGCCGGGGTCGGCGACGCGACGACGGCCGTGCGGGTCTTCGACGCGGCCGCCGCTGGGGACGCCGCGGCCTCGTCCGTGGTTGCGGAACAGGCGCGCATCGTGGCGAAGGCGGTCTGTGCCGTCGTCACCGTCGTCGACCCGGAGCTGATCGTGCTCGGCGGTGGCATCGGCCAGGCGCCCGGCTTCGTGGAGGCGGTCGCGAGCGAGTTGCACGCGCTCGCACCCGTCATGCCCGACGTGAAGATGAGCGCCCTCGGCGCCGACGCCGTGATCGACGGTTGCCTGGCCGCCGGGATCGATCGCGCGTGGTCGCTTCTCAGCGCCGCGGTGCCGAGCCCCGCGGCGGGCACCGCCGACTGACGGTCAGCCCAGCCGTTGGGCGGCGGCCGCGATGCGCTCATCCGTGGCGGTCAGCGCCACCCGCACGTGGCGCGCACCGGCGGGCCCGTAGAACTCCCCGGGCGCGACGAGAATGCCACGATCGGCCAACCAGGACAGGGAATCCCAGCACTCTTCGTCGCGGGTGACCCACAGGTAGAGGCCGGCATCCGAGTGCTCGACCCGGAAACCCGCGGCGGTCAGCGCGGGCAGCAGCGCCTCGCGCCGCGCGCCGTACCGCGCCCGTTGCTCCTGCACGTGACGTTCGTCGCCGAGGGCCGCCACCATCGCCGCCTGCACGGGCGCGGGCACGATGAGACCGGCGTGTTTGCGTACGCCGAGCAGCCCTTGCACGAGCCGCGGATCGCCGGCGACGAACCCCGCGCGATAGCCGGCGAGGTTGGAGCGCTTCGACAAGCTGTGCACCGCGAGCAGGCCGTCGAGGGAGCCGTCGCTGACCGACGGGTGCAGCACCGAGACGGGCTCGGCGCCCCATCCGAAGTCGAGATAGCACTCGTCGCTGACGAGCACCACGTCGTGCGCGCGTGCCCACGCGACGTAGGCCCGCAGCTCGTCGATGGTCAGCACGCGGCCGTGCGGGTTGGCGGGTGAGTTGACCCACAGGAGCGCGACGTTCGCCGCGTCGAGGGTCGAGATGTCGTCGTACGCCAGCGGCGTCGCGCCGGCCAGACGTGCCCCGATGTCGTACGTCGGATAGGCCAGCGCGGGGTGCGCCACGATCGACTCGGCGGGCGCGCCGAGCAGCAGCGGCAGCAAAGCGACGAGCTCCTTGGTGCCGATGACCGGGAGCACACCCTCGGCCGGCACCACCGCCCCGCACCGGCGCGCAAGCCATTCGACGATGGCGGTGCGCAACGACACCGTGCCGGCGGTGAGCGGATAGCCCGGCGCGTCACTTGCGGCGACGAGGGCATCGCGAGCAACCGCCGGTGAAGGGTCCACCGGGGTGCCGACCGACAGGTCGACGATGCCGCCCTCGTGCGCGCGCGCGATCGCGGCGAACGGCACGAGCCGGTCCCAAGGAAACTCGGGCAGCAGGTCACCGGGCGGGCGCAGGATGCTCACCCGGACATCTTCGCAGGGCACACTCTCGACCTCGGTGGACGGCCGCTCGGCCGTCAGCGCGGGGTGAGCACGGCGTAGGTCAGCAGCAGGTCGTACGACGAGCGGACCGCGTGTGTCGTCACATCCCAGACCTCGGTGAGCCACGGCGCCTCCGGCGTGGCATCCTGCGACACCACGACAACGGAGCAGCTGCGGCGATGTCTGCCCGTGCAGAAAGACCCGCGAGACATCGCCGCCAAACGAAGCGACAAGCGCCGTCCGGTCACTCGCCACGAGGCCGCCACCGACGAGCGGCGGACCGACCGTGATGACCGTCGTGGCACTCGTGACAGCTCCGCGCGGGCGACTCGCTGCTGCACGCGCACCAGCCGGCCAGATCCGGCGGGTCGGACACTCACGGTGACGCCGGCCAGGACGCCCGACGGAACGGTGGCGCCGGCGGCGGTCAGACGCACGGTCGTCGCATGCACCGCCGCGGCCATTACCGTTGCGGCCGGAAGGGAACGCGCCGTCGGGAGCACCGTCGCTGCCGTCGCCCCGATCGGCATCGCGACCGTGCTCGCGACAGACACAGTGAGCAGCACACTAAACGCGCGCCGAGACCGGCGCGGTGCCGCCGCCGTGGTCAGTTCAGCCAACCGTCGATGTGCTGCGGGCCGGTGTAGATCACGGTGGCGTCTGCTGCCGAGAAGATGCTGGCCGCGGACGTCACCGAGGTCGCGGTGAAGGTATCGACGGTGAGAGCCACGGCGTCGTCGCCGATCCAGCGGATCGACACGGGGGCGGTCGGCGACCAGTCCGACACCGCACCGAGGTCAACCGGTGCGGTGAAGTCCGCGTTGGCAGCGAACAGGTGTTGACTGCCCGCCGCTCCGACGGTGTAGGCCACCTTCGTGCCGGCACTGTTGCTCACAAGGTCCGAGAAGTCCAGCGCCGCGTGCAGCGCAACAGGCCGCGCGGTTGAAGTGAGCGAGGCGACGACGAACTCGCCCTTGGCGATGTCGAACGCGGCGAGATGCCCCGCCGGCACCGCGACGTCCACGACAATCAGGTTGCCCAGTTGCGCACTCCCGCCGACGGACACGATGGCGCCCGTCCGGTCGAACAGGACGTTGAACGAGAAGGGATGGACACCCTGGGTGACCGCGGTGACGTCCACCTCGACGAACTGCCCCGTGTGGTCGGCGATCAGCCCGACGGTCGAGCTGTTGGCGAGCGCCGTCGCACTGACGGCCAGCTTCTTCGTGCGGCCCTTCGCGAGATCCCGGACGTACACCGCCGTGGTCTGGCACGTCTTGCCATCCCAAGAACCAACGGCCCAGGCGACGAGGGTGCCGGCGTCTGCGAGCTCGACGTCCTCGATGCACGTCGAAGCCGTGGTCCTCGCCAGCTCGACGACCGGCTTGCCCGGCACGTTGACCTGCAGGCTCTCCGTCGTGTCCGTGAGGTTCTTCACCACGGTTGCGGTGCCATTCGGTGCGACGTGCACGGCGTCCTCGTCGGCGAACGGCATGTCGATGTCGCGCTGCGTGCCGCCGAGCTCGTGCACGCTGAGGTGGCCGGCGGAGTTGAAGAGCAGCGCGCCGTGGCCGACCAACCCTGCCGCGACCGACGTCGAGACAGCGCTGGTGACCGCGGGGCCGCGGAGCGCGGAGGCCACGACCCACGCGCGAACCTGCAGCGTGGCCACGGGTGGGGTCACAGCGTTGAAGGCGAAGGCACCGTGGATGTCGGTCGTCGCGACGCCGACGGTTTTCCACGTTGCGCCGGTGAGCTGCTGCACCTGCACCACTCGCCCGCGTTCGGCGGGGGTGACCGTGCCGGAGAACGGCGACACGATGCCGGCCGTGGCGTTCGGGAAGTCGAAGCCGGCGACGACGCTCGACGCGCTGCGCTTGCGGATGATGACGACGGCGCTCGTCGCGACGACGGTCTTGCCCGACCGCACCTGCACGCGCACCTTGGTCGTCGCCGTGATGTGGATCGCGGCGAGGGAGTAGGCGCCGGAGCGCGCGCTCTTGCCGGAGACGCCGTCCTTCCACGTCGCGCCCGTCAGCCGCTGCAGCACGACGGTGCGGGCCGCGGCGGGGCGGGCCACCCCACTGACGACGACGCTGTTGGCGTCGGTGACGCTGCTCGCCGTCGCGACCGCAGTCACCGTCACCCGGGCCGCGGCCGAGGCCGGCACACCGCCGAGCGAGACCAGGCCGAACAGGAACGCCACAACAACCGCGACACGTCGCACGAAAACCTCCGAGTCAGATCGGAGCTCCCCCAGTCGGTGCGCCGCCGGGGAAGGCTAGCGTCAATCGCCGCGCGCGTCGACGGGACGAAACGGGCATCACAGCGCGCCATGATCGAACTACAGCAACGGCCGCCGATTCAGCAGAATCAGCGGCCGTCGTCGTACAAGAAAATGCTTATGCTTCGTGCTCCTGTGGCGGCATCGCGGCGACGAGCGGGTGGTCCTTCGGGATGAGCCCGACCTTCGAGGCACCGCCCGGCGAGCCGAGGTCGGCGAAGAAGTCGACGTTGGCCTTGTAGAAATCTTTCCACTGCCCGGGGACATCGTCCTCGTAGAAGATCGCCTCGACGGGGCAGACCGGCTCACAGGCGCCGCAGTCGACGCACTCGTCGGGGTGGATGTAGAGCATCCGCTCGCCCTCGTAGATGCAGTCGACGGGGCATTCCTCGATGCAAGCCTTGTCCTTGAGATCGACACAGGGCTCGGCGATGACGTACGTCACGTGTCGGACCTTCCTCATCTGCGACTGGCTGCGGGGCCGCCCCTAGTATCGCCAGAACGGTCGTCGCGTGCAGGAACGGGGGGTGGGATCGCCGTGTCGCCCTTCCTCCTGACCTCCTCGCTGACCGCCGCCGACGTGGGGCGCCGGGTTGTGGTCCGGTGGTCCCTTCCCGACGGACAGGCGTCCGATGTGCTCGGCGAGCTCGAGTCCTGGACGGATCACGACCTTCGTGTACGACGCCGGGACGGGTCGCCGCAGGTCGTCCCGCTCGCCGCCGTCCTGGCCGGGAAGGTGGTCGACGCCCGGTGGGCGCGCGACGTCGCGGCCGGGGAGGTGCAGCGGATCGCCAGCCGGGCGTGGCCCGCGTTCGAGACCGAGCAGCTCGGCGGGTGGGAGTTGCGGGCGGCCGGCGGCTGGAGCCGGCGCGCCAACTCGGCGCTGCTGGTCGGCTCGCCGGGACTGCCCCTCGATGCCGCGGCGGTGGCGATCGAGCGCTGGTACGCCGCGCGCTCGATGCCGGCCGTCGCCCAGCTCCCGCTCCCGCTCGCCGCCGCGGCCGACGAGGTGCTCGCCGCCCGCGGCTGGGCCATGCACGCGCAGACGGACATGCGGGTCGCTGACCTCGTCGGCATCGCCCGGATCGCCGGCCCGCCGGTGACGCTGGCGGACGCCCCGAGCAACGGCTGGCTCGCGGTCCTGCCCAACGCGTCGCCGCTCGCCGTGCGCGTCATCACCGGCGTGCTGGCCGTGTATGCGTCGGTCGATGTCGACGGGATGCCGGTCGCGGTCGGGCGGGGCTGCGTCACGACCGGTTGGCTCGGGATCGCGCAGCTCAACGTCGCGCCGTCGTTCCGGCGCCGGGGCCTGGCGCGCGCGCTCGTGTCGGCGCTCGCCGACTGGGGGGTCGCCCTGGGTGCGCGGCACGCGTACCTGCAGGTCGAGGCGGACAACGCGGCGGCGATCGGGTTGTACGACGGTCTCGGCTTCGCGCTGCACCACCGCTATCACTACCGGGTGGCGCCGTGACCGTCTCGACGCGTGACCGCTTCGCCTCCGTCGTGCGGTCGACGCCGGTGGATCTGGCGGAGGCGTGCCTGCTGCTCGCCAGTGAGGCCGACCCGGACCTGTCCGTCGGCGAGTGGCTGGACGCGCTCGACGCGCTGGCCGCGGGGATGGCGGCCTTCCTCCCACCGGGCGACGCGGGGCCGATCGACCACGCCGACGCGCTGCGGGCCTACCTCGGTGACACATGCGACTTCGCCGGCGAGGCGCGCGACTATCGCGACGTGCGGTCGTCCTTGTTGCACGAGGTGCTGCGTCGCCGTCGCGGCCTCCCGATCCTGTTGTCGGTCGTGTGGCTCGAGGTGGCGCGGCGCAACGGCATCCCGTCGTATGGCATCGGGGCGCCGGGCCACTTCCTCGTCGGGATCGGGCTGCCCGGGTCCTCCGTGGTGGTCGACCCGTTCAACGGCGGCGTGCGCGTCGACGGCGATGACATCGCCATGCTCGTCGAGGATGCGTCCGGGGTGCCGCTGCATCCAGGACACCTCGATCCGTCAACCCCCATTGAGATTCTGCAGCGCATCCTGACCAACATTCGGGCGGGCGCATCCCAGGACCCGTTGTCCGTCGAGGGCGCGCGCACGTCGTTGTGGGCGGTCGAGCTGAGCCTCCTGCTCCCCCATCACCCGCTCGCTTTGCGGCGCGAGCACGGCGAGGCGCTGATGCGTCTCGGCGAGTTCGTGCGGGCCGCCGACGAGCTCGAGACGTTCTCCGAGGCCGTTTCGCTCACCGACCCCGTGGCGGCCGAGGCCGCCGAACGCCTGGCGCGCATGTCCCGCTCGCGGCTGAACTAATCTCGTCGCTCATCTATCGCTCTTTATTAGGCACTGTGATGCATGTGAGTGCCGAATAATCTTGCATTTCAATGCTTGTTAATTCGAACTTCTCCTGTAGTGTGGTGCCTGCTCGCAAATGGCGACCGTGAAGGAGGCCAGCCATGACCCGGACAACCAGCGGTGTCTCTCGCCGTCAGGCCCGCCGACGACTCGACGAACGCACCGACGTCCTCCGCCAGGCCCTCCCAGAGTTGGGCACGCCGCGCGGGGGATGGCTGCGCGCTGTCCGGGAGGCCCTCGGGATGTCGTCCATGGATCTCGCCGCGCGCTTGGGTGTCAACGAGTCAACTGTGCTGCGACTGGAGGCCAGTGAACGCGCAGACACGGCTCAATTGAGCTCGCTTCGGCGGGCCGCGGCGGCGCTCGACTGCGACCTTGTCTACGCCCTCGTGCCACGGCGATCACTCGAAACGATGGTGCTGACGCAGGCGCGCCTGCGAGCAGCGGACTTCGTCACGCCCGTGCGGCACACGATGCTCCTGGAAGACCAGTCGCCGAGTCAGTCCAGCGTCGACGGTCTCCTCGCAGACGCAGCGGCCGAGTGGGCGGACAAGCCCGGGCTATGGAATGCCTGAGAGAGAGGACGCGCGGTGGCGGGCGGACGACGAGCCGGCCGCTGCCGCCCCGCTCGATGAGGAGGAGCAGGACGGTCTCAAGCCGTCGTGGATCGCCACGCGCGCCGACCTCGACGCGGCGGAGTTCGACAACATCGCGAAGGCTCTGAGGGCGCGCCGATGGCAGTCACCATCGACTGAGCAGCTCCTGGACCATCTGGCGCTTCGCCAACTACACATGGCAATGTTCGGCGACGTGTGGCGGTGGGCCGGGGCTTACCGGCTCTCAGAGAAGAACATCGGCTGCGATCCCCGTGACATCCCGGTCAAGGTGCGCGACCTGTGCGAGGACGCGAAGCACTGGTTCACCGCCTCACAATCGTCCTGCGACGAGGACGCCGTCAGATTTCACCGCGATCTGGTCGCGATCCACCCGTTCGCCAATGGCAACGGTCGTCACTCCCGCCTTGCCACTGACTTGCTGCTCCAGTCGCTCGGCATGCAGCCATTCACGTGGGGTCGGGTGAGCCTGGTCACGCCAACTGAGACGCGACGCCAGTACATCAGCGCGCTGCGACTGGCCGACACCGGTGACTACGACGCGTTGCTCGGCTTTGCGCGCTCATGAGGACAAACGTTGTCCGCGACCGTTGCCGTATTCTCACCATGCGCGTCATTCCAACGTAACCAGCGCGCCACACTGTCTCGCACGTGCAAGCAATCCGGTCGCCAGACTCGCCTCGACCGAGACGATGACTGTTTCCCCATCAAGGATTTGATCAACCACATGCTTTGCGACTGACAGGCTCATGCCGGCCATTTCGCGAAGGGCATGGTTCAGCTGGACCTTATTAAAGCCTTCAACGAATCCGACAAACCTGAGCTGACTCATCCCGTTACCGTGAACGTGAGCGTCGAAGGAACGTGTCCAGGATTTGGTCCTGTCGTACGTCGACCACCTCTGACGATGACCCGTGCAGCTCCTTCCTGCCGGCCAAGTGTCACGGCGAGCTGCCGCAAGGCGCCGGCTCCCACCGTCCCGGCGCCGGGTCCGTCAATATGAAGTCCGTCCAAGATCAGCGTGTCTCCCTCCCGAGTCATACCTGTTATGACTTCCATCTGTCCGGCTGGTGTTTCAGCAATCAGATGAGCCGCGCCATTCTCCACCGAGACAATGTGAACGGATAGGTCACAGTTGTGGACGAGGAGTTGGGCTTGGCGGTGTCAACCGGTGGAAGCAATGTCGCTGGTGAGGAGCTCGGCGAAGACT
>CAXSDE010000011.1:0-17507 GCA_964236265.1 uncultured bacterium
CCGTCCTCCAGCGCCGCCGGTGAGACGAACGTCACCGACGTCTGCGCGGCCACGCGCGGCACCGCGCCCCACATGGGCCGCGGGAAGACGGGTTGCGGCGTCGGGATGGACGCGTTGGCGTCGCCCATCGCCGCCCACGCCGCCATGCCTCCCTTGAGAACGACATGAGGTCGTACGCCGAAGAACGCCGGCTCCCACAGCACAAGATCCGCGAGCTTGCCCACCTCGACCGAGCCGATCTCGTCATCGAGGCCGTGCGCGACCGCGGGACAGATCGTGTATTTGGCGACGTACCGCCGGGCGCGCAGATTGTCCGCCGCACCGTCACCCGGCAACGACCCGCGGCGGGCTTTCATGACGTGCGCCGTCTGCCACGTGCGCAGCACGACCTCGCCGATCCGGCCCATCGCCTGCGAGTCGGACCCGATCATCGAGATGGCACCGAGGTCGTGGAGCACGTCCTCGGCAGCGATGGTCGAGGGCCGGATGCGCGACTCCGCAAAGGCCAGATCCTCAGGCACGGAAGGATTGAGGTGGTGGCAGACCATCAGCATGTCGAGGTGCTCGTCGATCGTGTTGACGGTGTGCGGCCTGGTCGGATTCGTCGATGACGGCAGCACGTGCGGTTGTCCCGCGACCGTGATGATGTCGGGCGCGTGGCCGCCGCCGGCGCCCTCCGTGTGATAGGCGTGGATCGACCGGCCGCCGATCGCCGCGAGCGTGTCCTCGACGAAACCTGCCTCGTTGAGCGTGTCGGAGTGCAACGCGGCCTGCACGCCGAACTCGTCGCACACCGACAGGCACGCGTCGATCGCGGCGGGCGTCGTGCCCCAGTCCTCGTGCAGTTTGAAGCCCGCGGCCCCACCGCGCAGCTGCTCGACCATCGCCTCCCGCGACACGGTGTTTCCCTTGCCCAGCAGGACAACATTGATGGGCAGGCCGTCCATCGCCTCGAGCATCCGTGCCAGATGCCACGAGCCGGGCGTCACCGTCGTCGCCTTGGTGCCCTCCGCGGGCCCGGTGCCCCCACCGATGAACGTCGTGATGCCGCCGCCCAGCGCCTCGGGCACGAGCTGCGGGCAGATGAGATGCACATGGCAATCGATGGCGCCCGCGGTGAGAATCTTTCCGTTGCCCGCAAGGATTTCTGTCGACGGCCCGATGACGAGCGCCGGATGCACGCCGTCCATCGTGTCGGGGTTGCCCGCCTTGCCGATGCCGACGATGCGGCCGTCGCGGATGCCGATGTCGGCCTTGATGACACCCCAATGGTCGAGGATGACGGCGCCGGTGATGACGAGATCCGGCGCACCCTCGGCGCGCGTCGCGCGTGACTGGCCCATCGACTCGCGGATGACCTTGCCGCCGCCGAACACGACCTCGTCACCCGCCGACGGCCCGCGCGAGAGGTCCTCGGTCACCTCGATGAGCAGGTTGGTGTCGGCGAGCCGGATGCGGTCACCGGTGGTCGGCCCGTACAGGTCGGCGTACCGCGACCGCGAGATCTCGCTAGGCATCGAGCGCCTCCGCTGACCCGTCGAGGCGCAGACCCGGCACGCGCCGCAGCCCACCGATCGGCACGAGGGACACCTCGCGCGTCATGCCGGGTTCGAAGCGCACGGCGGTTCCCGCGGGCACGTCGAGCCGGGTCCCGTGGGCAGCCGAGCGGTTGAAGTCGAGGGCCGCGTTCGCCGCGGCGAAGTGATAGTGCGAACCCACCTGGACGGGCCGGTCGCCCGTGTTGCGCACGGTGAGCACCACGGCGACGCGGGCGCCGTTGACGGTCACCGGCTCCTCGCCGACAAGGATCTCGCCGGGCACCACCGGCGCGGGCTGGGGCGGCGCAGTCATGCGATCGGCTCATGGACGGTGATGAGCTTCGTACCGTCGGGGAACGTCGCCTCGACCTGCACCTCCGGCAACATCTCGGGGACGCCGTCCATCACGTCGGCGCGGCTCAGGACGTGACGTCCGCTGTCCATCAACTCGACGACCGACCGGCCGTCCCGCGCGCCTTCCAACAGGTGCGCCGTGATGACCGCCGTCGCTTCGGGGTAGTTGAGGAGCAATCCGCGCCGCCGTCGGGCTTCCGCGACGTCGGCCGCCACGTGGATGAGCAGGCGTTCCTGCTCATGCGGACTCAGTCGCATCTCGCGGACATCCCCTCTGTGCGGCCCCGCCGGTAGAGCCGGGCGCTGGGCTCGTGTGGAGTGAGCGTGGCAGTGCGATGTGTGCGCCGCGTTTCGGGGAAGTGTCCGGGGGATCACGTCGCTGACTCTCGTCGTGTAACAAAGGCATGGAACAGCTGGCGGTTGCGTGCAACGCCCCGACATTTTTGTGATTTGATCCGTGAGAGCGCTCTCGCATGTGGCTTAATGAATAGTTACACCACTAGCAACCCTCCGACAGGGGATCAACGTGACCTCGTACGTGCCGTACCTCGACGCCGCCCTCTCCGTCGCCGAGCGCGTCAGTGACCTCGTCGGCCGGATGACCCTGGCGGAGAAGGTCGGGCAGATGCTCCAGCTGGACGCCCGCGAGGGCGTCAAGCACCTGGTCGAGGACCTGCACGTCGGATCGCTCGTGCACACGTCCCCCGCGCGCATCCACGAGGCGGCCGACCTCAGCCGGGACAGCCGGCTGGGGATCCCGCTGCTCATCGCGGACGACTGCATCCACGGCCACTCCTTCTGGGAGGGCGCGACCATCTTCCCGACGCAGCTCGCCATGGCGGCCAGCTGGGATGCCGGCCTCGTCGAGCAGGTCGCCCGCCTCACCGCCGTCGAGGTCGCCGCGACCGGCATCCACTGGACCTTCTCGCCCGTCCTGTGCATCGCCCGCGACCTGCGCTGGGGCCGCATCAACGAGACGTTCGGCGAGGACCCGTTCCTGATCGGCGAGCTCGCGTCCGCGATGGTCCGCGGCTATCAGGGCGACGGCCTCACCGACCCGACCGCGATCCTCGCCTGCGCGAAGCACTTCGCGGGCTACTCCGAGACGCAGGGTGGCCGCGACGCCAGCGAGGCGGACATCTCGCGCCGCAAACTGCGTTCGTGGTTCCTGCCACCGTTCGAGCGCGTCGCCCGCGAGGGCTGCCGCACGTTCATGCTCGGCTACCAGTCGATGGACGGCGTGCCGATCACCATCAACAACTGGCTCCTGGGCGACGTGCTGCGCGGCGAGTGGGGCTACACCGGCACGCTCGTCACCGACTGGGACAACGTCGGCCGCATGGTGTGGGAGCAGAAAATCATCGGCACCTACGCCGAGGCTTCGGCCGAGGCCGTGCGCGCCGGCAACGACATGGTCATGACGACGCCCAAGTTCTTCGAGGGCGCGCAGCAGGCCGTGGAGAGCGGGCTGCTCACCGAGACGGACCTCGATGCGGCCGTCGGCCGTATTCTCGCGCTGAAGTTCGAGCTCGGGCTGTTCGAGGACCCGCGCCGTCCCGACCCGTCCCGGCTCGCCGAGGTCATCGGCGTCGCCGCCCACACCGATCTCAACCTCGACGTGGCTCGGCGGTCGCTGGTGCTGCTGAGCAACGACGGCACGTTGCCGCTCGATGGCGGTTTTACCGCCGACGACACGGGTCGCGCTGTCGCCGGTTCCACTTCCCGCACCGTCCTCGTCGTGGGGCCCAACGCCGACGATCCGCAGACGCAGCTCGGCGACTGGGCGGGCGCGTCGGGCCAGATCGACTGGATGCCCGACGGCCAGCCGCGTCACCTGATCCAGACCGTTCTCGACGGTTTCCGCAACACCGTCCCGCCGACGTGGACCGTCACGCACGCCCGTGGCGCCGACATCCTCACAACCGCGCCGGACCCCGAGGGCACCCTGCTGCCCGACGGTCAGCCGCGGCCGCCGATCGTCGTGGGCGCGAGTCCCGACCCACGGCTTCTCGACGAGGCGGTCGGCGCCGCGGGCAACGCCGACTACGTGGTCGCGGTCATCGGTGACCGCATCGAGCTCGTCGGCGAAAACTGCTCGACCGCCACGCTGGACCTCATCGGCGGCCAGCTCGCCCTGCTCGATGCGCTCGCCGCCACCGGCAAGCCGCTGATCGTGGTGCTCATCAGCTCCAAGCCGCTCGTCCTCCCGCAGTCCGTCCTCGACGCGGCGGCGATCGTGTGCGCGTTCAACCCGGGCATGTGCGGCGGGCGCGCCATCGCCGAGCTCGTGCTCGGCATCATCGAGCCGGCCGGCCGCCTGCCCGTGTCTTTCCCGCGTCACGTCGGTCAGCAGCCGACCTACTACAACCAGATCCGCGGCCAGCACGGCGACCGTTACGCCGACCTGACGCAGGCGCCCGCGTTCGCGTTCGGCGACGGCCTGTCGTACACGACTGTCAGTTACTCCGACCTCCGCGTGCTCACGCCGACCGTGGCGCCGACCGACACCGTGCGAGCCGAGGTCACGGTGCGCAACACGGGCGAGCGGCCCGTGCTCGAGACGGTGCAGGTCTATATCAGCGATCTCGTCACGTCCGTGACGTGGGCCGTCAAGGAACTCAAGACGTTCCGCCAGGTGGCCCTCGCGCCGGGTGAGACGAAGACGGTCGGGATAGAGCTGCCTGTCAACGCGTGCACGATCGTCGACCGCGACGCGGTGCGCGTCGTCGAGGCCGGCGACATCGAGTTGCTGGTCGGTCCGTCGTCGCGCGATGCCGTGTTGCTGCGAGAGACCTTCACGATCAAGCAGTAAGGCACGGTACGACGACGACGAGCGACCGCGCGTCACCCCCCGACGAGGCTCACAGCGCGGGCGATGACGAGCACCGAGATGACGAACGCGGTCAGTGATTGAAAACCCATGAGGCACTTGGCGCGCGTCGACAGCGGCATGGTGTCGGTCGGGCTGAACGCCGACGAGTTGGTCACCGACACATACAGGTAGTCGATGAAGTGCGGCACCCAGCCGCTCTCGGCGGACGACGTCGCTGCCACCTCGCGCACGTTGGTCGCGTTCTCGTCGTGCGGAAAGCGAAAGTCCGCGGGGGGCAGTCGGTCGCGGCTGCGTTGTGTGCGCACGACGGGGCCGCCGCGATCGATTTCCCAGTAGGCCAAGCCGAACACGATGATGTTGGTCAGCCACACCTGAAGGGCACCGAGGAGCAGACCCGCGCCCTTCTGCGTCCCGTCGAGCAACGCGATGATGAGCCGCACGAGCGAGGACATGTTGGCCACAGCGAGCAGCACCACGAGCACGATCGACGTGGTGCGCGTCGCGGGCACGTCGCGCTTCAGCCGGCGCGGGTTGGTCAGGATCAGCGGGATCAGGAGCATCAGCCCGAGCGCCGGCACCACCCAGCGTGGCCCGACCAGCAGCGGGTCCGACAGCAAGGCGTACAACATGATCGCGACAATGACCGCGCCCGCCGCAGGCCAGCGGGTTTCGCCTTCCGGCGAACGGCGTTCGTTCGCCGGCGGGGCCGTCGGGTCGTCGGACATCATCGGTGAGCTCCTCCCGCGCTGCGCCGAGGCGCCGTGCGAAGACCGATCGTAGAAGCCTTTGCCCGCCGCGACGGGGACAACGGCCGTGCTCGCGAGCGCGCCTCGACGACCGGTGGTTGCCGAGTCCCCGGAATGTTTCCGCCGATCCGACACAATGGGCGCTATGCGAATCTCTGCGAAGACGGACTACGCGGTGCGGGCGGCGACCGAGTTCGCCGCGGCGTACGGCGACGGTGGCTGGCTCAAGGCCGAGACTGTCGGCGCGGCCCAGGGGATTCCCCAGGCGTTCCTGCTCAACATCCTCGCCGAGTTGCGCGAGCACGGGGTCGTCGAGAGCAAGCGCGGGGTCGACGGCGGCTACCGTCTCGCGCGGCCGCCGGGCAAGGTGACTGTGGCCGATGTCATCCGGGCGATCGACGGGCCGCTCGCCAACATCGCCGGCCAGCTCGTCGAGGACGTCGAATACGCCGGCAACGCCGCGGCACTCCGCGACACGTGGGTGGCCCTGCGCGTCAGCATGCGCCGGGTGCTCGAGCGCGTCACTCTCGCCGACCTGACGAAAGGGACACTGCCCGCCTCTGTCCGCAAGCTGTGCGAGGGGGAAGGTGCGTGGGTCACGCGCGCCGACGCCGTCGCGACGCACGAAGCGCGCTGAGGTCCGTCCGGCCGGTTTCCCCTGCTTGCGTGGCGACTCGCGGGAGCGGGCAGAACGGCAGTCACCTCAGCCATTGGAGCCCCCGCCATGTTCTTCTTCTTCGGCATCTCCCCGAAGACCACCCGTCACGGTTTCGTGATGCACACCTGCACCGTCCACGGTGGTGTGGCGTGGCACGAGCTCCTGAGCCGGCGCTCGTTCTTCACGCTTTTCTTCGTGGTGCGGTTGTTCCCAGTCGGTGCGCGGCACGATCTGCTGACCTGCACGAGCTGCGGCGCGACGTGGCAGCTCGCCCGCGACGAGGCGGATCGCCTGCAGCGCGAGGCACGCACGGACGTCGGCGTCCCGCGCCGCGGCTCGGTGCTCGGCGGGCTCCTCACCGACGTCTTTCGGCCCTGGGACCGGCCGGCCGCACCGGTCCCGGCCGCACCGGTCCCGGCACCGGCACCGGCACCGGCGGGTCGGCAGCCGGCCTGACCCGGGTCAGCCGGTGACGAAGTCGATGAGTTGCTCGACGGGCCTTAAGAGTTGCGGCTCGAGGTCGGTCCAGGAGCGGGCGCTGCCGCGGATGCGCCGCCAGGCGGTCGGCACGTCAGGCTCCCCCAGGTGATCGGCGACCGTCTCCTTCCACGGCAGGCCCGGCGGCACGACCGGCCAGGCCCACAGGCCTACGCGCTGCGGCTTCACTGCCTGCCAGATGTCGACGTACGGGTGTCCGACGACCAGCACGTGCGGCGACCGCACGGACTCGGCGCTGCGTGCTTCCTTGCTGCGCGCCACGAGATGGTCGAGCAGCACGCCCAACCGCGCGTCCGGTCCCGGCCGGAAATCAGCGACCCTGTCCGCAAGATGGTCCGCCCCGTCGAGCAGTTCGACGACGACCCCTTCCACGCGCAGGTCGTCGCCCCAGATCTGCTCGACCAGCTCGGCGTCGTGGCGGCCCTCGACGTAGATGCGTCCGGCCCGGGCGACCGACGCGCGGCGTCCCGCCACGGCGACGGACCCGGATGCGGTACGGCGACCTTCGGGGGTCAAGGCACCCGGTGCACGCCGGACCAGCGTGACGAGCGCGCCGTCGAGCAGGAACGCGGCCGCTTGCAGGGGGAAGAGGCGCCGCTTGCCGTGGCGGTCCTCGAGCGCGACCGCGTCCTTGCCGATCGCGACGACGGCGCCGCACCAGCCAGTGGTGGCATCCTCGAGCACCATCTCCAGCTCGGCCGCGACCTCGGGGACGCCTCCTCGGGTGCGTCGCCAGTCGGTGGTGGCCAGCGGGTCTGCGTCATACATCCCGTTGACGCTAGCCGGGACAGCGCCGGGCGCCCCGTTCCCGCGCCGGGCGCCCCGTCGCCCGATCGGCGCAGTCGCCCGGCGGTGCCGTCGCGCGAGGAGGTTACTTGGCCTTCGGTCGCGCTTTGCACGTCGCCGGCTTGACCAGAACGGCCTTGCCGCCGCGCTTCGGCGTCGTCAGGACCGGCTGGCAGTGGAAGAGGTCGTTGGACGACAGCCCGTCGGTGTAACCACTGGTCGAGTCGGTCTGAAAGTCGCTGACGACGGGCGGACCCGACTGCAGGACCCCGCCGCCGACCGGCGTCGAGGCCACATAGGGGCTGGGTGACGGGCCCACGTCGTCACTCTGCGACGAGGGAGAGCCGTGTGGGGTGCCGAAGCCGATGATGCAGCCGAGCAGCACACCGGGCACCGCCGCCCCGAACGCCAGCGCAGCGAGCCGGCGGACGGCGGGCGAGCTGAGGTTCATCCCGTCAGTGTGCTCCCCGGACCTCGGCGTCGGCCACCTTCGCGAGCATTAGGGTGACGCAGTCGGCGCACTGGACGCACGATGCGGCCACGAGGGGGGGACGGGTGCCAGAGAGCGGCGGCACCACCTCGGCAAGCGAACCGTCGCGGACGGGCGAGGCATCATCGACGGCGGTCTCGCGACGGGCGTTGCTGGCCGGGGCGGGCCTGGGACTCGCCGGTCTGGGGACCGCGGGTGGTGTGGGCGCGACCCGCTACCGCGACGTCGCGAGCGACCGGGGCCGCGCCGACGCGGCGGGGGTGTCCGAGGGCTCACGGTCGACCAGCGTGCGGGTGCTCTGGCGCGCGGAGACCGATCGCAAGGTGATGGCACTGACGTTCGACGACGGGCCGGGCGACAACCTCACGGCGGGCCTGCTCGACGTACTGCGCGACAAAGACGTGCGGGTGTCGTTCTGTGTGGTCGGCCGCAACGTGCAGCAACACCGCGACCTCATCGCGCGGGAGGTCGCCGGCCGGCACGAACTCCTCAACCACAGTTGGGATCATGCGGACCTCAGCCGCCTCGACTATGCCGGCGTGGCCGCCCAGCTGGAACGCACCGACACCCTGCTCGCCGAGCTGACGGGAGCGCCGCCCGCCTTGATCAGGCCGCCGTTCGGCCGCATCAGTGGACAGGTGCTGCAGCACGCCGCCGAGTCGCGCCGGTCGGTGCTGATGTGGAGCATCCGCTTTCACGAGGCGGACCGGGACTCCGCGGCCAACGTCAGCGACGTGATGGCGGCGTTGCGTCCCGGCCTCATCGTGCTCGGCCACGACGTCGGGCCGGCCAACCGCGCCGTCGGGATAGCGGCGGTGCCGGGCATCATCGACGCGGCGCGGGCGAAGGGCTACGAGTTCGTGACGGCAAGCGAAATGCTGACGCTCGACGGCACTTCCTAGTGGTCCGCGCCGGCCGAGGAACGGTCGAGTTCGGTCAGCGCCAGCACGGTCAGTGCGGACGTCCAGCCGAGCGGAGCGATGCCGCCGGGGTCGCCGTTCGCGAGCACCTTCTCGGGGAGCGCCCCAGCGACCGTGCGGTGGCTCTGGAGCCAGTCGAGCCACGCCCCGGCCCGCGTCCGGTCGCCGTTGGCCGCGGCACTGAGCGCAAACAGCGCGGTCTCCGGCGTCCATGAGACGCCGTCGTTCTTCCACCCGGCACCCGGGGCCAGGCCACCGGCCGGCCGGCGCAGCGCGGTCAGGGCCGCCGCCTCTGCCCCGGCGACCCCCGGCAGCGGCGTCGAGACGAACGGCCGCGCCAGGAACGTGATCGCCGCATCCGCCGGGCCGCCGTAGTCGTAACGGCCATAGCCCGTTGCCCCGAACGTCTCCACCGTGCGGCTGCGCACGCCGCGGGCAGCACGGGCCGCGTCGGCGACCGTGGCAGGCGGCACGGTGACCAGTGTGGCCAGCTGCCCGACCGCTTCGAGTCCCGCGAGCGCCGGCGCGACCGTCCCCAGCGTGAGGCCGCTCTCGCGCTGCTCCCAATAGTCGGCCGAGGCGCGGGGAAGACCATCCGGGCGCAGATCGGCGACGATGGCGCGCACCGATTCGGTGATCAACGGCGCAAGCTCGTCAGCCACCATCTGTCGTTGCTGCACAGGGGTTTCGGCCACCACCTGCGCCGTCGCCCACAGCGCCCAGCCGTCGCCGTCGAGTTGCACGCCACGTCCGTCGGGCACGCGGCCCGACCCGTCGGCGAGATAGCGGGCGTCGAACGTGCCGCCCTCCGTCTGGACGTCGCGCAGGAACCGCAGCACCGCACGGGCATCGTCGAGATGCCCCGTGCGCGCGAAGGCGACGGCCGCCGCCGACGCATCCCGTGGCCACACGTACGACCACGGCACCGTCGCACCCGCGACCGATGCGCCGTTGCGGGTCAGGACGTGCAGGTCGAGCAACGCCGTCCTGCCGAGGTCCGCCCACCGGGTGTCGGCACCCGGGGCGTGCCCGGCGGCGAGCCACTGGCGCATCGCCTGTGCACCGGCGGCGTCGAGGCTGCGCGTCTGCCCGTCGTACGACGGCTCCTCCCGCAGCGACGAGAACGCCACCCGCTGCCCGTCAGCGGTCAGCGCCACCCCGATCGCGGTCGGGCGATAGGACGGAGAAGCACTTCCCTGTACGGCGAAGAAAGCCCCGCCGGAGATGCAGCACGCAGCCAGTGAAGCCGCCACGAGCCCCCGACCCCGGCGCCGGACCCGACCCCGGACCGCCGGCGGCACGCGCTCGCGCCGGCCTCCGTCGGGCTGTGCCGGGACGGCAGCGGTCACGTCAGCCGTCACGACAGCCGTCACGTCAGCAGTCATGTCACCCGTCACGACAGCAGTCATGTCACCCGTCACCTGGTCGCCCCTCGCTGGCGCCGTCATTCAAGCACCCGCCGTCATTGAGCACCCCGCCCCACGATCCGAAGGACGCAACTTCCAGGCGTTGCAGACTTCGGACCGTCCGACGGCTCCGACCATCCGGCGGCTCCGACCATCCCGCGGCTCCGACCATCCGGCGACTTGGCGCAGGATTCAGACGGGGCTGACGACGACCTCCACCCGCTGGAGTTCCTTGAGGTCCTTGTAGCCGGTCGCGCTCATCGCGTGGCGCAGGCCGCCGGCGATGTTCATCGAGCCGTCAGCAACGGTCGACGGGCCGAACAGCACCTGCGCCATGGTGCCGACCGTGCCGAGGTCGACGCGCGCGCCACGCGGCAACTCGGCGTGGATCGCCTCCGGCCCCCAGTGCCAGCCCTGACCGGGGGCGTCGGTGGCCCGCGCCAGCGGCGTGCCGATCATCGCGGCATCGGCACCGCAGGCGATCGCCTTCGCGATGTCGCCGCCGTTGCCCATCGAGCCGTCGGCGATGACGTGCACGTAGCGCCCGCCGGACTCGTCGAGGTAGTCCCGACGCGCGGCCGCGACATCGGCCACCGCGGTCGCCATCGGCACCGCGATGCCCAGCACCTTGCGCGTCGTGTGCGCGGGTCCGCCGCCGGAGCCGACGAGCACGCCCGCCGCACCGGTGCGCATGAGATGCAACGCGGCCTGGTAGGTCGCACAACCACCGACGATGACCGGGACGTCGAGCTCGTAGATGAACTGCTTGAGGTTGAGTGGCTCACTCGCGGTGGACACATGCTCGGCCGACACGACCGTGCCGCGGATGACGAAAAGGTCAACCCCCGCTGCGAGAACGGCCTTGTGCAGGTCGACGGTGCGCTGTGGCGACAGGGCCGCCGCGACCGTCACGCCGGCGTCGCGGATTTCCTGCAGGCGCTGGCCGATGAGCTCCTCGCGGATCGGCGTGGCATACATCTCCTGCATGCGCTGCGTGGTGCGGTCGGCCGGCAGTTGCGCGATTTCGTCGAGCAGCGGCTGCGGATCGTCGTACCGCGTCCAGAGCCCTTCGAGGTTGAGGACGCCGAGCGCGCCGAGCTTGCCCAGCTGGATGGCGGTCGCCGGCGAGACCACCGAGTCCATGGGTGCAACAAGAAAAGGCAGCTCGAAGCGGTAGGCGTCGATCTGCCACGCGAGGGACACGTCCTCGGGGGCTCGGGTGCGCCGGGACGGGACGACCGCGATGTCGTCGAACGCGTAGGCCCGGCGACCCGTCTTGCCCTTGCCGATCTCGACGTCAGCCACTGCTGTCAGTCCTCTTTCTGGATGCCGCGGTCAGCGGCCGTGATAGTTGGGAGCCTCGACGGTCATCTGGATGTCGTGCGGGTGGCTCTCCTTCAGACCGGCCGAGGTGATCCTCACGAACCGGCCACGCTCCTGCAACTCCGGCACCGTGTGTGCGCCGACGTAGAACATCGACTGCTGCAGGCCGCCGACGAGTTGGCTGGCCACCGCCGACAGCGGGCCACGATAGGGCACCTGCCCTTCGATGCCCTCCGGCACGATCTTGTCGTCACTGGCGACATCGGCCTGAAAATAACGATCTTTGCTGTACGACACCTTGCCGCGGGACGCCATCGCGGCGAGCGACCCCATGCCCCGGTAGGACTTGTATTGCTTGCCGTTGACGAACACCAGCTCGCCGGGACTCTCGTCGCAGCCCGCGAGCAGCGAGCCGACCATGACGGTGTCGGCGCCCGCGACGATCGCCTTGGCGATGTCACCCGAATACTGCAGCCCGCCGTCGCCGATGACCGGCACGCCCGCCGCCTTGCACGCGAAGGCCGCCTCGAAGATGGCCGTGATCTGCGGGACGCCGACACCAGCGACGACGCGTGTCGTGCAGATGGAGCCCGGTCCGACGCCGACCTTGACGGCGTCGACACCCGCGTCGACCAGCGCCTGCGCGCCGCCGCGCGTGGCGACGTTGCCACCGATGATCTGCACGTGCCGCAGCGCGGGGTCGGCCTTGATGCGCCTGATCATGTCGGTCATCAACCGGGCCTGGCCGTTGGCGGTGTCGGGCACGAGGACGTCGACGCCGGCCTCCACGAGGGCCGTCGCGCGCTCCCACGCGTCCCCGAAGAAACCGATGGCCGCCGCGACGCGCAGCCGCGACTCACCGTCCTTCGTGGCGTTGGGGAACTGCTCCGTCTTGACGAAGTCCTTCACGGTGATGAGGCCGGCGAGTCGCCCCTGTTCGTCGACGAGGGGCAGCTTCTCGATCTTGTGCTTCGCGAGCAGGGCGGCCGCGTCGGCCTTCGAGATGCCCACCGGTGCGGTGACCAGCGGCATTGGGGTCATCAGCTCGCGCACGGTCCGCGTGGCGAATTCCGTGGCCGGCAGGAACAGGAGATCGCGGTTGGTGATGATGCCCAGCAGCGTGCGGTCCGGGGCCACGACCGGGAGCCCGGAGATGCGGTAGTTGCCGCACAGTTCGTCGAGCTGGGCGATCGTCGCGTCCGGCGTGATCGTCACCGGGTCGGAGATCATGCCCGACTCGGAGCGCTTGACCAGGTCGACCTGGTGCGCCTGGTCGGAGATGGACAGGTTGCGGTGCAGCACCCCGATGCCCCCCTGGCGTGCCATGGCGATCGCCATCCGAGCTTCCGTGACGGTGTCCATGGCCGCGGACAGCAACGGCACCCGGACGATGATGTCCCGGGTGAGCCGCGACGTCGTGTCGGCCTCGGAGGGGATGACGTCGGTCTCGTCGGGAAGGAGCAGCACGTCATCGAACGTGAGCCCGATCCGGGCGAATTTGTCGGTGAAGGCGTCGGCTGTGTCGAGGGGGTCCATCAGGGCCCTTTCCGTCGTACGGCGAATGTTGATCCTACCGTTGACGCGCGACGCGAGGCCCCGGCGTACCGTGTGCTCGTGATCGACGAGCCCACCGACCCATTCGACGGTGACCCTGCCGACCCCGCGGCCGTCCTCGGTCCGGACGACGACGAGGCGCTGGCGCCGCTGTCGACACAGGAACGCGAAGAGGTCCTCGAAGACCTGGAGGACATCGAGGTCTTCCAGGCGCTCCTGGAACCGCGTGGTGTCCGGGGGCTGGTCGTCGACTGCGACGACTGCGATGAGGCGCACTTCTTCGGGTGGGACCTGCTGCGGGGCAACCTGCGACACCTGCTCGACGCCGGGCAGACGCGGGTGCACGAGCCGGCGTTCAGCCCGGATCCGTCCGACTACGTGACCTGGGACTACGCGAGGGGCTATGCCGACGCTGTGCTCGACGCCGGCGAGGACGACGCAGCAGAGTGACGGGCTGATCGACCGCAGCCGCCATCCGCGCGGGATCTAGTCCGGGCCGCCCTGGGACGAGAGCGACGCCACATGTCCGCTGGACGTGACGACTCCCGACGTGCTGTTGCCCGACGTGCCGTTGCCCGACGTGCCGGCGTGCGACGTGCCGGCGTGCGACGTGCCCATGCCGGACTTGCCGGCACCGGACTTGCCAACGCCGGACTTGCCGTTACCCAACTTGCCGTTACCCAACTTGCCGTTACCCAACTTGCCGGCACCGGACTTCCCGGCACCGGACTTGCCGGCACCGGACTTGCCGGCACCGGACTTGCCGGCACCGGACTTCCCGGCACCGGACTTCCCGGCACCGGACTTGCCGGCACCGGACTTGCCGGCACCGGACTTGCCGTTACCGGACTTCCCGGCACCGGACTTCCCGTTGCCGTTGCCCGACTTCCCGGCACCGGACTTCCCGTTGCCGTTTCCGTTGCCGTTGCCGTTCCCGTTGCCGGACTTGCCGTTGCCCCATTTGCCGTTGCCCGACTTGCCGTTGCCCGACTTGCCGTTGCCGTTCCCGTCGGTCGCGGACGGTGCCGGCGCAGAGGTGATCACGGTCGGGGTCGGACTCACGGGCACCACCGACGGCGGGACGGTCGGCGTCGGCTCGACGCCGGGGGTGCCGCCCGTTCCAGGGCGACTGCCGACGTTGGTGCTCGGCGCGACCGGACTCGACGCGCTGTGAGTGGGTGTGGCCGGCGACGGCGGAGTAGCGGCGGCGACCTGCTTCGTGAGGGCGTCGTACCGTGTGGTGAGTCCGTCCTTCACGGCGCCGGGGGTGACGGCTCGCAGGCGGGTCTCGGCGACCGACAGCTTGCCGTGCGCTTCACCGGGCTTGTGCGCGGCGAGGGCGGCCTGCGCGTCGTCGAGCGCGGCGGTGACGCGGGACACGGCATAGACCTGCTCGCTGACGGGGTCAGGGCCGGCGAACAGCTTATGGACGGGATACAGCGGGCTGCTGGGGCCGGCCACCACGCTCGCCGCCGCGACGCCGCCGAGGGATACCGCAACAGCCGCGAGGGCTGCCGCGCCGCGCACACCCGTGCGGCGCGCGAAACGACTCCAGGTGACGCCCGGCTTGGCCCTGCTCCACGTCACTCCGGGTGTCGCGTCATCGCCGTCGCCGTCGGCCTGGCTCCACGTCACTCCCGGCTCAGCCTGGCTCCACGTCACTCCCGGCTCAGCCTGGCTCCACGTCACTCCCGGCGCCGCCGCCGTGTCGGTCCCGGCGAGAGCGCGCATCGTGACGAGCGCTGCGTCGGCGCCGAGGTTGGCGTCAGTGACGACGAGCGACAACAGCCGCTCGGCGGGGTCGTCGGCCTGCGAGCTCGGCTTCTTGACGGGGTTGCCGCTGGGGCGGCGCACGGGCTCATCCGACCAGGTCAACGCGTCGGTGATCTCCCGGGGCTCCTCGACGGTGCCGTCCCAGGTGCGGGCGGCCTCCGGGGAGCCGATGGTGTCGAGAAGGGCGTCGTCCGCCGCAATCGCCGCGAAATCCAGGGCTTCGGTGGGCTCGTCGCCAGGAGCGGTCATCGCGCACCGTCCGCGGCGAGCGTGCGCAGCTTCTGCAACGCCCGGTGCTGCGCGACCCGCACCGCACCGGGGGTCATCCCGAGCACGAGCCCCGTCTCCTCCGCGGAGAGCCCGCCCGCGACGCGCAGGAGCAACAGCTCGCGCAGCTGTTCGGGCAAGGTGTCGAGAAGGGCGTGCGCATAAGCGGCGTCCTCACGTGCCACGTATTGCGCTTCAGGGCCGGCCTCGAAGTCGATCCGGTCGGGGACATCCCCTACGGCGATCGGGGCCCGGGACGCATAGCGACCGGCATCGGCAATCTTGTGGCTGGCAATGCCGAAGGCGAAAGCGACGAAGGGGCGTCCTTCGTCGCGGTAACGGGGCAGGGCGGTGATCACGGCGAGACACACCTCCTGCGCTACGTCGTCGGCGGCATCGTACGAGCCACCTGTGCGGCCAAGTCGGCTGCGGCAATAGCGAAGGAGCTGCGGCCGCAGGGAGTCGAGCAGAGTGGCGACGGCGTCGCGGTCCCCGGACACTGCCCGGGATACGACATCGTCGGCGTAGGGACCGTTATCCGGCACCCGCTCGTCCTCCACCCGTGACATCGTGCGCTGGGCGACGATCGTTACATCATCGGGGCCGTCCGGGAGGTCTCCCAGTGACCGCAGCCGGCCGGGTGGACGCTCATGGAGCATCGGGACGTTCCTAGCGTACGAGACCGTGGCGGAACCCGAGTGCCACGGCCTGCGCACGGTCGTTCACCTGAAGCTTGCGGAACAGCCGGCGCGCGTGCGTCTTGACGGTGTCTTCCGACAGGAAGAGCTCGCGGCCGATCTGGCCGTTGCTCTTCCCATCCGACATCCCGCGCAGCACCTGGAGCTCCCGTTCGGAGAGTTCGGGCAACGGCAGGAGGTCCTCACGCGGACGCGGGAGCTCCATCCGCAGGATGGGGTCGGCAAGGGCGTGCGCAACGGCGGCGCAGAGCTCTTCGCGTGTCACGTCACGCTGCAGGAAGCCACGAGCGCCGGACATGATGGCCGCCGCGACCGAATCGCGGTCGCCTTCACCGGCGAGCATGACGACATTGGCGTCCGGATACGCGGCGACGAGGCGGCGGGCGCCCTCGAGCCCACCCATCCCGGGCAGACGCACCGACATGAGAATCAGACCGTGTCGCTCAGCCGGATAGCGGGCGAGCAGCTCCTCGGCGGACTCGGCGATGTCAACCTTCACGACGCCGGGAACGGCGGCGACATGGCGCCGCAGACCCTCCCTCAGACGCCGGTGGTCGTCGCAGATGATTACGGAGGTCATCGGCGTGTCCCCAACGTCGCCACGGTGGCCATTGCCGTGGTGACAGTGGGCAACGCAAGCTCGAGCCGCACGCGGTCGACGCCCACTTCGAGGTCGCCACCGGCGGCCTGCACCCGTCGATGCCACCGCGCCGCTGCGCCCGTGTCCATCGCATCCACCATGCCGCTGATTGTCACGACCATTGTCTCGGCACGGATCAGCCGAACCTGGACCCGAATTGCGCCGATCTCTTCGCGCACCGCAGCCGTGACCACGCGGTAGGCGAGGGTCGCGATCGCAGGAGGAAGCGGGGGCAAGGTGACGGCGTCCACCGTGACCCGCGAGCCGGTGGCGGTGAGGTCACTGGCGAGGCCCTGGAGCGCGCGGCACAAGTCGCCGTCGACGGCACGTGGGCGCAGCAGGCTGGTCGCTCGGCGGCTCTCGTGGAGGGCTCGGGCGAGCACCGCACCGACGGTCGTCGCGGGTGCGTTGACAGCGACCGCGTGCTTCGCGGCGACGATGGTTTGGAAAAGTCCGTCATGCAGGTCGTGGGCCGCCTCCGCACGATCGGCCTCGGCGTCCAGCAGCGCTTGGTCGTGGGCGTCGCTGGCCCGCGCAAGGTGCAGCGTCAGCGCCAGGACGTCGGCCGCGACGGCCAGCAGCCGCAACGCGTGTGTGGCCAAAGGATCGACGCTGGTCACGGTGAGCGTGCCGACGACGGTGCGGGCGGAACGCAACGGGACGTCGAGGCGGTAGATCCCGGCACTCGTGCCCGCCTCAGCGATGACGGACCGCTCCGCGTCTCGCACGACAAGACGTGCCGGGACGGCATCTGTGAGCATCGTGAGCGCAGTGCCGATGCACGCGGCGCCGCCGGACGCCAGGGCCCGCGCCAGGCCGGCCAGCACGTCAGGGGCCGGCACGTCAGACGCCGGCACGTCAGACGCCGGCACGTCAGACGCCACCGCGTCAGGAGCCGGCACGCCCTTGGCCAGCACGTCTTGGGCAAGCACGTCTTGGGCAAGCACGTCTTGGGCAAGCACGTCTTTGGCAAGCACGTCTTTGGCAAGCACGTCTTTGGCAAGCACGTCTTTGGCAAGCACG
>CAXSDE010000011.1:17607-22478 GCA_964236265.1 uncultured bacterium
TCTTTGGCAGGCACGTCAGAGGCCACCGCATCAGCACTCACGCGTCACTCGCCTCCGAGCAGCGCGTCGATGTCGGGACGCGACAACCATTCCTCGCGCACATTCGGCGGGAGGTCCGTCGCGATGGCGAGGACGGCAGAGCGGGCCGCCGCGAGGCAGCGGGCACTCTCGTCCGGGTCGTCGTCGGTCATGAGGGCTCCGACGAGCGCGCGGGACGGCCAGACCAGAGGAAGGGCCTGCAGGCTTTCGGCCAGAGCCGCGGCCCGGCGAAGGGTCGACGTGGCGTCCGCCTGGCCCATGTGGAGCTGCGCGATGCCCAGGAAGAGCAGGCCTTTGGCGACGTGGCGAGGGGCCTTGGCCGCCTCCGCGAGGGCGACGGCCGACTCGGCGGCCTCCATCGCGGTGCCGGGGTCCTCCTCGAGGAGGGCGATCTCGGCGCGTACCCACTCGAGGCGCACCTTCTGCCGCCACCAGTCGTCGCGGGCCTGCACGAGGTTGCCGGCCTGATCAAACTCCAGACGCGCGGACGCGGCGTCCCCCAGCCCGACGAAGTCTGCGGCGAGGCCGAGCCGGCAGTCGAACGTCGCCTCCGCCGAACCGTCCGCCAGCCGCAGGCCGCGCATGTCCGCCTCGCGGGCGGCCGCGTGCCGGCCGAGCTGCCGCTGGACGGTCGCGACGCCTGCTGCGGCCAGCGCCGCGAACAGCCGTTGGTCGGCGGGCAGGTCGTTGCGCTCGCCGGCGTCGATGAGGGGGCTGAGCACCGTCATGGCTCCGCCGTACCGGCCACCGGCCGTCAACGCGACTCCGAGCAGCCAGGCCGCAGCCGTGACCTCGGCGCGTCTGCCCTGACTCTGGGCGAGCACGACGGCCTGCTCGAGAGCGGCGACGGCCGCCCCGGGCGGACCATGGAACGTCGCCCGTTCGCCTTGCTGCAGCAGCGACGAGAGATCCGCCACTTTGTCCGCTGTTTCCACGACACCTCCGCGAGCGATCCGGGCACCCGGACTCCCCCGCCGTCACGAACCGACCGTTGCGGGCGGTGCAGATCGACGAGGCCTTTAAGCAGTGATCGGCAGCGGACGCAAGAACACAAGCGCCAAAAGGGTGCGATGCCACCGGCGCGTGGCCGCCACCCGTCCCCGCGCTAGTTGATGCAGCCCGCGCGGATGCCGACCTTCGCGAAGCCGGTGAGGTCTCCGTTGCCGTAGCTGGCGCGGCTGATCACGTACGGGTTCATCTCCTGCGTCGTGTCCTTCACGTGCATCAGGCCCATGACATGGCCCAGCTCGTGCAGCAGGATCGCGCCGCGGGTGCCCCCGGCCCTCGTCGTGAAGCCGGTGGGCTTGTCGTTGTAGGCCGCGTCGACCACGACGACTCCCGTGAACGCCCGCAACGGGTGCGACTGCCCATCGGCGCTGCGCCACGACATGGACGTCGCACCACCTTTCGCGACGACCGCCCCGCCCGGCAGCAGGTTGGATCCGCCGGCCGTGCCCGACGAGTGCGCCCAGGCGATCACCAGTGGTGGCAGCGGACCACCCTTGTTGGGGTCGTAGTTGTAGCCATAGCTCGCCTGCGGGATCACCGAAGTGGACCCGTCGTACACGAAAGGAATTCCTGTCGCGGCGTGCACCCGGGCGATTGCCGCCTTGGCATCGGCCAGGGCTCCCGCCGTGGCATACCTGGTGTTGACCCGGTAGTGGATCGCGGCGCACGGGTTCCAGCGGATGACGGTGCCGTCGGCGGCCTTGGCCAGGGCGTAGCTCGACGCTGACCCGAGCTTCGGGTTGACCGCGGGCGGCGGCGGGGTCGCGGGCGTCCCGGGGTCGGTCGGGAGGACATCCCGGTCCTCGGGATAGTTCGACACGATCGAGATGACACGTCCTTGCGTGGACGCCGCCGACGTCGCGGACGTCGCGGACGTCGCGGATGTCGCGGACGGGAGCGAGACGGCCGCGAGGGACAGCGCCACGGCACCGACGGCGAAACCGCGAGTGAGCTCGCGGGCGTGGGTGATCACGTTGGTGCCTCCCGGCTGGACCTAGGGGTGCGGTCCGTCAGGACAATCATCGACAGCGGCGGCGCCCCGCTGGTTAGCCCGCAGCGGTCGATACACCACCACCGTTCGGCGCAACAGCCGAGCGCAGCCGCCGCGACACCTCCTCGTACGCGGACGGGCGCGTCACGACCGACCCTCCCGGGCGGCCCGGGACTGACCCTCCCGGGCGGCCCGCAGGTCTCCACCGGCAAGCGACGGAGCACACGACGAAAAGCCCGGCGCCACTGGGTGCGCCGGGCTCATTGTTCGTCGTACGACGTGCTGGTGGTGGTGCTGGGTGCGCTGCTAGTGCGAGTGCCCGTGACCGCCGTGGGCGCTGCCCGCGGACGCGTCCTCGTCGGCCGGCTTCTCGACGACGAGGGTCTCCGTGGTGAGGAGGAGCGAGGCGATGGAGGCCGCGTTCTCGACGGCGGAACGGGTGACCTTCACCGGGTCGATGACCCCGGCGGCGAGGAGGTCGACGTATTCACCGGTCTGCGCGTTGAGCCCCCAGCCCCAGTCGAGCTCCTGCGCCTTCTGCACGGCGACGTAGCCCTCGAGGCCGGCGTTCTCGGCGATCCAGCGAGCCGGCTCGACGAGTGCCTTCTTCACGAGACGCGCGCCCGTTGCCTCGTCGCCTTCGAGGCCGAGGTCGTCGAGACCCTTGGCGACCTGAACGAGCGCGCTGCCGCCGCCGGGGACGATGCCCTCCTCGATGGCCGCACGGGTCGCGGAGACCGCGTCCTCGAGACGGTGCTTGCGCTCCTTGAGCTCGACCTCGGTGGCCGCGCCGACCTTGATGACGCAGACGCCGCCGCTGAGCTTCGCGAGACGCTCCTGGAGCTTCTCCTTGTCCCAGTCGCTGTCGCTGCGCTCGATCTCCGCCTTGATCTGCGCGACGCGGCCGGTGACCTCGTCGTGCGAGCCGGCACCGTCGACGAGCGTGGTGGCGTCCTTCGTCACGACGATGCGGCGGGCGGAGCCGAGCACCTCGAGGCCGACCTGGTCGAGCTTGAGGCCGATCTCGGCGGACACGACCTGGGCGCCGGTGAGGATCGCGATGTCCTGGACCATCGCCTTGCGGCGGTCACCGAAGCCGGGAGCCTTCACCGCGACGGACGTGAACGAGCCGCGGATCTTGTTGACGACCAGTGTGGACAGGGCCTCGCCGTCCACGTCCTCGGCGAGGATGAACAGCGTCTTGCCCGACGCGACGACCTTCTCGAGGAGAGGGAGCAGCTCGGAAACCGCGCTGATCTTGCCCTGGACGAGAAGGATCGACGGGTTGTCGAGGACGGCTTCCTGGCGGTCGGCGTCGGTGATGAAGTAAGGCGAGATGTAGCCCTTGTCGAACTGCATGCCCTCGGTGAACTCGAGCTCGATGCCGGTCGTGTTGGACTCTTCGATCGTGATGACGCCGTCCTTGCCGACCTTCTCGAACGCGTCGGCGATGGTCTCGCCGATCGTGCGGTCCTGGGCGGAGATGGCAGCGACGTGGGCGATCTCGGCGCGGTCGTTGACCGGACGGGACTGGTCCTTGAGGCGCGCATGCACCTCGGCGACGGCGGCGTCGATGCCCTTCTTCAGCGCCACGGGGGCAGCGCCGGCCGCGACGTTGCGCAGGCCCTCGTGCACCATCGCCTGGGCGAGGACGGTCGCGGTCGTCGTGCCGTCCCCGGCGACGTCGTTGGTCTTCGTCGCGACCTCCTTGGCGAGCTGCGCGCCGAGGTTCTCGTACGGGTCCGACAACTCGATCTCCTTGGCGATGGTGACACCGTCGTTGGTGATCGTGGGGGCGCCGTACTTCTTGTCGATGACAACATTGCGGCCCTTGGGGCCGAGGGTCACCTTGACCGCGTTGGCGAGGGCGTCGACACCGCGCTCGAGGCTGCGGCGGGCTTCCTCATGGAATTCAAGAATCTTCGGCATGCGTTTCGTGGCCTCTCATAGGGCGGCGCTTGTGTTTCGACGTGCTGGGCGTTCGCTCTGCGTTGCTCTGCGTTGCTCTGCGGGGTCGCCGTACAGGACGATGTTTGTACGACGTACACGGCGGCGCCCCGGTGCCCTCACGGGTCCCGGGGCGCCGGCCGTGCTTAGCTGACTGGGCTTACTTCTCGACGATCGCGAGGATGTCGCGCGCGGACAGGATCAGATACTCCTGGCCGTTGAGCTTGACCTCGGTGCCGCCGTACTTGCTGTAGAGCACGGTGTCGCCGACGGCAACATCGAGCGGGACGCGGACTCCGTCGTCGAAACGACCGGGGCCGACAGCGAGGACCTTGCCCTCCTGCGGCTTCTCCTTGGCGGTGTCCGGGATGACGAGACCTGACGCGGTGGTCTGCTCGGCCTCGACGACCTGAACGACGATGCGGTCCTCGAGCGGCTTGATGCCGACTTGCGAGGCAGTGGCGGTGGTCACTTTGCTGACCTCCCCCTTCATGGGCTGGTGGTCGAACGTTCATCGGGGAGCGACTGCCGGGGCCTGCCGTCGCGGGGGTCAGGCCTCGTCGGTCGCTGGCACTCACCTTAGGCGAGTGCCAGATGTGACATTAGATCGGGGTCGGCGCTCGGTCAACCCGGGTGCCCTTCCGATCCTGCGGCGCGCCGGCACGCCCGCACCCCCGCACCCCTGGCCCGGTCCCCTGGCCCGGCCCCTGGCCCGGTCCCCTGGCCCGGTTCGACGGGCGCAATTGCGCCGTACAGCAGCACTTTTCCGCCCGTCGATCCCCGGACGGCGCGGCTGTCGACGGTCGTCCCGCACCCGCGCACCCCCCGCACCCCCGGCCCCTGGCCACGGTTCGAGGGGCGGAATTGTGCCGTACAGCAGCACTTT
>CAXSDE010000011.1:22578-26267 GCA_964236265.1 uncultured bacterium
CCCCGGCCCCTGGCCACGGTTCGAGGGGCGGAATTGTGCCGTACAGCAGCACTTTTCCGCCCGTCGATCCCCGGACGGCGCGGCTGTCGACGGTCGTCCGGCACCCCCGCGCCCGTGCACCCGCGCACCCGCGGCCCCGCGGCCCCTGTCCCCTGGCCCGGTTCGAGGGCGCAATTGCGCCGTACAGCAGCCCTTTCCGCCCGTCGATCCCCGGACGGTGTGGCTGTCGACGGTGTGGCTGTCGACGGCGTGGCTGTCGACGGCGCGGCAATGTCGACGGCGCGGCTGTGGACGGCGCCGCCCCAACGCCGAGGCTGTGGACGGCGATCAGGCGCTGCGGCCTGTAGCTGCCACGATGGTCGGATGCAGCCTGACCTCGCCCGCCACGCCCGCGCGCAGGCCGGAGTCTTCTCCCGTGCGCAGGCGCTCGCCGCCGGCTACACGCACGCGACCATCAGGCGGCGCGTCGGGAACGGCGAGTGGCTGGCCGTCCATCCCGACGTCTTCCGGCACGTCTCGAGCCGCACGAGCACCGACTCCACGCTGCACGCGGCCGTCCTGCACTGCGGCCCGACGGGGGTCTTGAGCCACGCCTCCGCGGCGTTCGTGATCCGGCTCCCCGGTGCCTGGACTGTGCGACCGGTCCACGTCTCGGTAAGGCGCAATGTCCGCGCACGCCGGAAAGGACTGACGACGCATCGGTACGACGACGTGCCGCCGTTCGGGCTCTACAACGGGCACCGGGTCACGTCGGCGGCGCGCACGGTTGTCGACCTGGCACTCGGGTTGTCGGGCACAGCGCGCGTCGCCTTCTTGGACAAGGTGCTTCAGCACAACATCGTAATGCTGGAACAGGTCTACGACGAAGCGGAGTCGGCGAAGGGCCGGCGCGGCGTCGCCGGCTTGGTCCGCGACATCGCGGGAGTCGACCCTGATCTGGCCTCCCACGCGGAGGTCGCCTTCGCCGAGGCGCTGTGCGATGCGGGCGTCGAGCCCGGCGTCGCCGAATTCGTGGTCGTGGACGCGGACGGCTTCGTCGCGCGGGTGGACCGGGCATGGGCGTCCGAGGGAGTGCTCGCGGAGGTCGACGGGTTCGCCTGGCATAAGTCCTCGGAGAGGTTCCGCCACGACCGCGTCCGGCACAACCGCCTCGTGAACGCCGGCTGGGTCGTCCTGCGCTTCGCCGCGCTCGAGGTGCTGGAACGACCGGCGCAGGTCGCCGCGGCGGTCGCGCGGGCACTCGGTGCCGCGCGGGAGGGTAAGCGCGCGGCGGGCACCGGCTGACGGGGGGTGCCGCCGATCGAGGGGCGCAATTGCGCCGGCGGCAGCGCATGTGCGCCCCTCGATCCTTGGGAGACGGGTGCCGAGGGCGGCTCAGGCCAGGATCAGCAAGAGGCCACCCATCGTGAACAGCACCATCAGGACCAGCAACGGCAACTGCGCCCGAGTCGCGCGCCGCGGCGGCAACAGACGCAGCACCCTGTCGTGCGCCGCGATCGTGCCCAGCACGTGCCCGACGACGATGGCGCCCGCGCGGACCGCGGCGATCACGCCGATCGACACGACCGTGTTGTCAGTCACGTGCCTCGCCGTGCCGAAATAGTTGACCGTGCCGCGCTGGAACGGGTCACTTGCCAGGATCCACGTCATCTGCCCGTCGAAGATGAACAGCGAGAGATAGTGCGCGACGGAATAGCCGACCGCGATCGGGATGAGCGAGTGCGCAAGGGCGCTCGACAGGTCGACCTTCACTCCGCCGAGCAGGTCGGCCGCGCGGGTCGCCGCGTAGTACAGCACGCCGACGAACGCGATCATCAGCACCAGACCGGCGAACCCCTTGAGCACGGACCCCGCCATGGTGCGCTGCCACCAGCCGGTGCGTTCCACTCCGTCGAACGCCGTCGATCCCAGCAGGACAACGAGGAACCCGACGAGCCCGGGCAGCATGAGTGTGCCGTCGAGACCGTTGAAGGGACTGCGCAGCACGAGGCGGCCGTCGTCGCGCCGGCCGAGGAACGCCATCCGAGCGATGAGCGTCGAGTAGACCTCGAAGGCGTCGGCGTGGGCGAACCACTCCGAGCCGTAGACGAATGCCCCGACGAGCTGGATGAGCGCATACAGGACAACGAAAACGACGACATGGAACGGCGCCGCATGATTGGGAATGACGAGCTCGTACGACACGAATGGGAACAACGATGCGGCGGCGGGCCAGTAGCCGAGTCGTGCGGGCAGCTGCCGCAACCCGTCGCCGGGGGACACGCCGGCGGCGCGCGCCCACAGGGAGTGCATCGTCCGCAGCGGGTTGAGCACCCGCCACACCGGACCGAGCAGCAACGAGGCCGGCACGAGGCCGACCCAGAACGTGATGAACAGCACCTGCGGCGCCAGGTTGCGATCCGGTGCGGACGGTCCCACCGCGCCGACGACGAGCACGAAGACGGAGACGGCGAGGGCGACGAGCCGCACCAGCACCCGCGTCACGGTCGCGTCGACGACACGCTCCACGATGTGCGGCACGGGGACGCCCACCGCGTTACCGCGGAGCCGCGATGTCTGCCAGAAGCCGGTGAGCACCACGAACGTCGCTATCACGACGAGCGCGCCGTTCGTGACGAACAGCTGTCGGGAGATCGGGAGGTCGCTGCGGATGCCGATGCCGTGCGCGAGGATGACCGGCACCGCCGACGGAACCGTCAACGGAGTCTGTGTGCGTGCTCGCTCGCACCGGGTGCGGGCGGCGGCGTCACGGCGTTACCTGCACCTGGGTCATCTCCTTGTCCGTCACGTGGTCCTCGACCGGCCAAGCCCCGACGATCGACGCGGTCGCAGTGAGGATGAGCGACGCCGTCTCGCCCGCTTTGAGGTCCTTCTCGACCTCGAACCCGTGGGCATGCACCTTGATGGCGCGGTCGGTCGCGATGCGAAGCTCAACGGTCTCGCCGACCTTCATCGGGATGGTCGTGGGCCCATCGATCTTGCCGTTGGCGATCGAGATGAGCACTCGCCGCATGCTCGCGGGCGCCGAGGCGCTGCCCGATGCGGTGGCCGGCCCGCTGCCCGATGCGGTGGCCGGCCCGCTGCCCGACGTGGTGGCCGGCCCGCTGCCCGACGTGGCGGTCGACGGCGACGCGGACGTCGCGGACGATGTCACCGGCGCCGCACTGACGGAGGGCGACGTCGTCCCGGAGCAGGCTGCCAGCAACGGCAGGAGCATGAACGGCAGAATCACGATGCGGCGCACAGGAAAGGCCTTCCTCAATCGGACGACAACTCCCTCAATGTAGCCGACGGGCCTTACCGCGCGCTGTGAGTGTCGGCCACCGCAACGGGTGCGAAAAACCATCCGTGCCCCGGCCGCAGCGTGTGGACGTCGAGGGACGCCTCCCACCGCGTCATCGGGCCGGCGGCTTCCTCGCTCCGCCAGCGTGTCAGCACGACGGCGCGGTGCTCGTCAGTCGCGGCGGCGAAAGCTTCACCACCGAGAAATCCGTCGTACGACGAAAGAACCCGCCACGTGTCCCGCACCGCGGCCCAGAAAGGCTCTACGCCGGCGGCGTCGAGCCGCGTCTCCCACATCCGCACCACCGTCATGCGCCCAGTCTGTCTCGCTGCGGCGGCGCACGCACGTCGGGCACGTCGGGCACGTCGGGCACGTCGGGCACGTCGGGCACGTCGGGCACGTCGGG
>CAXSDE010000011.1:26367-67251 GCA_964236265.1 uncultured bacterium
GCACGTCGGGCACGTCGGGCACGTCGGGCACGTCGGGCACGTCGGGCACGTCGGGCACGGCGTCCGCGTCGGTGTCAATCTCCGTGTGGGCCCCCGCGTTCGCGTGGACCCTGTCGCCGGCATGGCCGGACCGATCCGCCGCCGGCTGCGTGTCCGACCAGCTCGGGCGCCGACCTGGGACGAGGATGACGGCATGAGCGAGCAGCGCCCGACAGAGCAGCGCCCGACGGAGCCGCGCCCGTCCTCCCGCCTCGCCCTCGGCGGCATCGTGGGACCGGCGGCCTTCATCGGCGCATGGGCGGTGCTCGGCGCGACGCGCTCCGGCTACTCCCCCATCTCCGGTCACATCAGCGACCTCGGGGCGCTGGGCACCACCACCCGCGCAGGAATGACGGCCGGTTTCGTGGTCTACGGACTCGGACTTCCCATGTACGGCGCTGCCGCCTACGCCCGCGGCCGCCGCGTCATCGGGGCCCTCGCGGTGGTGACGGGGCTGTCCACCCTGGCGGTCGCCGCCTTCCCGTTGGGCACCGCCTCCGACCGCCCGCACGTGATCTCGGCCGCCATCGGCTATGTCACCCTGGCGGCGATCCCGATCGTGGGCGCCGTGCATTCGTGGCGCTCCGGTCGACGCACCTCGGCGCTGGTGTCGGCTGCAGTGGCCCTGGCGTCGGGGGCCGCGCTCGTGGCCAGCCTGTCGGGCCCGCAGGGCGGGCTGTGGCAGCGCACCGGCCTGACGCTGTCGGACCTGTGGGTGGCGGGCCACGCGATTGCGCTGTTGCGCCCGGGCCGAGGGGACAAGGCGCAGTGACGTGACCGGCGCGCGTCATTCCGTGTCGGCGGGCGGGTTCTCCTTGCGGGACAGCAGAAGGAACGGCACGGCGAGGGCACTGAGCACCCCGGAAATGACGTACGACGTGCCGTAGCTCCACACGTCCGCGGACCGGCCGAGGGCGGGTTGCGCGACCACCCCGCCGGCGGAGCCGAGCATCGAGTCGAACGACAGGATCGTGGCCCGCTGCGACGACGGGATCATCCCGTTGAAGTAGGCCTGCCGGATCGGCGTCGCCGCGGCGGACGCCAACCCCCACAGGACGATCAGCGCGATGGCGACCCAGAACTCGTGCAGCAGCCCCACCAGCACGAGGATGACCGCACTCGCCGCGGTGGCGCTCACCAGTGCCGTCGTCCGCCGCGGGAAGCGCCGCCGCACCATCGGCGCCGCCAGGCCGCCGACGATCTGTGCCCCGGCGACGATCGCGGCGACCAGGCCGGCGATGCCGTACGCCTTCGGGTCGCCGTACAACTGGAGCAGGTAGGGCTGCAACGCGTAGAACGCGTAGATCGAGACGCCAGACAGGAACGGCGACGACAGCATGAGCCACTTCACCGACGGCACCCGCCAGCCGTACTGGAGCGAGGCCGACACGATGCGCCGCATCTCGCTGACCATCCCGGTGCCACGCGACGGCGTGAAACCCAGGTCACGCATGAAGAACCAGGCGTAGCCGAACATGACGACGAGCACGCCGGCCCGCAACAGGAACGGCACCCCGAGGTTGGTCACCTGCGCCACGTAGCCGCCGATGACCGAGCCGGTGAGCATCGCGACCCCGCCGGCGATCTGACCGCGGGCAAACACCGCGTCGAGCTCGCCGGTGAAGCCGACCGCACCGAGCGCGTCGACCAGCCACGCGTCGACCGCACCCGAGAAGAACGTGAAACCGAGACCCAGCAGGATCGACGCGATCGCCCACGTCCAGAACGGGCCGTGGATGTGCCACAGCCAGACGTACAACCCGGTGGACAGGGCGAGGGTCACCGTGCCGAGCAGGTACGACGCGCGGCGCCCCACGGTGTCGGCAACCACACCGGTCGGCACCTCGAACACGACCATGCCGGCCGTGAAGAACGCGTTCGCGGCGAAGGCCTCGAAATTGGACAGGCCCGCGTCGAGCAGGAAGATCGTGTTGATCCCCCAGATGAACGACGCGGCCAGTGTGTTGCCGAGGATCAGCGTCAGGTACGTGCGCTGCACGCTCGCCGGTGTCGGGGTGCGGATGGCGGAGGGAGCTGTCACCTTCGCAGTATCACCCAGCGCACGTACGATCGAGCCTCGACGTCTTTCCGGGAGTATCGCAGTGCCAGCGACCAACGCGCCCCGCAACATCATGTTCGAGCAGTTGCGCTGGGTGCACGACAAGTTGCGCCGCGACCTGAAGACAGTCCGTCAGCTGGCAGCGCAGGTCGACGCGGGCGCGTCGACGCAGAAGGTCAAGGCGACACTAGACCGGCTGCAGAGCAGGGGACCGCTCTGGCAACTGAAGGTCGACTGCCTGCAATACTGCGAGTTCGTCCAGGCCCACCACGGGATCGAGGACGCGCACCTCTTCCCCTCCGTCCTGCGCGCCGACCCGTCCCTGCGCGGCGTGGTCAAACGGTTGATGGCCGACCACGTCACAGTCGCGGACCTGCTCGACGAGATCGAGGGCGCCGTCCGCAACCTCGGCAACGGCGACACCGCGGCCCGCGCGCGGGTCTCCGCCGGCCTGTCGGCGCTGTCCGAGCACCTGCTGGCACACCTCGCCTTCGAGGAGCAGTCACTCGAGAAGGTCCTCGGCACCATGCGAAGGTGACGCACGGCCACCGCACCTGGGGCAAGATGGCCGGGTGCCCTTCCTCTCCCGCCTCGCGACCGCGAGCCTCGGCACGGCCCTGCTCGTCGGCCTGTCGGCCCTGCCGGCCCACTCGATCGCCGGGGACACCGGCCACGACGTGTCGACGCCGCAGTGCGCCGCACCGAGCCCCGGCAGTGGCCTGCACGCCCCTCCCGGCGGAAGCGCGTTCGGCATCGTGGGCGTGACCAACGCCAAGCCCTACGCCGCCAACCCGTGCCTGGCGGCCGGCGTCCAGTGGGCGCTGGGCACCGGCGACCTCAGCCTCTACGTCAACACCGCCAACCCGGGCCCCGCCCTGTCCACCCACTGGCCCATGGCGGGGCGCACCAGCCCGGCCCGGTGCGTCGATGCCGCGGTCGACACGGATGCGGGCTGCGCCTACGACTACGGGTGGGACGCGGCCCTGGACGCCCTCGCGGTCGCGCAGCGCGACGCCGGCACCTTCGTCGACCCGCTCGCGGTGACCTGGTGGCTGGACGTGGAGGGCAGCCCCACCGACCAGCAGGCCGGCAACAGCTGGACCGAGGACCGCAGCGCCAACACCGCCGACATCCAGGGGTACGTCGACGCTCTCCGCTCCGCGGGCGTCCGCGAGGTCGGCATCTACTCCACGACGTTCCATTGGACGGACATCACGGGCGGCTACTCCCGCGGCACCGCCAACGCGGCCCGCACCGCCTGGCACCTGCCCGTCCGCTTCCCGATCGAGGACGGCCCCGTCTGGTACGCCGGCGCCGGTGACGTCGTCGCCGCCACGACGCGGTGCGCCACGGCGTCGTTCACGGGCGGCCAGCGTCTGCTGTCGCAATACACCGACGGCTTGTACGACGGGGACGTCCGCTGCGCGGATCCGGACGCAACGCGGCCCACGGTGACGCTGCTGAGTCCCGGGCGCACGACCAACAAGCCCGTGGCCGGCGCGACCTGGCGGGCGAAAGACACGGGTGGCGCGGGCCTGGCCACGTACGACGTGCGTTACAAGCGGGCGGCGGCACACCAGCACTACGGGAACTGGGTCGCGCCCGCTCGCTGGACCCGCACGACCCTGCGGGCGGTCACGTTCTTCCGCGTGCCCATCGGCGCCGGTTACTGCTTCACGGTGCGGGCGCGCGACGCGGCGGGCAACGTCTCGCCGTGGGCACCGCAGCGCTGCGTCCGCCGCACCTCATGACGGCGCCCCTCGCAACGATCTATGGCGCGGATCTGGCAGGGGTATTTGGGCCCGGCGCCGAGTTCGTCCTGTCGTTGTGACTGACCGCGTGGGCGGGCGGCGCCGCGATCCGACCAACGGCGGACGTCGGCTACGCCGACGTGCCGCAGCGTGGCGATTGGCTACACGATGTGCCGGTGGCGAAGCTCGAGGGGTATCGACCGGTAGCGCTCGGTCCATTCTCCCTTGACGCGGTCGTAGGTCCAGTAGTCCTCGTCGAGCACGTGGTTCCACACGTCGATCACGTTCGCGAACGATGGGGAGCACACTTGTCCCCACGGGGCACTGTCCTTACTGTCCGCGAAGTAAATGGGGCTTGGTTCGTCTGGCCGAACCCCGCAATCAACGATGATTGTTCTCCCGTCGCGGCTGTTCAACGGGATCCACATCTCCCTGAAACGACCGGGCTCGTAGTGTCGCCACTCTGCGTAGTCGCGGACGACCCAGTCAAGTGGCGATAGGTATGTCGCTCCGGGCACGTACGTTTCATCGCCTGGACCGTTCGGCTCCTCGCGGGATCCGTTGTGCCACCGGTAGAACGTTCGCGCCTCGTCGGACAGCCGGAAAGGTAAGTCTGCGGTGACCCTGTCGATCTCGGTGTCAGTCAATCCTGGCAGTAACATGCGATCGACGGGCACCCCCCGCGCGCTGAGCCGGCGCTCGTACCCGTCGAGGGCGGCTTGCATAGTCTCGGCGCTTCCCATCACGGACTCTCCAAGTTAAGAGGCGTTGCCGCCGCCGGGTGGAAGTGTGTTGGCAGGGCGGCAGATGTGGAATGACGGCGGCCCGGCGTAGGTGGTGTGCTTGTCGATGAGCGCTTTCCCCCTGTCCCTGTCGTCATCTTTGTCGGTCGACCGCTTCCCGTGGTCGTCGGGAAGTTCCACGACGAGCGGCACTACGAGGAAACGCTGCGTCCCGCTGCCGACGTTGTCGCGCACTAGCGGCGCGGAGAACGCCATCTGGCACTGGAAGTCGTCCTGCATCGCCTGAAGCGCATTGCCGTCCGCCCTGTTGTCGGCGAGCGGGACCTCCTCGAGCGAGGCCCCAGGCCCGCCTTCGACGGTTGTGTACCACGGGTATTCGTCGCATTCCACCCCGCGGGGCTTCCGCGGTTCAGGTTTGCACTTGTCCCTGTAATCGGCGCGGTTGTACCAGCCGCGCGGGACGCTGGTTTCTTTGGATGCACCGTCCTCGTAGGTCAGTTGGAACCAGGACGGGGTGCGGAGGATGGCGTCGCGGTCGTGGATGCCGGCGGCGCCGGTCTCCACGCCTGGGAACAGGATCGGCATCGTCGTGCAGGGCTGCGAGGTCATAGCCGCGGCTTTCGCGCTGGCGATGCACTTGTCGGCTGCTTTCCCCGCAACGGCGGGGTCAACGGCTGGCTGCGCGTCGAGGATGCGGTTAATGACGATGTCACGTTCGGCTAGCGGGGTGGGGACGGGCGTGGGCGGTGTATCAACGCCGCCACCGGCGCCGCCACCCGGGTCAACCGGCGCGGGTGGCGGGGTCCACGCCTCATAATGTGACAACGCGTGCACGAACCGGCCTGAGTGCGGCAGGATGCGGTCGACCCAGCGGGCTAACCACTCCTCCGCCTGGTGTATCGCCATATGTTTGGCGACCTCGGTCGTGACAGCCAGCGCGGTCTGGTACACCCGCGGGAGAATATCGATGGTCTTTGCGAACGGCGGCAGCACATTGACGGCAGGCGGTGTGGCGCACCACGCGGTCTCGTCGCTCGCGGACGACTCCAAGGCGTGTGTTGCTCCCGGGGTATTCGTCGCCTCTACGCAATCTGCAAGCAACTCAGCGTCGGTTGCACCGTTGGCGGCTTGTAGGACAGCAGCAACTCCTATGGCTCGGTCCTGCCCGAAGTACGCCCAGCGAACATCCCCACCTCCCGAGACCCAGGCCTGGGGAACCGCGGGGAGCGTCGAAAGTCCGCCTCCTACCGTGATCTGCCCTGCCATGGCGTGCGCCGGTGCGACGGTTGTTGCCACAGATGCGATCAAGGCCACGGAGGCGGTGGCGGCGGTGACCAAGACGCGGCCGAGGCCGGCGCGCCAGAAGCGGTAGCTGCGAGTTGTCATGGGGCGAGAACCTAAACGGCCAATCGCCTCCGGTCTACGACCAGCGAATATTTCACCCGGCCGGTCTAGCAAGCGGGAGTAGTCCCGTTGCGCCGAACGCGACCGTGCTTTCGGCCAATCGACCGACACGCCACCGCGCCCGTGTCAACGCGCCCACAACATCGGTCGTCGGCACTGCTCAACGGGCGGTACGCCCCGTTCCACTTCCTTGGAAGTGGGACGACCAGCCGGCGGTCGTCGGCGGCTGGGTGCCGACGAGCGCCGACACCCCGTGACCGCGGACTCCCAGCGCCGAGCTACTCCACGGTGCGCGGCATCATCGCCGCGATCGACCCCGGCCTACGCACCCTCGCGCTCGACGGCGACGCGGCATACCGGGACCGCTTCGAGTTGGTCTACAGCAGATCCGCTGCCGTCAGCGCTACCACGCGGGATGTTGACCAAGCGGAGCCCGGGGCGTGCCAGCAGGTCTCCTACGCCGTCGACTACCACCAGCTCGGCGCCGTAGATCCCCTTGTCCACACCGATTCCGCAGGGTCCGCGCTCACCGAGCTGCTCATCATCGACGAGGCTGACCGACTCAAAACGACCGGACTCGAGCAGGTCCGCGACTACTACGACCGGCACCACCTCGAAGTCATCCTCATCGGCATGCCCGGCATCGAGAAACGGCTCGCCTGTTACCCGCAGCTGTACAGCCGGGTCGGCTTCGCCCACGAATACCGGCCGCTCACGACCGACGAGCTGACAGCCGTCCTCACCCGCCGCTGGCACACCAGCGACCTCACCGACGACGACACCCTCGCCCAAACCACAGCCATCGCCACCATTGCAAGGATCACCGGCGGCAACTTGCGCCTCGTCGGCCGCCTACTCACACAAGTCGACCGCATCCGCGAGATCAACGATCTCCCCGCCGTCACACCCGAGGCCGTCGAAGCAGCCCGAGAAGCTCTCCTCATCGGCCGGTGACGAGAGGCCACGTAGCGGTGCAAGAACCCGGCCACCGATCGCTGCGCCTCACATCCCATGACGGCGCCGCTGGCGCCAGTCGCAGTTTCCGGCGCCTCCGGACCGCATCGAGCGTCACGAAGTCGCCGTCATGGAGCTGGCGACGGTCGCTGACCTGCCGCACATCACGGTCGCGTGGCCTCGGTTCGAGACTCTCGTCGGCCTGCGCGGACGGAAGGTGTACGCGCGGGTCGACGAACCGCACAACACCTACACCGTCTGCACCGCGATCAAGCCGGGCGACGAGCCCGAGAAGCTGGGGCTGACGCGCGGCACGCTGCCGGACGGGGTGTTCCTCCGCGGGCGCATGACGGGGGATCCCGAGGCCCTGTTTGCGCGCAGAGGAACCGGGATGACGGAGCTCGTGGCGCGCCGCCGGTGCACTCCGGGACGCGAGCCGGCCGCTCGTCGAGTACTACGCGCGGCACGATCAGCTGGAGCTGTGGGTGCCGGTCCTCGCTTGACGCCAAGCCGTCAGACGAGCGAGAGCGCCAGCGAGGAGTCCGCGGGCAGGTCGAGCGCCGACGGCTCGACGTTGTTGGTCAGCATCAGCGACCCGAGGGCGGCGACCATCGCGCCGTTGTCCGTGCACAGCTTCGGGCGCGGCACGCGCAGCCGCACCCCGGCGTTGTCGCAGCGCTCCTGCGCGAGTGCCCGCAGCCGCCGGTTGGCCGCGACGCCGCCGCCGATCAGCAGGTCGTTGACGCCGTACTCCTTGCAGGCCGCGATCGCCCGCGTCGTGAGCACGTCGACGACGGCCTCCTGGAAGGACGCGGCGACATCGGCCACCGGGACCGGCTCGCCCGCTCGCTCCCGAGCCTCGACCCACCGCGCGACGGAGGTCTTGAGGCCGGAGAAAGTGAAGCCGTACGGGGAATCTCGCACGACACCACGGGGGAAGTGGATGGCCGTCGTGTCGCCGTCGGTCGCAGCACGGTCGATGAGCGGCCCGCCCGGAAAGCCCAGCCCCAGCACGCGGGCGACCTTGTCGAAAGCCTCGCCGGCCGCGTCGTCGACGGTCGCCCCGAGGTGCTGCACCCCGAGGGTCACGTCCTCCACCAGCAGCAGCGAGGAGTGGCCGCCGGAGACGAGCAGCGAGATGACCGGCGTGGGCAGCGGGCCGTGCTCGACCGTGTCGATGGCAACGTGCGCCGCGAGGTGGTTGACGCCGTACAAGGGCTTGTCGAGCGCTAGCGCGTACGCCTTCGCCGCCGCCACCCCCACCAGCAACGCACCCATGAGGCCCGGGCCGGCGGTGACCGCGATCGCGTCGATCTCCCGCAGCGACACCCCCGCCGTGTCGAGCGCCCGGCGCACCGTCGGCACCATCGCCTCGAGGTGCGCCCGCGACGCGACCTCGGGCACGACGCCGCCGAACCGCGCGTGCTGCTCGACGCTGGAGGCGACCTCGTCGGCGAGGAGCTCGGAGCCGCGGACGATGCCGACGCCCGTCTCGTCGCACGACGTTTCGATGCCGAGGATCAGCGGACCATTGCTCATCGTTGCGTCCCTTGCGGTGCCAGTCCCCGTGTCACAGATCCGCCCGCATGACGATCGCGTCGACGCCGCTGGGCTGGTAATAGCGCGCGCGGCGGCCGATCGGCTCGAAGCCGGCGCGCGCATACAGGCGCTGGGCCCGGTCGTCGGTCGCGCGCACCTCGAGCAGCACGTGCCGTTCGCCGCGCCGCTTGGCCTCGTCGAGCAACTCCGTCAGCAAGGCGCGGCCGACACCGCGGTGCTGCCGGTCGCCGCGCACCGCGATGGTCTGCACGAAGGCCTCGCCCGTCCAGGCCGCGAGCCCGGCCCAGCCGATGAGGTCCTCGCCCTCCTCGGCCACGACGTAATGCCGGGTGGAGGACTGCGCCAGCTCGGACCAGAAGGCGACAGCGCTCCACGACTCGTTGCCGAACAGCTCATGCTCCATCGGGAGGAGCGGATCGATGTCCCACCATCGCATCCGCCGGACAGTTGCCTGGGTCATGCCGGCGTGACCTGCTTGCGCGGGCCCGGCGGGGTGGCGTCCGGCCGGCGGAGGTAGATCGGCGTCAGCGGCTCGGGCTCCGTGCCGGCCGCCGCATCGGCCAGCACGAGGTGGGCAAGGGCCGTCGCCGCGGGATAACGCGGGTGCTCCTCGATGTCGTTGTCGGGGAACTCGTCGGCGTAGAGAAGGGCGCCGTCGCCCAGCACCGCGTAGCCGGCGTGCGCTTCCAGCCACTCCCGGACGACGGGCGGTCGGTCGACGGAGGGTCCGGCGACGCGAGAGCCGGTGTCGTCGAAGGCCGCCCAGTAGACCTCGCGGCGCCGCGCGTCGGTGGCGACGAGCACGGGACCGTCGTGGCCCGCGGCGAGGACGTCGAGCGAGCACACGGGGTAGGCCGGGATCTCGAGGGCGTCGGCGAGCGTCGCGGCGGTGACCAAGCCCACCCGCAGCCCCGTGTAGGGGCCGGGGCCGGCTCCGACCGCGATCGCGCCGATGTCGCCGGGCACCGCGTCAGCAGCGGCGAGGACGCGCGCGATCGCGGGCGCCAGCAACTCGCCGTGGCGCCGCGCATCGACATCCATCGACTGCGCCAGCACCTCGTCGCCGTCGCACAGGGCGACGGTGACAGCCGGTGTCGACGTGTCGAAGGCGAGGAGGAGCACGAAATCAGCCTAGCCGCCATCCCGCGGCGCAGCCGGAAACACGCCTGTCATCGCCCGGGTGCCGCCGCCCCGGCCGACCGGCGGCGTGGCCCCACCCACCGCCGACGTGATCTGATTGGGGCGTGCATCGGCCTCGACTCGCAGCGCTCCTCCGCGCGGACCGCCCGTGACGCAAGCTGTCGTCCTCCGGTCGCTCGTCGCCGTCGCGGGACTCCTCGTTGCGGTGCTGACCCTGTTGTCAGCGGTGCGATCGGTGGTCATCCCCCGGGCCGTGTCGGCGCGCATCGCCCGGACCGTCTTCACCGTGACCCGCGCGCTCTTCAACGCCCGCCTCGGCCGCGTGCACTCCTACGACGACCGTGACCGCGTGATGGCGTCGTACGCGCCCCTGTCCCTCCTGGCCCTGCTCCTCACCTGGCTGTTGGCCGTCTTTGCCGGCTATGTCGGGGTGTTCTGGGGTCTTCGGGGCTCGCTGCCCGCGGCGGTGCGGCTGTCCGGCTCGTCGCTGCTGACCCTCGGCTTCGAACGGCCACCCACGCTCCTCGGCGAACTCGCCTCCTTCACGGAGGCCGGAATCGGCCTGGTGCTCCTGGCGCTGCTCATCACATTCCTGCCGTCGCTCTACGGCACGTTCTCCCGGCGCGAGGCGGCGGTGTCGAAGCTGGAGGTGCGGGCGGGGTCCCCGCCGACCGGCGTCGAGCTCCTGGAACGCGCGTGGTTGGTCGAACGCTTCGACCTGCTGCCCAACGTGTGGACGTCGTGGGAGGACTGGTTCATCGACCTGGCCGAGACGCACACGTCACTGCCGGCGCTTCCGTTCTTCCGGTCCCCGACGAGCGACCACTCGTGGGTGACCGCCGCCGGGGCCGTCCTCGACGGCGCCAGCCTGCACGTCTCCATTGTCGACGGTGCACCGGATGTCGATGCCCAGCTCACTATCCGGGCGGGTTATCTCGCGTTGCGCCGCCTGTGCGTCTACTTCCACGTGCCGTTCGACCCAGACCCGGCCCCGGACGACCCGGTGTCGATCCGCCGCGACGAGTTCGACGCGGCATGGGACCGGTTGGCGGCCGCGGGTCTCCCGTTGCGGGCGGACAAAGACCAGGGATGGCTGGATTTTTGCGGCTGGCGGGTCAACTACGACGTGCCGCTGCTGTCTCTCGCCACGCTGACCATGGCCCCGTATGCGCCGTGGTCGTCCGACCGTTCCATGACCGACATTCGGATGCCGCGGTCAGCGACGCGGCGGTCACCTGCCCCACCGCGCGCGTAGCTCCCGTTTGAGGACCTTGCCGGTCGGCCCGAGCGGCAGCTCGTCGTACAAGCGAATCTCCACAGGACATTTGTACGACGAGAGCACGGCCCGGCACCACGCCACCAGCTCCGCAGGGCCGACGCCACCGGGCGCGACGACGGCCGCGACCACCCGTTCGCCGTAGCGCTCGTCGGGCACCCCGAGCACGGCGGCGGCGCGGACGCCCGCGTGGGCGACCAGCCGTTCCTCCACCTCGCGCGGATAGACCGCGGCACCCCCGCGCTTGATGACATCCTTGGCGCGATCGACGATCGTCAGGAATCCGTCCGCGTCGAGCGAGCCGATGTCGCCGGTCCGCAGCCAGCCGTCGACGAGCACCGCTGCCGTCTCGACCGGCCGATTCCAGTAGCCTGCCATGACGTTCGGGCCGCGCACGAGCACCTCGCCGACGCCATCCGGGGCGTCGACCACCGTGCCCGGCACCGCAGCGTCCGCGATGCGCACCTCGACCCCGGGGACCGGATGACCGACGGTGCCCGCGCGCCGCCCGTGCTCGCGCTGGTTGCACGCGACGAGTGGGGACGCCTCCGTCAGGCCATAGCCTTCCCACACCGTCGTGGCGAACGCCGCTTCCACGCGCTCCAGCAGCGCCACGGGCATCGCCGCGCCACCGCTGAACGCCGCCCGCAGCCGCGGCCCGGGCTCCCCCGCCGGCAGTGCGCGCAGCAGGTCCACGTAAGTGGTCGGCACCCCGCGCACCACCGTGACCCCGTGCCGGCGCATCAGGCCGAGGGCGGCGGCGGGATCCCAGCGCGGCTGGACGACGAGTGTCGCTGCGGCGTAGAGGCACGCGTTCAATACGCTCGTCATGCCGAACGCGTGCGCAAACTGGACGGTGACGAGCATGACGTCCTCGCTCGTGAAGCGCGCGACATCGCGGGAGGCCACGGTGGCGTTGCTCAGCAGGTTGCGGTGCGTCAGCACGACGCCCTTCGGATCGCCGCTCGTCCCGGACGTGTAGAGGATCGCCGCGGCGTCATCGTCGTTGCGGTGCACGGTTTCCAGGGGCTGGCCGTTCCCGGCGAGGCGACCCACGTCGCCGTCCCGGAGCACGAGTGCCGCGCCCGAGTCGGCGACGACCATGGCGACCTCGACCTCCGTCGCTCCGATGGGCAGCGGCACGACGACGCCGCCCGCGATCAGCACCCCGTAGTAGGCCACGACGAAGTTCCGGCCGTTGCGCACCTGCACGACGACGCGGTCGCCGGGGCCGACACGCGTCGCGAGGCCAGCCGCCGCGCGCCGCGCCAGCAACCACAGCTCGTCGTACGACGTGCGCTGATCGCCGGCGACGATCGCCACCTGGTCCGGATGTGCGCGTGCGGACTGTTGCAGGAGTCCCGCGAGGGACGCCATCTAGAGCGACGTGCTGGCGAGCTCGACGTCGATCCAGCGGTCGCCGTAACCAGCGACCTCGACGGTGCGCGGCTCGATCTCGGCGGCCATGTCGCCGCCGACGGGACGCGCGATCTGCACCTCGAGATAGTCCGAGACCAGACCCTCGACGAGCCCGTTGCCCCACTCCACCAACGTCACCGACTCCTCGGTCGTGGCGTCGAGGTCGAGATCGTCGATCTCGGCGATGCTGCCGATCCGATAGGCGTCGACGTGCAGCACCGGCAGGCGGCCGCCGCGGTAGAGCCGGGCGATGACGAACGTCGGCGACACGACGGGGCCGCTGCCGCCGAGGCCGGCGACGATGCCCTGGGTCAGGGTGGTCTTGCCGGCGCCGAGCGGGCCGGACAGGAGCACCAGGTCACCGGGGCGCAGCGTCTCGGCGAGCGTGCGCCCGAAGGCGCGCATCTCGTCGGGGGTGGCGATATTCATGACGTGGACATCGTACGGCGCGGCTCGTGGTCGCCTTGACGACCGCCGGTGGCCTGTCGACACATGAGGAACGGCCCATCTCGGCGCTGCCCCTGTCAGCGCGGGTGCGTGAGCTGTCCTGTCCGCTTTGTCCGCCAGAGCGCCAAGAGGGTCTGCTGCCCCATTTGTACCGATGGACACCAGCGGTTGAACGCCAATAGCTTGGCGGCTTCCGCGATCGTCGCGGACTTCTATGGGTGGGGCTTCTGTCGTGACGTTTTCGCGTGGGCTTCGTCGTACGGCTTTTCTTGTTCGATCACTCTGGCGCTGACGCTTGCGGACACGCACGGGGCGATCGCGACGGCGAAGGTCACGGGGCCACCACCGATCCCGAAGCCCGCCCCGGCGATTGCGGGAACGCTGACCGCGCCGGCGGTCGTACCGAATCCGGCCGCGCGGATGCCGTACTGGCAGGCGCCCGCCGTCACGCCCGTCACCCCTGGCCGGTTCCACGTCGGAATCATCCACGGAAAGAAGAGCCCCGCCGGCGCCGCCCCGATCACCGTCACCGACGTGGACGCCAACAGCCCAGCGAGCGTCGGGGTCGATGTCCTCGACACCACTCCCACGGCGTCCACGAAAGGCCGGCACGGGTCGAAGATCGCGTTCCAGGTCGCCCGCGCCGACGGAAAAACGGGCAACGGCAAGGTCCGTGTCGATGTGGACTACACCTCGCTGATCGCTGCCGAAGGTGGTGACTACGCGCAACGGATGCAACTCGTCCAGGGCCCGCCGTGCATGCTGACAACTCCCGATCTCCCCGCATGCGCCGGCCTCCCCATCCCGTCCACCAACGACGTCGCGCACTCCACCCTCACCGCGACCGTCGACGCCTCCGACCCGACCGCAGCCGGTGCTAACGCCCGGACGGGGCTGGCTGCCCGCAGCGCGACCATGCGCGCGGTGCAGCCGAACGCCGCGAGCGGTGCGACCACCTATGCGGTCAGCGGTTCCTCCACCCCCTACGCGGCCGCACCGTTGACGGCGGCCGGGAAGTGGAACGTCGGGCTCCAGTCCGGCGCGTTCAGCTACAGCTACCCCGTTACGGTCCCCCCGCCGGTCGCAGGGGTCGTCCCGAGCCTGGCGCTGAACTACTCGTCCCAATCCGTCGACGGGCGCGCTTCGGCGACCAACACGCAGGCGTCCTGGACCGGGATGGGCTGGGACCTGCAGCCCGGGTCCATCCAGCAACGGTTCGCGTCCTGCGCCGACCTCGGCCACACCGCCACCAGCGACCCGCTCGTGTCCGAGCAGTGCGACGCCGGGACCGCCTACTACTCGATCACCCTCGACGGGATGACCGGCGACCTCGTCTATGACAGCGCGAGCGCGTTGTGGCACCTCAAAGACGACAACGGCTGGAAAGTCGAACGCCTCCACCTCCCGGCGGGAACGAGCAACGGCGACGCGCTCGGGGAGTACTTCCGCGTCACCGACCTCGCCGGCACCCAGTACTACTTCGGTCTCGGCTCCGACGCCGGCCTGACCACCAACTCGGTGTTCACGATGCCCGTGTTCGCCGACACCGCCGGGCGTCCCTGTTACAGCAGCACCGTGACGGCGTCGTTCTGCCAACGCGGCTGGAAGTTCAACCTGGACAAGATCGTCGACACTGACGGTAACAAGATCGTGTACGAGTGGGCGCAGGAAACGAACCTGTATGCCCGCAACCACGCCACCCCGACCAGTTACGTCCGTGGCGGGTACCCGCTGCGCGTGAACTACCGGTACAACGGCACGCAGACCGCTCCCGGGGCGAAGGTGGAGTTCACCGTCGCGGATCGGTGCGCGACCCAAACCTGCCCGGCCCCGGGCCCAACGACGGGCGCGTCCTACCCGGACGTGCCCACGGACCTGATGTGCTCGGCGACGTGTGACACCACTACGCAGGTGAGCCCGACGTTCTTCACCACCAAAGAACTCACCCGGCTCGACACGTACGCCCGCTCCACGTCAACGGCGCGGTGGCAAACGGTCGGCACCCTCGCGATGACGTACACGTTCCCCGACCCCGGTTACAGCCTCGCGCCGTCGTTGTGGCTCGCGATGCTCACCCCGACCGGGGTGATGAACCCCGCCGCCCAAGGCACCCCGACCGACGTCGCCCTGAACAAGACCGCGACCGTGTCCGGCTCAGAATCGGCGTCCTACCCCGCCTCGTACGCGGTCGACGGGAACTCGACCACCCGGTGGGCGAGCGCCCGGACGACCGCCGAATGGCTGCAAGTCGACCTCGGCGCCACCTACGCGCTGTCCCAGGTGCAGATCCGCTGGGGCAACGGGTACGCCTCCGGCTACAAGATCCAGCTGTCACCGGACGGCACCACTTGGACGGATGCCTACGCCACGACCGTCGGCGCGGGCGGCACCGAAAACATGACGATCAGCGGGCCGGCGCGCTACATCAAACTCCAGGAAACAGCCGGCGGCCCGTACGCGAACATGTCCGTGTTCGACTTCAACGTCTACGGCGTCACCCCCAGCGCCCCCGTGACCACGTCGATGCCGCCGACGACGTTCACCGGCACCGTACTGGCCAACCGGCCCGGTTCGGCCGCGGTCAGCCGGATGTTCCGGGTCACGACCATCATGAGTTCCCTCGGTGGGCAGACGAACGTTACCTATGGCCAGCCGAATGGGGCGTGCTTCAGCGGCGGGTATCCGTACGAACCGGATCCATCGACAAACTGGCGGGACTGCTACCCGGTTTACGTCGGGTCGGCCCCGGATGACTACGACCTTGTCGGCTGGCCGCACAACGGCCTGGTTTGGCAGAACCGGTACGTCGTCACGGCCGTGACGGTCCACGACCCGGTCGGTGGCACCCCAGACAGCGTCACCAACTACGGCTACGGCCCGGCGGCGTGGGCGTCCAGCACGGACCCGCTCATCCCCGCCGCGTCGCGGACCTGGGGCGACTCCCGCGGCTACCAGCAGGTGACCGTCACCACCCCCGCGTACGGCACGTGGAGTTCCGGGTCGTTTGAGGGCCGCACCGACACGTACCTGTACTACCGCGGGATGAACGGCGACGCGACCGCCGCCGGTGGCACCAAGACGGTGAACGTTACCGACTCGACGGGCGCCTCAACGCCGGACAACCCCGAGCTCGCCGGGCAGCTCCGCGAAACCCGCTCCTACCGCGGTCCGAGTGCTGGCGGCACCGAAACGACCGGCGCCCTGACCACGTACACGTCCTGGGACTCCACGCACGACAGCACTCCGGTCAGCCGGGCGCATTTCGTCCGCGCATCCCAGAACGTCGCCCGTCAGACGATTTCGACTGGTTCCCGGAGCACCCTGACGAACACGTTGTACGACACCGGGACCGGGATGCCGACCACCGTGCAGGACCTGGGCGACCCGACAACCCCGACCGACGACACCTGCAGCACGACCAGTTACGTCGCGGGCACGTCGCAGGTCCTCAGTTCCAAGGTGTGGGACCACATCGCCGGCGCCGCGTGCCTCACCGCACCCGTGGGACCGGTCACGGTGCCGGACCCCGCGACCGGCGGATGGGCACTGAACGGGTCCGCCGCGGTCGGACCGTCCGGCGTCGTGCTTACCCCCGCAACGGCGTCCCTCGCCGGCGACGTGATCTACCCGACCGCCGTCCCGTCACAGGGTTTGGACGTGACGTTCACCTCAACGATGGCCACCGGCGCCGGCGGGGCAAACGGCATCGCGCTGATGTTCCTCGACCCCGCGACCAGCACGACGTCCTCGATCGGTACGAATGCCGGCGGGATGGCCTTCGCCGGACTTACCGGCGTCGCGGTCGTGCTCAACACCTACCCCGACCCGACGTACCCGTCGGGGAACTTCGTCGGCGTCAGCGACGGAGCCGTCGCCGGCAGCGGTAACCAGCGGCTGCACTGGCTGGCGACCAACACGGTGATTCCGGCCCTGCGCACCGGCTCACATATGGTGCACGCGCATATCGCCGGTGGTCACGTGACCGTCGCGATCGACAGCGGCACCCCCCTGGACGTCGCCGTGACAGTGCCGGCGAACGTGCTCGTCGGGTTCGGCGCCGGGACCGGCGGGTGGACCGACACACACATCATCAGCAACGTGACCGTCACCGCCGCCACGACCACCACCGCGGGTGTCGGCGGACAGGGCTCCGGGCTGCCGCTGCGCCGGACCGACCTCGTCCACGACACCTTGGGTCACACCACCCAGTCGACGACGTGGGTAGACGCCACGCACAGCGTCGTGACCAACATGACCTACGACACCTGCGGCCGCTCGACGAGCACCACCGACGGCAACCGCAACGTCACCACGACCGCATACAACCCCGCCAGCTGCGTCATGCCGCAAACAGTCACCACCACGAACGCTGTCGGCATGACGACCACGACGGCGGAGGACTACGCCACGGGCGCCACCACCGACACGACCGACGAAAACGGAAAGACCACCCACCTGCAATACGACGGCCTCGGCCGCCTCACGCAGGTGTGGCTTCCCGGGATCAGCCGGACCGGGCCCGCTTCCGACCAGTACGCGTATACCGTCAGCCAAAGCGCCCCGTCCAGCGTGCGCTCCGACGTCTACGTCGCCGGCAGTTATCAGTCGTCGTGGACGCTCGTGGATGGCCTCGGTGACGTCCGGCAAACCCAGCAACAAACCACCGCCGGGCAAGTGCTGGTCGCCACGACTGACTACGGGTCCGGTCTCCCCCTGGTCACCACCCCCGCCACTGCCGTCACCGGCACCGCTGGCCAGGGCCTGCTCGCCTTCAATCGCTGGCAAAGCGACGGGGGGTGGAACGCCACCCAGTACGACGGGTTCGGCCGCCCGCTGAGCTCCACCCGCAACTACATGACCGCAACTCCCGTGACAACAAGCACTGCCTACAGCGGTGACACCACGACCGTCACCCCGCCAGCGCCGCTCGGTACCACGATCACGCGGACCGACCCGCTCGGGCGAATGATCAGCAAGCAGGAGCATTCCGGTGCTGCCGGGGCCCTCGCGACCACGTCCTACGCCTACGACACCCTCGGCCAGCTCATCACGTTGACCGACGCGGAAGGCAACGCCAGCCGCTACGTCTACGACGGCTTAGGCCACCGCATCGCAAGCAGCGACCCGGACGCCGGGGACTCCACGTCCACGTTCGACGCGAACGGCAACGTCACCACCTCCACCGACGCGAAAACACAGCTGATCTCGACCAGCTACGACGCGCTGAACCGGCCGTTGCAACAGCGCACCGGGAGCGCCACCGGTGCGCTCTTGTCAAGCCGCACGTATGACACCGCGCCCAACGGCACCGTCGTGAAGGGCATGCTGTTCACCGCGACCAGCTACGACACCGCGGCAAACGCGTACACCACGGCGTACACATACGACCAGAACTACCGCGTCGCCTCCAAAACGCTGACCGTTCCCGCGGCGCAAGGCTCGCTCGCCGGCACGTACGCGATCAACGGGATGACCTACGACGAGACCGGCGCACCGTTGACGGCGAGCTACCCGGCGGTCGCGAACCTGCCCGCCGAAACCGTCGCGTACGGCTACGACAGCATCCGCCGGCCGACAACCATGAGCGGCACCGCGGGCAGCGTCACCTCCACGTACGTCCAAGGCACCACGTACGACCCAATCAACCGCGTCATCGGGCAAAACCTCGGCAACGCAGGCGCAATCACCACCCAGCTGAACAAGTTCTACGACGGAATCACCGGCAAGGTAAGCCTTCTCAGCTCGACCGTTACCACCGCGACCGGCAACCTCAGCGGCTACCCCACGTACGACACGTTCAGCTATGACGCCGCAGGCAACCGCGTCGCGGACAACATGTGGAGCCCCACCTCGTACAGCAACTACCAAACCGCGTGCAGCATGTATGACGCCGTCGGCCGTCTCACGCAAGCGTTCACAGTGAACACGAACGGCATCACCACCTGCGGCGGGCACGGGGACGGCAGCGGTCCCGGTCCGTACGACGTGGCTTACGCCTACTCCGCCACCGGCAACATGCTCACCGAGGGCACCCCCGGCGGGAGCACCGCCGCGTACACCTACCCGGTCGCCGGTGCCGGTGTCGCCCAACCCCATGCCGTCATCGCCACCCCCAAGGGCGTCGGTTACACGTACGACGCGAACGGGTCCATGATCACCGCACCCGGACGCACTATGACCTGGGACACCCTCAATCGCCTCGCCAGCGTCACCACCGCCGCCGGAACAGAGTCCTACATTTACGACGCCGACGGACAACGCCTCATCCGCAAAAACTTGACCAATACCACCCTGTTCAACGATGGGCAGGAGATCACCGCAACCGGCTCAACTCTCACCGGCACGCGCTACTACGGATCTGCCGCCCTCCGCAACGGTGCCAGCGACGTCTGGTACCTCGCGACCAACGACCAAGGCTCCATCGCTGCCGCCGTGCAAGCCGTCACCGGAACCGTCACTCATGAGCTTTACGACGCGTGGGGCGCCGCGCGTGGAATCAACGGCAGCCCGGGCGGTGACCGCGGCTTCCTCGGCAAACCCACTGACACCACAGGTTTGTCGTACCTCGGAGCCCGTTACTACGACCCCGCCATCCACAAATTTCTCAGTACCGACCCCGAGATGGCACCTAACAATCCTCAACGGTGCAACCCATACACTTACGCAGATAACAACCCCACGACCACCTCGGACCCCAGCGGTCTCCGTCCGCTCGACTTAGGAAGCAACGGGCAAGCGAACATGCCGCTCCAACGTCAGACATACACGCCTGTCGTCGCACAAAAGCCACAACACCGCGCACCTGCCCAGCACGCGCCTACCCGTGCCCAGGTCGTCTCCATGACCAAGAACTGCGGCAGCTGCGGTCAACACCAAAACGGCCGTGCCAGTACGGCGCCCTCGGGCGGCGGCGGCCTTGAAAGCGTTTGGAATAACTCCGCCGCCGGGCCCGGCTTCGATCCGCCCAAATCATCATCCCATATGGTTACCACGGCACCCGACAGATTCGGTCGCCGGATAACATACGACGCGTCGAAAATCGTGAAATCGACGGGCGGCCTACAAGCCCTTAGACCTGCGGGCACAGGTGGTTCTGGACTTAACCCTGACGTCGTCGCGACGGTCGCCGGCGGCATCAGCGCCGTAACAGGCACGGTCGCTGCGGGCCTTGCCATGACCGGGGTCGGGCTACCCGCGGCTGGCATCCTAACGGGCATCTCACTTGGAACCGGCGCCATCTCGACTGCCATCGACTGCAGGCACGGCGTGACCGTAAGCTGCGGAGTTGACGCGGCGGCAACCGTGGCTGGAGCCGGAGGAGTGGCATTGCGTGTAGCAGGTAACGCAGGAAGGCTTGGAGTCGGAAGCAAGGAGCTTGGTCACTCCCTCGACGCTGGGTTAGGAGTATGGGGAGTAGGTCTCACCTCTGTATCAGTCGGTGTTGCGGTCACAGGAGGTGAAGCTGAATGAATGGGCCCACGGACGCCTGGGATAGGGAGTTGGACACGGGTCCGCCTGCGCTGCTGCCGGGCAAGACGGCGAACGACTGCAGCATGCGAGTGCTCCACTCCCTCGCCGGCGCGGCGGGAGGAGTCTTGGCTATCCCGGCGTCGTCTTACTTAATCACCGCGCAGGGCGTCAAAACCTCCGTCATCGTCATATTCGTCTTTATCGTAATTGCCTTTAGCGTGGCCCTCATGGCCGCGAGCCTCGCCCTGGGACGCACGAATAGGAACGAAGCCGCTGCAGGGTACACTACATTGTTTAATCCGAAGCCGCAGCAATGGCAACTCAACCCTAAGACGGGCGAAGTTGTGCGCAGGCCACAGTCCTCTTAGTCGCTCGGCGCGGGCCGAATGTCGTACACCACGTTCCTAGACGCAACGCAGGACGATTCGCATACGACATTCTGAAACATCCCAACCGTCAACTAATCAGCGACGGGCCGCACTGTCTGAGGCCTCGCCCGAGGCACTGCGAGGCAGATCCTGTTCGCGCGCGGCCAGCGAACGCGCGGACCCGGCCGCGGCGAGCGTCGCGTTCTCACGAGCGGGGGCGTCGAACGCCGCATTAAAGAATGCAGTTTTCCAGAGAATGTGGACACTGGGCTAGCGATCTTCTTATCTTGCTCGGCCAAGGTTAGCTCGGAGTCGATGGGGCTGTGGCCGGTCTTCGAATACCGCCTGGTCGTTTTGTCCCGGCGACGCCGGCGTGCAGCTCGTCGAGGTTCGCGAAAACGTGACGGTAATAGAACTCGTGTTTGAGATGGACCAGAACGACTCTTCGCTCCCGTGGTCGTATCAGGTTCCCCAGAACCCTACCGGGACGTTCGTCATCGCCTCATGCGCGCGGGGGCACCTGCTCCGCCCGCTCTTCCACCGCGGCCTCCGTGAACTCACGCAGCAGGACATGAGACAAGTCCGCGGCGGCCTGGATCCGACTCTTACGCTCCGGTCGCACCCGAAACTCCAGCCGCGCGCTCGCCGTTTCCACCACCACACCTCCCTGTTCGGACAATCGTCCGGACAAGACGGTCAACTTTGTCGAGCGCGACACGTTGCGACACCGGACAGACAAGCTGTCGCTCGTAGCGGCGGACCAGGCCGTCGACGCGGATCACGCGGCGACATTGCCTTACTCCGGTGCCAAGGCGTCGCGCTTGCGCACGTCGTCGAGCAGCCCGGTGAGCACAGCGTTGACCGCCTCGGGGCGCTCCAAGATCACCATGTGTCCGGCGCCCGGAACGACAGTGAGCGTCGACCCGGGGACGAGCGACCCGATGACCTCGCTGTGCCCGGGCGGGATGATGCGGTCCGCGTCGCCCACGACGACGACCGTCGGGATGCCGGCGAGCCGTGGCAGCGCATCGGCCTTGGAATGACTGAGGAACATCGGCCAGAACCCCGTCACGACGTCGATCCGCACGCGGCTGAGCATCTCGTCCATGAACGCCACGAGCGCCGGGTCGACGCGCGAGCCGAACGAGTAGAGCTGTGTCAGCACGACGCGGGCCCCGCCGCCGGCGCGGCGTGCGAGCTCGAGCACGACCGGCACCTGCTGCGCCAGCGGCTGGATAGCCATGCGTAACGGCCGGATGACGGGCCGAGGCAGACCGAACGTGACCTCCTCGAGTTGGCCGGCACTCGAGCTGATCAGCGCAACGCCGACGATCCGCTCGCGCAGCAGGTCCGGCGAGTCCTCCAGCAGAGCTTGCACCGCGATGCCGCCCATTGAATGGCCCATGAGCACCACCTGTCCGGTCGGCGCCGCTTCTTCCAGCACCGACACGAGATCGCGGCCCAGCTGCGACACGGACAACGCGTCCGCGGGCGAGGATGCCGACGCCCCGTGGCAGCGCTGGTCGTACAGGACGAGCCGCACATCCGCTGCCGCCAGCGCGAGCCGCTGGAAGTGCCAACTGGCGAGCTCGAGCATGAAGCCGTGCACGAGCACCACGGTCAGCGGCGCGTCGAGTGGTCCGACCTCTTCGACATACAGCTCGATGCCGTCGGTCGCACGCACGTGATACGTGCGATCGGCGGGCAGCTGTCCGTACGGCTCCTCGGCAGCGCGGCGGCGGACGCGGCGCAGCACGTACCGGTCGGCCAGGAGTCCGGCACCCACGACACCCAGCGCGGCCACCGACAGGAGACCGCGATGCCGGTCGCGAAGACTCACGGGGTGATGGGCCGGTACGTCCGCGGGGTGCGCGCACCGAGCCGGGTCACGATTTCGTAGCCGATGGTGCCGAGTGCGTCGGCCCACTCGTCCGCGGTCGGCTCGCCGTCGTCGCCGGGCCCGAAGACGACGATCGGATCGCCCGCGGACACGTCATCATCGCCGACGTCCAGCATGAACTGGTCCATGCACACAGCACCGGCGATGCGCCGCCGCCGGCCGCCGAGCAGGACCTCGCCGACGTTCGTGGCATTGCGCGGGATCCCGTCGGCGTAGCCGAGCGGCGCGAGGGCGAGCGTCGTCGGACGGTCGGTCGTGTAGCGGTGCCCGTACGACACGCCACTGCCCGCCGGCACCCGCTTGGCGAGGGCCACATGCGACCGCAGCGTCATCGCGGGCACGAGCCCGAGTTGCGCGGCCGTGCCGATGGCCGGTCCGGGGGCGAGCCCGTAGAGCGCGATGCCCGTGCGCACCAGGTCGAAGTGGGTGCGCGGTGCACTGAGGGTCGCCCCCGAGTTGGCGAGGTGCAGGACGTCGGGGCGGACCCCGAGAGCCGCGGCATCCGCGACCGCACTGTGGAATGCCTCGAGCTGGCGGTCGTTGACAACGTCACCGGGCACGTCCGCGACCGCGAGGTGCGACCAGATGGCGGCGACGTGCACGACACCCTCCGCCGCCGCGGCACCGGCCGCACCCACGAGCGCCGGCCAGTCCGCCGCCGTCGCGCCGCCGCGGGACAGGCCGGTGTCCGCCTCGAGGTGGATCCGGGCTGCCGTGCCTGTCGCACGCGCACCGGCGACGACCGCCTCGAGCAGCGCGAGCGAGCCGACCCCCAGATCGACGCCCGCGCTGATCGGAGCGGTCAGGTCCTCCCCCGGCGTCAGCAGCCACGCCAGGATCGGCGCCGTAATGCCGGCCGCCCGCAGCGTGGCGGCCTCCGACGGGAAGGCCACCCCGAGCCACGTCGCGCCCCCGGCCAGCGCGGCCTGCGCGACGGGCACCGCCCCGTGACCGTACGCATCCGCCTTCAGCACGGCCAGCACCATCGCCGTCGGGGCGACGGAGCGCAGCGTGCCGACGTTGGCGGCGATCGCGTTGAGGTCGACGACCGCCTCCGTGCGCGGCAGTCCCGGCGCCGGCAGGTCCGCGGCGGATGTCATCGCACGCTGCGTTCGGCAGCGGCCCAGTAGGTCGCGAGCGTGCCGGAGCGCAGCGGGACGTCGCCGGCACTGGCCAGCTGGCCGGCGCGACCGTGCAGGTAGGCGCCGACCGTCGCCGCATCGAGCGGCGACAGGCCCTGGGCCAGGAAGGCGCCGATCGCGCCCGCGAGCACGTCTCCGGTGCCAGCCGTGCCGAGCCAGGGTGAGCCGGTCGTGTTGATGCGCACGTCGCCGCCGGGCGCCGCGATGACCGTGGTCGAGCCCTTCAGGAGGACGACGGCGCCGAAGCGGTCCGCGGCCTCGCGGGCGGCGCGCAGGCGGTCCCCCTCGATGGCGGCACGGTCCTCGCCGGTGAGCCGCGACAGCTCGCCGGCGTGTGGCGTCAGCACGACACCGGCACTCCGGCGCAGCAGCTCGGGGCGGTCCCGCACGACGACGAGCCCGTCGGCATCGACGACGACCGGCACGCCGGTGCCCAGGACATCCGTGACCGCCCGCGCCGCCTCGTCGTCGCTCCCGAGGCCCGACCCCACCACCCATGCCTGCACGTGCGAGCCCTCGACCTGCTCGGCGCGGACGACCTCCGGAAAGTGGTCGAGCACGCGCGCGCTCACCTCGCTCCCGCCCACATAGCGCACCATGCCCGCACCCGCCGCGAGGGCACCGCCGACGCAGAGCACTGCCGCCCCCGGATAGCGGTCGGAGCCGGCAGCCACGCCGAGAACGCCCCTCGAATACTTGTTGACGTCGCCAACCGGCGAGGGCAGGAGGCGGCGCACCCCCGCGTCGTCGAGGACGCGCGTCCGCGACGGCGGCAGCGACAGGCCGACGTCGACCAGTTCCACGCTGCCGCAGTGGGACGCGCCCGGGTCGACGAACAGCCCCGGCTTCCACCCGCCGAACGTCACGGTGACGTCCGCGCGCACGGCCGCTCCGGCGACGCGTCCGGTCGACGCGTCGACACCGCTCGGCACGTCGACGGCGACCACTGTGGCGCCCGAAGAATCCAGCAGGGCAACCAGATTCGCGAGGTCGGGGCGCAGAGCGCCCGTCGCGCCGATGCCAACGAGCCCGTCCAGCACGAGGTCCGCGGATGCAAGCACCGCGGCAGCGTCGCGAAGAGCGACGAGTCGGCCCCCGGCGGCGAGCAGCGCCGCGCGGCCACCGTCGTGCAGTGACCCACCGGCGGGTACGACGAGCACACGCGCACCGCGGCGCGCGAGCCACGCACCGGCGTACAACGCGTCACCCCCATTGTTACCGGAGCCGGCCAGCACCACGACGGCAGCGCCGTACACGCGACTGAGCAGTTGCGCGCACGCGACCGCGAGACCGGTGGCGGCCCGCTGCATCAACGCACCGTCGGGAAGGACCGCGAGCAGCGGCCCCTCGGCGGCGCGGATCGCATCGGAATCGTAAGCGGGCCTCACGAACGGCAACCCATCATGAGGACGCCACGACCATCGCGATCGCCATGCCGCCGTCGTGCGAGAGCGACAGGTGCCATGACCGGACGCCGAGCGACTCGGCAACGGCGGCGACGGTGCCGCGGACGGACAGCACGGGGCGACCGTTGCCGGCTGCCGTGATTTCGGCGTCGAGCCAGCGTAGCGATGCCGGGGCGCCGAGCGCCTTGGCGACGGCTTCCTTGGCGGCGAAGCGCCCGGCCAGGCGCTCGAAAGGCAACGCCGCCTCGGCTTCTGTGAACAGGCGCGCGCGCAGCGACGGAGTCCGCTTTAGCGTCTCGACGAAGCGCGCGACGTCCACGAGATCGATGCCCACCCCGACGACAGCCACCGCTACTCGACCGTGACGGACTTGGCGAGGTTGCGCGGCTGGTCGACATCGTTGCCGCGCGCCGTGGCGATTTCACACGCCAGCACCTGCAACGGCACCGTGGATACGAGCGGCTGCAGCAAGGTCGGGGTGACGGGCACGCGGATGACATGGTCGGCGTATGGCACGACGGCCTCGTCGCCGTCCTCCGCGATCACGATGGTGCGGGCGCCGCGCGCACGCACCTCCTGGATGTTGGACACCAGCTTGCCGTGCAGCTCGTTGCGGCCACGCGGTGACGGCATGACGACGACCACCACCGTGCCGTTCTCGATGAGCGCGATCGGCCCGTGCTTGAGCTCACCGGCGGCGAACCCTTCGGCGTGCATGTAGGCGAGTTCCTTCAACTTCAGCGCGCCTTCCAGCGCCACCGGATAGCCGACGTGCCGGCCGATGAACAGGATGCTCGGCGTGTGCGCGATCTCCCGTGCCAGCGCGCGCAGCTCGTCCATCGCATCGAGCGTGCGTTGAATAAGTGCGGGCGTCACTTCGAGCTGGCGCACGATGGAGGTGATCTCGTCTCCATACTTGGTGCCTCGGACCTGCGCGAGATACAGCGCCACGAGGTAGGTCGCGGCCAGCTGCGTCAGGAACGCTTTCGTCGAGGCGACCGCCACCTCGGGGCCGCCCCGCGTGTAGAGGACGGCGTCGGACTCACGGGGGATCGTCGAGCCGTTGCTGTTGCAGATCGCCAGGACACGGGCGTTCTGCTCCTTGGCGTGCCGCAGCGCCATCAACGTGTCCATCGTCTCGCCCGACTGGCTGATCACGATGACGAGGGTCGACCGGTCGAGCACGGGGTCGCGGTAACGGAACTCGCTCGCCAGCTCGACCTCGCACGGCACGCGCGTCCAGTGCTCGATCGCGTATTTCGCGACGAGACCCGCGTGGTAGGATGTCCCGCACGCGATGACGAAGATCTTCTCGACGTCACGGAAATCCTGATCGTCGAGGCGCACCTCGTCGAGCACGATCGTTCCCTCCGGGGACAGCCGGCCGCGCAGCGTGTCGGCCACGGCCTGTGGCTGCTCGGCGATCTCCTTGAGCATGAAATAGTTGTAACCGCCCTTCTCGGCGGCGGAGGCGTCCCAGTCGATGTGGAACGGCTTGCCGTCGACGGGCAAGCCGCCGAAGTCGGTGATCTCGAAACCGTCCGCGCGGAGCACGACCATCTGATCCTGGCCGAGCTCGACGGCCTCGCGCGTGTGGGCGATGAAAGCCGCCACGTCGCTGGCCAGGAAGTATTCGTCGTCGCCGACACCGAGCACGAGCGGAGAGTTGCGGCGGGCGCCGATCACGACGCCCGGCTCGTCGGCGTGCAGGATCACGAGCGTGAAAGCGCCGCGGAGGTCCGCGAAAACCGATCGGGCGGTCGCCGCGAGGTCGCCGTCGTAGCGTTCCTCCAGCAGGTGCGCCACGACCTCCGTGTCGGTGTCGCTGACGAAGTCGTGGCCCGCCGCCTCCAGGGTGGCCCGGAGCTCCGCGAAGTTTTCGATGATCCCGTTGTGCACCACCGCGACTTTGCCGTCGCAGGACACGTGGGGGTGGGCATTGCGGTCGTTGGGAGCGCCGTGGGTGGCCCAGCGGGTGTGGCCCATGCCGTACGTGCCGGCGAGCGCGTCGGCCGGCAGGGCTGCCAGCGCCGCGTCGAGGTTGGCGATCTTGCCCGCGTGCTTTTCGATCCGGATCGATCCGTCGCGGGCAATGGCGACCCCCGCCGAGTCATAACCGCGGTATTCCAGGCGCCGCAGACCCTCGACGACGACGTGCACCGCCGCCTGCCGACCGACGTAGCCCACGATGCCGCACACGCGTTGCAGACTACCGCGCCACCGCCGGCCCGGACGTTTCGCCGGCACGACGCCCCGGGGGTCCGCGGCGGGTGACGGCACACCGGGCCGCACAGCGCTGGCCCGGATAGCGCTCGCCCGGATAGCGCTCGCCCGGATAGCGCTCGCCCGGATAGCGCTGGCCCGGATAGCGCTGGCCCGGATAGCGCTGGCCCGGATACGGGGTGGCCTACTTGGTGATGCCGGCGACGTCCGCGGGGTTGCTCGTGAGCGTGACGTAGACCGCGGCCCACTTCTTGTCGACATCCGTGGCCGGCTTGCCGTCACAGAAGGCCTTCTTGCCGTTGGCCCGCAGGTAGGCCATGAAGGGCAGTTGCAATGCCGGCGTTGCCGACGCGCCGCCCATGTAGGCCGACGTGGGCTCAGCCGCCTGGTGCAGGAGGCACGGCTGCGATGCCGAGTTGGGTTGGAAGTTGGGTGGCAGCTGGAACGGCCCCGCGCCGGTGGCGCCCGGCATCGAGGCACTTCCCGTGGCGGAGGCTCCGGCCACGGGAGCGGTGCCCGAAGCCGACGTGGTGAGCGCCAGGGCGCCAGTAGACGTGTGCTGCGATGTGCAGCCCGCAAGAGCGACGGTCACGACGGTGAGTGCGCCGGACAAGAGAACGAGGCGGGACATCAGATACTTCCTCCGAGGCTGCGCAGGGCCAGGCCGACGCCGACCACGATCACGAGTGTCGCCGTCACGATCGGCATGATCGCGGCAAGGCGGCCGAGTCGCTGGAAACGGCCGGACCCGTACGCCGCCAGTTTGTTGCGGAACTTCACCAGCAGCAGGCCGGCAAGCGTGAGGGCTCCCGCCATGCCGACGCCGTACGCAAGCACGAGAACGACGCCGAACGCCGTCCGGCCGAGCGCGATCGTGGCGAGCAGGACGAGAAGCGCCGAGGGGCTCGGCACGAGGCCACCGGCGGCACCGAGGCCGATCAGTCCCCGACGACTGAAGCCGGCCTCCGGCGTGTGCGTATGGCCACCGGGGCCGTGCGAGTGACCGCCCCCCAGCCAGCCGTGCTTGTGGTCACTGCCCGCCCCGTCTTGGTCGTGGTCGTGGTCGTGGTCGTGGTCGTGGTCACTGTCTGCGTGGTCACTGTGTGCGTGGTCACTGTGTGCGTGGTGATTGTGTGCGTGATCGCCGTGCGCGTGGTCGCCGCTCGCGTGCCGGACGGGGGTGAGCGTCAGCATCGTGCCGGCGCCCCCGACGGCGAGCGAGTGAGTGGGGTGCACCGCGTTGTCCGCCGCGGTCGCGAACGACGGCAGCGCCACGTCGGCACCATCGGCTTCTCGTACGACGGCAAGACTTTGCGCAACGGTGGCAGCAGCCGCGCGTCGGCGCTTGTCCGCCGCGATCAGCAGGCCGACGCCGACGACGACGACGATGAGCCCGGACACGACACCGAGCGACTGCTCGACGGCCGTCGGGGCGAAGGTCGCCGACAGGCTGATCAGGGTGCCCAGAACCAGAACGCCGGCGGTGTGCGTGATGGTCACCGTGGCGCCCACCGTGACGACGTCGCGCAGGCGGCCGCGCTTACCGACGAGGTAAGCCGCCATGATCGTCTTGCCGTGTCCAGGCAGCATCGCGTGTCCGGCACCCAGCAGGATCGACAGCAGCACAGCGAGGAGTCCGACGCCGAGGTCCAGCCGGCCCTTCACGAGGTCGTTCAGGGTCGTCGTGAGTTTGCTGATCGTGCGGACCGCCCAGTTGGCCTGCGCGCCGGCCTTCTGCGGCGTGTACGTCGATGCCCCGCCGGGGCTGACCGACAAGGTCGCGGACCGCACGTTCAACGGCGACGACAGCATGTCGTTGGGATAGACGAGCAGCGCCTGGCTGATGCTGGCGGCCGGGACCGGTGAGTTGGTCAATGCGACGCCGTCGGCGACGGCGGTGATCTCGTGCCACCCTATGCCGGCGCCGTCCCAGTTGTCCTCGAGCGAGACCGTGGTGGCGACCGAGAGGTCCGCTGCCGCGTGCAATCGACACTCGAGGCGCCCGATAGGCAGGCTGGCGGCGCCGGGCCGTTGTGAATAGTCGCTGCTCTGCACCTGCCACGTCAGCGCCGTCGTTCCGACGCTCACGTGGACACCAGTGGCGAGGGATGTGCACTGGGTGCCGGCATAGGTGGCGCGTTCGGCGTCCGACAAGGTGCCGTTTCCGTCGGTGTCGATGCTCGATTCACGAGCGACGGTGGGGATCTCGGCGCTGTCTTCGACTGCAAAGTTGTCGATGTGGTCCGGGCCGAGCGTCAGACCGTCGTAATGGCTGACCGTCGCGTTGCCGAGCGGGTGGGCCGCCGCCGGTGCGACGAACAGCAGCACCGGCGCAACGACGACGGCACCGGCGATCGTCGCGCGCCCGAGCCGGCGGCGGCGCGCAGGCGCGATGGTCATGAGGAGCCTCCGAGCTCGGTCAGCGCAGCGCGCGCGACCGGCGCCTGCAGGGGGTTGAAATGCGGGTTGATCCGCAGCGCGGTCTCCAACTCAGTGCGCGCCGCCTTGTTCTGTCCGAGCGACTTGAGGATCATCCCCAGGTGGAAGTGGAAGAGGGCGTTGCGCATCCCCGGGGCCAGGGCCTTACGGGAGAAGGCCACCGCTTCGGCGTCGCGGCCGCTGGCGTGCAGGGCCCACGCATAGGCGTCCTGCATCTCGAGGAAGGGCCGGGACTTGATGCCGGCGGCGCCGATCGCGAGGGCCTTGGCGGCGTCGCCGTGGTCGGCGTAGTAGAGCGTCGCGTCGGTGTCGAGCTGCACGCCGTTGCTCTCGAACAGTGCGTTCTCCGCGAGGAAGACCTTGTATTGGTCCTGCGCCTGCGCGGTGCGGCCGAGGGAGGCGAGATAGTCGGCGTACTCGAGGACGTACGTCGGCTGCGGCACCCGGGAGACCGCATCGGCGAAGTCTGTCACGGCGGCGTCGACCTTGCCGAGGGCGGCGTTGGCGCGGGCGCGTCCCTCATACAGCGCCGCGTACGTCGGGTCCTGTGCCAGACCGGCCGCGAAGTGTGTGAGGGCTGTCGACGGGTCGCCCGCGTTGAGGGCCAGCTCACCGAGGTAGTAGTCGGCGAAGGCCCTGTCCGACCGGTTGCCCGCGGCATCGAGTGCCGCCTTCATGGTCGCGGTCGCCGCGGGAAGGTCACCGCGGAGCTCCTGGCTGTAGGAGGCGCGGGCGAAGGAGGCGGTGCCGGGTCGCAGGTCGACCATCTTCTGGACGGACGCGGCGGCCGCCGCGTATTGGCCGAGCTGCGTTTGCGCGTCGGCGAGCGCGCCGTAGAGCGCGGCGTTGTAGCTGTTGACAGCCAGGCCCTTCTTGGCCCAGGTCAGCGCGGCGGAGAAGTCGTGGCGACCGGAGGCGAGAACGGACTGACCGTCGAAGGCGAGGAAGTTGTCGGCCGAGTTGAGGGAGAGTGATGTCTTGAGGACGGCGTCGGCCTTGGCGTAGTACGACGGGTCGACCGTGCGACGAGCCTCTTCGACGTAATACAGACCGAGGGTGGCGAAACCGTTCGAGTCATTCGTCGCCGTCCGCAGATGGTCCTGCAGCGACTGGATCTGTGCGGCCAGCGGATCGTCGGACGCGGGGGTCTCGCCGGCGGCCGGCGTGTGGGCGGCGGCGCTGACGGAGCCGGCCCCCGGTAAGGCCCCGGCACTCGCGACATCGGCGGCCGGAGCACTACCGCGCCGGTGCCCGAGGGTGACCACGGACGCGACGAGCGCGACCACGGCGACGGTGACGAGAGCGATGGCCCACTTCGTCCTGCTGGTCATGTCGCCTCCTCCGCGGCAGTGGGCTATCACGCAGCGTGCAGCTGCCCGCCCGCCGTGGTGCGGCGGGCGGGCAGCCGGTGGGAATTAGACGAGCGCGCTGACGGAGGTCACGCGACGACGTCGCGTCACCGCCACGGCGCCGGCAAGCAGCAGCGCGGCGATGCCGGCCGCCGGTGCCGCAACGCCCACGGGGCTCTGCGGCGACTTGACGCCGGTCACGGGAAGCGCAGCCCCGGGGGTCGGGGTGCCCTTCACGTTGTTGACCGAGTTCATGTTGGGAAGTGCGACGTACGGGAACGAGGTGCCGAACGCAACATCGTTGGCGTCCACCGCGTCGCCGGCCGCGAGCGGCTGGACGATCTGGCCGGTCTGCGCAGCACCCTCGAGCGCCTGCAGGCCGATGTCAATCACGTCGTCCGTGAGGCGACGACCGTTCGGGAAACCCTGGAAGTCACCGCCGATGACACCGAGCCGGTTCGGCTGCGCCGTGACCGGGACGGCCATGTTGAGACGCAGTTCCTCGGACGGGACGAACTTCTTCGCGACGACATCCTTGTTGAGCACCTGCGAGTTGAGGTCGGCCTGGATGACGGCCGGCTTCCCATCGAGGGTCGGGGCGTTCTTCGCGATACCCGTCAGGAAGATCTCGACGAGGTCGTTACGCGGAGTCGCCGGTGCCTTGATCCCGTAGATGGACTGGATGAGCTTCGGGACGATCGGGTCGAGCACCTTGGCGACGACCGGCGCGATCGTGTGGTCGACCGAGGGGTTGATCGCGTTGAACGCATCCTTGTACTTGAGCGGGATGACGACCTCGTTGATCAGCGGGTTGCCGAGACGCGAGATCGCGCGGTAGTGACCGACCGGCGTGGCGACACCGGCTCCGACGGTGACGTTGCGAGCGGTGGTCGTGGACCAGACGCCGATCACCGGGTTGCGGGTGGCGTCGCCCTTGAGCGCCAACTCGCTCTTCGGGACCTGCAGAGCGATCGTGTTGACGTTGTAGCCCGACAGCGTGTCGTGGCCGGCCTCGGAGAGGTTGCCTCCGTAGAGAAGGTCGAAGATGCGCAGGTCGAGGAAGAACGGGTCGTCGGCCTGGCCGGCGATCGTCTTGTATTTGCCGCCACCGTACGTCTTGATGGCCTGGTCGCGCAGCTTGCCGTAATCGGGCATCGACGCCCTGCCCGTGAACGAGGGGGCGGCCATGGCGCCGAGCACGAGGTTCTTGTTGCCCGCCGGCGTCCACTTGAGGAGGTCGTACGTCTGGTAGAAGTTGAGCGTCGGGTCAGTCAGGTTGTTGACGACGCCGGTGTTGTAGAGGAACTGGTTGGCGCTGTCACGCACATGGTTCTTGAAGACCCATGTGTAGATGATGTCCGCCACGCCATCACCGTTGTTGTCGATGCGGATCTGGTAGTGCGTGTTCGTGGCGTACGGGTAGTAGTTGGGACCGCCGTTGGGCTCCTCGTTGGGGATCCAGTTCGCGATGAGGGTGACCGAGTTCTGGTCGTCCGGGCTCACGAAGGCGTAGAGGTCCGTGTTGTCCGCGCGCGGATCACCCGCGATGAGGGGCGCCTCGCGGTGGGACGAGGCGTAGCTCGTCCCGCTCGAGAGCGCTGCTCCCGAGATTGCGAGGAGCGTCACTCCGGCGCCCGCGACTGTGCGGGTCATCCGGCGGTGACGCCTGTTGGGTGTTGTCATTGTCATGCCTCTCCTTTGGTCGGCCATGCTGCGTATTCGCCGTGCGCGGCGTTCCGGATGTCCCGCCGGGACCATTCGCCGCACGGACAGCGCGCGGCGATGCGATGCAGAGTGCCTATGAGGGTGAACGGGTGCCTTGACACGGAATTCATCACGTGATGAGGTCGTCAGCGATGAGAAACACGGCGGCGGTCGCTATGCGTGACCTGATGGTCACTCGCGGCGGTAGACCTGCCCTGTGCAACATCGACCTAGTCGTTGCGGGGGGGATTATTACCGGACTGCTCGGCCCGTCGGGCACCGCAAGACGACGTTGATGCGCGCCATCATGGGTGTCCAGGCCATCACCGCGGGCTCCGTGACAGTGCTCGGACGCCCGGCCGGTGACTGCACCCTTCGTCGTCGCGTCGGCTACGTGACCCAGTCACCTTCCGTGTACGACGACCTTACTGTCCGTGAGAATCTGCGCTATTTCGCGTCAATGGTGGGAGCCGCGCCCGCACGCATCTCTGCGGTCATCGACCTCGTCTCGCTCGGCGACGACCGCGACCGGCGCGTCGACCGGCTCTCCGGCGGCCAGCGCGGGCGCGTTTCGCTCGCCACCGCACTGCTCGCTGAGCCGGAGTTGCTGGTGCTCGACGAGCCGACCGTCGGCCTCGACCCGGTGCTGCGGCACGACCTCTGGCAGCTGTTCCACGAGCTCGCGGCCGGCGGAACGACGCTGCTCGTCTCGAGCCACGTCATGGACGAGGCGGCACGCTGCGACGATCTGCTCTTGTTGCGCGACGGCGGCGTGGTCGCGGCCGGCACCCCAGCGGCTCTGCTGTCCCGCACCGGCGCAACGGATCTCGAAGGCGCATTCCTGTCGCTGGTCCGCGCGAGCGAGGCGGCGCGATGACCCCGGCACGCACCCTCGCGACAGCCCACCGCGTGTTGACGCAACTACGCCGCGACCACCGGACGATGGGACTGCTCCTCGGCGTTCCGGCCCTACTCCTCCTCCTGCTGCACTGGGTGCTGAGCCGGCGCCCGGACAGCTTCCAGGAGATCGGACCACCCCTGCTCGCGTTGTTTCCGTTCATCACCATGTTCATCACCAGCTCGATAGCGGTCCTGCGCGAGCGCACCAGCGGCACCCTCGAACGCCTCCTGACGACACCGATGGCAAAGCTCGATCTCCTGCTCGGCTACGCCCTGGCGTTCGGCCTCGTTGCTCTCGTGCAGGTCGGTGCCGCCACGTGGCTGGCGGTCGGCGCTCTCGGCCTGCGGGTGCATGGCGGCGTCGCCCTCCTCGCGGCGTTCGCCACCCTCGACGCACTGCTGGGGATGAGCCTCGGCTTGTTGCTGTCCGCGTTTGCGCGCACCGAGTTTCAAGCGGTGCAGTTCCTTCCTGCGTTCGTTTTTCCGCAACTGCTGCTCTGCGGCCTGGTCCTCCCCCGCGACGCGATGCCACGAGTTCTCCAGGTGGTCAGCGACGCACTGCCGCTGTCGTACGCCATCGACGGCGTCAGTCGCGTCGCCCACGCGAGCACACTCGGGCATGACGGCGTCATCGATCTGATGGTGGTGGCCGGCTGCGTGGTCGCTGCCGTCGCCCTCGGTGCCGCGACACTGCGTCGCCGGTCGGCGTGACACCGACGTGACACCGACGTGACACCGGCGCGCAGCGGTCGCCGCGAGGGTGACACGGGCACGCGGGAGACGATCCTCGCGTCGGCCCGCACCCTGTTCGCCGCGAACGGTTACGCCGGGACGAGTCTGCGTGCGATCGCCCGCACGGCCGGCGTCGACTCGGCCCTGGTCCACCACTACTTCGCCGACAAGCCGGCGGTCTTCGCCGAGGCGCTGGCGCTGCCGATTCAACCGGCTGTCGTCGTACACACGCTTGTCGATGGTGACCGGGAGACGGCAGGTGCGCGACTCGCAGCCCTCTACCTGTCGCTGTGGGAAGACGATGGTCTACGGCCCTCGCTGCTCGCGCTCGTGCGCGGCGCCGCGACGGAGGATCAGGCGGCCGAGATGCTGCGCGACTTCCTCCACGACGGCATCCTCGTACACGTCGCGGGCCTCATCGGCGGGCCGGACGCAGAGCTGCGCGCCTCGTTGCTCGGCGCGCAGCTCGTCGGCGCGGCGATGCTGCGCTACATCATCCAGCTGCCGCCTCTGGCGCACGCGTCGGTGGCAGACGTCCTCAGCTGGCTAGGGCCGGCCCTGCAGCGACACCTCGACGACGAGGCCACCGGCTGACGCTCAACCGGCGAAGGGTCCTCCGCACGATCGAGGCATGCGTGCGCGAGTGTTCGTGCCACCTGTCGCCATGCACCGGTCGGCTCCGACCGCGCACACGTGAGGAACTGGGCCAGGAAGACCGCCTCATAGAGGTCGACCGCCGCCGACTCGGTCGCGGAGAGCCCGCGCAGCCGGACGAGTTCGTCGACGTAGAAGGCGCACTCGGCGGGAAACTGGTAATGCACCGAGGCTGCCGTGAGTCCGAGATGCAGTAGGAGCTCGCCGTAACAGAGGAGGTCGCAGTCGACGATCCCGGTCAGCCGGCCGCCGTCCACCATGACGTTCTTGGTGGTGATGTCGTCGAGGAAGGTCGTCGGCACCACCGTCGCCAGGAACGGTTCGGCTCGGTCGATGACAGCGTTGAGCCGCGCCACGAGCTCGACGGAATGCAGGCAGCGGCTCGCAGACGGGCGCCGCACTGGGATGTCGTACGACGTCCGGCCACGAGCGCGACGCTTCCTCATCGACGCCGACGAAGCCACACCCCGCACCGCTCGGCCGCGTCGCGACGGCGCGCTGGATCTCGGTGACGCCGGCCGCCACGTCGGACATCTGCGAGGGCGTCATCGACGGCAGCGTCCGCACTGCCCGGGCGATGATGTCGCCATCCGTGTTGGTCTTGGCGACGAGTGGCGAGCCGCGGTGCGTCAACGCATACGTGTGGCTCGTGGAACCGCCGCCGAGAGCGCGCACGTCGCGGACGCCCGGACCGAGCAGCGCATCCAGCGTGCGGGTCACCGCACCGATCCGGGCGTCGTCACCGTGCTCGCCGGTCACAGCCACGATACGGCGACGGCATACAGCGCGGATGCTCTCGCGTGGCGCGCGACGGCCACGGCCAACCCCTGCCCGTGTCGCCGGCGTGGATCGACCGGTTGCAGAGACTCGACCCGGCGCGCGTCTACTTCGCGCACGACAACGCGGTGTGGGAGCCCTGACCCTCAGACCCGCAACGGCGCGCCAGCAGGACGACGACCGCAGCCGCGGACGCCTGCACCACCAGGACCGTGATGAAGCCGGTGCTCGCCTGTCCGGGGCCCGCGAAGGCGTCCTGCACCGCCCCGAGGAGGGCCGCACCGAAGGCAATCGACACCTGCTGCACGGTGCTCAGCAGGCCGGCGCCGGCACCGGCCCGCCACAGCCTGCTGGTCCACGGCTAGAGGCTTTCGACGACACCCACGAGCTCGGCGGTCAGCAACTCGGCCTGCTCGGCGGTCGCAGCTTCGACCATCACCCGCACCAACGATTCCGTGCCACTGGCACGGACGAGGACCCGACCGCTGTCACCGAGGCGCTTCTCCGCCTCGGCGACAGCGCGGGCGAGAGCGTGGCTGGCCATGACCTTGTCGCGGTCGGCGACGCGCACGTTGCGCAGCACCTGCGGGAACGTCGTCATCACGCCAGCCAGCTCGTGCAGGGGCCGGCCGCTCGCCGCGACCGCGCCGAGCAGCTGCACCGCAGTCAGCACCCCGTCGCCCGTCGTCGCATGGTCGAGGAACAGCACGTGTCCCGACTGCTCGCCGCCGAGCACGTGCCCCCCGCGGCGCATTTCCTCGAGGACGTACCTATCCCCGACGGGCGTCTCGACGAGCGCGATGCCGGAGGCCTTCATCGCCTTCCTGAACCCGAGGTTGGCCATCACGGTGCCGACGATCGTGCCGTTGGTCAGCCGGCCCGCATCACGGGCGGCAAGGCCGACGACCGTGAGGATGCCGTCGCCGTCGACAAGAGCGCCGCGCGAGTCAACCGCGATGCAGCGGTCGGCGTCGCCGTCGTGGGCGATGCCGCCGTCGGCACCGATCGCGGCGACCGCGGCCTGCAACGCCTCGGGGTGGGTGGACCCCACGCCGTCGTTGATGTTCCAGCCGTCCGGGCTGTCGGCGAGCGTCGTCACAGATGCGCCGAGGCGGCGGTAGACCTCAGGGGCGACGACGCTCGCGGACCCGTGCGAGCAGTCGACGACGAGCGTCAGACCGTCGAGCCGGGCAGGCGCGGCGGCGACGAGATGCTCGATGTAGTCCTCGATCAACACGGGGCGATCCGAGATGCGGCCGACCCCCGCACCCGTCGGGCGCTGCCACGGCTCGCGGAGCCGTGTCTCGATCTCGTCCTCGACCTCATCGGGCAGCTTGAACCCGTCCCGGTCGAAGAACTTGATGCCGTTGTCCGGCATCGCGTTGTGCGACGCGGACAGCATGACGCCGATGTCGGCGCCGATGTGCCGCACGAGGAAGGCGACACCCGGCGTCGGGATGACCCCGAGGCGCACGACGTCGACGCCCGCGCTGGCCAACCCGGCACACACCGCGGCTTCCAACATTTCCCCCGACGCGCGGGGGTCCCGGCCGACGACCGCCAACGCACGACCGCCGCCGCTTCGGTGCTCGATGAGCACGTGGGCGGCGGCGATGGCCAGGTCGAGAGCCAGCTCGGGAGTGAGGTCGGCGTTCGCGAGACCGCGCACACCGTCCGTGCCGAACAGGCGACCCATAGAGGGCTGTTAGCGCTTCGAGTACTGGGGCGCCTTGCGGGCCTTCTTGAGCCCGTACTTCTTCCGCTCCTTCACGCGGGCGTCGCGCGAGAGGAGACCGGCCTTCTTCAGGGACGGGCGGTCCTCGGCCTCGAACACGATGAGTGCACGGGCGATGCCGAGACGCAGTGCGCCGGCCTGACCCGAGATGCCGCCCCCGTCGAGGCGGGCGATGACGTCGAACTGCCCGGCGCGCTCGACCGTCTTGTAGGGGTCGTTGACGAGCTGCTGGTGCAGCTTATTGGGGAAGTAGTCCTCGATCTTGCGGCCGTTGAGCGTGAACTGGCCGGTGCCAGGACGCATGCGCACGCGGACGATCGCCTGCTTGCGGCGGCCGATCGCGCGCACCTCGGTCAGCTCACCCGAGTAGGGGGCGCGCACCGATGTGGTGTGCACCTCGCCGTCGGCGAGGACCGGGCCGGTGCTCTCGCTCGTGTAGAGCGGCGCACCTTCGGCGACTTCGGGAAGCACGTCGTCGCCGGCAGGCAGGACGTCCGTTGACTCGGACACAGTTCTCCTTGAATTGTCTTCGTACGACGCAGTTACTGCGCGACCTGGATGATCTCGAACGGCACCGGCGACTGCGCGGCGTGGGGGTGATCGGCACCGGAGTAGATCTTCAGCTTCTGGAGCTGGGCCCGGCCGAGCGTGTTGTGCGGCAGCATCCCCTTGATGGCGAGCTCGATGACGCGCTCGGGGCGCGTGTCGAGCAGCTCGCCGTACGAGATCTGCTTGAGGCCACCGGGGCGGCCGGAGTGACGGACGGCGAACTTCTGGTCGCGCTTGTTGCCTGACAGCGAGACCTTGCCGGCGTTGATCACGATCACGAAGTCACCCGTGTCGATGTGCGGGGCAAAGATCGGCTTGTGCTTGCCACGCAGCAGCGTGGCGGCCTGGGTGGCCAGCCGGCCGAGGACGACGTCGGTCGCGTCGATGACATGCCACTGACGCGTGACGTCGGAAGGCTTGGGGCTGAACGTGCGCACAGGAATCCTCGGGCTTAGCGTGGTGGTCAGGCGGTGTGGTGACAGGCGCCGCGCGCCACGGCGGGCACGCAGGAGCACAGCCGCCGCGGGCAACAGGGTCAAAGGATAACCGGCCGGGCCGCTCGGGGCAAAGCCGCCCGCCAATGAGGGCGCCCGGCGGGCCTCTCGCGGCGTCTCGATACGCTTGTCGTCATGACGCCGTCAGAGACCGAGACCCCCGCAGCGACGAGCGCCGTCGATGACCTGCTCGCTCGGGCCGCCCGCTCACCGTACGCCTCCGGCGCCCCGCTCCTGCCGAAACTCCGGGTGGCCATCCTCACCTGCATGGATTCGCGCATCGACGTTTTCCGCATCTTCGGTCTCGCAGAGGGCGACGCCCACATCATCCGCAACGCCGGTGGCTACGCCACACCCGACATGATCCGGTCGCTGGCGATCAGCCAGCGCAAGATCGGCACCCGCGAGATCCTCGTCGTGCACCACACCAACTGCGGGATGACCGGGCTTCACGACGCCGACTTCCGCGCCGAGATCGAGGCGGAGACCGGCCTCACGCCCCCGTGGGACGTGGAGGGGCACGACGATCCGCGAGAGGCTGTCCGTGCGTCCGTGGCGGCGATCACCGCGAGCCCGCTGATCCCGCACCACACCAACGTCCGGGGCGGGGTCTACGACGTCACCACCGGCGTGGTGCACATCGTCGAATGAAGCGTCCCTGTGCGCACAGTCCAGGATGAGCGCATGACACAGATCAAGGTGTACGCGCGCGACTCGTGGCTGCCAGCCGCCCGGCCCCAGGTGTCCGCGGCGATCCAGGCCGCGGTCGTGGAGTCGCTCGACTATCCGGCGGACAAATGGGTCCACCGCTTCTTTCCCATGAGCGCCGAAGACTTCGTGTGGGGTTTCGAGCGCACCGAGCGCTACACCCTCATCGAGATCTCGATGTTCTCGGGCCGGAGCGTCGCGGCCAAGAAAGCGTTGCTGGGCGGGCTGTTCCGCCATCTCGAGGCCGCCGTTGGCTTGGCCCCCGGCGACCTCGAGATCACGATCACGGAGACGCCCCGGGAAAACTGGGGCATCCGCGGTGTGCCGGCGGACGAGTTGGTCCTCGACTATCAGGTCGAGGTCTGACCGTCCGGCCATTGGTGGCGGTCGCCGCCTACTTGGCGACCGTCCAGGTGATCTCGCCCGCCCGGTCGCCCGGCCGGTAGCTGAGTTGCTTGACGGTCGTGCCCTTGTGGACGAGGAAAATCTGGCAGTCGGTGAACGTGCCGCCCGGCTTGAACGCGTCCGGCGGGTTGTGCGAGATGCACTGCGGCACCTTCACGTCGACCGCGAACGGCACCGCCTGGCCCCCGCCGCTCTCCGCCGCGTGCAGGTCGGTGCCAAGGCTCGGGAACTGCAGCGTCGTGGTGCCGGCGTTGGTGTAGGTGACGGTCACGTACACCGGGACCCGGCCGGAGGGTGCGACGGCCTTGCCGAGGTCCGCCTTGGACCCCTTGACCACGGAATCGGGGTGGACCAGCACCTGCGCCTTGATCCCGTTGCTGGTCACGACGGCCCCCGCCGCCTGGCCGGTGGTCGGGAAGGTCTTTCCCGCATCGTCGGTGAACGGTGGGACTGTCGGCGTCGCCGGTGTCGTCGCCGGTGTCGTCGCGGACGGGGACGCGCTGGGCGAGCCACTGGCGGACGCACTCGCGCTCGCACTGTCACTGGGCGCGCCAGTTGGCGACCCGCTCGGCGAGCCGGAGACGGAGCCCGAGGCACTCGACGACCCCGAGCCAGAGATCGAGCCGCTGGGGCTGGTGACCCCGCTCGAGGTGGACTTGGTGGTGCAGCCGGCGACGCCGAGCGTCACGGCCGCGAGAACGGTTGTCGTACGGACAAAAGAGTTCATGGAACGAAGTTTCCCCTCAAAGGCTGTCGTGCGTGTCATGACGGCCACTCCCGTGGACATCATGATCACAACCGTGCCCGGCCAGCGGTGGCTGACACGGAACCCTGCCGATCAGTCAGGTAACGAACCGCCTCCCGCCGAGGACTCCCTACGCCCCCGCCACCGCCCCCGGGTGAGGCCAGCGCTCCACCACCCACGAGGTCGGCCGACGCTGGGAGCGATAGCCACCCCAGGGCCGGGCCAGCGCTCCCAACCCCATCGGGGGTCGGCCAGGCCGGCCAGGTCGGACCCGGTCGGGCCGGGGCGGTCGGGGCGGTCGGTCTGGTCGGGGAGCGGTAGCCGCCCCAGGGTGGGACCAGCGCTCCACCACCCACGAGGTCGGCCGACGCTGGGAGCGATAGCCACCCCAG
>CAXSDE010000011.1:67351-67938 GCA_964236265.1 uncultured bacterium
CCCATCGGGGGTCGGCCAGGCCGGCCAGGTCGGACCCGGTCGGGCCGGGGCGGTCCGGGGGTCGGGGGTCGGCCGGGTCGGCGGGGGCGGCCAGGTCGGACCGGGGCGTCGGTCGGCTCGGGAGCGGTAGCCACCCCAGGGCGAGGCCAGCGCTCCACCACCCGCGCGGTCGGCCGAGGCAGGGAGCGGTAGCCACCCCAGGGCCGGGCTAGCGCTCCCAACCCCATCGGGGGTCGGCCAGGTCGGACCCGGTCGGGGGTCGGCCAGGCCGGCCAGGTCGGGGCGGTCGGTCTGGGCGGGGAGCGGTAGCCGCCCCAGGGCGACGCCAGCGCTCCACCACCCACGAGGTCGGCCGACGCTGGGAGCGGTAGCCGCCCCAGGGCGAGGCCAGCGCTCCACCACCCACGAGGTCGGCCGACGCTGGGAGCGGTAGCCGCCCCAGGGCGGGGCCAGCGCTTCATCCCGGCGGTCGGTCGGGGGTCGGCGGTCGGGGGTCGGCGGTCGGCGGTCGGTCGGGGATCGGCCGGGTCGGTCCGGGGGTCGGCGGTCGGTCGGGGGTCGGCGGTCGGCGGTCGGCGGTCGGCGGT
>CAXSDE010000012.1:0-11016 GCA_964236265.1 uncultured bacterium
AAGTCTTCGCCGAGCTCCTCACCAGCGACATTGCTTCCACCGGTTGACACCGCCCCCTCCTACTCGTCGGTGGACCAGACCTGGCCGTCCTCGACGACCCATACGCGTGCCCCGGTCAGCGCATCTCGAATAAGCCACGCAACGTCGCGGGCCGACCGAATGAGGATGGGATCGGCCGCAACTTCGCCGACCTCGAATCGGGGTGCGTTGATGAGCGCTACGGCCTCACCGCCCACGAGCAGCTTGGCGGGTGGGTCGAACGTCCGTCGCACCGGATGTACCGCTCGTGGCTACGAGGAGGGTTGGGGCACTCGCGTCATCGACGGCTCGCCACGGACCTCCGCGCCGCCTTCCCCGACATGCGGGGGTTGTCCCGGAGCAACCTCAAATGTATGCGGCAAATGGCCGCCGCGTGGAGGGAGGAGGGAATTGGCCAACAGCCTGTTGGCCAACTTCCCTGGGTCACGGCACCGTGTTGCTCGACAAACTCGACGACAAGGCGCAGCGCGACTGGTACGCCGCCGCGACCGCCGAACACGGCTGGTCACGCAACGTGCTGTTGCAGCAGATCATGAATCAGCTGCACCGCCGCGTCGGCGCCGCGCCCTCCAACTTTCGAACGCAACTGCCGCTCGGCGACAGCGAACTCGCCCAGCGTTTGACGCGCGATCCGTATGTCCTGGACTTCCTCGACCTGACCGCCCCTGTCCGCGAACGCGACCTCGAAAACGCGCTAGTGCAGCGAGTTCAGGCCCTGCTGCTCGAGCTCGGGCACGGCTTCGCATTCGCCGGCCGCCAGTACCACTTCGAGGTCGATGGCGACGACTTCTACATCGACTTGCTGTTCTTCAACTGGTCGCAGAACCGCTTCGTCGTCGTCGAACTCAAGATCGGCAGCTTCGAACCCGCTCATCTTGGCCAGCTCGGCTTCTACGTCGCGTGGGTAGACCAGAACCTCCGGCAACCCGACCGCTACTCCCCCACAATCGGTGTCCTGCTGTGCGCCGGCCGTAACGACAACGCCGTGCGCTCCGCCCTCGCCAGCGCCACCGCGCCGTCGCCTATACACCTACGACACCCTGCCAGTCCACGTTCCGAGGAACGCCGCGACGCCGCGCAGCCGCAGGTACCACGAGTACCGGTCCCAGCTAGCCCACAGCTAGCCCATGAGGAACACGGGGTCCGCTGGGTCGCGTCCCATCCCCGGTGTAAATGACAGCGGACGTACGTTCCACTCGATAGCCGCCTGGAAGGTGCTCCCACGAAAGCCCTGGGCCAACCAGGCTACTGGACTTCGAACCTGTCGATGTCGATCCAGTAGTACATGGACGCCGGGTTCTTCTTGCCGGGCAGGCGCAGGTGCAACACGTGATCCCCGGCGGGGAGCTGCGGGCTTTGCCAGAGTGACGTGTCCGGCTGTCGACCCTCGGCGTACTGATCCACGAGCACAGGCTCGCCGCCGTCGATGGTGATTTCCGCGAAGCCGTGGTTGTAGGCGTGCACGCCGAACACGCCGATCTGCGTTCCCCGGAAGCGCACGGTCAGGGCGTCGCCGGATACACACGTCGCATGGACCGAGACCCGCATGCCTTGCGCGGTTTCGTCTTGCGAGCCCACGGAGATCGACCAACGTTCGCCGGTGTATTCGATCTCGTTGAGCCCTGTCCCTATCACGGTGTCGTTGACGATTGTGACGCCGCGGTCGTCGATGTACGCCGCCCGGATGGTGTCGTGGATCGCTTCGGCGTCGGAGACCGGCAACCCGGAGAAATCGAACTCCTTCAGGAAGTCCTCGGTTTCCTTTGCCGAGTTGAAGAGCTCGACACCGAGGGCCCGTGTCTCCGAACCGATGCATGACGTGATCTGAAAGCCGCGACCGAGCGCAGCGATGTTGTTGGCGATCGACCCGGACGCGACGGCTGCTTCGTTGGCGTCGCGTCCCATGGCGTTCGTGACCGCTGTCTGCTCCTTTACTGCGGTCGCGATCGCCGTCTGGTTGTCGCTCACCTGGCGGATCGTGCTGCTGATCACGCCGATAGCTCCGTTCGCGTCGTTGGACCCGTCGTGAATCTCCAGCACGGACTCCCCAACGACCTGCGTGGCCCGCGCTGTCTGCTGCGCGAGGCCCTTGACCTCATCAGCGACGACGGCAAAGCCGCGGCCGGCTTCCCCTGCCCGCGCGGCCTCGATCGCGGCATTGAGGGCTAACAGACGCGTCTGGTTGGAGATGGCGGCGATCAGCCGCAGGACATCCTCGATGCGGCCTGACGCCGCGCCGAGCATGTCGACGGTGGCCGTCGCGACCGTGGCCTGGACGTTGAGGTCCTCGGCGACCGCAGCCGCTTCTGCCGCGTGGACGGCGATGGACCGAATGGTGGCCGCGAGTTCCTCCGTCGCCGCGGCCACCGATTCAACACTGCCCGTCACCTCGTCGGCAGACGCGGCAGCCGAGATTGACTCACTGGCCATCCTGTCGGCCAGCATGCAGACCTCCAGGCTGAACGCAAAGACGCGTTCCGCCCCGAGCGCGAGTGCCGTTTGCGCAGCACGGGCTTCGATGGCAGTCAGCCGCAGCCGGTGCAGGACGGCATCTGCAGCCTGACCGAGCTCATCAGCGGCCGGCCCCGCGGTCAGCGTCGCCGAAAGGTCACCTCGCGCGGCGGCCAGCAGGCGCTCCAGCGTGGCTCTCTCGGCAGCCGTGCGGCCGCCCCGCGAGCGGCGCGGGTCCCTGGCCCGTACGACGCCACCCATGCGCGAACCCAACTCGAGTGGGGGCCCAGGCGCACCCCTGCCCGTCCGTCTTCGGCAGAACTCGCCGCCGACTGAGCTCGAATTGCTCAGCGGCGTGTCCTGTTCGCCTGCGTCGCTACGGAGCGCGACACCGGGCGCCCTGCCGCGCGCGGCAGCCCGGACACTGAGCCCCGGTAACCTGGACACGATGGGACCGCCCGCCGCCGCGCACACCGAAGTGCCAGTGGAGGCGTCGTTACGCCGCCGACGGTCACGTGCCCTCGCGCCACTCGTCGTCGTTTTCCTCGCCACGGGACTGGCGACCGCAGTTGCCGGACCATTCCTCACCCTGTTCCTGACCACCGCGGTGCACGCCAGTCCGGTGCACATCTCCCTCTTCCTCGTCGCCCAGCCGCTGTGCGGTGTCGCCAGCTCGACGGTCATCGGGCGCCTGTCGGACGGCCGCGTTGCCCGACGGCATGTCCTCCTAGGCGCCGCCCTCGCGGGGAGCGCCGGCGCGCTCTGTTTCTCGCTGGTGCGCGACTACTGGTTGCTGCTCACCATCGCATGCACGATCTCCGCGGTCGCCGGGTCCGTCATGCCGCAAAGCTTCGCCTACGCGCGGGCGGTCCTGGCCGGCGACCCGGCCGTCGCCATGCTCACCAGCACGCTACGGACGTTCTTCTCTCTCGCGTGGGTGGCCGGCCCTCCCTTGGCGTCGCTGTTGCTCGGTGCCGGCGGCTTCAGTTCCCTGTACGTCGCCGCAGCCGTGCTGTACGCCGTCGTCGCCGGTGTCGCCGCCTTCTGGCTGCGAAAGCCCGTTTCGGTCACCGCGCCCGTGGCGACCGCCGATGACGAGCCACCTCCGCCGACGGACGCGCGCCGGCGCACGTTGTGGCTGACGCTGGCGGGCCTCGTCGCCGTGATGGGGTCAATGTCGCTGAGCGTCCAGGCACTGCCGTTGTTTGTACGCGACGACCTGCACGGCAGCGTTCGCACCGCGGGGCTGCTGCTGGGCCTGTGCGCGGCGCTCGAGATTCCCCTCCTGCTCGGCTTCGGCGCACTGACCACGCGCGTGTCCTTGCGCACGTTGGTCCGACTCGGGCCGCTGTTCGGCGGGGCCTACTTCCTCATCGTCGTCACCGCGAGTCAAACGTGGCAGCTGGCAGCCGGGCAGCTCGTGAACGCCTCTTATGTCGCCATCATCAGCGGCCTCGCGATCAGCTACGTCCAGGAGCTGTTGCCGACCCAGTCGGGACGCGCGTCGACTCTCTACAGCAACTGCTTCCCGTGCGGCGCCATCCTCGGGAGTCCCCTGCTCGGCCTCGGCGCACAGTTCGGTTACCGCCTCACCTATGCTGCCGCGCTCGGGCTGTCGGTCGTCGGACTGGTCCTGATCGCGGCGGGCTCTCGGGCCCGGTGATCGCCGACAGCAGGCGGCGACCGCGGCCCGCCCCCGTGCCCCAGCCAACCCCATTGCATGCACATGCAGTGGTGTGCATAAACTGTGCGTATGTCAAAGGTACTCAGCTCCCTGCCCGTCGGCGAACGCGTGGGGATCGCCTTCTCCGGTGGCCTCGACACATCCGTCGCGGTCGCCTGGATGCGCGAGAAGGGCGCCATCCCCTGCGCCTACACGGCCAATGTGGGACAGCCGGACGAGCCCGACATCGACTCGGTGCCCGACCGGGCCGCTGAGTACGGCGCTGAGATTGCGCGCCTTGTGGACTGCCGCGCGGCACTCGTGGAAGAGGGCTTCGCGGCGCTCGGCTGCGGGGCGTTCCACATCCGCTCCGGCGGCCGTGCCTATTTCAACACCACACCGCTGGGCCGCGCCGTCACGGGCACCTTGCTCGTGCAGGCGATGCTCGAGGACGACGTGCAGGTATGGGGCGACGGGTCCACCTTCAAGGGCAACGACATCGAACGTTTTTACCGGTACGGCCTCCTGACCAACCCGTCGCTGCGCATCTACAAGCCGTGGCTCGATGCGGATTTCGTCGCCGAGCTCGGTGGCCGCAGTGAGATGTCGGAGTGGCTCCTGGCTCGCGACCTGCCCTATCGCGACAGCCCCGAGAAGGCCTACTCGACCGACTCCAACATCTGGGGCGCGACCCACGAGGCGAAACTGCTGGAGCACCTCAACGCCGGCATCGAGATCGTCGAGCCGATCATGGGCGTCCGGTTCTGGGATCCCGCCGTGCAGATCGCCCCGGAAGACGTCACCATCGCCTTCGAGCAGGGGCGCCCCGTCTCTATCAACGGGCAGACATTCGACTCGCCGGTGCACCTCGTGCTCGAGGCCAACACGATCGGCGGCCGGCACGGCCTCGGCATGTCCGACCAGATCGAAAACCGCATCATCGAGGCGAAGAGCCGCGGCATCTACGAAGCACCCGGCATGGCGCTCCTGCACGCCGCCTACGAACGGCTCATCAGCGCGATCCACAACGAGGACACCCTCGCGACGTACTTCGCCGAGGGCCGGCGACTGGGTCGTCTCTTGTACGAAGGCCGCTGGCTCGACCCCCAGGCACTCATGCTGCGCGAATCGTTGCAGCGCTGGGTCGGCCGGGCCGTGACCGGCGCGGTCACGTTGCGGCTGCGGCGCGGCGAGGACTACTCGATCCTGGACACGACCGGCCCCGAGTTGAGTTACCACCCGGACAAACTGTCGATGGAGCGCACGGAGGGCGCGGCCTTCGGCCCCGGCGACCGCATCGGCCAGTTGACCATGCGCAACCTCGACATCGCCGACTCCCGCAGCAAGCTCGAGCAGTACGCCCGCCTCGGCATGGTCGGCGGCGAGCAGGCGGCACTGACCGGCACGACCCAGCAGTCGACCCTCATCGGCGCGATGCCGGCAGGTGGCGCGCTGGTGATCGCAGCCGGCGGCGGCGCCGGCGGCACCGACGAGGGCATGCTCGACGAAGCCGCGATGGAATCCGGCACGGACTGACGTCGCCGCGCATCGACGCCGCTCCGAGTGGTCAGCCGTCGAAGGACACGTCCACGGTGTCGACGACCGCCGCCGTGCGGCCCGGGGCCCGCTGGAAACTCCAGTAGAGATTGGTGTGTGCGATGACCTGCTCGGGCGGCGGGGCGCCCCACTGACTCTTGTCGCCTGCCGTGTGCGCGTCGGATACGAGCGTCACGTCGTAGCCTCGCACGAAAGCCCCGTGGATGGTCGATCGGATGCACGCGTCCGACTCGGCACCCGCGACGATCAGGTGACCGACTCCTGCCGCGGCGAGCACGGACTCGAGGTCCGTGCCCTCGAAGGCATCCCCGAAAGTCTTGTGCACCAACGGCTCGGCGTCGTGCCGGCGGAGTTCCGGGACGTATTGCCACCCCTCGCTCCCCTGCTCCAGACCCTCGCCCGAGTGCTGCACCCATACGACGGGCACCTGCTCCGCGCGGGCCTTCTCGACGAGGGTGCCGATGGACGTCACCACGGCGTCGCGTCGAGGCGCCCCGGTGACGACGCCGTTCTGCACGTCGATCACGAGCAAGGCCGCTCGCGGCCGACCGGACAGCGTCGTCATGGCAATCTCCTTCGCGTGGGGACATGTCGTTGCGCAAGACTCGAGAGTAGGGCGCCGCACCGACAGTGCCGGCGCGATGTCTGGTCGGGTCCCGCGTTCCCGCCGGCCGCTCCGACCTTCGTCGACCTGCCCGTTGCCCGGTTGAGAGTCCCGTCACTCGTCGTCTCCGGCTCCGGCGACCCCTACTGCGCCCGCGCCGTGGCCCGCCGGTCCGCCGAAGCGTGGGGGGCGACCTGGGCGCGCCGCCCGTTTCGCGGTGACTCCGCGTGCCGGCCCCGCGGCGCCCCGCCGGACGAATCCGACGGGGCGCGCGCTGACGTGCTGCTGACTAGTGGGCGATCGCGTTGAAGAACGCTTGCCCGTTGGGCGTGCCGACGCCCGTGGCCGTGTCGAAGCCGCGTGTGCTGTGCAGGGTCTGGCTCGGCTCCTCCAGCGTTCGCAAGCTGTAGACCAGGCCTTCAGAGGCGTCCTCATTGTTGGCGTAGTTGACGCGGAACTCCGCGGGCAGCGGGTCATGGACCGTCGTCCCGAACAGGTCGGCCTGGTCGACGTCGTAGTACGCACCCGGCGATGCCGTGTAGGCGCCGTAGATCCGGGGGTTGAGGAACCCGAGCGGGTGCCCGGCGAGTTGGTCGGCGACGGCCGCCATGCCGGCCATCAACGGCGCCGACAGGGAGGTGCCGCCGATGCGGTATTCGTCGTACTTGACCGTGCCGTCGCTGAACTGCTGCGTCTGACCGACGAGCAGACCGGTGTTGGGGTCGCCGACAGCCGAGATGTCCGGCACGACACGTGAGCCGTAGTTGCCGATCGCGTTGCGCTGGTAGGCCGGCTCCTCGAAGACCGAGCTGACGCCGCCGCCACCACCCCCGAAGAAGCCACCGGGAAGCGGTTCCGACAACGTGCCCTCGAACGTCCATCGCTTGCCGGCGCCCTTCAGTGTGCCGGTCAGCGGGTCACGGCCCGTCTGCCACGCGACCTCGAACGAACGCTTCCAGCCCGGCTTGTTGAGCGGTGATTTCGGATCATCGATGGCGAGGTAGGACTCCGTGCGGATGGCACGGCTCGGCACGATCGCGGCGGACGTGCCGCCGACGGACGTCAGGAACGGGTCGGAGGCATAGAAGTCCACGGCGGCCGTGCCCTCGAAGTCGGTGGTGTCGTCGCCGTCGTCACCACTCGAGTTGTAGACGCCGATGCCCGTCGCAGCCGCTTGCTCGAGCGTGCTGTTGATGGACGCGATGTAGTCGGCCGGCAGACCTTCTCCGACAAAGCCGTAGCTGATGGAGAAGATGTTGGCCAGGTGCTTGTCGATCGTCTTCGTGAACACCCGGTCGAAGTCTTCGTCAGCGTCGCGCGCGGCGACGAAGAGCAACTTCGCGCCCGGAGCCGTGGTGTGAATGGCCTCGGCGTCGAGCGTCTCCTCGCCGTAATAGTCGCCGGGCGTGTAATCGGGGTTGGGGTGCTTGTAGATGTCGTTGTTGACGATCTGCGTGATCGACGGTGCGGGAAGGTTGTGCAGGCGGCTGTAGGTCGTGACGTCCTCGACCAGTGTCGGGCTCGCGAAGGCACCGATGAAGGCGACCGTCTGCCCGGAGCCATCCGCGGGCACGGAGTCCAGGCCATACAGGCCGCGCACCTGCGCCGGCGTGTAGCCGCACACCGCGAGCGGCTTGACCGGCGATCCGTATGCCGGTGCCTGCGGCATGGAGACCGTCTTCTCGCCGTACCACAAAGAGCACGGACGCCCGACCCGAAAACCGACGCTCGGTGCCGGCGGCGGGGTGCCATCGGTGGCCGGGGTCACCGCCGTGTCCTCACCCTTCTCGCGGTTGGGTGCGATCAACTGGCCGCTCTGGTCGAGACCGACGACGGCCTGGACGATGGACCCGAGGGACGCGGGCACGGACACCGCGGACTCGGGCGCCCGCAGCGTCAGACCGTCCGTCGCATACTCACCGAGCGCGACACTGAAGGCAGCCTGCGCTTGCGCGACGGTCCCCTCCGCCGCCACGTAGCGGTTGTTGTCCGCCACCTCGACCACGGACAGGCCGGCGCCGCGCAGGAACCTCGTAACGGCCTCGACGTCCGACACGGACGGCGCGAACTGCTGACGGAACTGGTCCGAGGAGAGGAAGCGGCCGTACGACGGCGAGCCGGGCGTCGTCACGTCGAGCGCGAGCTGGTGGACCGCCGCGGCGTTGCGCCAGTTGAGGTAGACGCGGAGATGGACGAAGTCCGAGGACGGGGCGTCACCAACGGGCGAGCCTTTGGCCCAGGCCGGCACACTGCCGGGCAGTGTCGTGCGCGCCGGCGCGGCGGCTGAGGCGGTGCCCGACGTGAGCGCGGCCCCCGTCCCCAGCGAGATTGCGGCGGCGACCGCGAGGTATCGAGCAGATCGATGCACAGCTGCACCTCTCGTAGCGGGGACGTCGAGGGCGACGTCCGGATTGCCCGAATGCTAGGCAATCCCACCGACACTGGCTAGCTCCGGGCCCAAGACTTAACGTGGCAGCAACCGAAGATATAGACGCGCGTTGCGCGGGCGATCCTCAGCTCTCCGCCGTCGCCGCGACGAACTGTGCCTGATAGAGGCGGTAGTAAGCGCCCTCGGCGGCGAGCAGCTCCTCGTGGGTGCCCTTCTCCACGATGGCGCCGCGTTCCATGACGAGGATCACGTGCGCGTCGCGAATGGTCGAGAGCCGGTGCGCGATGACGAAACTGGTGCGGTCGGTGCGCAACGCCGCCATGGCACGCTGCACCAGGACTTCGGTGCGGGTGTCGACGGAGCTCGTTGCCTCGTCCAGGATCAGCAGCGACGGATCGGCGAGAAACGCCCGCGCGATCGTGATGAGCTGCTTCTCCCCCGCACTGATGTTGCCGCCCTCCGAGTCGATCACGGTGTCATAGCCGTCGGGAAGCGTGTGCACGAACCGGTCGACGAAGGTCGCCGTCGCCGCGGCCAGCAGCTCGGCGTCCGTGGCGTCGGGACGGCCGTAGAGGATGTTGTCGCGGATCGTGCCGCCGAAGAGCCACGTGTCCTGCAACACCATGCCGATCTCGCGGCGCAGGTCCTGGCGACGCATCGTCGTGATGTCGTGCCCGTCGAGAGTGATACGCCCGCTGTCGACCTCGTAGAAGCGCATCATGAGGTTGACCAGCGTGGTCTTACCGGCGCCCGTCGGGCCGACGATGGCGACGGTCTGACCCGGCTCCGCGACGAGGGACAGGTCGTCGATCAGCGGCTGGTCCGCCTCGTACCGGAACGACACATGTTCAAACTCGACCCGGCCACGAGGTGCGCGCACCTCGACAGCCTCCGGCGGGTCGGGCACCTGTTCCGGCGCGTCCAGGAGGTTGAACACGCGCTCGGCGGACGCGACGCCGGATTGCATGAGGTTGGCCATCGAGGCCACCTGTGTCAGCGGCTGCGTGAATTGGCGGGAGTATTGGATGAAGGCCTGCACCGCCCCGAGACTCAGCGAGCCGGACGCGACCCGCAGGCCGCCGACAACGGCGATGACGACGTAGCTGAGGTTTCCGATGAACATCATCGACGGCATGATCATCCCGGAGACGAACTGGGCGCCGAAGCTGGCACGGAACAGTTCCTCGTTCTTGGCCGTGAAGACCCCCTCGACCTCGTCCTGGCGGCCGAACACCTTCACGAGTTCGTGTCCCGTGAATGCTTCCTCGATCGTCCCGTTGAGGGCGCCGGTGTGGGTCCACTGGGCGATGAACTGTTTCTGGGAACGCTTGGCGATCTGCTTGGTCACGACGATGGACAGCGGCACCGCCACGAGCGCCACGAGCGCCAGCAACGGGGACAGCCAGACCATCATCGCGAGCACGCCGACCACTGTCAGCAACGACGTGAGGAGCTGGCTCAGTGTCTGCTGCAGGCTCTGCTGGATGTTGTCGATGTCGTTCGTGACGCGGCTCAGCAACTCACCGCGGGGCTGCTGGTCGAAGTACGGCAGCGGCAGCCGGTTGAGCTTGTCCGCTGCGTCCGCGCGGAGCTGGCGCACCGTCCGCTGCACGATCCCGGTCAGAACGAGCCCTTGGATCCACGACAGGAGGCTCGCGGCGATGTAGAGCATCAGGACCAGCAGCAACAGGCGACCGAGCCGCGAGAAGTCGACACCCGCTCCCGGCACCACCTGCATGCGGCTGAGCATGTCGGCCATCCGCCCGTTGCCCTCCGCCCGCAAACGCGCGACGGCCTCCGCCAGCGTCGAGCCGGCCGGCAGTTGCTTGCCGACGACACCGCCGAAGATGGTGTCGGTGGCGTGTCCGAGGATCCGCGGCCCGAGGACGCTGCAGCCCACGCTGACGAGGGCGAGGGCGGCAACCGCCAGCACCCGCAGCCGTTCTGGACCCAAGCGTCCCATCAGTCGCTTCGCCGACGGGACGAACGTCATGGGCTTTTCCGCCGGCATGCCCATGCCCATCCAGGGCGGGCCGCCACCGCGTGCGGGCCGGCCGGTCGCCGGGAGGCGCGCGGGCACGGGCGCACCCGCGGGCCGATCGGGCCGAGCCGGCCGAACAGGCCGGGAGTCGGGGACGGTCACCGCGATCTCGAGTGCGAGCTTCCAGCGCGCCGTCATCGCGTCGCTGGCGCCCTCGAGATCCGAGAGCGCGCGTTCGAGATGCGTGTGGCCCGACAGGAGAAAATCGATCTCTTGTCCCACGAGCGCGTCGAGCAGGGTGAAGGATTCGTCCGCTTGCTGCGGGTTGAAAC
>CAXSDE010000012.1:11026-64504 GCA_964236265.1 uncultured bacterium
CAATCACCTCCTGCGCGTTGAGTTGAGAAGAAACGATCTCCGCGTACGTCGTGCACGACTGCAGGAGTTGCTCATGTGTGCCGCGGCCCACGATCTGGCCGTCCTCGAGGACGAGGATCTGGTCCGCACCCACGATGGTCGACACGCGCTGCGCGACGATGACAATGGTCGCTTCCGCGGTGACGCTCGCAAGCGCCGCCCGCAGCCGGGCGTCGGTGCCGAGGTCCAGCGCGGAAAACGAGTCGTCGAACAGATAGATCTCCGGTCTGCGCACCAGCGCGCGCGCGATCGCGAGTCGTTGGCGCTGTCCGCCTGACAGATTGGTGCCACCCTGCGCGATCGGCGCCGCGAGTTGTTCCGGCAACGCTGCCACGAACTCGCTCGCCTGGGCGATCGCCAGGCAGCGCCACAATTCGTCGTCCGACGCAGCGGGGTTGCCGTAACGCAGGTTGGACGCGATCGTCCCCGTAAAGAGGTACGCCCGCTGCGGCACGATCCCGATGCGCTCCCACAACGCCTCGGGCGCGAGGTCGCGCACGTCGACGCCGTCGACGAGGACGGAGCCGCCGGTCGCATCGAACAGCCGCGGCACCAGCGACAACAGTGTCGTCTTGCCGGAGCCGGTGCTGCCGATGATCGCCGTCGTCCTGCCCGCTACGGCAACGAAGGAGATGTCGCGCAGCACCGGGGCGTCGGCACCTGGATAGGAGAATTCGACTCCGCGCAGCTCGAGTCGGCCCGTCGCGGTCACTTCCCGCACTGGCGAGGCCGGCGGCACGACCGACGAGGTGGTGGTCAGCACCTCCATGATCCGCTCGGCACACACGGTCGCGCGGGGAATCATCGTGAGCATGAAGGTCGCCATCATCACCGACATCAGGATCTGCATGAGATAACTGAGAAAGGCGGTGAGTGACCCGATCTGCATGCGCCCGCTGTCGACGCGTAGGGCGCCGAACCACAGCACGGCCACGCTCGAGATGTTGAGCACGAGCATGACAACCGGAAAGATCCGTGCCTGCAAGCGGCCTGTGCGCAGCGCGGTCGCCGTGAGGTCCTCGTTGGCCTGGGCGAATCGCGCACGCTCCAGCGGTTCGCGCACGAAGGCACGCACGACCCGGATGCCGGCGATCTGCTCCCGCAGGACGCGGTTGACGCTGTCGAGACGACCTTGCATGAGTCGAAACTGCGGGACCATCTTGCGGATGATCAGGCCGATCGCGACGACGAGCACGGGCACACTGACGACGAGCAGCCAGGACAGGCCGACGTCTTCGCGCAGTGCCATCACGAGGCCGCCCACGCACATGATCGGCGCAGCCACGAACATCCCGCAGAACATGAGCACGACCGTCTGGACCTGCTGCACATCATTGGTGGTGCGCGTGATGAGGGATGGTGCCCCGAAACGCGCCACCTCCCGGCTGGAGAAGGTGCCGACACGCGCGAAGACGGCGGCGCGCACATCACGTCCGACACCCATGGCCGTGCGGGCGCCGAAGTAGACGGCGACGATCGAGCACGCGATCTGGATCGCGGTGACGAGCAGCATCCATCCGCCGGTGCTCACGATGTACGACGTGTCCCCGCGGGCGATCCCCCGATCGATGATGTCGGCGTTGAGGCTCGGTAGATACAACGACGCCATCGTGCCGGCAAACTGGAGGACGACCACAGCCAGGAGTGCTCGGCGGTAGGGGCGCAGCTGACTGCGCAGGAGTCGGTAGAGCACGGGCACTCCCCTTACGAGGGCGGGCAGGTCGAGGGGCGGCGCACCCCGTCGAGCAGGATGGAGGAGATCTGTTCGGGGGTGAGCGACTCACCGTCCGAGATCATGGGGTGCGAGCTGGCGAAGGTGAGCATGCGCAGCACCCGCGCGACGTCGCGCACCGGCACGGTGAACTGCCACGCGTCGGGCTCGAGGATGCGCATGACCGCCGCAGAGGCGAGCTCGTCCTGCTCGTGGCGACCCCGGCGGTGCGCTTCCAATGCTGCGCGCGGTTGATCCATCCTGACCGCGATCATAAGTGTGAGCACGGCCGACAGCCGGCGCTGCATGATGTCGACGATGCGGACGACGCGAGACTCGAGCGGCGCACCGGTGTCCACGTCCGCGAGCTCCGTCAGCATCGCGGACGGATCGCGGGCTGCGGTGATGCAGGCGTCCACCAACGCCTCCTTGTCCTCGAAGACCCGGAAGATCGTGCCCTCCGCCACACCGGCCGCGTGTGCGATCTGCCGCGTCGTCACCTGCCGCCCGTGCTCCATGAGCAGCGGCGTCGTGGCAGCGACGAGCAGCGCTCGCCGCTCGTCGAGGGGCAACGGGCTGGCCCGCCGTCCGGCGGGGGGCAGCGCAGCAGTGACCGGTTCCACGCGGGCAGTCTAGGTGAGTGAGCACTCACTCACAACCTCTCTCGTACGGGGGCGTAGCCGATGTGCGCACCGGCCTGTCGCGGGCACCCGGCGCAGCTGGCCCGTAGCTGCTCGCCGGCCCCTATCTGTTCGCTGGCCTAGCTGCTCGCTGGCCGAGCTGCTCGCCGGCCATAGCTGCCTACCGGCACCGTCGCGCAATAGACGGTGTTGGTCGACGTCCCGTCCTGCACGGGGTTGCGGAAGCTGACGACCTCCGACATCACCTCCGCGAACGCCGTGCGCAGCACCGCTTCGTAGTCGGCATCGGGCGGGTCGTCCGACCACAGGGCGAAGACCCCGCCGGGGTGCAACTGCTGCGCCAAGCGGGCAACCCCGGCCGGCTCGTAGAAGCGCGCGTGGCTGGGGTGCAGCAGATGTCGGGGAGAGTGATCGATGTCCACGACGATCGCGTGGAACCGCCGGTCACCCTCGATCCCGATCGTGACCGCGCGCTCGAGGAAGTTCCCGACCACCAGCCGGCATCGCGGATCGCCGGCCAGACCCCGGCCCAACGGCACCAGACCTCTCTCGTGCCATTCGACAACCTCTGCCAAAGCCTCGATCACCACCACCGACCGCACAGCAGGCGAATCGAGCACCGTCCGCGCGGTGTAGCCGAGGCCGAGGCCCCCCACGGCCACCTCCCAGCCGGTCCCCTTCAACCGGGCGAGAGCCAGCCGCGCCACCGCTATCTCCGCGACGGTGAACAGGCTCGACATCAGATAGTCGTCATCCAGCTTCACCTCATACACGTCGTCGCCGGAGCCGGGGTCACGCCGACGGCGCAGGCTGATGACACCCATCGGCGTCTGTCGCCAGTCGAGCTCCTCGAACCGCGCGCTCATGGGACTCCTCGGGGTCGGCCCGATCCGGCACCGGCGTCCATCCAACACCCGGCGCCCTACAGTGCACACAGGGCACCGGACGACGTCGGCGGTCGACATGCACCTGCTCGCGGCACACAACAGCTGACATGGCAGCAATCTCAGCCGTGCTGTTCGACCTGGACGGCGTCCTCATCTCCACCGAACGCGGCGTCATCTCGCTGTGGCAATCAGTCCTGTCCACGCATGGAATCGTCGCCACCGTCGACGAGCTGCATCGCCACGCCATCGGCTGCGCACCCGAGCACACCATCGAGCACTTCCTCTCCGGCACCGACGAGGCAACCCGCGCCGCCGCGCTGGCGGCCGTGCGCAGCGCCGAACGCTCGTTGGATTTCGACATCGTCCCCGGGGCGCCACAACTGCTCGCGGCTCTGTCGAAGGCCGGCATTCCCACGGGATGCGTCACCGGCGCTTCCGAGCCGAGGCTGGCGCGGGCTCTGCGTGCGCTCGGCGCCGCGACATCGGTCACGACATCGGTCGTCTGGGGCGACGTTCCGCACGGCAAGCCGGCGCCCGACTGTTACCTGCTCGGAGCAGCACGACTGCACCTTCCGCCGGCTGCGTGCCTGGTCATCGAGGACTCGACCGCCGGTGTCACGGCCGCCGTCGCCGCCGGCTGCCCCTGCCTCGGATTGATGGGCAACGGCAACGGCGACGCCGAGGCCCTGGCCGGCGCCGGCTCGACGGTCGTCATCGAGTCACTGCTGTCACTGACGCTCAGCACGTCGTACGACGGGGGGCATGTCCTGTCCACCGACGAGGAGGACTTCTACTTCCCGCGGCCCCGGCCGATGACGGCCGACGACGAGACCGGAGCGTGACGCCACGGCCAGTCGGCGCGCAGAGCCCGGCGACGTCGAGCCCGGCGACGTCGTGCCCGAATTGTCAGCTGGCCGCAGGCTGACTGTCCGCGCGCGACGACGCGGGCCGCACTTCGAGCTGGTCCAGCAGGGCGGCGGTGGCGGCGGACACCGCGGCGACGGCGTTGTCGAACGCCTCCCGGTTGCCCCGGCTCGGGGCCCGGAAGCCGCTGATCTTCCTGACGTATTGCAGTGCGGCCGCGGAGATGTCGTCGCCGGTGACATCCTCGACGTACGGTTCACGGAGTGTCTTGATGCTTCTGCACATCAGCCCACGATAAGCGCGCCGCGGTGCGCGGTGGGACAGAGGACGCGTCAGACGGATTGCGCGGCGCGGCCGAAGTCGTCGTCGAGGCGCGTGATGTCGTCCTCGCCGAAATAGTCGCCGACCTGGACCTCGATGAAGACGAGCGGGAGCGCGCCCGTGTTGGCGATGCGGTGCGCGGCCCCGATCGGGACGTCGACGCTGGTGCCCGGCGCGACTGGTAGGTCGACGCCGTCGAGAGTGAGCAAGCCCGCTCCGGCGACGATGTGCCAGTGCTCGGCGCGACGCTCGTGCGTCTGATAACTGAGCCGATGGCCCGGATCAATCGTGATCGTCTTGACCTTGTGGTCGGCCGCTTCATGCAGAACGGTGTAGGTGCCCCACGGCCGCTCGCTGGTCTCCATGGGGGCGCAGCCTACCAGCGTCATTCGACCCCACTCCCTGAATCCGCGCCTACTCCGGGGCGGGGCGCGGCGCCCATGGCGCGCGTGGGCTGGCGGGATTTCATGCGGTACATGTTGTGATCGGCCGTGTTGAGCACCTGCTCGACGTCCTCCCCCGGTGCGAGGACGCCCTCACCGATGGACATCCCCACGGTGACGGTCAGGCCACCCGGCAACATCATCGGCTGATCCATGGCACGCAGGAGACGGCGCCCGAGGATGTCGAAGTTGGCGGACGGATCGGGCGGCACGACAATGACGAATTCGTCACCGCCGAGCCTCGCGACAAAATCCTCGCCGCGGACCGTCCGGCGCAAGCGGCGGGCGACCTGGACGAGGACGGCGTCGCCGACGCTGTGCCCGAGCGTGTCGTTGACGGCCTTGAAGGCGTTGAGGTCACAGAAGACGACGGAAGCGCCGCTGCCACGCAGGCTCTGCAGCTGCTCGAGCAGCCCGGCGCGATTGGGCAGGCCCGTCAGCGTGTCGGTGATCGCCTTGCTGCGCAGCACTTCGAACTCGTGGCGCGTCGTCGTGACGTCGATGCCGACACAGAAGATCAGGCCGGACTCCGGCTGCAATGTGAGGCACCACGCGATGGACCGCACCTCGCCGGTGACGGGACCGACACCGAACTCGCGTTCTCCGATGTCGCGACCGCGGCCGACGACGAGCAGTGCCCGGCGGAAGTCGGGCAGGTCACGTGGGGTGACGAGCATTTCCAGGTCGCCGCCGACGAGCGCCTCGACGGATGCGCCGGCCGCGTTGGCCGCGGCAGCGTTGAGCGCACGGATACGACCGGTGGGCTCGACGAGAGCCATCAGCGCCCCCGTACACCGCAGGAGGGCAGGGTTGAGCAGCTCGTCGTCGACAACCGATGGCACCGGCACCGCGACCACCTCCTGCTCCACCTGGACGACCCGTCGCTCACCGTCTTCTATCGGCGCTTGTCGGCCCGGACCGTATTGCCTTCTTCCGCGACCGGGAGCCCTTTCGATCGCCGGACGGGACGGCACACACCCCAGCGCCCGGGCAGACCTGCCTACCCCTGATTCAGTCGACCGCGGGGACGCCGCCTGGAGCGGAATCTGCGATTTCTTCCTCGGGACGTGGCGGCACGTCCTGGTCGGTCTCGAGGACTTCGAGTTCGTGGTCCGGCTGCTGCGTCATGTCGGTCTCTTCCTGCTCGTGGGTGGACGGCACCTGCCGCCCACCTGCCTATCGCCTGCCCGGGCCCCGCGAAGCGCCCCGGCTCTGTCTGAGATGCGGCGCGCTGCGTGCCTGCCGCATTCGGCAGGCAGAACGAGCCGTACGCTGCTGGCGTGCCCGAGCCAGTCCCAGCGCAGCGGCGTGCACCGGATGCGCATTGCGTGTTCACCTCGGTGCGCCTGCTCGACCTACGGACGACGCTCGAGCGACTCGGCCGCGGCCCGGGCGACCCCACGCATCGGGTGACCGCCGGCGGAGACGTCTGGCGCACCGCACGCGGCGCCGCAGGCACGGCGACGTTCCGCCTCCGGCAACTGGATCGGTCGAGCGTCTCGTGCGAGGCGTGGGGAGCTTTGTCGGCCGACGTGCTCCATCGTCTGCCGGATCTGCTCGGAGAACGTGACGACCATTCCGCGTTCGACCCGCGGCTGCCGCTGCTGGCGGCGGCTCACCGAGCCAACCCAGGGCTGCGTACGCCGCGGACCAGGTTCGTGCTCGACGCGCTGATGTCGGCGGTGATCGAGCAGCGGGTGCTCACGATCGACGCCCGTGCGGCGTGGAGCAGGCTGCACATCCGTTTCGGCGATCCCGCCGAGGGACCCTGTCCGGCGGGCATGCGGTCGCCGCTGTCGGCGGCCCAATGGCTGTCGATCCCGTCGTGGGAGTGGCACCGGGCGGGCGTCGACGCCCGGCGGGCCCGCACGGCACTGGCCTGCGCGCAGGTGGCCCGGCGCATCGAGGAAACGGCCGACCTCCCGGTGGCGGACGCGGCGCGGCGGCTCCTGTCGATCCCCGGGGTCGGCCCGTGGACCACTGCGGAAGTGGCCCAACGAGCCCTCGGCGACAGCGACGCCGTGTCGGTCGGGGACTATCACCTCGCGAGCAACGTCGGCTGGACGTTCGTCGGGCACCCCATCGACGACGTGGCGATGCTGGAGCTGCTCGAGCCGTGGCGGCCCCACCGCTACCGCGTCATCCGGCTGCTCGATGTCTCGCGGGCCTGGCAGCGTCCCCGCTTCGGACCGCGGTCGCCGCGGGACCGGTCGTACACGATCTGAGAGAGGGCCGCGGTGTCTCAGCCGACAGTCGCGGACACCTCGTGGACGTTGAGCAGATCGTCGAGGCGCGGATCGGTGGAGTAGACGGTGATCGTCAGCTCCTTCTCCAAGCCCAGGCGCTTCTTGAGGCGGTCGACCTCCGTCTTCTGATCCCACAGCACGAACGTGACGACAAGGCCGTGGCGGCCGGCACGGGCGGTGCGGCCCGAGCGGTGCAGGTAGTCCTTGTGGTCGGCCGGCGGGTCGAAGTGGATGACGATGTCGATGTCGTCGACGTGGATGCCCCGCGCGGCGACGTCGGTCGCGACCAGCACCTTGATCTTCCCGTCGGAAAACTTCTTGAGCGCCTTCTCGCGCACCGGCTGCGCCAGGTCGCCGTGGATCGCCGCGGTCGCGAGACCCTCGCCGGCGAGCTCTTCGGCCACGCGGTCTGCGCCGCGCTTGGTGCGCGTGAAGATGATCGTGCGCGGCACCGTCTTGGCGATGGCCGCAGCGACCTTCACCCGGTCCATCGGGTGGACACCGAGGAAGCGGTGCGTCATCTCGGCCACGCCGTCGTCGCTGAACTCGACCGTGAACCGGACCGGGTCGGCAAGGTGGCGCTGCACCAGTTGGTCGACGACAGAGTCGAGCGTCGCCGAGAACAGGAGCGTCTGCGGGCGGTGGCCGCGCATCTGGCGCAGGATCCAGTCGACAGGCGGCAGGAAGCCGATGTCGGACATCCGGTCCGCCTCGTCGACGATCGCCATCTGCACGTCCTCGAGGGACGTCATCTTGCGTTCGATGAGATCGACGAGCCGGCCGGGCGTCGCGACGATGACGTCGACGCCGCTGTCGAGCCGGTCACCCTGGGTGCCGAGGGAGACGCCGCCGTAGACCGCGAGGACGCTCAGGTCGATGGCTGCGCCGAGCGGGATGAGCTCCTCGACGACCTGGCTCGCGAGCTCGCGGGTCGGGACGAGGATGAGGCCGCGCGGGTGGCGGGTGTGCGCTCCGGCGCCCAAGCGCTGCAGGAGTGGGAGGCCGAACGCGAGCGTCTTGCCCGAGCCCGTCTTGGCCTGACCACACACGTCGCGGCCGGCGATGGCGTCCCGGATCGTGAGGCTCTGGATGTCGAAGGGGGTGTCGATGCCGCGCTTGGCGAGCGCGTCCACGAGTTCGGGGCGAATACCAAGGCTGGCGAAACTCTGACTCAATGCGGTCCTGTCCAGGCGTGGCGCCTGTCCAGGCGCCGTCGTCGCCAGGCAGCGTCCCGATGCGCGGGGCGGGCGACGAGCAGATTGAAGTCCGGCGTTCTGCCGGAGTCACCTCCCAGACTACCTGAGCGCGGGCCGGAGTGCCTGATTCTCGACAACGAGCGCCCGAATGTCCTCAGCTGATGTCGCGCGTCCAGCACGGGCGCACCCCCGTGCGTTCCAGCGCGAACGCCGCCGGGCGGATGTCGAGAGCCGGTAGTCCACGGCCGTGCGGGTGGCACATTCCCTTTGTACGTTGGCTGGATCGGCACTAGCCCACGCGCGCCACCCCCCAGCGCGGCGCACTCGGCACCCAGATCGCGGAAATGTCACATCGCTGTCCGGGGCTGGATCGCCGACGTTCATAGCTGTCATCTCTGTCGATGGGTGACACTTCCCACTCGAAGACCGCGACGGGAATGGTTCACTCCCCGCAGGGACCGCCCGCTGGAGAACGGACACCGCATGAGCATGCGACGCATCGTCGTACACACCACTCCGTCGACGGCCGCGGAAGCGTTCGCGGCGCTGCGCGTGGAGCTCGGGGTCCCCCTGGACCTCCCGCCGGCGGTGCTGCGCGCGGCGGACGACGCGGTGCGCCGCGGGCCTGCGTGGCAACGCGCCGACCGGAGGGACGTCGACTTCGTGACGATCGATCCGGCGGGCAGCATGGATCTCGACCAGGCCATGGCGGTGGAGCGCGCCGACAGCGGGTTCGTCGTGCGCTACGCGATCGCGGATGTCGGGGCCTGGGTCGAGCCCGGCTCCCCCCTGGACACCGAATCGTGGGCGCGCGGCGAGACGCTCTATTTCCCGGACCTGCGCATCCCGCTCTACCCTGCGACGCTCAGCGAAGGTGCGGCGAGCCTGTTGCCCGGGGTCGACCGGCCTGCGCTCCTGTGGACGTTGACGCTCGACGCCGCCGGCGAGCTGACCACCACGCACGTGGAGCGGGCCACGGTGCGCAGCCGCGCGCGCCACGACTACGTCACCGTGCAGGCGGCACTGGCGGCGGGCACGGCCGAGCCGTGGGTCTCCGTTCTCGCCGAGATCGGCGCCCTGCGCATGGCGGTCCAGCGCGCGAACGGGGGCGCGGACATGCGCGTCCCGGAGCAGGAGGTGGACATCGACGCGGCCGGTGCAGCGTCCCTGACCTACCGCGCCGGCCTCCCCTTGGAGGACTGGAACGCCCAGATCAGCATGCTGACCGGCATCGCGGCGGCGGGGCTGATGACCCACGCGCGGCTCGGGCTGTTGCGCACCCTGCCGGCGCCCGACCCCCGCTCGGTCGCGCATTTCCGGCGGACAGCCGCAGCACTCGGCGTCGACTGGCCGGTCGCCGACACGTACGCCGACGTGCTCGCCCGGCTGGACCCGCACGACCCCCACCAGGCGGCGCTGCTCAACCAGGCTCCGCCGTTGTTCCGCGGGGCCGGTTACCGCGCTTTCGACGGGGCGCCCCCCGCAGACGCCGGGCATGCCGGCATCGGCGCTGACTACGCCCATGCGACGGCACCGCTGCGGCGGCTCGCGGACCGCTACGTCGGCGACCTGTGCGTCGCGCTGTGCGCGGGCGAGCCGGTGCCCGCCCCCGTGCGGGAGGCATTGCCGAAGCTGCCCGAGGCGATGGGCGCGAGCGGCCGCCGCGCGCACGCCGCCGACCAGGCTGTCGTCGACCTCGTCGAGGCGCTGCTCCTCGCCACCCGGGTCGGGGAGTCGTTCGATGCGGTGGTCGTCGACAGTGACGACCACAGTTCCGTCGTACAGCTGGCGGAGCCCGCCGTACGGACTCGCATGTCCACACCCCTCCCCCTCGGCGACCGGGTGCGGCTCACCCTGACCGCCGCCGACCCGGTGGCGCGGACGGTGACCTTCGTCCCGGCCTGAAGCGCGGCACTGGCAGGATGGCGCCATGTACGTGCGCACGGTCCTGTGGGACCTCACCGACAGTCCGATGACGATCGCTTCGCTGCGTGACTACCTCAGGGACGAGTCGGTGGACGCATTCGCCGCGGTCCCCGGCCTGCGACTGAAGGTCTGGGTCGCGAACGGCGAGACCAACACGTGGGGGGCGACGTTCGTGTGGGACTCGCGGGCGGCGATGGACGCGGCGCAGCCGCTGCCGAGCCGCGCCAAGGCCCTGATCGGCAAGGACCCGACCGCCGTGACGGACTACGAGGTCGAGGCCACGATCGAGGGAGCGTACGGCGAGGCGGAGCTCAGCCGCCGCGGGCGCGTGTACGACAAGGAATGACGAGGTGACCGAGCAGCGGCCGATTGCCGTCTTCGACATCGACGGCGTGCTCGCCGACGTCCGGCACCGGCTGCATCACGTCGAGTCCAGGCCGAAGAACTGGGACATGTTCTTCGCAGCGGCGGTCGATGACGCACCCCTCGCCGAGGGACTCGCGCTGGCGGCGGCCTTCGGTGCGGACCACGAAATCGTCTACCTGACGGGGCGCCCGGAGCGCACCCGGACCGATACGGCGGCCTGGCTGCGCGCGCAGGGCCTCCCGGCCGGCACGTTGCTGATGCGCCGCGACGGCGACCGGCGGCCGGCGCGTCTGGTCAAGCTCGCCGTGGCACGGCAGCTCGCGGACAAGGGCCGACTCGCGGTCCTCATCGACGACGACGCGGATGTGGTGGCGGCCCTGCGTGACGCAGGCTTGCCGGTGCGGCACGCCGACTGGATGACCCGCACCGCGTCGTTGCACGCGGCGCAGGAGCGCGACGGCCGCACCTGACGGTTGCGCACCCGGGCGGCGGGCCGCGTCAGGCCCAGTGCCACGTGCTCCGACAGGCCCAGTGCGGCGGGCTCCGTCAGGCCCAGTGCGGCGGGCGGTCAGCTTCGAGATCCGGTCGCAGGCCGGCCCGCGGCCACCACGACGCGGTCCAGCCGACGAGGGTGGCCGGCGAGTCGGTCCAGGCAGCGAAGCGGTGGCGTGGGTGCGCGGCGCACTCCCAGAGCGCACGCGTTGCGGGCGCGTCCTGGCGGGCCGCCCGGACCAGACCGCGGCTGGCGAGCGGGGCAGCGCACGTGGGGCAGGCCGGCACCTAGTCGCCGTACGCGGACAACGGCGGGCAGGAGCAGACCAGGTTTCGGTCGCCGTACGCGGAATCGATGCGCCGCACCGGCGGCCAGTATTTGCCGTGCCGCAGGTGGGCCACGGGGAACACCGCCAACTCGCGGCTGTAGGGGTGCGGCCAGTCCCCGGTGAGCATCGGCGCGGTGTGGGGCGCGTTGCGCAGCGGGTTGTCGGTGGCCGGCCACGTGCCGTCGCCGACCTGCTCGATCTCGCCGGCGATCGCGATCATCGCGTCGCAGAACCTGTCCAGCTCGGCGAGGTCCTCGCTCTCCGTGGGTTCGACCATCAGGGTGCCTGCCACCGGGAACGACATCGTCGGAGCGTGAAAGCCATAGTCCATGAGCCGCTTGGCGACGTCGTCCACCGTGACGCCGGTGGTCTTGGTCAGAGGCCGCAGATCGAGGATGCACTCATGGGCCACGAGCCCGGCGGCGCCCGCGTAGAGGACGGGAAAGTAGGGATCGAGCCGGTGGGCGACATAGTTGGCGTTGAGGATGGCGACCTGGGTGGCCCGTTTGAGGCCGTCGCCCCCCATCAGTCGGATGTAGGCCCAGGGGATCGGGAGGATGCCCGCCGAGCCGAAGGGAGCCGCTGAGACCGGGCCGACGACAGCAGGACCGTCCGGGCGTTGCGGGTGGCCCGGCAGGTAGGGGGCGAGGTGGGCGCGCACGGCAACGGGGCCGACACCGGGCCCGCCGCCACCGTGCGGGATGCAGAACGTCTTGTGCAGGTTGAGGTGTGAGACGTCCGCTCCGAAGCGGCCGGGCCGCGCGAGCCCGACAAGGGCGTTGAGGTTGGCGCCGTCCACGTAGACCTGGCCACCCGCATCGTGGACCGCGGCGCACAGGTCGGCGATGGTGGCCTCGTAGACACCGTGGGTCGACGGATACGTCACTATGATCGCCGCCAGCCGGTCGGCGTTGGTCTCGATCTTCTCGCGCAGATCGCCCATGTCGACGTTGCCGCCCTCGTCGCACGCGACGACGACCACCCGCATGCCGGCCATCACTGCACTGGCGGCGTTCGTGCCGTGCGCGCTCGCCGGGATGAGACAGACGTCGCGGTTGGCGTCGCCGCTGGCCGCGTGGAACGCCTGGATCGCGAGAAGGCCGGCGAGCTCACCCTGTGACCCGGCATTGGGCTGGACCGACACGGCGTCGTAGCCGGTGATCTCGGCCAGCCACGTCTCGAGTTGGGTGATCAGGGCGTCGTAGCCGAGGGCGGCGTCCCGCGGCACGAACGGGTGCACATCCGCAAAGCCGGGCCAGGTGATCGGTTCCATCTCGACCGCGGCGTTGAGCTTCATCGTGCAGGACCCGAGCGGGATCATGGTGCGGTCAAGCGCGAGGTCTCGGTCCGCGAGCCGGCGGAGGTAGCGCAGCAGCGCTGTCTCTGACCGGTACGACGAGAAAGTCGGGTGCGTGAGGAAGTCGGTCTCTCGTTCTAACGACTTGTCGATATGTCTGTCAGTTGCCACCGGTTTCGCGGTGGCCTCTGAGATGCCGAATGCCTGGAGGACGGTGCGGATGTCGGTGGCCGTCGTGGCTTCGTCACACGCGACGGCGACGGTGTCCTCGTCGACCATCAGCAGATGGACGCCCGCCTGCCGCGCCCGGCCGACGACTGCGGCGGCTTTCGCGGGGACGGAGACCCGCACGGTGTCGAAGAACGCGCGGTGGACCACGGAAAAACCGCCTGTTGCGAGACGATCGGCGAGTGTCGCCGCGTGCCCATGGACCCGGTGCGCGATTGCGCGCAAACCGTCCGCCCCGTGATAGGCGGCGTACAGCGCGCTGATGATGGCCAGGAGCACCTGCGCGGTGCAGATGTTGCTCGTGGCCTTCTCCCGCCGGATGTGCTGCTCCCTCGTCTGCAGCGCGAGCCGATAGGCAACGGATCCTTCCGCATCGACGGAGACACCCACGAGCCGACCGGGCAATTGCCGCGACAGGTCCTGGCGGACCGCCATGAAGCCGGCGTGCGGCCCGCCGAACCCGAGTGGCACCCCGAACCGCTGCGCCGACCCGATGACCACGTCGGCACCGAACTCGCCCGGTGGCCGGAGAAGCGTGAGGGCCAGGAGGTCGGTCGCCACAGCGACGACGGCCGCGCGCTCCTTGAGGGCCGCGGCGACCGGCGCGAGGTCGCGCACCCGCCCCGACGACCCGGGATACTGCAGCAACGCCCCGACGATCGGACCCTCGTACGACAGCACGGTCTGCGCGCTCAGCTCGAGCACCTCGAGGCGCACACCCACCGGCGCAGCTCGCGTCCGCAGCACCGCGAGGGTCTGTGGATGCACATCGGCGTCGACCAGGAAGGCCCCGTCGGCGCGCGTGGCGCGAAAGGCCAGGGCCATCGCCTCCGCTGCGGCGGTCGCCTCATCAAGGAGGCTCGCATTGGCCAACGGCAGACCGCAGATATCAGCCACCATCGTCTGGAACGCAAGCAAAAGTTCAAGTCGACCTTGAGAGATTTCCGGCTGGTACGGGGTGTATGCCGTGTACCAGGACGGGTTTTCGAGCACGTTCCGCCGGATGACGGCAGGCAGGACGGTCCGGTAGTAGCCAAGTCCGATCATCGAGCGGCCAGGCTCATTGCGCCCGGCCAGGGCGGCCAGCTCGGCGAGCACGTCCTGCTCGCTGGCCGCGTGCGGCAGATCGAGCGCTTCGAAGGCCTGGATGGCGGCAGGTACGGCGGTCGCGGCCAGGTCGTCCAGGCTGGCGTAGCCGAGGACCGACAACATCTTCAGCTGCTGGGCCGCGTCCGGGCCGATGTGTCGCTCGACGAAGCCGATGCTGCCCTCGGTGCCCAACGGCGGCGCCTCGTCCATTGACTCTCCCTCACCGCCGCGGCTGTCCAGCACGACGCGCCGATGCGCACCACGGCGGTCGTCGGTCGGCCAGCCCGGCTCACACCGGGTCCGGCACGCACGCTGGTCCCTTCCGACGCTAGCAGCGCACGGGAACTCGCGGCGGCGACGCACGGCAACTCGCGGCGGCGACGCACGGCAACTCGCGGCGACATGCCGTCACTAGCGCCTACTCCGGCGGCGGCGGCGGGGCGGCGGGGGCCGCGCTGCGGTGTCAGGCGCTCGTACGGCGCTTGCGGCGTGATGCCAGTTCGTCGTCTGCCGCAACTTCGGTGCCAGGATCGTCCGCGCGCACGGACGGAAGCGCGGCAAGCGAGCCCTCGACCTCCCGGACGACACTGCCCACAGCGATGCCGAATACGCCCTGGCCACCCGCCAGCAGGTCCACGACCTCATCTGCGGATGTGCACTCATAGACGCTCGCGCCGTCGCTCATCAGCGTGATGACGGCCAGGTCGCGGACGCCGCGCTCGCGCAAATGGGTGACGGCCGTCCGGATGTTCTGGAGGGACACCCCGGCATCGAGAAGACGCTTGACGATCTTGAGGACCAGGATGTCCCGAAAGCCATAGAGCCGCTGCGAGCCGGAGCCCTTCGCGGGCCGGACGCTGGGCGCTACGAGGCCGGTGCGGGCCCAGTAGTCGAGCTGGCGATAGGTGATGCCGGCCGCGGAACACGCGGTGGGGCCGCGGTAGCCGACATCGTCGCTGAGATGGTCTGAGGCGTCGGGGAAAAGCGTCGCCTGCTCGCCGGCCCGCGTGTCGTCGCCGAACTGGTCCACGAGGCCTCCTGGTCGCCACGCCGGGAAACGACACCGACGTAATAACGTCACGGTAAGCATCCTCGTGCGGACCGTCAATGCGACACGCCGCCGACGATCAACCCTCAACCTCCACTTCAGATTGACATCAGGAGCCGCCGTCGAAGTCCTCAGGGGTGATGGTGTCGAGGAACTCGCGGAAGCGCTCGACCTCGTTCTCCTGCTCATCAGGGATGGCGATGCCGGCCTCGTCGAGGAGAGCTTCCTCGCCGTAGATGGTGACGTTCGCCCGCAGCGCGAGCGCGATGGCGTCGGATGGACGGGCACTGACCCGCAGCCCATCAGCAAACACGAGGTCGGCGTAGAAGACGCCTTCGCGCAGGTTGATGATCTGCACCGCCGAGAGCCTGCCGCCCAGCGCGACGAGGACGTCCTTGAGAAGGTCGTGGGTGAGCGGCCGGGGCGGCACGACGCCCTGTTGTGCAAAGGCGATCGCGGTGGCCTCGACGGCACCGATCCAGATCGGGAGGTAGCGATCGCCGTGCGCTTCTTTCAGGAGCACGATCGGCTGCTGCGACGGCAGTTCCACGCGGACGCCGACGACGCTCAGCTCGTGCACGACAGCTCCTGACGTCCGATCCGGCCTGAGAACAAACGTAACACCGGACCCCGAACCCGGACCGACGCGAACGTCGCAGCAGACGCCGTGCCCGCGAGTCGACCGCGAGTCGACCGCGAGTCGACCGCGACTCGACCGCGACTCGACCGCGACTCGACCGCGAGTCGACCGCGACGGGCGCTGCGGATCAGCGCTGCAGATCAGCGCTGCAGAACCGGGCGCAAGCCCGCCTTCACCAACGTGGCATGCAGCCGCACGGACAGCGCCGCGATCTCCTTGGCCGTCTCCTCGGCGCGCCCGCGCGCCTCCGGATTTCGCTGGCGGACGAGGGGCGTCACGACCTGTTCGACGAGACCCACCTCGCGGTCGGCAGCACTCCGGAACGCCCGCAGATGCCGCGGTTCGATGCCGAAACGGGCCATGTCGGCTACGGTCTTGGCGATCATGAGTGCGTCCGCGTCGTAGCCGCCACCGGAGCGCGTCGCGAGCAAGGCGTACTCCTCGAGGGTCGTGAGCTGAGCGGGCGTGATGCCCGCTTCGTCGATGAGCTCCTCGCGGGACAGTCGGACATCGCCCGCGTCCCGACCGAAGGTCTCCGGCCCGGGGAGCCCGTCGACAGACATGAGGCCCACCGGCACCCGCGGGCCCCCTCCGCTGGGGCCAGGGGGGTCGAGACCACGGTCGAGCGCCTCGAGGTGCTGCTTGATGACGCGCAACGGAAGGTATTGGTCTCGCTGCGCGGAGAGCACGTAGCGCAGGCGGGCGACATCGTCGCGCGTGAACTTGCGGTAACCGGACGCCGTGCGCTGCGGCTCCACCAACCCCTCGGACTCGAGGAACCGGATCTTGGAGATGGTCACGTCGGGGAAGTCGGGGCGAAGTTGCGACAACACTTCGCCGATGCTCAGGGCCGGCCGGCTGGCCGCGGGACTCGGCATCAGGCGCTGACACCTTCCGTGCGTCCACTGGTCAGGAAGACGAGCCGGAACTTGCCGACCTGGACCTCGTCCCCGCTGGTCAACGGGGCCTCGTCGATGCGCTCGCGGTTGAGGTAGGAGCCGTTCAGGCTGCCGACGTCGCGCACCGAGAACGTGTTGGCGTCGCCGCGCACGAACTCCGCATGCCGACGCGACACCGTCACGTCGTCCAGAAAGATGTCGCTCTCGGGGTGACGCCCGGCCGTCGTCACCGGCTTGTCCAGCAGGAAGCGGCTGCCCGCGTTGGGGCCGCGCTTCACCACCAGCAGCGCGGCGTCGGCAGGCAGGAGCTCGACCGCCGCCGTGGTGCCGACGGATTCCTCGTCGGGCTGTGGTTCGTGCTCCAGGCCCTCGATGCCCGTCAACGAGATCGTGGACGTCGCGTCCGTCCCGCCCTCCTGCAGCCCGACCGACTTCGTCAGCATGGCCCCGCACTGCGCGCAGAACCGGCTGTCGTCGGGATTCTCGTGACCGCACCGCGTGCAGAACACGGTCGACATCAGCGCCCCTCCTGGGAAATCTCTAGTGCCAAAGCCATGTGCAACCCCGGACCGCGGCAGCAGCACGACTGCCGGGGTGACCCTCGACGCGAAGCGGAGCTTGACGGTGGCGCGAGGCTAGCCCGACCCGACGGCGCGGGTCAACATCGGACCGGTGTTCCTTCTGAATCGGCTGAGTCTGTCGTACAGGTCGAGACTCTAGTCCTGTATCTGACTCTGATAGCTGGCGGCATCGAGCAGACCGTCGACCGCGCCGGCGGCAGTCGGCTGCAGCCGGAAGAGCCAGCCCTCTCCATAGGGGTCCTCGTTGATGAGTTCCGGTCGGGCGTCGAGCGCGGCATTGCGCTCCGTCACCACGCCCGAGATGGGCGCGTACACGTCTGACACGCTCTTGGTGCTCTCGACCTCGCCGATCGCCTCACCGGCCGTTACCTCGGCGCCGGGCGCCGGGAGTTGCACGTAGACGATGTCGCCGAGAGCTTCCTGGGCGAACGCGGTGATCCCGACGGTGACGCTGGCCCCGTCCGCGCGCGCCCACTCGTGCTCGGCGGTGTACTTGAGGTCCTCGGGATACACGGTTTCTCCCTCGCGTGTCGTGGCTCAGCCCGGCTGGGCGGAGGACGGTGCAGTCACTGCCGGTTGAGCGTAGCGAGGGGCCGCGAGCACCTTCAACGCCTCGACACGCAACGACGCGCTCTCGCTCACGGTCGCATGGGCGCCGTCGTACTGCGTCATCGTGTCGAGCACGCCGCCGGGGATCCCGAGCGCGCCGGAGAGGGTGTGCGCGTCGCCGAGAGCGACAATCGGGTACGGCGGCCGCACCACCCCGCCGTCCACCACGATCCCACGCGGATCGTCCTGGACGTACGACGAAGCCACCACCCGGACAGACCCGATCTGCATCGCCTCGGCCCCCGCGTCGCGCAGTTCCTCGATGGCGTCGAGCAGTGAGTCGGCGGGGACCGTGTGTTTCGGGTCCTCGATCGTGAGCGTGATGCCTGGGCCGGCCGCCGCGGTGGTGCCCGCGAGGATGCCGAGCGCGTCGGCCCGGTGCCTGGCGTCGTCGACGGCCGCTTGCGAGCGGTCCCCCGAACCGGCGAGCGCGTCGTGCTCGGCGCGCAGCTGGGCAATCTGCGTGCGGAGCCTCTCCGATCGTTGGGAGAGGTCCGACAGGATGCGGACGAGGTCCTCCGAGCTCGCCTGGTCCAGGGCGTGCGGTGCCCGCTGAACGGACACTGTCACCACGAGGGCGTAGCCCACGAGGGCGCACAACACGGCGATGAGAAGTTGCGCGCGGCTCCACCGTGGCCGCAGCAACGCCAGCACGGCGCGCCCGGACCCGAGGGGTCGACCGACCGCACTCTGGGCTGTCGGGGTGGCGGCGGGCCCGTCCTGCGGGGTGGCGGCGGGCCCGTCCTGCGGGGTGGCGGCGGGCCCGTCCTGCGGGGTGGCGGCGGCCCCGTCCTGCGGGGTGGCGGCGGCCCCGTCCTGCGGGGGCACGGCGGCGTCCGTCACGCGCGGAAGATGTGACGCCGGATGGCTGCCACGTTCGTGAAGATCCGGATGCCGAACACCACCACCACGGCGGTCGAGAGCTGCGCGCCCACCCCGAGCTGGTCACCGAGGAAGACGATGAGCGCCGCGATGAGCACGTTCGACGCGAATGAGACGACGAAGACCTTGTCGTCGAAGACACCGTCCAACCGCGCGCGCACCGCGCCGAAGATGGCGTCGAGCGCGGCAATGACGGCGATCGGCAGGTAGGGCGTCAGCCAGACGGGCACCGTGGGTTCGAAGAAGACGCCGGCAACGACACCGACGACCAGGGCGAGGGCAGGAATCATGGGGACGAGCCTCCACCCGTGGGGGCAGGGGCAGGGTCGGGGGGAAGAGTCCCCGACGACACCGCGGCCGACGACACGGCGGCCGTCGGTAGCGCGGTCGCGAGTCGCAACGGGAGGTCCGTGCCGGCGGACGCGGTCAGTCGACTCGCGCGGGCCACGGTAAACCTGATCCCGTACGTCGCAGCCAAGGCGCGCATGTCGACTGCGCCGCTGGACGCGGCGAAGGCGCGGTCCATGGCGGCCGGGTCGCCGACCGCGTCGATGGAGTACGGCAGCTCGACCGGTCGAAAGTCGACCAGGATTGCCTCCCCGGCCGTCCGAATGCTGCTGCGGGCGGTCAGCCGCACTCCCCCGATCGTGATCGCCTCCGCGCCGGACGCCCACAGTCCGTTGACGACTCGTTGCAGGTCACGGTCGGTGACGCGGGACGCCGGGTCGGCCTCGGCGCCCGCTGCCACCCGCGCGTCGTCGATCGTGAGATGCAGCCCGGGTCCGGTCACGGCCGTCGAGGCGCTGTCTCGTTGCGCAGCGCCGAGCCGGGAGGCGACGCCGGCGCCGTCCGTGCCCAGTGCCGCTGCCCGCAGGCGGTCCGAGTCGACCTGCAGGGCCTGCGCCGAATCGGCGAGCGACTGCACGGTCGCGGTGGCCGCGCGCACCTGGTCGGCGAGCTTGGCATGCGCTCGCGCCGCAGTGGGGGCGTCGATGCGCTGTCGCCGGGCACCGAGGCCGAGCAGCAAGCCGAGCACGGCGAGGCAGACGACGACGATCGAGCGCCGGAGCGGGCGACCCCGACGTCGCGCGCCGCCCGGCGCTGCGCCGTCCGACGCGGCATCGCCCCGGGCGACATCGCCCCGGGCGACATCGCCCCGGGCGGCATCGCCCGGTGCTGCCGTGCGGAGCGACGCAGCCGCGTATTCAGGTTCCAGACTATGCGTCACCAAGTCGACAAGGATAGACATCGACGCGGCGACATTCGCGCGATCCACAGCTGCGACGGGTACGCGCTTCGCCTCGGCCCCACTGTGGAGGGCGGCTGTCGCCGATTCGTGCTCCCCGCCGGGAGACCGCTCCCGGCCACCGCCCTGGACTGTCATGCGTGCCATTGTGCAGCGCGGCGCCGACGCGCCGGTGCCGCCGCGCGGTCAGGGGTGCGTGCGCTCCACGACGCTCGCCCATTCGTGCAGCAGGGCGGTGGCGGCGGCGTCGTCGGGGGCTTCCGCCCACACGTGCGTGAGCGCCTCTCCGGGGTCCGGCAGGACCATGGCCCAGCTCCCGTCCTTCTCCACGACCCGGACGCCGTCCGTCGTATCGATCTGCCGGTCGCCGGCGGCCTCCACGACGGACCTCATCACCAAGCCCTTCGCCGCCCAGGGTGTCGGGACGTCGCGGTGGAGCACGTGTGCCTGCGGGATCCGGGCATCGATCTGACTGAGCGTCAAATTCGTCCGCGCCACGAGGCCGAGGAGCCGGACGAAGGCGGCGATCCCATCCAGTGCTGACGAGAATTCCGGGACGACGAAGCCGCCGCGACCGTCGCCGGCCATGAGCACACCGGGGGCGAGGGACGCGCGGGTCAGGTCGTCCGGAGACGTCGATGTCCATTCGATGCCGACTCCGTGGAAGCGGGAGACGGCCTCCGCGATACGGGTGGTGGTCACGGGCAGCGCCACTCGGCCGGTGCGGCCCTCGGCGGCGACGAGGTCCATCAGGACGAGGAGCGACCGGTCGTCGTGGATGAGCTCGCCGCGCTCGTTGACGATCGCGATGCGCTCCGCCACGTGGTCGAAGCGGACGCCGAATGCCGCCCGCGACGACGACACCAGCTCGCCGAGGCGTTGCAGTTGGCCCATGTGCTCGGCGAGGCTCTCGGTCGTGCGGGACTCGTCGAGCCGACCGTTCACGATCAGGACATCGACGGCGAGTTGACCGAGGAGCAGGGGCAGAACGAGGCTCGCGGAGCCCCCCGCGGCGTCGATGACGACCTTGAGATTGGCCTGGGCAACACCGGTCGTGTCCACCGCACGGGTCAATTCGTGGGAGTAGACATCGAGTGTCCGGGCCGGGAAGGTGAGGTCGGCGATCTCACCAGGAAAGGCTCGGCGGAACTCCTGCCGACTGAAGGTGCGCTCGAGCTTTCGCTGCATCGCCTGCGAAATGTCCATCCCTCGGTCATCCAGGAACAGGATGTCCACCGACTGGGGATCCGCCGGCGACGTGCGGATCATGATCCCGCCCACGGCGTCCCCGGAGGCCACATCCCAGCGGATCACGGGGGTCGGGGCCACCTCCAGGTCACGGACGTCGATGGCGCTCGCGGTGAGCGCCGCGATGACGGCACGCTTCAGCGCGCGGGCCGCCCGGGACGCGTCGCGCGCCGTGGTGACGGTCGAGCCCTTGCGCAGCAACGTCGCATAGGCACTGGCAAGTCGTACGACGTGCTCGGGGGTGATCTCCACGTTGACGAGGCCCGACACCCCGCGCGGACCGAACAGCGAGCGGGTGCCGCGCGACTCCCAGATGACGCTGGTGTTGACGACGGCGCCGGCCTCGATGGTCTTGAACGGGTAGACCTTCACATTCGAGGAGATGAAAGCCTCCTCCTCGACCACGCATTCGTCGCCGATGACCGACCCTTCTTCCAGGCGCACGTTGCGCATGATGTCGGTGTTCTTCCCGACGACGCAGCCACGGAGGTGGGCGCCCTGGCCCACATACACGTTGTCGTTGACGACGGCCCGGTGCAGGAAGGCGCCGGTCTTCACCACGACGTTGCTCCCGAGAACGGTGTATTCGCGCAGTTCGGCTCCCGCTTCGACCTTGGCGTAGTCGCCGATGTAGGCCGGACCGATGATGCGCGCCTCCGCGTCGACCTCCGCACCCTCGGCCACCCAGACGCCGGGTGACACCTCGAAACCATCGATATCAACCTGCACTTGACGGTTGAGCACATCTGCATGCGCCCGTAGATAGCTCTCGTGGGTGCCGATGTCTTCCCAGTAGCCGTCAGCGACGTATCCGTAGAGGCTGCCGCCGTCCGCAAGCAGTTTGGGGAAAATGTCGCCAGCCCAGTCCGACGCCTCGCCGGTCGGCACGTGGGCCAGGACCTCGGGCTCCATCACGTAGATGCCGGTGTTGACGGTGTCCGAGAAGACCTGCCCCCAGGTCGGCTTCTCGAGGAACCGTTCGATCCGGCCGGACTCGTCGGCGATGACGATTCCGAACTCGAGCGGGTCGGGCACCCGTTTGAGGGCGATGGTGACCAGTGCGCCACGGGAGCGGTGGAACTCGACCAGCGCGGTGAGATCGATGTCGGTCAGCGCGTCGCCGGAGATGACGATGAACGGCTCGTCACGGAGGGCCTCCTCAGCGTTCTTGACGCTGCCCGCTGTGCCGAGCGGCACTTCCTCATTCGCGTACTGGAGGGTCATGCCGAGCTCGTCGCCGTCACCAAAGTAGTTGCGCACGAGCGAGGCGAGGAACTGGACGGTGATGACCGTTTCGGTGATTCCATGCCGCTTGAGCAGGCGGAGGACATGCTCCATCACGGGCCGATTGACGATCGGCAGGAGCGGCTTGGGGAGGTTGGCCGTCATGGGCCGCAGCCGCGTGCCCTCGCCGCCCGCCATGACGACGGCGCGCTTCACGCGCGCCCCCGCCGGATGCGACTGCTGACGGGCGCTGTCGTCACGCTATGGCTCCTCGACTCTGCCCGTCTGCCGGCGAGCCGGCCCCGGGGTCGGCGCTGACGAGTTCGCGGACCTGGCGCACGTACAGCCACGCTGAATGCCAGTAGAGTCCTGTTCCCCAGAGGAGCATGGCCCAACCCGCAACGCGAGCCGCCGCGTGGACGGGGTTGTGCCCGTCGCCGAGGAGGAGAAGTGGCAGCGCGTACAGCATGGCGAACGTCGCCGCCTTACCGAGGAAATGCACCTGCAGCGGCCCGTAGCCATGACGACGCAAGATCGGCAGCGTTGCCGTCATGACGGCGTCGCGCAGCAGGATGATGACGGTCACCGCGATCGGCACGATCCCGCGCATGGTGAGGGCGAGGATCGTCGAAACGATATAAAGGCGGTCGGCGAGCGGATCGAGCAGCGCTCCGACGCGGCTGCGCTGATTGAGCACCCGGGCCAGCACGCCGTCGAGCCAGTCCGTGATGCCGCTGACCATCAGCAGGGCCAATGCCCATCCGTCGGCATGCGGCCCCAGGACCAGCCAGAGGAAGACCGGCACGCCGAGCAGTCTGAGCATGCTCAGTGCGTTGGGAATCGTGAAGACGCGATCTTCGCCCGCCGGTGCGTGTCCTGCCACGTGCGGACCTCCCTGCGAACACGGGATGACTGGTCGCAGATCCACTCTCCGGCAGCGAGCCCGTGAGCTTCGCCGTCGGGACGACAGGATTTGAACCTGCGACCCCTCGGCCCCCAGCCGAGTGCGCTACCAAACTGCGCCACGTCCCGTTGCCCGCCTCGACGGCGGACATGCTGACCCTACCGCAGTGCGGGCGGAAAGGGTCACGCCGCTCACTTGTCGCGTCGGCGCTTCTCCCTGATCCGGATGCTGATCTCGATCGGGGTGCCCGCGAAGCCGAAGTCCTCACGCAGCCGGCGCTCGAGGAAGCGGCGGTACGACGGCTCCAGGAAGCCGGTGGTGAAGATCACGAAGCGCGGCGGCCGGGTGGATGCCTGCGTCGCGAAGAGCACCTTGACAGCCTTGCCGCCCCGAATCGGCGGCGGTGTGCCCTGGACGACCTCGGTGAGCCAGGAGTTGAGCCGGCCCGTCGAGACGCGCATGTCCCAGCCCTCGAGGGAGACGCGGAGAGCATCGGCCAGCTTGTCGATGCTGCGGCCCGTCAGCGCGGAGATGTTGACCCGCGGCGCCCACGCGACGCGGGCGAAGTCGCGGTCGAGCTCGCGCTCCAGGGTGTAGCGGCGGTCCTCGTCGAGAAGGTCCCATTTGTTGAGGACGATCACGAGCGCCCGGCCGGCCTCCTCGACCATGCCGACGACGCGTTGGTCCTGATCGGTGAGCGGCTCGCTGGCGTCGAGCAGGACAACGGCGACCTCGGCCTGCTCCAGGGCTCCCGCGGTGCGCAGGCTGGAGTAGTACTCGGCGCCGCGCGACTGGTGGACGCGCCGGCGCAGACCCGCGGTGTCGACGAAACGCCACGTGTCACCGCCGAGCTCCAGCAGCGTGTCGACGGGGTCGCGGGTGGTGCCGGCGACGCTGTCGACGACGACCCGGTCCTCCCCGAGAAGGCGGTTGAACAGGCTCGACTTCCCGACGTTCGGGCGGCCGACCAGGGCCACCCGGCGCGGCCCGTCCTCGGCGTCGATGCGCTCGGGGGGCGCCTCCGGGAGCGCCGCGAGGATCGCGTCGAGGAGCTCCCCGCTGCCCCGGCCGTGCAGGGCGCTGACCGCGTACGGCTCCCCCAGTCCGAGCGACCACAACATCGTGGCGTCCGCCTCGGCCCGCTCGTCGTCCACCTTGTTGGCGGCGAGGATCACGGACTTCTTGTTGCGCCGCAGGATGCTCGCGACGACCTCGTCCGTGTCCGTGGCGCCGACGGTCGCATCGACGACGAGCAGCACGGCGTCGGCGGTGTCAATGGCGAGCTCCGCCTGATGGGCGACGCGCGCGGCCAGCCCGGTGGCGTCCGGGTCCCACCCGCCGGTGTCGACGAGGATGAAACGCCGGCCCGCCCAGAATGCCTCGTACGCCACGCGGTCGCGCGTCACGCCCGGGACGTCCTCGACGACCGCCTCGCGGCGACCGAGGATCCGGTTGACCAGCGTCGACTTTCCGACGTTCGGGCGCCCGACGACCGCAAGGATCGGAAGGGTTACGTCCATGGCGCCGCCGATTGCGGCGTCGATCTCGGTCACGCGCTGGGACTTCCGTTCGCTGCTGCGCTCTGCGAAGCGGCGCGGGGATGACCGACGGCCGACGCACACGCGTGCAACACGCGGGCGACGACGCCGTCGATGTCGAGGGTGGTGGCGTCGATCTCGATCGCGTCGTCGGCTTTGCGCAGGGGCGACACGACCCGGTTGGCATCGAGCCTGTCCCGGCGGGTGATGCTCGCCAGCGTGGCTGCGACGTCGCCGGCGTTCTCGGCTGACCGCCGGTGCGCGCGAGCGTCCTCGGACGCTGTGAGAAAGACCTTGACGGGGGCGCCAGGCGCTACGACGGAGCCGATGTCGCGGCCTTCGACGACGATGCCGCCGTCGCCGATGATCGCCCGTTGCAGATCCAGGAGATGCCGTCGTACGACAGGCACCGCGCTCACCGCGCTGACGGACGCCGTCACTGCATCGCCGCGGATCTCGGCGTCGACGCATACACCGTCGGCGGCGATGTGGGGCGCTTGCGGATCCGTGCCGGCGTCGAGCACAATCGTCAGAGCGTGGGCACCCACCGCGTCGCTGTCGGAGACATCCGCACCGGCGTTGAGCAGGCTCCACGTCAGCGCCCGGTAGAGCGACCCGGAGTCGAGGTAGCGCAGGCCCAGCGCGGCCGCGACACGACGGGACACGGTCGACTTACCGGAGCCCGACGGACCGTCGATGGCGACGACCAGGGTCGAGTGGTCGGGTGACGCGGTCATGACTGCAGAGTAGAGCGCGGCGCGCACGACATGCGTACCGGGACGAGCTGCAGGCGTGCGATCCCGATCAGTGACGGCCCACACAGCAGCCGAGCGGGCACTCCGGCGCTGCCGACCTATTGACTTGTCGATGTATGGACTCGGGCCCGCCACCCGGTCAGCGCGGAGACCGCCGTTGGCCCGGCCTCGTGCGCCACTACGAGCTCCAGCACACCGACAGCCTCACCGGGGGCATGATCGATGCGGATGTCGTCGACGTTGACTCCGGCGTCGGTCAAGGCCAGGAAGATGTGCGCGAGCTCGCCAGGGGTGTCACGCAGGAGCACAGAGACGACATCGACGGGCACGGCCGGCCGACCGTGCGTCGAGCCCACCCGCGACCGGCCGTGCTGGCCGTCGCTGACCAGTGCGCGCACTGCCGACGCCGTCGCCGCCGGGTCACCGGTGCGCAGCGCGGCCGCAAGCGCGTCGAGCGTGCGGCGGACACCGTCGAGGATCGGGGCTATCTCGGACGCGTTCGCGGAGGCGATGTCCGCCCACAGCGCTGGATCCGACTCGGCGATGCGGGTTGAGTCCCGCAGCCCCTGTCCCGCCAGGACGGCCACGTCGAACGGCGCGTCCACCAGTTGCGCCGCGAGAGCGCTCGCGATGAGTTGCGGGAGATGAGAGACCAGCGCCATGGCCCCGTCGTGCTCAGCAGCCGACAGGCGGACCGGCCGCGCGCCGCACTGAGTGATCACAGCCTCGGCCAGCGCCACCCGGGTGGCCGGCACCTCGGGAGATGGCGTGAGCACCCACGCCCGGCCTCTGAACAAGTCAGACCGGGCGTTATCGGGTCCCCCGCGCTCGCGACCGGCGATGGGGTGGGACGGGACGAACCTGGTCATGTCCGCCCGCAACGTCTCAGCGTCACGTATGACTTCAGACTTCACGCTGGCAACATCCATCAATGTCGCTTCGACGGTGAGGCTCTGCAGCCGTATCAGTGCCTGCCCCACGAATCGTGGCGGCATGGCCAGCACGATCACGTCGGCACCGTGGGGAGCGCTGTCTGGGCGCCCCGCCCCGCGTTGAACCGCCACCGCCACGGACTCCGGGCGCGGGTCCTCCAGAGTTACGTCAACCCCATGCGAGGACAGCGCTAGCCCGATCGACGTGCCGATCAGGCCCGTTCCCACGACATGGACCGTGCGCAACTCGGCGGTCATGAGAAGCTCGTCGCCATCGAGACGGCGCATCGCCCGACGCGAACGGCAAACTGGCGACGCGCCCAGGACAGGGCAACGGTTCGGTCAGAACGCGCCCCACGGTGACCGTGCCGTGCGCCGTCCGGGCGGAGGCCGGCAGGTCGACGTCGCGAGAAGTTGGCCGCACTTTCGTGAAGGGCTTGCCAAGCACGTTCCGCGCGCCCGAGGGCGACAGTCCGCTTGATGCCCGGCCGGAGCGTCGACCCAACTCGCAGAGTTGGCGCTTGTTCGCGACCGTCGGTGGAACCTCGACTGTCGGACCGCGAGCCGACGACTGGAGCGAACCGGCCGGACCAGGCGGCACCGGGAGTGGCCGCGACACGTTGAGCACGGAGGAGGACGTGCCCCATCGAGCCGGACCGGCCGCTCATGCACGCTCCTGTCTTTGGCATCACTGCCGTCCTGTCGACCCGGGCGACGGCCCCAAAATCATCACCAGCTTATGCGCATGTCGTCGTATCCCTGAGACGACGAGCCGAGTTAGCGTCAGATCTTCGTAGAGATGTGTCGACACAGCCACTTAGCTGTTAGTAGATAGGGTTGACGTCGTCATCATTCTCGTTTTATCGAGATCTCTGCGGCCGGTAATGGGCATTCCGGCGCGGACTTGTCGCTTTATGGACTTTAGTCGCCATGACTCTTCTGACCAGGGAGCTGCCAGAGCCGATGTAGTTCTTTATCGATATCACTACATGTCGACTTGACGGTACAGCGACTGGATGTCGCCGACCGAGAGTGGTCTGGTCGCGCCCGGCTTCATCCCGTCCAGGCGCACCCCGCCGAACGACACGCGCACCAGTCCGAGGACCGGGTGGCCGATGGCAGCCATGAGCCTGCGCACCACATGGTTGCGACCTTCGTGGATCGTGAGTTCAACGATCGACTCCCCACCGTCCACTTGCCGCGGCCGCAGTTTCTGCACGTCGACGGCACGGTCGTCCAAGAGGACGCCGGACTCGACCATCCTTGTGTCTTCGCGAGTCCACTCGCCGGAGACCCGCGCCACGTACGTCTTGGCGACCCCGAACGATGGGTGCGTGAGACGGTGCGCCAGTTCGCCGTCGTTCGTGAGCAGGATGAGACCCTCGGTTTCGGCGTCGAGGCGTCCGACGTGAAAGACGCGGGGGGAGCCCGCGGGCACGAAGTCCGCCAGCGTGGGGCGACCACGGTCGTCCGACATGGCGCTGACGATGCCCAGGGGTTTGTTGAGCGCGAGGTAAACCGATTCGGTGTCGGTGACGATGCGGTTGCCATCGACGTGCAGAACCACGCGGTCGGCGTGCACTCGAGCACCGAGCGTGTCTACGACCTTGCCGTCCACGGTGACGCGGCCCGCCGAGATGAGTTGCTCACACACCCTACGGCTGCCCACACCGGCCTCGGCGAGGACCTTTTGTAGTCGGACGCCCTCAGACGAAGACGGCTTAAGCTCAGCTTGAGAGTCGGTCATTTTCGAGCTCCAACAAGCTGATGTCGGGCAGCAGAGGAGCCAATTCGGGGAGTTCGGTCACGTCATTGAGTCCCAGCCGCTCGAGGAAGTGGTCCGTTGTCCGGTAGAGGACCGCCCCGGTTGCGGGGTCAGCGCCCGCCTCGGCGACCAGCCCGCGTGCTATCAGCGTGCGCATCACGCCATCCACGTTGACGCCTCTGATGTTCGAGATACGCCCACGCGAGACCGGCTGGCGATATGCCACCACCGCCAATGTCTCCAGAGCCGCCTGCGTGAGACGGGTCTGCTGGCCATCGAGGACGAACCGCTCGACGAACGGTGCACACTCCCCCCGGGTGTAGAGCCGCCAGCCACCGGCCGCCTGACGTAACTCGAAGCCGCGAGTGCCTTCGTCGTAATGCCCGGCCAGCTGCTCGAGCGCCAGAGTCACAAGCGGGGACGGCACCTCCAATGCGGAGGCGATCGCCTCCGCTGTCACCGGCTCATCGATCACCAGCAGGATGGCCTCGATGCCAACCTGGAGCGGAATGTTCTCGGGCAGCGCTGGCCGCTGCGTCGGGCCCACTGGTTGCCGACCCGTCGTCCCAACGACCGGAGAAACCCCCTCGGTTTCTTCGGCGCCGGCGCGGGCAGGGTCGAGGGCGCTGTCCGCCCCGCCGTAGGCGAGGCCAGCTTCGTCGATGTTCCCGGCCGCCGCCGTTATGTCAACCCAGGGCGAATCCCGGAAGGTCCGGATGTCCGTCATTTCGGCGTCGATCTCGCCCTCAGTCACGGTGACCCTCGATCTCGTCGTCGTCGCCATCCCAGCCGGGAATCCAGCTGGAACCCGGCGGGAAATGCTCCCCCACCCACCGCACGTGCAACTCCCCGAGGGGAGTCAGCTGTTCGAAGCCGACCGCTCCCTCGCGGTAGAGCTCGAGAAGCGCAAGGAAGCGAGCCACCACCTCCAGCGTGCCCTCGCAGTCCTGGCACAGCGCGCGAAACGTCGTCGCCTTCAGTCGTCGCAATCGCTCCGCGATGACGATCGCGTGCTCGCGCACGCTGACCCGGGTGACGTGGACATGGTCGGTCCCGACGACAGGAGCGATCTTCGGGGTGAACGTCTGGGCCGCGATGCGCGCGAAGCCCTCGGGGCCGACACCGAGCAGGACCTCAGGCAGCGCCTCGGCGAAACGCGGCTCTAGCGTCGCGGACCGCGTGTAGCGCAGAGCACCACTCGCGAACATGGCGGCGAGCAGTGCGGCGGCCTCCTTGTAGGCCCGGTACTGCAGCAGGCGAGCGAAGAGAATGTCTCGCGCCTCCAGGAGGGCGACGTCCTCTTCGTCCTCCACCTCGCCGCTCGGGAGGAGCCGAGCAGCTTTGAGGTCGAGCAGCGTTGCTGCAACGACGAGGAACTCGGTGACTTGCCCGAGATCCCAATCAGCCCCCATGGCCCTGATGTAGGCGAGGAATTCGTCCGTCACCTGAGAAAGAGCAACCTCCGTGACATCCAGCTTGTGTTTGGCAATCAGTCCGAGCAGCAGATCGAACGGTCCCTCGAACCCTTCCAGCCGCACGCGGAATCCGCCTGCCGCGCGCGGTTCAGGATCGGCGGTCACGGGGTCCATCGACTTGTCGGCTTCCTTATTCTTCGACAAGTCTACGAATAGCTCACCCACCGGCCAGCCCCGCGGCCATGTTCAGGATCGGACGCGCGAGCGCAGCAGTCAGGGAATTGCAGACGGACCCCGACGACGCCAATAGCGGCAGCGACAAAGCCAGAAGGATTCCCACGCCCCAGTTGTTGTCCTCGAGCTGGTACGTCGCCCGCTGCCACGCAGGCGTTTGCGGGGCAACGAGCAGAAGGATGCGACCGGCAGCCAGGGGCGGTAGGGGGATGACGTGCAGCAGCGCCATCGTGAGGTTGACGACAAGGAAGCCCAGGAGCGTCAGGTCCAGCAACGGAAGCGGATAGACGCCGTGAAGAACGAAACGCGTGTCGACCAGCGCGAGTGCCGACAGATGCCCGAGTGCGGCGAATGCCGCGATCCCGGCCGCCGCCAGCGCCGCGTGCACGGCCGGAGCCGCGAGCAGTGCGCGGATGAGCCTGGCACGAGCCGGACCCTTGCGAAAGCGACCCGACTCGACCGGCGTCGCCCAACCCACCCCGCCCAAGGCTGCCGCGATTGCGCCGAAGGGGTCGACGGAACGGCCGAGCCAGCCTCTCGCGCCGCCGCCGCCGGCGCGGAGGGCCTGTCGATTGCCCATCAGGCGTGCCTGAAGTGCTCTCACTGCCACCACCCCCACGAGAAAGCCGAGAAAGAGGCCGAGGAGCGAGGCGGGTTGCCCAAGTGCAAAGAGCACGTCAGCGCCCGCGCAGCCGGCGGACGAGGATGCTGTCCTCGCCCTTTGTCTCGAGGTCAGCCAGGATCAGCGACACCGCCTCACGCACGATTCGGCCACGGTCGACGGCGATACCGTTCTCGCGTCGCAGCGAGAGCCGCGCATGCTCGAGATCGATCAGTTCGTCGTCGGAGCAGTAGACCGTGATCTTCTGCTCATGCTTTTCGCGGCCGGTAGGGCGACGATCCGACTCGTGCCGCGCCGTCGCCGCGCGCGAACGCGGCACCGTGCGCATGGTCTCCGTCCGCGGAGTCTGCGCGTCGATGGCATTGTTCGCGTCGTGGGCATTGTTCGCGTCGTGGGCATCCTTCGCGTCGGCGGAGAGCGCTCTGGATGCTTCGTCGCGACGGATCTCCTCACGGCCTCGCAGGTCGTCTCGCCCGCGGGTGGGATCGGATGTCGAGCGGAAGAGTTCGTCCGCCCCGGGCAGGCTCACACGACGGGACACCGCGCAAGCACCTCCTTCGCTAGGTCGCGGTAGGCACGGGCGCCAGCCGAGCTGGGCGCATACGTCGTGATCGGCTCGCCGGCGACGGTCGTCTCCGGAAACCGCACCGTCCGGTTGATGACGGTATGGAAGACGCCGTCCCCGAATGCCTCGAGCAAGCGGGAGAGCACCTCTCGTCCATGGAGGGTCCGCGAATCGTACATCGTGGCCAAGATACCCTCAAGCTCAAGTTGAGGGTTGAGGCGATCCCGCACCTTGTCAATAGTCTGAATAAGGAGAGCGACACCCCGCAGCGCGAAGAACTCACATTCCAACGGAATGATCACACTGTGAGCGGCTGTAAGCGCGTTGACAGTGAGAAGGCCAAGAGACGGCTGACAATCGATCAGGATTATGTCGTAGTCGTCCCGAACCGCTGCCAACGCGCGCCCCAGGATCTGCTCGCGCGCGACCTCCCCCACAAGCTGCACCTCGGCTGCGGCCAGGTCGATATTGCTCGGAAGCAGGTCGAGGCCGGCCACCGCCGTCTTCAACAGGATGTCATCCACGCTGATGGAGCTCTCCATCAGCAAGTTGTAGACGGTGCGATCCAGCTGGAGTGGATTGACCCCGAGCCCGACAGACAACGCCCCCTGGGGGTCGAAGTCGACGAGCAGAACGCGTCGCCCGTACTCCGCGAGAGCCGCGCCGAGATTGATCGTGCTGGTCGTCTTGCCTACCCCGCCCTTCTGATTGCACATAGCCATAATCCGCGCGGGACCGTGCTCCAGGAGCGGGGGAGGCTCCGGAAGGAATGGGAGCGGGCGGCCTGTCGGGCCGATCCCTCTCGCAGCCGTCCCCGACAGGACTGGTGTGTCAGCCACGACCGGTTCCTCGGAAACGACCGAGTTTGTCGACATATCGAGAACTCACTTTACCCTTCTACCTATAGACCGCTATCGCGACGGAGTGATAGAGCCGCATGGCGAGTTGCAGACACTAAAGCCCCTGGCGGGCGCGGCGCAACAGCTGTGGACAGGCACAGCCCTGCCTGTGGGCAACGGCCTTCAAGCTGGGGAAAAGCCTGTGCACGGGGGCAACAGAGCACATAATTCAATCGCCCGTGGCGGCGGCGCACGACCGGCGCCGGCATGGTCGGGGATATGCGACACCGACACCGGACGGGGTCAGCGGTCGGGGACACGCGACGCCGAGACCGGTCAGCGGTCGCGGGCGCGCGACGCCGACACCGGACCGGGTCAGCGGTCGGGACACGCGACCCCGAGACCGGTCAGCGGTCCCGGGCGCGCGGGTGCGCCGTCGCGTAGACCTCGCGCAACCGATCCACGGTGATCAGGGTATAGATCTGCGTCGTGGTCACAGACGCGTGCCCGAGCAACTCCTGCACCACCCGCACATCCGCGCCGCCGTCGAGCAGATGGGTCGCGAAGGAGTGGCGCAGCGTGTGCGGAGAGACGTGAGCGGTCAGGCCGGCCTTATCCGCTGCCTGCCGCAGCACCGCCCACGCGCTCTGCCGCGACAGCGGACCGCCGCGGGCATTGAGAAACAGCGCCGATGTCCCGGCGCCGGCCGCCACGAGTTCGGGCCGAGAACCCGACAGGTAAGCCGTCACGGCGTCCCGCGCCGGTCTCCCCATGGGCACGACCCGCTCTTTCCCACCCTTGCCGGCGAGCCGCACGGCGCCGCCCGCGAGGTCGACGTCGTCGATCGCGGCACCCACCGCCTCGGAGATGCGAGCGCCCGTCGCATAAAGGAACTCGAGGAGGGCGCGGTCACGAGCGGCCAGCGCGGTGCCGTCGAACCCGGCCGCCTCCAGCAACCGTTCGACATCCTCGACGCTGATCGCCTTCGGCAGCCGCCGTGGCAACGTCGGCGGCTTCACCTCGCGTCCCGGGTCGAGCAACGTCAGTCCCTCCCGGACCGCGAAGCGGTGCAGGCCTCGCACGGCGACGAGTGTCCTGGCGGCCGACGCGGCGGACAGCGCCGGGTGCTCCTCATCCCCGGTGCGCAGATGGACGAGAAAAGCGGACAGCTCGGTCTCACCCACGGCGCCGATGTCGTCTATCCCTTGCGCGTCGAGGAACGTCCGGTAGCGGCGCATGTCACGGCCGTAGGCCGCCATGGTGTTGCTGCTGAGGCCGCGTTCCACCGCCAGATGATCGAGGTAGGCGGAGACCACCCGCGGCACAGCGGTCGCGACCACGACCGCCATGTCAGGCGGAGTGGTGCGGGCGTTCCGGCCACGGCACGTCCGCGGGGCGCAGGCTCGACCAGCCGCCGGCCCGCGCCGCGGCGGCGGCCAGGATGCCAACCACCGCCGTTGGGTTGTGCAGGCGACCCGACAGGACGAGGTCGACCGCCTCATCGAGCGGCACCCATGACACGGGCATGTCAGCTTCCTCGTGCTCGCCGACGTGCCGCTCATGGTCCCCCACGGGCGTGAGGTCGCGCGCCAAGAACAGTCGCAACGCCTCGTCGCACATGCCTGGCGTCGTGTAATAGTCCGCCAGGACGTGCCAGCGGTCGGCGCGGTAACCGGCTTCCTCGTACAGCTCGCGAGCCGCGGTCAGCTCGGCCCTTTCGCCTGCCACGTCCAGAAGTCCGGCGGGCGGCTCCCACAGCTGCCGCCGGACGGCGTGCCGATACTGCTTCACGAGCAGCACCCGGTCCTGCTCGTCCAGCGCCAGCACCCCGACGGCGCCCGGGTGTCGCACGATGTCGCGGGCTGCGATCGCCCCGTCAGGCATCTGCACCTCATCGGTGTAGACGCTGATGACGCGCCCCGTGAAGTGCTCCGTGGTCGAGACAACGCCGTACGAGGAGGGTTCGCCATCGAAGACGTCGGCGGCGGCCACGACCTCCACCGGCAGTGAGCCGCTCATCGGCTCGACGCCGCTCATCGGCTCGACGCCGTCGCCACGGCCCCCACGGGCCGGACGCCCAGCCCGGACGACGGGCCTTCCTCCCACGGGAGCAGCCCGGCACCCGCCTGCGCGTACGCGACGGCCGCCGCGGCGAAACCGCGGAACAGTGGGTGCGCCCGCGTCGGACGCGACCGGAACTCCGGGTGCGCCTGCGTGCCCACGAAGAACGGGTGCACCTCGCGCGGCAACTCGACGAACTCCACGAGGTGGCCGTCGGGTGAGGTCCCCGAGAAGACGAGGCCCGCCTCCTCGAGCCGCCCGCGGTAGGCGTTGTTGACCTCGTACCGGTGCCGGTGGCGCTCGTCGATCGAACCGCCGCCGTAGACCTCCGCCACGACCGACCCGGCCGCCAGCTTCGCCGGGTAGAGCCCGAGCCGCATCGTGCCACCCATGTCGCGGTCGCCGGCGACGACATCTCGCTGGTCGGCCATGGTGGCGATGACCGGGTGCGGGCTCGCCGCATCGAACTCGGCCGAGTTGGCGCCCGCCAGCCCCGCGAGGTTGCGCGCTGCCTCGATCACCATGCATTGCAGGCCCAGACACAGTCCGAGCAGCGGCACTTGGTGCTCGCGTGCATGGCGGATGGCGCCGAGCTTGCCCTCGATGCCGCGGACGCCGAAGCCGCCCGGAATGAGGACGCCGTCGACGCCGTCCAACGCGTGCGCAGCACCCTCGGGCGTCTCACACGAGTCGGACGGGACCCAGCGGATCTCGACCTTGGCATCGTTGGCGAAGCCGCCGGACCGGAGCGCCTCCGTCACCGACAGGTAGGCGTCGGGTAGGTCGATGTATTTGCCGACCATCGCGACGGTCACGCTCGTCGCGGGCCGGTGGACCCGGCGCAGCAGGTCGTCCCACTCGGTCCAGTTGACGTCGCGGAACGGCAGGCCGAGACGCCGCACGACGTACGCGTCGAGCCCCTCGGCATGGAGGACGCGCGGGATGTCGTAGATCGACGGGGCGTCGGGCGCGGAGACCACGGCCTCCTCGTCGACGTCGCACATGTTGGCGACCTTGCGCTTCAGGGACGCCGGGATCGGCCGGTCGGAGCGGCACACGATGGCGTCCGGCTGGATGCCGACCTGCCGCAACGCGGCAACGGAATGCTGGGTGGGCTTGGTTTTCAGCTCCCCCGACGGCCCGATGTAGGGCACGAGCGAGATGTGCAGGAAGAAGCAGTTGTCCCGGCCGACCTCCTGGCGCACCTGCCGGATCGACTCCAGGAACGGCAATGATTCGATGTCGCCGACTGTGCCGCCGACCTCCGTGATGACGACATCGACGTCGGGCGACGCCATCCGTCGTACCCGACTCTTGATCTCGTTCGTGATGTGCGGGATGACCTGCACGGTGTCGCCGAGGTATTCCCCGCGTCGCTCTTTGGCGATCACGTTGGAGTAGACCTGGCCGGTCGTGACGTTGGCCGACCCGTGCAGATTGGTGTCGAGGAACCGCTCGTAGTGACCGACGTCGAGATCCGTTTCGGCACCGTCGTCGGTCACGAAGACCTCGCCGTGCTGGAACGGGTTCATCGTGCCGGGGTCGACGTTGAGGTAGGGGTCGAGCTTCTGCATCGTGACACGCAACCCGCGCGCCTTGAGGAGCATCCCGAGCGACGAGGCGGTGAGGCCCTTGCCGAGCGAGGAGGCGACGCCCCCGGTCACAAAGATGTGCTTGGTCGGCTCAGGCGACGGCATTGGTGGCAGCTCCCGTGGTCAACGCGGCGGGAGGGACCCGCACGACTCACGGGAGTTCACGGTAACACCGCGTCCGACAGTGCGGGGGTCCCGCGCCGTTGTTCGTGCCCTGCCAGCCAGTTGTACGACGCCCCCGCGCCGACCGCGGGCGCCGCCACGAGCGCCGCCCCCGCCAGGAACGAGATCCCCGAATCGTTGACGATCAGCCCGATGACGGCTGCCACGACGACGGCGAGAAGCGACCAGCGCAGCTCCGGGTGCGTGTCGAACACGGCCCGCACACCTGCCGGCGGCCGGCGCAGGACGTAAACGACGGCCACGGCACAGACGAGGAGCAGCAGCGGCGCGAGCCACGTCGAGGTGGCGAGGGAGACGTCCGCTGTCAGACGACGGCGCAGAGTGACACCCACGGTGCCGTCGCCGAGCGACGCCACGAAGCGGCCGAGGTGGGTGCGGCTGTCCGCCGGTCGAGCCGCGTCGAGCAGGCCCAGCAGACCAACCACGATCACGGCGGCCAGCCCTGCCCCGGCGAGCGGCGCGGCGCTGACCCGCCGGCCCGTGGCCAGCAGGCCGAGCACTGCCAGGGCCGGCAGGAGGGCCAGCACGCCGCCGACATCGGCGCCCCACATCGGCGCGCCGAGCGCCGCGGCGGCGACGGCCCCGCCGATCCCGATCGCGGCCACGCGCCCGCGGGTGGTCTCCCGGCGCGCGGCGACCACTGCCAGCGTGAGCAGCACGAGGGCCACGAAGATCCCCGACGCCAGGTTGCCGAGCCCACGGAACCGCCCTGCGGTCAGCGCGTCGTAGCCGAGCACCGCATTGAACTGCAGGCGGGAGGAGTAGACGACATCGAAGGCCAGCACGAGCACACCGGCCGCCGCGATCGCGGCAACGGGCGAGAGGGCACCGCGGTGGCGGGCGCGCGCTGCGGTCGCGGCGAGCCCGACGGTGGCGGCGAGCGTCGCCCCCACCAGCAGCAGGACCGGAGCAGCGCTCGTCTGCCAGCGTGTCAAGGACGCCAGGAAACTCGCGGCGGGCGCGCCGACGCCGGCTAGCCCCAGCCCACCCGCCGCCAGCGCGAGAGTGCGTCGCCGGGCGGCCGCGGCCGGACCGGCGCGGCGCCACAGCAGCCACAGCAGCACCCAGCCCGCCAGCTGACTGCCGAGGAGGATCGCAACGAACACCGGGAACGTCGAGGTGCGGGTCTCGGCGGCCCGGGCCGCCTCGCGCACCGCGTGGAGACGCTGGGAGAAGGACCGACTGACATCCGCGACGGCAGCGGGCCGGCCGAGGAAGCCGGCGGGCGGGGCGATGTCCGGCGAGAACCCCGCCAGCACCGTCGCCGGAACGTCGACAAGCTGGAGGTACGGCGACCTGCCCACCTCCGGTGATGTCATCAGCGCCGGGGCGAAGGGCGCGCCGAGGAAGGCGGCCAGGGCGAGGTGATCCGTGCCGTCCCCCGTCCCGACGAGGAAGACGCGGGACGCGGTGCCGAGGGTGACGTTGCCCATGGCGAGGTCGAGGACGTGCCGGATGACCGAGTCCCCCGCCGGGAGTTCCGGGACGTCGACGAGCGTCACCCCACACGTCAGCAGGTCCTTGTCCGTCAGAGCGGCGGGATCTGCCACGTACGAGTCGAGGCGACCGTCCGGGTGGGCTGCGGCGAGTGCCGCGAGCGGGCCCACCGCAGTGGCGCACTGATCATCTCCTGCGAGCGCTTCGGCGAAGGCTCCTGCTTTCGCGGCGTACGGGCCGGCGAGGTTGGCGCGCGCGAGGTCGGCGAAGCCCGCCACCTCGCCGGCCGGTGAAACGGTCACCGTCGCCCGGCAGCCGTCCGGATGAGCCGCGCGGGAGCCCGTTCCGATCGTGAGCCAGGCGTCCGCCGGGCAGGTCTGCGACGCCGCGCTGCGCACCGACAACGCGGCCAGGGATGACGCGAGGGTGAGACCGGCGGCACCTGTCGACGACGTGCCGTCGAAGGTGTCCCAGCGCGCGCCGCGCACGCCGAGCACGATCACATGGGTCGCCACCCCGGCGGCCGCAGGGTGCGGCGTGCCGGGCGCCGCCGGGCCAGCGGACGCCGCCACGCCCGAGGTGCCCGGGCCGGCGAGCATCGACCCGGCGAGGCCGAAGGCGACGAGAGCGCCGGCGGGCAGCGACAATCTCATGCGGGCGCCAGCTCGCGGTAGACGGACAGGAGCGCCTCGAGTGTCGCCCGTTCGTCCGGCAGCTCGGCGGCGCGGCGAAGGGCCGCCGCACGCAGCCGGTCACGTTCGCCGTCGTCGGCGAGCACCCGGCGCAGCACGGTCGAGAGCGCCGCGGGCTCGTCGGCGGGCTCGACCCAGGCTGCGGCGTCGCCGGCGAGCCGCGGGAGCCCGCCCACCCGGGTCGCGACGAGGGCGGCACCGGCGCGCAGGGCCTCCTGCGCCACGAGGGGCCAACCCTCCCAGCGCGATGGCATCACGACCACGTCCGCGGCGGCGATCAGGTCCGCGACATCGTCCCGCGGCCCGAGCAGCAGCAGCGCGGACCGACTCAACCGTTCACGCTCCGGCCCGTCGCCGGCGATGGCGACGACCGGCGCGTTCGTCTCGTCGGCGAGGGTGTCCCCCGCGGCCGCGAGCACGTCGAACCCCTTCTGCTCCACGAGCCGCCCCACGGCGAGCACCAAGGACCGGTTGGTCGCGCCGAGCTCCGCGCGCACCTCGGCGACGGACCGCACCGGCGGCGGCAGCACGGGAGCCGAAACGGGGGTCCACCGCGCATCCGGCGAGCCGCTCGCGATGGCGAGGGACACCAGGTCGTCGGACACGGCGAGGGTCACCGCGGCGCCGCGCGCGGCCATCCGCGCCAGCTGCGTGCCGACCCGGGACCCGGCACCGCGGGCCGGGGGGCGGTTGTGCCAGGTGACCACCAGCCGCGCACCACCCGGGGGCCGCGACCGAGCGGCCAGGGCACCGGCGCGAAGGCCGTGCGCGTGGACGACGTGGCAGGCGGCGAACAGCCGGCGCGCCTCCCGGCGCGCAGCCGGGAACGACCGGGGATCCCCTACCTCGACGGCAGTCACGGCCGCGACGTCCGCCAGGCCGAAGCGCTCGATGACCGCGGCGGGGGCGACGAGGTAGGCGGGCTGGCCCCGCGCGGCAAGGCCGGCCGCGACGTCCCGCACGTGCCGTCCGATTCCCCCGGTCGTCTCGGCCACGACGAAGCCGACGACTGGCACCCAGGACTGCTCAGCCACGCCGGCGCACCGCCTCGGTTAGGCCACGAAGGTCCCGCCGGTCGACGGCCGCGAGGACGGCGACGAAGACGATGGCGACGACGACCGTGGCGCCCAGCGTCGAGCCGATGCTGGTGGCGACGGCGGTGCTGCCCACGGCGCCGGCCACCGCGCGCCCCGCGAAGGCAGCGGCAACGGCCGCCGCGAGACCGCCGGCCAGCGCGCGGCCCACTCCCTCGTACACCTGTCTCCCCGTTCCCCGTCCCACGGCGATCAGCGTCCCGATGCCGGCGACCGTCAGCCCCGATGACTGTCCCACGGCGAGCCGAGCAGCCACCGTCTCCCCGGTCGCACCGTGGACGAGCGCAAGGTCCGCGACCGTCACGACGAGCCACCCCGTGACGGTCATGAGCGCAGCGACGCGCCCCGCCCGCCGGGCGAACAGGACCCGCACTGCGACGGCCCAGACGCCGTAGCCGAGGAGTCCCGGCGCGAAGGCGACGATCGCGAACTCCAGGGCGCGCGGCGCGTGGCCGCCCTGGCCGGGTGCACCGAGCAGCAGCACCGCGGCGACGGGACGCGCCGTGGCGACGAGAACGGCGGACCCGGCACACATGAGGACGACAACCGCGCGCAACGCCGGGCCCGCCACCGTCACCGTCTGCGATCGGTCCTCGGTCGCGGACAGCCGAGGAAAGACGCCGGTCGCGACCGGCACGGCGAGGATCGCCCACGGCAGCAGGAACACGGTTGCGCCGAGGAGATAGATGACGTAGCTGTCGACCTGCACGTCGTTGCTCAGCCGGATCACGACCGCGGTCGCGAGTTGTTGCGCGGCGACGGCCGCGACGCCGGCGACAGCGACGGCGGCGACCGCACGACCGTCGCCGGCGTCGAACTGCAGCGTCGGCCGTACGCGGATCCCCACCCGCCGCAACGGCAGCAACAGGCCAAGGCTCAGCACGGCGACCCCCATCGTCGTCCCGCCGGCGAGGACGGCCAGCCGGGCGGCGGTCAGACCCGCGAGGTCGGCGCCTTCGATCGGCCCGCCGAGCCCGAAGACGACGTACGACGCGACGACGACGACGCTCGAGAGCAACGGCGCGACGGCGGGCCCGAGAAAACGACCCGCCGCCTGCAGGACGCCGCCGACCACGATGCCCACGCCGTACAGGATGATCTGGACCGCACAGACGACCAGCATGCGCGAGCCGGCCGTTACCGCGGCAGCGCGATCGCAGCCATTGGCCGGTCCCAGCAGGACGCTCACGATCGGCCGAGCCAGCAGGGCCGCGAGAACGGTCACCGGCGTCAGGACCAGGACCGTCCAGGTGAGCAGCGCCGAGGCCGCGCGGCCGGCGCCCTCGAGGTCCGCCGATGCGAAGCGCCGCGCGAGCAGGGGGACGGCGACGGCGGACAGCGCGCCGCCGGCGGCCACCTCGAACAGGATGTTGGGTACGCCGTTCGCCGCGGCATACACGCTGGCGAGACAGGTGCGGCCGACGACGCGACCGAAGACGACTGTCCGCGCGAACCCAGCCGACCGCGTCAGCACTGTGACGAGCGCGAGCAGCACGGCGATCCTCGCGAGGGCCCCACCCAGCGGGCGGCCCGTGCCGCTGCCCGCCGGCGCCGTGGTGCTCACGAGGCGTCAGCCCGGCGACCCCACGAGTCGATGCGCCGGAGTTGCGGCGTGCGGTCGATGACCGCAGTGAAACTGACGCGCTCACTGGCGAGAGTCAGCGCCGTGACCGCCAAGAGCGAGCCGACCCGGACCACCGCCCATCGCGATGCAGCGAGACAGACGCCGAGTGCGGCGCCGAGCGCGTTCGCGCCCGTGTCACCGAGCATCGTCAGCTCGGCGAGGTCCGGGCCCATCCCGCCGGCGGCCGCGCCGACGGCCGCGCCGGCTATCGGCGATCCCTGCCCACCGAAGGCGACCAGCGCGGAGCCGAGACCGATCGTCACCTTGGCGGCGCGCCCCGGACGAAGGTCGAGGAGGTTGACCAGGTTGGCCGTGCCGGCGACGAGCGCGCCGCGCAGCAGCGCATCGGTGCGTCCCGAGCCGAGCAACCGGCCGGCGGCATAGCCCCCCGCACCGAGCACGCCGAGCTTCACGGCCCCGGTGGTGACGGTGCCACCGGCGAGCGCGCGAAGGTGGCCGCGGAGGCCTTTAGCCTGGCGGGTGCGAGCGGCCTGCCGGTCGTCGTACCACCCACCACCGGCGGCGCTGCCTGTTGCCACGACCGCGGCGGCGCTGATGCCCGCGCGGCGCGGGGCGGCGGCAGCGGCCGCCGTCGTGCCCGCCAGCAGCCCGGTCACTGTGGCCGGCCCCCCTCTCAGCGACACGGACCGGCCGTGGAAATTGGTCGCCGTCGGGGCCGCTGCTGTGAGGCGCGCGTCCGCGAGCGCCCGCTTCGTTCCCGCGTACGCAGCGCCGGCCGCGATCAGGGCGGCGCGTCTCACTGGGCGTCGCCCGTCGGCAGAGCGCCGTCCCCAGCCGCCACCCCGTACCGCCCGCTCCTGCCGAACAGCTGCGCGCGCAGTGCACGGATGGTGGCGACGGCTCCGGCGGGCGTCTCGGCGCCATCGACGGTCGAGACCCGCGGGTCGACGCCGCTGCGCCGCACGAAGTCCACAACGCCCTTGGCCACCGAGTTGACGGGGCCGGCCACGACGACACTGGCGTGCCGGCCGCCGACGAGCGCTCCGATGAGATCGACGTAGCTGTCATAAACTCCTCCCGCCGGGGGCTGGCCGTCCGCGGGCCCGTCCGGCGTGAGCACGAGAACGAGATCCGAGGGCGACGGCCTGTCGGCGTCGACCGAGAGGAATCCCGCGGACGCGTACGCCGCCAGCACCGTGACCGTCTGGTCGACCAGAGCGCCATCGGGCGTCGCGGTCTGGGTGTCGGCGACGGGGGGCGTCGAGCCGCGCGTCCTCGTCGCGGCCGGTCCCGTCCCGGCCGGTCCCGTCCCGGCCGGTCCCGTCCCGGCCGGTCCCGTGGCGGCCGGTCCCGTGGCGGCCGGTCCCGTGGCGACCGGCAACGGGCTCGCGCCGCCGGGCAACGTCGTCGGCCGGCTGAGCACCGCGGCTAGGAGCTCAGCGCTGCGCTGGGCGGGTGTGGTGCCGCTGAGCACGGTGCCGGCGGGGGTCGAGGCACTGACGGTCGCGTCGAGGAGCGCCGAGTCGGCCGGGTCAGCGTACGTGCCGGTGAGGCTGACCCGTGCGGAGATGTGCGCGCCCGCCCGCGCGAGCAGGTCGAGCAGGCCGTCGCGCATGGCGGCGGGCGTGCCCGGGAGGCTGAGCACGACGACGCCACGGCTGGTCAGCTGATCCATCACGAGCGGCCCGGTCGCGGCGCGCGCGAAAGCAGTGCCGTCCGCCGCTTGCTGCCGGAGGGTCTCCACGTCGCCCTGAAGTCCACGTTTGTCGTTGACCAGCTGGGTAACCCTGTTCTTGAGGTCACCCACGACGATCGGGTCGATGGTCGTCGTGCCGAGAACGAGCCCGAGCGCCAGCGCGAGGAACACGGCGACGATCGACACGATGTGATACCGGAAATCGATCATCTCGCCAGCCTCCCCGCCCGCCAGCTGTGCTGCGCCACCGGGTCATCATCCGCTACGGCAGCCCGTCGGCGCGGCCGCGCAACGCAGCCACCCGTCACGAGAAAAGTCCGCGCACCCAGAACAGGAAGGTGTCCCAGCGGTCGTGGACGACGGTGAGATACAGCGGGCCGACGGGTGAGACGCTGACCGCGACGACGAGGGTGACGAGCGTCGCGAACACCAGCGCAAGCAGCGATCCCGCGCGGATGCGCCCGCGGTAGAGGCGACTCACCCCCTTGGCGTCGACGAGCTTGCCACCGACCCGCAGGCGCGTCAGGAACGTGCTCGCCATGCCTTCGCGGCCCTTGTCGAGAAACTCGACGAGGGTGGCGTGCGTGCCGACGGCGACGATGAGCGTCGCTCCCTTCTCGTCCGCGAGCAACATCGCGATGTCCTCACTGGTCGCGGACGCGGGAAAAAGCACCGCGTCGAGGCCGAGCGAGTGGACACGCTCGAGGCCCGGTGCACGGCCGTCCGGATACGCGTGAACGACGATCTCCGCGCCGCACTTGAGTGCCGCGTCGCCGACCGAGTCCATGTCACCGACGATGAGGTCCGGCTTGAAGCCGAGGTCGAGGAGGGCGTCGGCAGCGCCGTCGACGGCGATCAACACGGGCCGGTAGTCGCGGATGTACGGCTGCAGCGCCCGGATGTCCTCGAGGTAGTGGTAGCCACGGACGACGATCATGACCTGTCGCCCGTCGATCTTCGTACGGATGTCGGGCACGCCGACGCCGTCCAGGAGCAGGTCGCGTTCGCGGCGCAGATAGTCGATGGTGTTGGCGGCGAACGCCTCGATCTGCAGCGACAGGCTCGCGCGTGCCTCGGCTGTCGCCGCCGCGACCAACTCGTCGCTCTGCACGACACCGGTGCCGACGTCATGACCGCCGACAAACAGCGTCTGGCCGTCGATCCGGAGCTCATCGCCGTCACGGAGGGCGCCGAACAGGCCGGACCCGACGTGGTCGATCAGTGGGATTCCGGCGTCGAGGAGGATCTGCGGCCCGACGTTCGGGTAGCGACCGCTGATGCTGGCTCCGGCGTTGACGACCGCGGCGGGCCGCCTCGCGACGAGGGACTCGGCGGCGACCCGGTCGAGATCGACGTGGTCGATCACGGCGATCTCTCCCGGCTTGATGCGCTGCACCAGATTCTTGGTACGACGGTCCACCCGCGCCGTGCCCGTGATCCCGGGCAGCCCCGTCTGCCGGTGCCGGCGCGGGAGTGCGAGCTTCACCGCTGCATCGTGACAGACGATGCGCGGCGCGACCGGGGCCACCGGCGGCCGGTCATGGGGTTTTTGCGGCGGCGGCCAACTGCAGCAGTTCTTCCGCGTGGCCGTGCGCAAGGGCTGACGCCTCGAGGCCGGCGAGCATCCGCGACAGCTCGTCGACCCGCGCACCGTCGTCGAGCGCGACGACGCTCGTGCGGGTGACGAGGCCGTCGTCGTCCTTGAGCACCCGGAGATGGCGGTCGGCGAAGGCAGCCACCTGCGGTAGGTGCGTCACGACGATGACCTGCGCAGTGCGCGCGAGCTGCGCGAGCCGCCGGCCGACCTCCACCGCCGCCTTTCCGCCGACTCCCGAGTCGACCTCGTCGAACACGTACGTCGGGATCGCGGTCGCCCCCGCGAAGATCACCTCGATCGCCAGCATGACGCGCGAGAGCTCCCCGCCCGACGCCGCCTTGGCGACGGCCCGCAGCCCGACGCCCGGGTGTGCCGCCAGCTGGATCTCGACCTCGTCGGCACCGGCTCTCCCGAACCGGAGCCGGCGTCCGCCGACATCGAGGCCGCCGACATCGAGGCCGCCGACATCGAGGCCGCCGACATCGAGGCCGCCCACATCGAGACCGCCCACATCGAGACCGCCCACATCGAGACCGCCGACGTCCGCCTGCTGCCGGACCCGCCGTCCGCCGACATCGACGCCGTTGTCGGCCGCCTGCTGAGTGACCCGCACCGCGACGACGGCCTTGGGCATCGCGAGGCCCGCCAGCTCGGCCGTGACGGCGGCGCCGAAGCGCTGAGCCGCAGCAGCCCGTGCGGTCGACAGCTCGCCGGCCAGTCGCGACAGGTCGCCGTGCAGAGCGACGGTTTCCGCCTGCAGTTCGTCGATGCTCTCGTCGTCCGCGTCGAGCTCGGCCAGGCGCATCGAGGATTGCCGTGCCCACTCGAGCACCCCCTCGAGGTCGTCCGCGTAGCGGCGCGTCAGGTCGGCGAGCGCCGCGTGCCGGTGGTGCACAGCCGCGAGCCGCAGCGGGTCGGTCTCGAGCCCGGCGGCGTGGGCTGCGATGTCCGAGGCCACGTCGGTCAGCTGGTAGATGACCTCTGCCAACCGGTCCGCGAGGGCGGCGACGCTGGGATCGTGCTCCCGCAGCGGCTCCAGCAACCGCCGCGCCTGCGCGACCAGCGTCAGAGCGTCGACGTCCGCGGCCGCGGAGTCACCGCCGACGAGGGCTTCCCCGGCGCGCGCGGTGCCCGCGGCGATCTCGTCGGCGTGGGTCAGGCGGGCCATGTCGACGGCCAACTGCCCATCCTCGCCGGCCACGGGTGCGACGCGTTCGATCTCCGCGAGGCCGTGCCGCAGGAGGTCGGCCTCGCGCGCACGGTCGCGCGCCTCCGCTACGAGGCGAGCGAGGCGGGCCGCGACGGCGGCGTGCCGGTCGAACGCCGCGCCGAATTCCGACCGCAACCCCAGCACCGGCGGCCCCGCATAGCGGTCGAGGGCCTCCAGCTGCTCACTCGATCGCAGGAGCCGCCGCTGGTCGGACTGGGCATGCACGGCGAGGAGATGGTCGGCGAGTTCACTGAGGACGGCGACCGGAACGCTGCGGCCTCCCACGTGAGCGCGCGAGCGTCCCTCGGCCAGCACGGTGCGCAGCAACACCAGCTCGCCGTCGTCGAGTTCTCCGCCGGCGTCGACGACGCGGGCGGCCACCGGCCCGGCGGGCGGGACACGCAGCCGGCCCTCGACGGTCGCCCGCGGCGCTCCCGCGCGCACGAGGCCACCGTCCGCCCGCGCGCCGAACAGCAGTTGCAGGCCTTGGACCACCATCGTCTTGCCGGCGCCCGTCTCCCCCGTGACGACCGTCAGTCCGGGCGCGAACTCCAGCACGGCGTCGTGGATGACACCGAGACCCTGGATCCGCATCTCCTCGAGCATGGGTGCACGGTAACTGCCGCCGCCGACAACCGCCGCGCGGCGCGCACAGGCCGTGGACTGCGACTGCCTCAGCCGCGCCAGCCCTCGACCGGCAGCGCAAATTTCCGCACGAGCCGATCGGTGAACGGCGCGTCGTACAGCCGGGCCAGTCGCACCGGACGACTGCCCCGTCGCACCTCGACGACTGCCCCCATGTCCAGCGACACATACCGGCGCCCGTCACACATCAGCAGACCGTTTGCGCCGGTCGACTGCCCGATCTCGATGGCAACCACCGAGTCCGGCGACACGACGAGGGCGCGATTGAAGAGGGCGTGCACAGCAATGGGTACGACGAGCAGCGCCTCGATGGCCGGCCACATCACGGGGCCGCCCGCGCTGAAGGCATAGGCGGTCGAGCCTGTCGGTGTCGCGATGACGACCCCGTCGCCACCCCAGCGGGACAGCGGTCGGCCGTCCACCGCCAGGACGAACTCGAGCAGCCGTTTACGGTCCGCCCGCTCGATCGACGCCTCGTTGAGGGCCCATTCGTTCGTCTGCGTGCCATCGGCGGCTGTCACCGTCACGTCGACAGTGAGGCGGTCCTCGACCTCGTAATTCCCACTGATGATCCGTTCGATGGTGGCGGGCAGCATCTCGTGTTCTGTCTCCGCGAGGAAGCCCACCCGGCCCAGGTTGACTCCGAGGATGGGCGTGCCGGATGGTCGCGCGAGCTCCGCGGCGCGCAGCAGGCTGCCGTCGCCACCCAGGACGAGCACGAGCTCGCTGCCGTCCACGCTCGCCGGCTCGGCCGGGACTACCTCCACGTCAGGCAGCACCATGTCGCCGACCTCGTCGTGCAGGACGAGCACCTCGATGCCGGCCTCGCGTAGCCGGGCCGCTGCTGCAGCCGCAGTGTCGCTCGCGTCGGCCCGCCCCGTGTGGACAACCAGCAACATGCGGCGGTTCGTCATGCGGGCCCTTCGCGGATGGCGGTGTCGAGCGCATCGTCGTCGAGGGCCCGCGCGTCGGCCGCGAGCCACAGGAAGTATTCGACGTTACCCGCGGGCCCCGGCAATGGGCTGGCCCTGACACCACGTACGCCGAATCCCAGGTCGAGCGCCGACCGCGCGACCCCCCGCACCGCGTCGGCCCGCATCTGCGGGTCCCGGACGACCCCACCGGCTGGAAGGCGGGTCTTTCCGACCTCGAACTGCGGCTTGACCATCAGCAACAGATCGCCGGCCGGGGCCACCACGCCGACCAGGGCGGGCAGCACGATTCCGAGCGGGATGAACGACAGGTCCCCCACCACCAATTCCACGGGCTCGCCGATGTCCGCCACGGAGAGAGCCCGCACGTTTGTCCGGTCGAGCACCGTGACCCGGTCGTCGGTGCGCAGCGACCATGCCAGTTGGCCGTAGCCCACATCGACGGCGATGACGGAGCGCGCGCCCCTGCGCAGGAGCACATCCGTGAATCCGCCGGTCGATGCGCCGGCGTCAAGGCATGACCTCGACTCGACGGTGAGACCGGTTTCAGCAAAATGGTCTAATGCGCCGCCCAGCTTGTGGCCGCCTCGGGATACATAGTCCGGCTCGTCGTTCTTGAGCACACGAACCGAGATGTCCTGCGTGACCGCGGTTGCGACCTTCGTCGCCACCCGGCCGGCCACCTCGACGCGGCCGGCTCCCACGAGGTTGGCTGCGTGCTCGCGGGAGCGCGCGAGCCCGCGCCGCACGAGCTCAGCATCCAGTCGGGAAAGCCGGGGCATCGTCAGCTCTCGGCGAGGGCGGCGAGGGCGGCGAGGGCGGCCTGTAGTTGAGCGTGCACGTCCTCGAACAACTCGACGTGTTGGGCCACCGGCGTTCCGGCCAGTTCATGGAGGCGGCTCACTGCCACGTCGACGCGATAGTCCCCCGTGCCGGCGACATCCTCGGGCGGCTCAGCCTCCGCATCGCCACCCTGGTAATCGTCGCTCCCGACGGCCGCCGCGAGCTCGAGCTCATCCCCGCCCTCAAGCTCATCCCCGCCCTCAAGCTCATCCTCGCCCTCGAGCTCATCCTCGCCCTCGAGCTCATCCTCGCCCTCGAGCTCATCCCCGCCCTCGAGCTCATCCCCGCCCTCGAGCTCATTCCCCCCGGCGTCCGCCGCGCTCTCGGCCAGCCGGCGATCCTGTTCATCGTAGATGCCGACGTTGACAGCAAAGTCGTGCTCATCTCGGGACATCTCGCGCTCCATCGTCAGACCGTATCGGTGCCGGGCGTCAGGCCGAGAGCATGCAACGCCTCCGTCGCGTCGCGCCCGACCGCCGTGACCGCTTCGACACGCTCAGGCAAGGCGAGCAGGGCCCGCAGCGCGTCGAGCGCATCACCGGCACCGCTCAGAGTGCTGGCCTGGTCCACGCAGCCGGCCGTCCAGCCGCCACAACCTGCTGCGCCGTCCCCGGTCGTGACGACAACCGGGTGGGGCGCGACGAGCGCCGCGATGTCCCAGCCGACGTACGTCGGGCGGTGGGCTGATGACATCCGCAACGCGTCCGCTGCGGAGCTGACACCCGACAACACGAGCAAGCTGTCCAGGCCGGCATTGTGGGCACCGTCGATGTCAGTATCAAGCCTGTCCCCCACGACCAGTGGCCGCTCGGCTCGGGCAGCGGCGGCGGCGACACGAAAGAGGTCGGGCTGCGGTTTTCCCGCGGCGACGGGCTCTCGTCCCGTCGCGGTCCGCAGGGCCGCGACCAGCGAGCCGTTGCCCGGTTGCAGCCCGCGCGATGTCGGCAGTGTCGCGTCCATGTTGGTCGCCACCCATGGAATGCCGGTCCTGATCGCCAGCGCCGCTTCCGTGAGGTCGGCGTACGTCATCTCGAGCGACAGTCCTTGGACGACCGCCGACGGCGACTCGGCGAGGTGCCGCACGCACTTCAGTCCGGCAGCGGACACGGCGTCGAACAGGGCCGGCGAACCGACGACGAGCACGCTCGCGCCGGGGGGAAGCAAGCCGGCCAGCATGCTGGCCGCCGCCTGGCACGAGGTGACGACGTCGGCAGCCGAGCCGGGGCAGCCGATCTGCTCGAGCTGGGCCCACACCTGCTCCGGGGTGCGGGTGGCGTTGTTCGTCACGTACGCAAGGCGCATCCCGTCGAGCCCGGCCACGGCGGTCGCCACGCCCGGGACCGGCTGCGAGCCCAGGTAGACGACGCCGTCCAGATCGAGCAACGCGACGTCATAGACCGAGGTGAGCACGACACTGTCGGCCGCCTTCACGAAACGCGCACCCGCGCCGCGCGCAGCGCAGTGCTGTAGTGGTGATTGCCGGGACGCATCGCGACTGCCATGGCCAGATGTTCTACCGCGACCCGGTGTTCGCCAAGTCGGGACGAGCACAGGCCCACACCGAAGGCCGCGTAGTCATCAGCGGGATCGGCCGCCAGATTGCGGGCGAAGTGCCCGCGAGCGCTCGCAAACTCCCCGCTGTCGTACTCCGCCCGGGCGAGCGCCTCCCGGCCGGCCCGCGAACCCGGCTCGGCGTCGACGACGCGCTGCAGCACCAGAGCCGCGGCCCGGGAGTCACCGCTGCGCAGCAACTCGAGGCCACGCACGTACCAGTCATAGACGTTCCCGGCCGGTTCGCCCGACTGCTCGTGGCTCAACTGCTGCTCCTCACCTGCGGGTGCAGCCGCCGACCCGTGGCGTTCGCACGTTCACTATGCTGCCCGGCATGACCACTGCGCCCACCCCCGCGGCCGGCCGTCCCCCCGTCCCGCCCGGTCTGGTGCTCGCACCGTTTCGTGCGCTGCGTTTCGACGAGAGTGTCGTCGGCGACCTGACGAAGGTGATCTCGCCGCCGTACGACGTGATCGACGACGCAGCCCGCACTGCCCTCGAGGCCGGCAGCGACCATAACGTCGTGCGGCTGATCCTGCCACGGGACGAGGACGGCCGGCCCGACTCGCGCTATGACCGCGCCGCCGCGACCCTGGAGCACTGGCTCTCGGAGAAGGCGCTGGTCCTCGACGCGGAGCCGACGCTCTACGTCTACGAGCAGACGGACAACGGTCACGTCCAGCGCGGTCTCCTCGGAGCTGTTGCCCTCGCTCGACCGGAGGACGCCATCGTGCTCCCGCACGAGAACGTGATGCCGAAGGTCGTCGCCGACCGTCTCCGGCTCATGGAGACGGTCGGCGTCAACCTCGAGCCGATTTTCCTCGTGTACGACGGCGGCGCCGCCGCCTCCCGCATCGTTGCGGGCGCCGACGCCTCCCCACCTCTGATCGACATCACGACTGGCGACGACGGCATCCGGCACCGCATCTGGCCGCTTACCGATCGCGAGACGCTCGCCGAAATCGCGGCGGACCTGTTGCCACGCCGGGCCGTGATTGCCGACGGCCACCATCGCTACACGACGTATCTCCAGGCACAAGACGCCCGGCATGCCGCCGGCGAAGGCTCCGGTGCCTGGGACTTCGGCCTGACCTTCCTCGTCGACGCGACCGCGTTCGGTCCGCAGGTGCATCCGATCCACCGCTCCATCGGTTCCCTGCCGTTGGCGCGCGCGGTGGAGTTGGCCCGCTCGGCGTTCACCATCGAGCGCCTCGCCACCAGTGACCCGGACGAGGGGGTCAAGGAGCTCGCCAGTGCGGGCGAGTCCGGCACGGCCTTCCTGCTCAGCGATGGCAATGGAGAGTTCCACCTCCTCACTGCGCCCGCGGCGTCGGCGCTCGACAACGCTGTGCCGCACGACCGCACCGAGGCGTGGCGCGCACTCGACGTGACGATCGCGCACTTTTTGCTCATCCAGAGTCTGTGGCAACTGGAGGACTCCGTCGAGGTCGTCGACTTTCAGCACTCCACGGCGGAGTCGTTGCTCGCGGCCCGCACCGCCGGTGGCACGGCGTTGCTGCTCAATCCGACACCGGTGGCGGATGTGGTCGCGGTTGCCTCCGCCGGCGACCGCATGCCGCGTAAGTCAACGCTCTTCACCCCGAAGCCGCGCACCGGCCTTATCATCCGCCCGGTCCGAGACGCCTGACTGCCCACGATCAGCACGGCCACGATCAGCGCGCTCACGATCAGCGCGCTCACGATCAGCGCGCTCACGATCAGCGCGACCATGATCGACGGTCACCACTCGGCGTTGAGCACAGCCTCGAGTCGTTCCATCGCATCCGTCTGCTCGTCGTCGTCGATCTCGGCAGCGGCGGCAAACCACTCCACGGCCTCATCCCGACGGCCAGCAGTCAGCAGCGCATCAGCGTAGGCGTACCACAGTCGAGGCGCCCACTCTCCCTCGACTTTTTGCTCCAGCTCTGTACGCTGCAGCTCCATGACGGCGGCGTCGAACTGGCCCAGGTCACGGCGAGCACCGGATGCCACGATGGCCAGCTCGATACGGGTGTCAATCGGCAACGACGCCGGTTGCGCTTCGTGGACTATGTCGAGGGCACGCTCCGGTCGCCCGAGACCGCGTTCGCAGTCGGCCATCGCTGGCAGGATGTCCGTCTGGCCCGTAAGTCGGCGCACCGTCCGAAAGTCAGCCAGCGCCTCAGCGAACCGACCCGTCCGGTACGCGAGAAAGCCTCCCACTCCGCGCAGCGTCGCCAGTCGAGGCGCCAGTTCGCGGGCGTACGCGGCGTGCGCATACGCCAACTCGAACTCTTCCTCCTCCATGAGTGCCACCGACGCCGCGAGGTGCAAACCGACGGTCTCCGCGAGCGTGACGGGTAACGACTTGATGCCGGCCTTCATCTCCTTCGGCAAGTCGTCGAGAGTTATGTCATCCGGCATCGGCGGCCTCGGGATGGATGGCCTGGCACTGGCCGGCCGTTCGAACGCCGGCTCACCTGCACGAGGACCGTTCCTCACTGCCCCGCGATCAGGACCGCGGCCAGCAGGTCGGCCTGAATTGCGCCCTGCATCCTGCGGCCGGCCGAAGCCGGCACCGCCGGGCCGCCGGTCTGGCAGGGCGCCTTCTCTCGGCACGACGCGGGCTGGGTTGTCAGGTCGATTCGACCCAGGGGCGTTCCTGCGCTCGACACCCGACCTATCTGACGGCGGACGTCGATCCGACGCCGGTGGTCGATCGCGTTGAGCGGAGCCGCGATCAGAGCGATCTGACGGCGGACGTCGATCCGACGCCGGTGGTCGGTCGCGCTGAGCGGAACCGCGATCTGACGGCGCACGCCGATCCGACGCCGGTGGTCGATCCGTGCCAGGCCGATCCATTCGTGGGGCGGCGCGTCCGGCGGGCGTCCGCTGGCTCCCGCGGACCGACCCACCCGCTGCACCGCCGATGGCCTGCCGTCCCGGATGCCTATTCCCGCCCGAGGCACGTCCCCCTGAATTCTTACCTCCGAAGGACGGACGCGGTTGCTCATCGTTCACAGGCCGACGATCGGGCAGCCGGCCACCGCTGACATTGGGTAAAGGGCGATCGCCGGGATGACGATGGCCCGCTTCAGGTTGCGGAGCGCTCGACCGCGAGTAGCGATCTGTCGGCAAGAATGGCGTCCGCGGCTCCCCCGCACGTCCGTCAGACTGCTGGTCGTGCTGTCGAATTGTGCGTGGCTGACTGCCTCCGACTCTGTCTGGGGCGGGCCCACGGGATCGATGACCCCCGGACCGCTCACCGGAAGGCGTATCCCTGCGGTCCGCACCGACGCGGCGCGACGGCCGGCTGTCAGGCGACAACGCCCCCGGATCGCGTCGCGCGGCGTACCGCGACTCACTCGTGTCCGGTGCAAAGCGGTCGCTCGGCTTCGCCGGGCGACGACTCGGAGATCCAGACCCGTTGCCCGCCAACCGGGACGGTGAATCGTTGCCAGCGCGGCCGTGACCGGTGCCTCCTCGCGACCCTGACGGCTGCACGGGCGTGTCACCGCGGGATTTCTCGGACCGCGGGCCGCCCGGGTGAGCCCGACGGGACCCAGGCTCGCCTGACGGTGCGGCCCCCCGTGATGCCGACTGACCCCGGCCACCTGCATCCCCCGGCTGAGCGACTCGCCCTCGCGGATTGTCTCCGCCGGGGATTGAGCGCGACGGCCGGGATCCAGGTTTCCGCCCGGCACTGCCGCCCGTCGACCCGCCGCGAGTGCCGAATCCGGCCATGCATCCACCTCACCAAAACGCAAAATAGTCGAGGGCCATCCCTCAATGGAATGGCCCTCGACTGAAGAAGTCCGGCGGCGTCCTACTCTCCCACGCAGCTTCCCGCGCAGTACCATCGGCGCTGAAGGGCTTAGCTTCCGGGTTCGGTATGGGACCGGGCGTTTCCCCTTCGCTATGGCCGCCGAAACAATATGGAGATGTCAGCCGAACGCCCACCCCGTTGGGGAGGCACCGACCGTATCTCGGGAACCGCACAGTGGACGCGTAGCAACTTTAGTAAAGGCAAGCCCTCGGCCTATTAGTACCAGTCGGCTGAAAGCGTTACCGCTATTACACCTCTGGCCTATCAACCCAGTGGTCTACTGGGGGCCTTACCAGGTTAACCCTGTGGGATACCTCATCTTGAAACAGGCTTCCCGCTTAGATGCTTTCAGCGGTTATCCCTCCCGAACGTAGCTAATCAGCAGTGCTCTTGGCAGAACAACTGACACACCAGAGGTTCGTCCGTCCCGGTCCTCTCGTACTAGGGACAGCCCTTCTCAAGTCTCCTGCGCGCGCGGCGGATAGGGACCGAACTGTCTCACGACGTTCTAAACCCAGCTCGCGTACCGCTTTA
>CAXSDE010000013.1:0-7636 GCA_964236265.1 uncultured bacterium
CGGGCATGCCCCGGCTCTCCGCAGCCTGCCTGGCCGCGGCCAGCCAGAACTCGGGCAGGCCTTCGATGTCGTCCTCGCCCTCGAGCGGCAGGACGAAGTCCTGCTCGTCGGCGATGGCGAGATGCGTGGCGCCATCGAGCAGCACATCGCGCTGCACGACCTCGCCAACTACGTGCGCATCACCGGCTGGGCGAGCGGCGAGCGCGTGCGCGACGAGCTGCGCGATGCGCGCGCATTGGTGCTGCCGAGCTTCGCGGAGGGTCTCCCTGTCGTGCTCATGGAAGCGTTGGCGATGGGTCGGCCCGTCGTGAGCACGTTCGTCGGGGGTATCCCCGAGCTCGTCGAAGCCGGCGTGAATGGCTGGTTGGTGCCGGCTGGGTCGCTGCGGCACCTCGTCACGGCGCTCGAATCCGTGCTCGCGACGTCGCCAGCGACGCTCTCGCAGATGGGCGCCGCTGGGCACGCGCGCGTGCGCGAGTTGCACAACGCGCGCCTCTGCGCGGCGTACCTGCTCGAGCTGATGCCGAAGGCAGCCTGACGAGGGTGCTCAGGCCTTGCGGACGACGAGCGCCCCGGTGCTCGTCGCCCGCGCGAGGCGCCACATCGCCAAGAGCAACCCGAGCATGAACATCGCCACGGCGGGCGTCGCGATGCGCTTCACCACGAACGCGGGCATCGACACCGACTTGAGGGCCGGAGGCGTCAGCAAGTCGAAGCGCGCATCCGCCGAGGCGTGCTCGAGGTCGAGCTGAATCTGCGCGGCATTGAGCTGCTCGTTGAGCCGCGTGCGCAGCGCCTGTGCTGCCGTCTGCCGCTGCAGCACCTCTCCGTACTTCGCTTCGAGAGAAGGCAGCTTGTCGACGCTGCCGCGCGCTTGGGCCAGCTGGCGCGCGATGCTCGCGGCGGTCTGTCGCTCGAGCGCTGCCGCCACGCGCAGCTTGCCGACACCCTCTGCCGCCGCGTCGTAGCGCGGGTTCGGCGCGCGGGAGACCGACGACTCGGTGTCTTTGCCGGCAGCATCCGCGAGCTTGGTGAGCGCCGCGATCTTGCGCCGCATGCTCTGCACGTCGGGATGGTTTTCGGTGAGCCCGCGGGCGCGCAGCTCTGCAACATCGCGCTCCGCAGCGGCGATGGCGAGCTGGTTTGGATGATCGACGACGATGCTGCTCACGATGAGCGGCTTCTCGGTGGCGAGCGTGCGCTCGTCGAGCGCGAGCTGCGCTTCGACCTTCGCGAGCCTGCCCGCGCTCTCGCCCGCGCGCTGCTGAAGCTTGGCCACCGAGTCGTATTGGTCTTTCGCTTGGTCGGGCGGCGCGCTCGGATGCTCACGCTTGAACGCGCTCAGCTCCGCGTCGGCGGCAGCGACGTCGGCCTCGCTCTTGCGGAGCTGTTCCTGCAAAAAGTCGCGTTGGGCGCGCAGCACGCTGTTCGTCTTGTCGAGCTCCGACTGTCGATAGCTCTGCGCGTGCTGCGTGAGAAACGCGAGAGACTCGCCCGACGTGTCGCCCGTGTAGCTCGCGACGCGCGCCGCGGCGGCCAAGGCACCGACGCCGGCCGACGTGAGCGAAATGCCCGTCGACGGGCGGGCCAGGTTGCCGAACCCGTCACGCACCCACAGCAGCACCGAGCGCGGCTGCGTCAACGGCGCAAACCCGCTGGCCGCCTTGCCCGTTCCCGCGTCGGTGATGGACAGCGGCTGGGCGGCGTCGCGGTTGGGCGGGTCGCGCAGGCCGGCCGGCGTGGCGGGCAGCCGCGCCGCGTCGGTCGTGAACGTGCCGATCGACGGCATCGTCGCCGCCGAGCCGTTGGCCCCGAACGACGCCGCGACCGTCACGACGCCGGTCGCGTCGAGCGCGCTGTCCCGGCCGAGCGCGACCGTGATCGTGACGACTCCCGCGGCGTCACTGACGACGTCGAGGGTGCCGCCGAGGTTCTGTGGCAGCGTGACGAGGCCGCCGTTGACGGGCGCCGGACTGAACACGAGCTTGTTGTACGACAGGGAACCGTCGAGCGTGTTGCGCGTCAGGAACCCGTGGTTGACGGTGACCGCCACATGCGCGTGGGCGATCGGGAAGTTGCCGACGTCGCGGACGGTCGCGCGGTAGACCAGGGCGCCGCCGGGGGGGGTGGGGGGGCCGACCCGCTGGGCGCGCCGAGCGGGTCGATGACCGAGGTGCCGACGGTGACGACGTGGTGCAGGGCGACGGAGTGCGCCCGCACGGAGACGGTCAGCGTCGCAGCGGTCGCGCCGCTCCCCGCGCCGGGCCCGGTGTCCGTGACGCGCACGACAGCCGTCTCCGCGACGTTGTCCACCAGGGCGAACGCGCACGCACCGCTGCCGTCCGTCGTGCACGTCGCCGTCGTCGCGCTCGTGCGCGTCGTCGCGCCCGGCTGGGCGGCGGCGAAGCTCGCACCCGAGCCGCTCGTCACAGCCAGCGCGAGGGTGCGCCCGGCGGATGCTGCCGTGCCGACGGCCTCGCGCACCGTGTAGGTGCCGATCGCGCCGGTCTGCTGCTGCGTGGCGCACGCGCTGACGATGCACGGGTCGATCAGCAGCGACGACGTCGCCCACCGCAGCGGCAACGCGGCCGCGCCGAGGTCACTGGCGGACCGGCCGGCGATCCCGTCGAGCTCGAGGTAGAGGTCGTAGACGTCCGTGCCGGCTGACCCGACAGCGGGGTCGTGCGCCAACGTCAGCCGGCCCTGCGCGTCGGTCGTGGACGCGAGGCCCGCACCGGAAGACCACGAGCGCGAGGTGACCGAGCCGGTGGAGGTGCGGGTCACGGTTTCCCGCGCGTTGACGGTCGCGCCGGCGAGGAGGTTGCCGTTCTGGTCGCGCACGGTGGCGGTGACGACGTTGGTGTTGTACGACGCCGGCGCCAGCACGGTGCCACCCGACGCCGAGGAGAGCACGAGCGAGGTCGGGATGGCCGCGTACGTGGACAGGGTGGTCGTCAGCCGGCGATCAACGGTGGGGTCGAACGCTGCGCCGTACCGTGTCGAGAGGGTGAGTGTCGACGCGCCCGTGACCGTGCTGCGGACGGTGAGCAGGGCCGTGCCGGTCGCGTCGGTGGTCGCACCCGTGACGACGGTGGCGCCGCCCGTGGCCGTGCCCGTGGCCGTGCCGGTGACGGGCAACCCCACGATCGGCCGGCCGAACTCGTCGGTGACGACGACCGGCACCGGGATGTCGGCGTTGCGGGCGCCCGTCACGCTGGTCGGCGCGGCGGCGCCGGTCAGTCGCTGCAAGTAGAGCGAGACGGGGATCGCCTCGTCAGAGGCTTGAGTCCCGGACGCATTGACCGCGGCCGCCGTGAGCCAGGTCGGCGTCGTCGTGCCGGGGGTGTCGCCCGTGGGCGGCGCTGCCGGGTTGACGGGTGCGGCCACGGTCCAGGACTGGCTGCCGACGGCGGCGGCGTTCCAGGACGGGCCGACGGACACGTCGACGCGCGGGCCGTTCGCCGAACGCGTGCCGCTGACGGCGACGTTGCCGGTGGCGCCGCCCGCCGCGCGGTACCAGCCGAGGAGGCCGCCTTCGCTCGTCGAGGCAACGTGGACCGACGACGCGGTCGCGCTCACGGTGACGCCCGGAGTCGTCGTAGTGGCGGTGACCCTGCCCGCGTTGTCGAGGACTTCGGCGATCAGGTCGTAGGTGCCGGGGGCGGCCGACCACTCGGTGCTGAAGGGTGCGGTGCCGTCGACCGCGAGGTCGGAGCGCGTCCCGCCGATCAGCTTGGCGGCGAACCGGACGGACACGACCGCGAGCTCCGCTGCTGTGAGGCCGGTGACGTCGGCGGCGAGGTGCACGGAGCTGTTGCTGCCGTCCCACTGCGTGGAGGCGGCGTGCCACGCGGCGACCGGTGCGGCGAGGCGGACGGTGGGCGTGACGGCGTGCGCCGGAAGGGCGACGGCTCCGGAGAGGGTCATCGCGGCAAGGACAATGCCTGTCGTACGACGGGGAACGCGCACGCGCACACCTACCTGTCTGAGCTGGCCGGGCGGGATGCACCCGGATCTCGCTCGACCGTAGTGGTCGCAGCCGTCATAGCCGTGGAAATGCCGCTGGGGCGGCCTCCCTTTCGGGAGACCGCCCCAGTGGACTAGTTGTCGTGCGTGTTACTTCGTGCGGTGGTGCGTCTACTTGGACTTGATCGAGTGCCGGACAGCGTGCGCACTCGTCGCACGACCAGCACCAGCGAACGCGACAGCGCTCACGGTGTAGGTCGTGCCCTTGGTCGTCTTCAACGTGAAGTGGGCGAAGCCCGTGGAGCCCGTGCGAGCCGCACCGACGTAGTGGTAGGCACCGCCGTAGATCCGGTAGAAGTGCACCACGATGTTGCTCACGTGCGGGTAGACGCCAATGGTGATGTTGACGCGACCAGCGGTCGTCGTGAGCGACGTGACGATTGCCTTGAACTTGACCGTGATCTTCAGCGTGCCGGAGACGAGCCCGCCCGCCTTCACGGAGAAGTTCGTCGTCTTGGTGATGGTGCGGTTGAAGCGGTAGTAACCCTTGACCGAGCTGGACGTGGTCGTGGCGACCTGGACACCGTTCTCCAGGAGAGCAACGGTGATGCCCGGACCGACGTAACCCGCGATGCCGACAGTGCCGGTGCCAACGCGGTAGGTCGTGCCGTGGATGCTCGGGAGCTTGCTGAACTGGACCTGCGCCGAAGCGGAGCAGTTACCAGCCGTCCAGCCGGTGACGGGGTTGTTCGCGGGCGACGCGCACTGCGTGCCACCGTTGAGCGTGCCGGGGCCGTTCTCGATCGTGGCGGTGACTGTGGCGGCACCGTACGTCGTGGTGAGCGACGTCACGGCCACGGACGCGATGCCCTGGCTGTTGGTGATGACGCCGACGTTGCTGTTGGTGCCACCGAAGAAGAAGCCGGCACCCGCGTTGTTGAAGTCCACTGCAACACCGGCGACCGGGTTGCCGTAGCCGTCAGTGACGAGGAAGCGGAGGTTCTTCAGGTCGCCGGCTTCGAGACCCACGGTGGCGTCAGTGGCCGGGAAGACCGCGATGTGACGAGCCATCGACTTGTCGGGGCCGGCAACCGTGAGGGTGCCGGAGGTGACGATGCCGTCAGCGGTTGCCTTGATCAGCGTTGCACCCGAGACGGTGGACTTGAAGCCCGCCGTCGCGACACCGCTCGTGTTGGTGCGGGTGGTGAGCGTCTTGCCGTCGGCCGAGACGTTCGCGTTCGCGTCTCCCGGGGAGGCGAGAAGCCCACCGTTGCTCGACGTGATCGTGACGAGCTTGCCGGCGAGGTCCGTGCCGTTGTTCGTCACGTGGACGGCGATGCCGTTGCCCGCAACGAGCGCGTTGAAGCCGACGTTGCCGTTGTTGTTGCCCGAGGCGAACTGACCGGCACCCAGCGTACCGGTGACGTCGAGCGCGACGGTCGTGGCGGCGGCGTTGGCGTAGTAGTAAACCGTGGCCGTGTTGCTGCCGGCCGGGTTGCTGGCCGTGATGGTGTCGATCGAGCCAGCCGAGACGTTCGCGCTGGTGTCGGTGTAGGTGAAGACAGCCGTGCCGTCGGCAGCCGTGACCTTGTCAGTCGGGTTGACGATGTTGCGGCCGGAGACGGAGACCGTGACGACAGCGCCGGCAACGGCCTTACCGAACTGGTCGGTCACCTTCAGGGTGACCGAAGGCGAGCCGTGGAAAGAAACAGCCTGGGTCGTCGGAACGACGGTCGGCTTGATCGGCGCGCGCGATGCTGCCGTGATACTGATGGGCGTGAGAGCCACCGCACCCACGGACGGCTGGACGACGTACGTACCCGTGGCGGCACCAGCGAAGGTGACCGTCGCGGAGCACTGGCCGGCCGCGTTCGTGATGCACTGGTTGGTGATGGACGCGTTGCCGCCGCCACCGCTGACGGTGAAGGTGACGATGACGCCGCTGACAGCAGCCGGGATGGCCGATCCGTCACGAACGGTGACGCGGACGAGCTCGGTCGTCGCGTCGCTCGGGACGGTGCAGGTGGTCGTCTGGAAGTTACCGGCATTGCTCATCAGGTTCTCGGTGCACTCCGTGGAGCTGTTGGCCGCGTTGAAGGTCGCGAGGGCAACGTTGGTGCGGGAGACCGTTGTCGTGGGCTCACCGGCGTCGGGACCGGGGGTCGCCGTGCCGAGGGCTTGGTTGACGAAGACCTGCACTGTGTCGGTGCCGGCCGTCGAGTTCGACGTGTAGGTGCAGGCGGTGTTGCCGGCAGAGTCCGTCAGGCCGCAGGTGATGCCGGCGCTGGGGGTGTAGTCGATCGTGCCGAGGCCCGTGTTGGGACCAGCGGTGATGCGAGCCGAGGGACGAACACCCTGGATCGCAACGCCGTTGGCGCCCGAGAGCTTGACGTTGATCGTCTGCGTGCCGCCGACGTAGTTGCTGGCGGTGGCGGGGGTTGCCGTCACGGTGGTGACACCGGCGGTGCCACCGGCGACGACGGATTGCGTCGCCGTTGCGGAGGCTTCTCCAGCGTCGTACACCGAGTCGCCGTCGACATCGTTGAAGACGCGGACCAGCAAGCTACCGGGCGCGTTGCCCGTGACGGTGAAGGTGCCGACACCCGAGGCGTCAGTCATCGCGTTTGCGTTGACCGTGAACGTCTGGTTGGGCGCGGTGCCGGTCGGGGCGACCACAGCGCCGGGGGTCACGCCGGTGCCGCCGATGGTCGGAGCTGCGCTACCCGTCGTGGTGACCTGGATGGCGTACGGCGCGTTGACGCGCGGGTTGCCCGCCTGGTCGACGATCTTGGCCGTGTACGTCACTGCCGCACCGGTCGAGCTCGATGCGGTGGTCGGCGTGATGGTCGCGGTGAAGACCGGGCCGACGACGACGATGTTGACGTCGAACGCCTGGTCGCCCGTGGTGACCGTGCCAGAGCCGTCGTTGTCCGCGAAGATGCGAACGACGTTGCCACCGACGGCAGCGTTGTTGACGGTGACGACGCAGCTACCGGCCACGGTGGGCGGACCGGCGACCTGGGTGGTCGAGCCCGCGCCACACGCAACACCCGTGGTGATGTTGCCCGTGTTGTTGGCGCCACTCTGGTACGCGTAAAGGACGACCGCGTTGGAGTTGGCCGGCGTGAGGAGGTACTTGATGGCCGTCGTCGTCGTGGTGCCCTGATTGACGTAGACGGTCGTCGCCTGGCCGGTTGCCGGCTGGATGTTCGTAGCCGGGATCGTCGCGGGAGCTGCGAACGCAGAGCCACCGGAGAGGCTCACCGCCGCTGCCGCCATCGACGCCACAGCCACTGCAGAGACGAAGCGCTTCGGCTTCGCCAGCAGAGTTCTGGTCAACTTGCTTCCTTTCAAAACACCGTGAGACGGCGGGCGCCGCTCAGGTCATTGCTTGGGGGCAATCCGCCCCGTGTTCACGTACGAGCACGGATTGCCGCGCTCGCCCAAATTTCAGAAGGTGGCGGTCACCTGCTCCTCCACCTTCACCGGCGCCCCCGGTGAGGGGGGTGCCAGTTGTACTTCTGGGCCACCGTCGGGCGGAATCGGAGAGGCAGGTGTTGACCCCCCGCATCCAGCGACGGCGTCCGCGCTTCCCGCGAGGGCCGTGGGTGTGACCACGACTGACTCAGCAATGACGGAAGCGAGGTCTGGGGTGAGCTGCAGGTCGACG
>CAXSDE010000013.1:7736-58317 GCA_964236265.1 uncultured bacterium
CCGCCTGCAGGTCGCTGACTTGCGTGTCCGACTGCTTCGGCTGCGCGAACGACTTCTGGGCGATCGACGGCGCGGCAACCAATGTGTAGGTCCCGAGCACCGACAACTTCGGCTCATCAGTGGCGGGGGGGGTCGGTGCAGGCTTCTTCGGGGGCACCGGCGTCGGTGGCACAGCAGGCGGCTTCGGAGCGCCCGCGCCGTTGGTGTCGGCGGGCCCAGTCTCGGGCGGCAACACCGGCTTGGACAGCTCCAGCTGCGGCACGGTCGGCCACTTCGCCGAGCCGACCGGAGTCGCCGGAGCGCCCGGCTGGCCCGGCGTCACGGACCCAGCCGCACCACTTTGGGCCGTGTTGACGCCGGCCGACGGCTGGCCGCCGGTCGCGCCGTCCGTCGCGGCAGTGTCTGCCGAGACCGTCGTCAGCGGCAGGGACGAGGTCACTGGCGCTGGCAGCGCCGCGGTGCGCGACGGCGTCGGGCTGCCACCACGCGAGATGAAGGGGAGCGAGACGAGGATCGCCAGGATCAGCGCGAGAGCGGACTTGACGCCCTGCCCCGACTCGGCCCAGAGGAGGGCGAGCGTTCGCCGGAGCGAGCGCCGGGCCCGGTGCAGCGTGTGCTTCACGGCCGTCTCCGGGATGCCCATCTCCGCGGCAATCTGGGCGAGCGACTTCTCCTCGACCTCGCGCTTGATGAGCGCGTCTCGGTGCGTCGGCGACAGCAGCGCGAGCGCCTCGCGGACAATCGCCGCGTCCTCTGCCGCGTAGATCGGATCGTCGATGTTGCCGTCGTCCATCAGATCCGTGTCGGTCGCCTCGTCGTAGCCGACAAGCCGCGGTCGGCGTGCCTGCGCGCGGAAGCGGTCGATGCAGAGGTTGGTGACGGTGCGGCGGCAGTAGGACAGCGCCTGCAGCTCGGTCTCGAGCTCCGGCAGGGCGAGGAACAGGCGCAGGAGAGCTTCCTGGACGACCTCGTCGATGTCTCGCTGGTCGTTGAGGTAACGGCGCGCGTGGGCGACGAAGGAGGAGCGGTGGCGCACGTACAGGGAGGAGAAGTCGTGGGGGTCACGACCGACTGGACGATCAAGGACTCCGGGCATCGTCGACGCGTCGCCGGCGATGGCGTCGTCAACGGCGTCGGCAAACAGCGGGTCTGCCTCGATGCCGGGCAGAGCGACCGACGTCGGTCGCGACGAACCAGGGCCTGAAGTCATCCAGTTACCTCCCTTCCTTCTAGTAGGACGACGGAGTCACCGTCCGGTCGCGCTCTGCAGTCGAGAAAGTTTGCACGAACGAAACACTGTGCCCTTTACAACGCGGCAGTTCCGGGCACACCCGGACGAGAACCCTAACGCCTCGTTTATCAGATTCCGACACGCCGTGCTGACCGAAGCGATCTTCGACCACGCGCAGTGGGTACGCACAGATTCGCCCAAAACCGACGAAAGCGTCTCATGTCGGGCACGGGACGCACAAGAGGCGCAGCTACGCTGCCGCGTGGCGACGCTGATTCCCCTGTCGCGCAGAAAGAAGCACATCGCGGCGCTGGGTTTGCCAGGCAGGCGACGGGACTTCCCTGGACCCATGATCATCACGGGTCTCGCCGGATCCGGCCAGCCGCGGTCGACGGCTTGCGCGTGGGTGAGGACGTCGACTGCGAGGTAGCGGCGCCCTTCGACCCACTCGTCGTGCTGCTCGGCGAGGACGGCGCCAACGAGCCGGATGATCGAAGCCCGGTCGGGAAAGCCCGACGACGTCGGTGCGCCTGCGGATCTCGCCGTTCAGCCGTTCCTGGGGGTTGTTCGACCAGATCTGTCGCCAGAGTTCTTTCGGGAACGCGGGTGAACGCGAGGATGTCAGCGCGTGCGTGGTCGAGGTGCTCGGCCACTTTCGGGAGCTTGTCGTGCAGGGCGTCGCAGGCCCCACCCACCCCGGTGTTCGACTTGGCCGTGACGCACGCCGCGGCCGATGTCATTGGTCAGACAGGACACCCGGGGCTGAGCCGGTCGGCAACGCGTTGACGAACGTCGCGAGCAGCTCACGCATCAGATCACGACTGGCCTGGGCGAGCTCTCGCTCAGGAAGCGGGCAGGGTCGATACTGGGCACAGCGGTCATCGTTGGTGTCCTTTTTCGAGTCGGTTGTCACAGGTCACTCGAAGGATCCACCCGGTGGCCGCGCCTACGTCGCAGGCACGCGCTCACTCAGGTCCTTCGTACATCACTCTGTTGGACTCCACTCCAGCCACTGGCTCCCGGCTCACCGGGTTGCCCATCCCGCGCGCCACAGTTCCCGTCAGTTGTAGCCAATGAAGGCATAGGAATTGAGGATCTGGCGTCCCCACAGATGCGCACGCTCGTTCGCAGTGAGGCCGACCTCGTCGGCAGCACGTGTCCACTCCGCTCGGATGGTCGAGACCTGGTGGTCGACGATGTCACGAGCTTCGTGCTTCGACAGGCCGTACGAGCCGGCCGCGCCGACGCACACGCTGAATTGACTGTCTCGGCGGCCGTCGCTCGTGATGTCCATGGCCTGTCGCGATTCGGTGCCCGACCGCAGTTGCGGGCAGATGTCGTAGGCCGGGGTCAGCTCGAGCTCCCTCCCGTCCCAGAATGCCGCGTGGTTGCGGGCGTGGTCGTCGATGTTGCCAACCGCGATGTTGAAAACGATCCGTTCGAAGAGCCGGCGTCCCATCAGGTCACCGTCTCGGCCCCGGCGACGAAGCACGTCGAGGACATCCACGTAAGAGGAGTAGCGCGCCCCGAGGAAGTCGTCGAAGCCGAGCATCGTCAGCGCGGAGACCATCATCAGGCGGTCCCCGTGCGCTGACCGGTCGAACCGCTGCACGAGCAGGACGTCACGGCCGAGCGAGGTCGTCACACGGGTGGGGGGAACGTCGATGCCGACGTGCCGAGCGAGCTCCATCGCGACCGCCTCAGCCTTGACAACCGGGTAGGTGTCCGATGACACAGACAACTTCGCGATCCAACTGGTTTCGTCGTCATAGACGAGCACCTTCGGGCGGGCGCCACCCACCGCGGTGGCGTTGACCAGCGCGTCACCGAGGACCGCCGAGAGGTCTCCCCGCTCCACGGCCTGCGCGGCGGCATGCAACTCGTCCAGGCTCGCGTGCTCCACTCGCGGGACGTACTCGTCGGCGGTGGCCTGGAAGTCCAGGGCGCCGATGCGGTCGGATCCGGACTCCAGGAGGTAGGTCAACTTGGTGGCCTCGACTCGGTCTGCGGCGTCGCCGTATCGCCCGCCCGCCAGCCGCGCGTTGATGACGCGCTGACCCCATGAGTCAGGACTCGCATCCCACAGGCAGCCAGGCATGTCCAGGCCGACGGGAGGGTCCTGCCACCCCGCCCGCAGCGGAAGCTCCGCCCCGTAGAGGCTGATGGCATCGGAACGGTTGAGATATGTGCGACCGTAGATGAACTGGTGCCGGCTGCCGACCCGACGCAGTCGTCCGGCGGGCACGGGGTCGGCCGCTCCCGGCAGCCAGACCCACACGAATGCCTCGCCGGGAGATGAGGCGAGCCGATCAGAAGTCGTCATCAGCATCGCCCTGCGTGCGGACGGCGAGCGTTGGCCGGATGTGCTTCGGGAGCAGGGCAAGGGTCTCCTCGCCGCGGCGCCGTGCCAACGTGAGGTCGTCACCTTCGAGACCGAATAAATTCACACCCACCGTGAAGGCGGCGTTGAAGGCCGTCCCGATGGCGACGTTCGGCGACCCGTTCTCGACCGCCGCGAGGGTGCGGGCGTCGACACCGATGCGGCCGGCAAGATCGCTCTGGGTCCAGCCATGCTCAATCCGCGCGCGCTTCACTTGCCCGCCCAACACCGCCAAGGCGTCGCGGGCAGCGCGAGACATCGCCACACTGTGCTTTGCCACTGTCACCTTCAATAAAACGCGTCTATTGGCTGGTTGAATGCGTTTTATTGTAGGAGTTCAGTTGACCTCAAGCTAGTGGCGCGGACTATCCGTTAGAACTGCACCTGAACGGGCGCCCGGACCGCGGCGTCCTCGACCTCGAAGTAGTCGGCCTTGCTGAAGTGGAACGCCGACGCGATGACCGAGGAGGGGAACGCCTCGACGCGCGTGTTGAGCGCGCGGACGTTGCCGTTGTAGAAGCGGCGGGCGGCGGCGATGCGGTCCTCGGTCTCAGCGAGCTGCGCCTGCAGCGCCACAAAACTGCTGTCCGCCTTCAATGTCGGGTAGTTCTCGGCGACGGCGAACAGGCCGCCGAGTGACCGGCCGAGCGAAGTCTCCGCCGTTGCCTGCGCCGTCACGGTGCCGGCCTGCTCCGCCGCGGTGCGGGCGGCAGTCACGGCCTGCAGGACGCCCGCCTCGTGGGCGGCGTAGCCCTTGACGGTCTCGATCAGATTGGGGATGAGGTCGTACCGCCGCTTCAGCTCGACGTCGACCTGCTTCCACGACTCCTGGACGAGGTTGCGCTGGCGGACAAACCGGTTGTACGACGCGATGACCGCGATGACGAGCACCACCAGGATCGCGACGATGACCGGGACGACCTTCACGTTTCCTCCTTACGCGCAGGCAGCGCGTGTCCAGCACTATGACTGATATCGGCACCGCGCGCGGGGAGATGAACGGCTCACGCGGTCGGCGGCGGGAGCGCCCCGACGTCCTTCCACACGAAAGCGGGAATTCCCGCGAGGACCTGCTTGGCCGTGTCGAGCTGGCTGAGCAGCACCGAGGGGCTCAGGTCGCCGCGGGTGAAACAGACCAGCCACGGGCCCTCGAAATGCCACGCCAGCGGGGGACGCGACAGGAGCAGCTCCATGGTGCGGGCGGTCAGCACGTCGTACGCGAACTTGGGCACGTCCGCTGTGACATGGAAACCGCGGTTGAAGTCCTCGCTCTCCAGCTTGACTCCCCCGCCGCTGAAGATCCGCGCCACCGGGCCCGTGGGCCGGACGCTCAGCGGCGGCATCGGCACGGCGAGCTGGAGCGCAGTGACGGCGGAGGAGTGGGTGGTCGAGTCGTCGCCGTTGTGGGTCGTGTATTGGTAGTCGAGCCCGACGAACGGCCAGCCGCCGGACGATCCCTGGATGACGTTGCGGCACTGGCGGCTCGACCCCTCACCGAACGGGTCGAGGCGCCACGTCCGGGCCCATTCGTCCTGCCGCTTGCTGAACGTCCAGCCGTTGGCCTTGGCCACGTTGGCGAGGCCGTCCCGCAGCTTGGCGTTGCGGCGCCAGCTGTAGATCAGCGCAGCTGCACACACAAGGACGAAGATGATGATCTTGAACGAGGGCACGCGCTGAGCATGGCAGTCACCGGGCGCCGGCGCGGGACAATGCGGCCTGTTCACCCATCAGGCAGGCCTCAAATCGCGGGTCGGCGGCCACGATAGGCTGCCCCCAACGCTGCCAACGAGGGGTTTTGCCATGACCGCACGACAGACGGCCCGCGCATGAAGGCGCTGGTCCTCTCCGGCGGCGCCGGCACCCGGCTCCGGCCGATCACCTACACGTCCGCCAAGCAGCTCGTCCCCGTCGCCAACAAGCCGGTGCTGTTCTACGGCCTCGAGAGCCTCCGCGACGCCGGGATCAGCGACATCGGCATCGTCGTCGGCGACACGGCCGCGGAGATCCAGGCGGCGGTCGGCGACGGCAGCGCACTCGGCATCAACGTCACCTACATCCAGCAGGACGCGCCGCGCGGGCTCGCCCACGCCGTGATGATCGCTCAGGACTATCTGGGCGACGACGAGTTCGTCATGTATCTCGGCGACAACTTCATCGTCGGCGGCATCGGCGACTTCATCGACGAGTTCCACGCGACGAAGCCCGACGCGCAGATCCTGTTGACCCGCGTGGCCAACCCACGGGAGTTCGGCGTCGCGGAGCTCGACGCGAGCGGCCGCGTCGTCGGGCTGGAGGAAAAGCCGCAGGAGCCCAAGTCGGATTTGGCGCTCGTCGGCGTCTACCTCTTCACGCCGGTCGTCCACGAGGCCGTGCGCTCGATCAAGCCGTCGTGGCGCGGCGAGCTCGAGATCACGCACGCGATCCAGTGGCTCATCGACAACGGCAACGACGTGCGCTCGCGGCAGATCAGCGGCTATTGGAAGGACACGGGCAACGTCAACGACATGCTCGAGGTCAACCGGTCGATCCTGGAGACGCTCGAGCCGTCGGTCATCGGTCCGGTGACGGACAGCGAGCTGATCGGACGCGTCGTCGTACCGGCTTCTTCGTCCATCACCGGCTCGCGCGTCGTCGGCCCCGTCATCCTCGGCGAGAACGTCCACATCGACTCGGCCTACGTCGGCCCGTTCACCTCCATCGACGACGACTGCACCATCACCGACAGCGAGATCGAATACTCGATCGTGCTCAAGGGCGCGTCGATCCGAGGGGTGCGCCGCATCGAGGCGTCCCTCATCGGCCGCGAGGTCGAGGTCACCCCGTCACCCCGCATGCCGCACGCGCACCGGCTCGTGCTCGGCGACCACAGCAAGGTGCAGATTTCATCGTGAAGATCCTCGTCACCGGCGGCGCCGGTTTCATCGGCTCGCACTTCGTCCGCCAGCTTCTCGGGGGGGCCTATCCGGCGTTCGGCTCCGCCGAGGTGACGGTGCTCGACGCGCTCACCTACGCGGGCAACCTCGCCAACCTGGAGCCCGTCGCGGACAACCCGCGTTACACGTTCGTGCACGGCAACATCTGTGACGGAGCGTTGCTCACTTCACTGCTGCCGGGCCACGACGCGATCGTGCACTTCGCGGCGGAGACCCACGTCGACCGGTCGATCACGGGCGCGCAGACGTTCCTCACGACCAACGTGATCGGCACGCAGACGCTCCTCGAGGGCGCGCGGATCAGCGGGGTCGACACGTTCGTGCATGTGTCGACCGACGAGGTCTACGGCTCGATCGCCGAAGGCTCGTGGCCGGAGACGCACCCGCTCGAGCCCAATTCTCCTTACAGCGCTGCGAAGGCGGGCAGTGACCTGATCGCGCGTGCCTACCACCGCACGTACGGGCTCGACGTCCGCATCACGCGCTGCTCCAACAACTACGGGCCCTACCAGTTCCCCGAGAAGGTCATCCCGCTCTTCGTGACCAACCTGATCGACGGGCTGCAGGTCCCGTTGTACGGCGACGGTCTCAACGTCCGCGACTGGCTCCACGTCGACGACCACTGCAACGGGATCGCGTTGGTGCTCGAGGGCGGCCGCGCCGGCGAGGTCTACAACATCGGCGGCGGCACCGAGCTCACCAACCGGGAGCTCACCGAGATGCTGCTCGCCGCGTGCGGCAAGGACTGGTCATCGGTCAAGCCGGTCGAGGACCGCATGGGTCACGACCGCCGCTACAGCGTCGACATCTCCAAGATTGCCTCGGAGCTGGGTTACGCGCCGCGGGTCAGTTTCGAGCAGGGTCTCAAGGATGTCGTGCAGTGGTACGTCGACAACCGCACCTGGTGGGAGCCGCTCAAGTCCGGGGGCGCTTCCTCTTGACCCGGTTCGCGGTGCTCGGCGCGCAGGGCATGCTGGGCGCGGATCTCGTGCCGGTGCTGGAAGCTGCGGGGCACTCCGTCGCGCGGTTCGGCAGGGTGGACTGCGACGTCACTGACCCTTCGTCGGTGGCGGCGGCCGTGACCGGCGCGGACGTCGTGGTGAACTGTGCGGCGTACACGAAAGTCGACGACGCCGAGTCGGACGAGGGGACGGCGCTCGCTATCAACGGGATCGCTCCGGGGATCGTCGCGGCGGAGTGCGGCGAGGCTGGGGCTCGGCTCGTGCACATCTCGACCGACTACGTGTTCCCCGGGGATGCGACTGAGCCCTACGACGAGGACGCGCCGACGGGGCCACGGTCCGCCTACGGGCGCACGAAGCTCGCCGGCGAGCAGGCCGTGCTGGGCGCGTTGCCGGAGCAGTCGTGGATCGTGCGGACGGCGTGGCTGTACGGCGCGTACGGACCGAACTTCGTTGCCACGATGCGGACGTTGGAGGCGTCGCGCGACACCGTCGACGTCGTAGAGGACCAACGTGGACAGCCGACGTGGACGGTCGACCTGGCGTCGCAGATCCTCGAGCTGGTCGAGGCGGACGCGCCGTTCGGGATGTACCACGGAACGTCGTCGGGCGAGACGACCTGGCACGGGCTGGCGCAGGAGGTGTTCACGCTCGCGGGCGCCGACGCGTCGCGGGTGCACACGACGACGAGCGCGGCGTTCGTGCGGCCGGCGCCGCGGCCGGCCTACAGCGTGTTGGGTCACAAGCGCTGGGCTGACGCCGGCCTCGCGCCGATGCGTGACTGGCGCGACGCGCTGCACGCCGCATGGCCCGTCATGTTCGGCAACACCGCTTGATCGAGTGGACCACCCTTTCGCACCAGTAAAGGGTCGAGCGACGCACGGGAGTTGGTCCGGGGATGGGGTCTGCTGACCACGGAAGTGGCACCACGCGTGGCGCCGATGCTGTTGCTCGTGCGAGCCGCGGCAGCGCACGACCCCGAGATGATCGGGCTGGCCGCGGAGCTCGATGCAGCACGCCGCACGCGCATGACCGCCAATGCGAGGCGACTGCACAAGACGGGACAGCTGCGCCGCGGGCAGACGGTCAGTGTGACGACAGGCGTCCTGTGGACCTACAGCTCCCCCGAGCTCTTCGACCTTCTCGTTCAGCGCAGTCAGTGGCCTGTCGCGCGCTACGCGGCCTTCGTCACCGAAGGGATCACCGCACAACTCTTCTGACTCGTCAGAACTCCGGCGAACGACGGACCGTCCGCAGCATGGTCGCCATTCCCGCCAGGCAGCCGATGAACGCGAACATGCCCACCGTTTTCACGTTCGGCGAGACGAGCATGCTCGCAATGACAACGACCACTGAGAAGATCGACGCGGCGATGGATGCACCCCTTGCGGCGCGTGCTCCGGTCCGCCCACCGAACGTCAACGCGATGAGCGCGCCGACCGCCGCCCCACCAACGGTGCCGGCCACGCACGACCACCAGACGAGCTTCGACGCGTGACGCGAGGCGAGATCCACGCCGAACACAACTGCGCACAACCCGAAAAACGTCACGCCGATCGCGGCGGGATGGTCGTATAGCCAAGCGCGGCGAACCATCTGGCGAGCTCCTGTCATCGATTTGCCCTTCCAAAGCATTTCGTGACGCCGGCCACGAGAGTTTTGCGGTTGGCGGCCGACCGACCCGGAGTTCCCCGAGGCGCAGGCGGCCGCCCTGCGCAAGCTGCTGATGGAACGCGCGGCCCGCTGGGAGTCCGCCTCAGGTCCCGATGACCCCGCGCAGTGACGCTTCGACAGCGGCCTCGACGTGCAGGCGGGTGGTCGAGAACACGGGCACCGGGCTGTCCTCCTGCGCGACCAGCAGCTCGATTTCGGTGCAGCCGAGGATCACGCCCTGCGCGCCCGCCTCGACGAGCCGCTCGATCACCCGCCGATAGACGACCCGCGACTCGTCGCGGATGACCCCGAGGCACAGCTCCTCGTAGATGATTCGGTGCACCTCGGCGCGGTCGGCCGCCTCAGGGACGAGCACCGCCAGGCGGTGCCTCGCGAGCCGGTCCCGGTAGAAGTCCTGCTCCATCGTGAAAGCGGTGCCGAGCAACCCGACCGTCGACACCCCGGCGGCCACGACAGCGAACGCGCTTGCGTCGGCGAGGTGCAGCAACGGGATCGACACCGCGGACTGCACCTGATCCGCCACCTTGTGCATCGTGTTGGTGCACAGCAGCAACAGGTCCGCGCCCGCCGCCTCCACACCGACGGCGACCTCGGCGAGCGCTCGCCCGGCCTCGTCCCAATCGCCCGCGGCCTGCAGCTGCTCGATTTCCGCGAAGTCGACCGACGCGATCACGCAGCGCGCGGAGTGCAGACCACCGAGCCGCTCCCGCACGAGCTCGTTCGCGAGGCGGTAGTAGAGAGCCGTCGACTCCCAGCTCATGCCGCCGACCATCCCGATAACGCGCGGCCGGACATCACTCATGCGCTCATCGTCGCTCAACCCGTCGCGGCCGGTGCAACGTGGGAGCGGCAGCCGCCCCAGAGCCGGGCCAGCGCTCCACAAGTAAACCGGGTTGCTCCAACGTGGGAGCGGCAGCCACCCCAGAGCCGGGCCAGCGCTCCACGCCGCGGGTTGTGGGGCCGGGTTGGGGGGCGCCGGGTGGGGGGCCGGAACGGGTTGCGGCCGAGCGGATCTAACGTGGGGCGGCAGCCGCCCCAGAGCCGGGCCAGCGCTCCACACCACGGGTTGGGGGGCCGGGTTGGGGGGCCGGGCCGGGTTGGCGCTCGATAACCCGGGTTGGGGGCCTGGCCAGCCTCAATCCGTCTCGGCCGGTGCAACGTGGGAGCGGTAGCCGCCCCAGGGCCGGGTTAGCGCTCCACAAGTCGGCCGGGCGGAGCGGCCGTGGAGCGACAGCCGCCCCAGGGCCGGGCTAGCGCTCCACACCCCGGTTGGGGGGCGCCGGGTTGGGGGGCGCCGGGTTGGGGGCCGGGCCGGGTCCCGGGTTGGCGTGGACGTTACGGGGCGAGGGTGGCCCGGTAGGAGACGCATTCGTCGTACGACGGAAGGAGTCCTTGCTCCTTGGCCTCAGCCAGAGTGGGCGCCGCCGCGTCCTTGTCCGACAGCAGCGGCTCCACCTCCGACGGCCACGCGATCGCGAGGCCCGGGTCGAGCGGGTTGATGCCGTGCTCGCCGGTCGGGTCGTACGGCGTCGAGCACAGGTAGACGACGGTCGCGTCGTCGGTCAGCGCGAGGAACCCGTGGCCGAGGCCTTCCGACAGGTAGACCGCGTGGTGGCCGGAATCGTCCAGGGGGACGAAGGTCGACCGCCCGTACGTCGGGGAGCCGACGCGGATGTCGACCACCACGTCGAGGACGGCGCCGCGGACACACGTGACGTACTTGGCCTGGCCGGGTGGGATGTCGGCGAAGTGGATGCCGCGCAGCGAGCCGCGCTTGGAGACCGAACAGTTGGCCTGCGCGAGCGACAGGTCGTGCCCCGTTGCGCCACCGAAGTCGGCCCCCCGGAACCACTCGAGGAAATGCCCACGGTCGTCGGCGAACACGCGCGGCTTGACGACCCAGGCGCCTTCGATGTCCAGCGGTTCCACTAGTGCTCCCTCGTCTCGGCGGCGCCCAGTCTAGGCGACGCATCGGGGACCGCCGCTGCCCGCCGCTCCCGCCGAGCGACCCACAAGAGTCCCGCCGCGAGCGCGAGGCACGGCAGCGCGATCATGTCGGCGACCGTGATCCCGTGATTCTGCGCGAGGACCTCCAGCACCGTCCCCTCGACCGGCCGGCTGACGCGCAGCCAGATCCCACTGACGACGACCAGTTCGGCGGCCATCCACACGAGGTGCCGCAGCTGCCGACGCTGGGCGACGAGCACTATCACCGCCGCAAATGACGACAGCAGGAGCAGCAGCAGCCACACCTTGATCTCGAAAGTCGCCGGTGACGGCCGGAAGCGCTCGAAGAAAGGACTCGGGGCGACGAGGGACAGCAGCAGCTTCATACGCCGAATCTAGCAACGGCTCACCCCGCAGACCCGCCACGAGCCTGACCACGCGCGCCCCGCCGAGGCCACCTCTAAGGTGGCCGCATGCGCGCGCCCTGGACCGAGGTTGGCGGCACGTGCGCTTCGCTGCATCCCCGCTCCCTCATCATCGCCGTCGCCTCGTTCGCAACGAGGTACGTCGAGTCGCGCGAAGGGCTCCCGCGTCTGGCCGCTGCCGGGCTGGGCGCGCACTTCCCGTACACGCAACTCATGCCGTTCTTCGGTCGCGGCGGTGTCGGGCTCTTCGCGCGCGTGCCGCGGTCGGAGGTCGGTGGCGTGGCCCGGAGTGGACATCCGGCTCCGCGGCGGCAACCGTCGACCTCGGGCCCGGCGTGCCCGCGCCGGTGGTGCTGGCCGCGCACGTGCCGGGCCCACTCGTCGTCGCCGGCGATTTCAACTCGACGCTGGACCAGGCACCATTCCGCACGATGCTCGCAGACAGCGGGCTGACTGACGGTGCCGACCCGGCACCGACCACCGCGCCGTCGTCGCGACGCTGACACTCCAGCCCTGACTGACTTTTTCTGGGATCGAGGTCTACCGATCGCCGAGGCGTTCGCCCGTGCGAAACTCCCACGCGTCGGCGACGATGCTCTCGATGCCGTGCGTCGGCCGCCAACCCAGCTCGGCGGCGATCTTCTTGTTCGAGGCGACGAGTCGTGCGGGGTCGCCGGCACGGCGCGGCCCGACCTCGTACGGCACCGTGCGGCCCGACACCCGCTCGACCGCGTCGATCAGCTGCAACACCGAGAATCCGGAGCCGTTGCCGAGGTTGAAGATGCGGTGCCTGCCCTCTTCGGCACCGTTGAGCGCGAGGATGTGCGCGTCAGCGAGGTCGTCGATGTGCACGTAGTCGCGGACGTTCGTGCCGTCCTCGGTGTCCCAGTCGGAGCCGAACACGTGCAGCTGGTCGCGCGTGCCGGTGGCCGCGTCGATGATGAGCGGCACGAGGTGGGACTCGGGATCGTGGCGCTCGCCGCGGTCGCCGTGCGCGCCGCCGACGTTGAAGTAACGCAGGCTCACGGCGGCGAGGTCGAACGCCTTCGCATAGCCGCCGATCATGAGGTCGACGGCCAGCTTCGAGGCACCGTAGGGGTTGGTCGGGCGCGTCGGCGCGTCTTCCTCGATGGGCACGGTGTCCGGCTCGCCGTACGTTGCGGCACTCGAGGAGAAGACCAGCCGCTTGACGTCGTGCGCGACGAGCGCGTCGAGCAGTGCCATCGTCCCGGCGACGTTGGTGCGCCAGTAGAGGTCGGGCTTGCCGACCGACTCCGCGACCTGCGACTTGGCGGCGAAGTGCAGGACGCCGTCGAAGCCGCCCGCGAGGACCTTCCCGGCCTGCGTGATGTCGGCCTCGACGAAGGTCGCCCCGTCCGGCACCGCGTCGACGAAACCGGTCGAGAGGTCGTCGAGCACCACGATCTCGTGGCCCTGCTCGACGAGGACCGTCCCGACGCAGCTGCCGATGTAGCCGGCGCCGCCTGTCACGAGCAGTTTCACGGGTGCCTCCGGTCTGCGGGCTACGGCGCCAGTCTATTGCGGACGCCCCGCGTGCGACGCTGGGGCGGTGACCTGCGCAGATCCCGCCGTCGCCGCGCAGCGGGAGATGCAGGCCACCGGGCTGCTGCTCGGTTGGCATCGACCGCGGACCGGCCGTTGGCGTACGCCGACAGGCGAGGCGTGGATGCCCGCACTGATGCTCGAGTCCGTCCTTGCTTCGTATCCGCGCACGCGTTCCGACGACTATCTGCGCGTCGTCGACCGGTCGTTCGGGCGCTATCGCAACCGGCGGTCCCGCTACTACGACGACAACGGCTGGTATGCCAACGTGTGGATCAGCGCGTATGACGCCACCGGCGACCGCCGCTACCTCGACGAAGCGCGCGCCGTGTTCCGTGACATGACGGCCGGTTGGGACGACCATTGCGGCGGCGGACTGTGGTGGCGCACCAATCGGGACTACAAGAACGCCATCACCACCGCGTTGTTTCTCCGTGCGGCCGCGCGACTGGCTCGGCTCTGTCCGGACGGTTCGTACGGGGATCGGGCGGGGCGCGCGTGGACGTGGGTCGACGCGTCCGGTCTCATCACCCCCGCGTCGCTCGTCGTCGACGGGCTCGATGCGGCGTGCGCGCCCACCGGTCCCGCGTGGACCTACAACCAGGGCGTCCTCGTCGGCGCGCTCGTGGAGTTGTCTGCCTGCACCGGCGACGGCGAGCTGCTCGTCCGCGCGCGGTCCATCGCCGACGCCGCGATGGCCACGCTCGTCACTGCGGACGGAATCCTTCAGGAGCACTGCGAAGTGACGGCCGCCTGCGATGGCGACCAGCGGATCTTCAAAGGCGTCTTCGCCCAGGCTTTGGGACGGTTGTACGACGTGACGCAGCATCTCGCGTACCGCGCCTTCCTCGTCCACAACGCCGACGCCGTGTGGGACCACGCGCGGACGCGGGACGGCGTGATCGGCTTGCACTGGTCGGGTCCGCCCGGTCACGCCGATGCGGCGACGCACGCCTCGGGCGTGTTGCTGCTCGGCGCGGTCGCACGAGTCGTCGCTGGCTAGCCTTGTGGGCTTGCTGCGCGACGGGCGCTGTGCACGGAGCGCGGCTTGCACGGAGTGCGGCCTGCTTGCCGCGCGGAGAGCGGCCTGCTTGCCGCGCGGAGAGCCGCTTGCGCCGGATCAGCTCCTGTCCGGTGGCGCCCCGGCGGGGCGGGGGCTGCTACGCGGGCGCTATGCCCTGAGGACGCACATGTCCTCAGGGTGATGACTCAGCCGTCATCACTGCCTAGCGGGCGTCCAGTGGTCCACGGGCGCCGAGGGTCCACGGAGCCGACGCAGACGGAGTGCTCGCCCGCGGCCTGCGGTGGTGACGTCCGCGTCCTCGCCCTGAGGACAGGCGCGTCGTCAGGGCATAGCGCCGGCCGAGGGACACCTTTCCCGGACCGACGGGGGAAGGATCGCGTCGTTCGCCGGCTAGCGGGCCGCCGCCTGACGATCCGCCGCGACCGTCAGCCCCGACCGGTCCTCCGCCACGTCCACGACCACCGTGTCGCCGTCCGTGATCTCCCCACTCAGCAACGCCCGCGCCAGCTTGTCGCCCACCGCGGTCTGCACGAGCCGTCGCAACGGGCGCGCGCCATACCTGGGGTCATAGCCCGTCAGCGCCAGCCACTCCCGCGCCCCCGGCGTGACCTCCAACGACAACCGCCGCGTCCGCAGCCGCGCAGCCAGCCGGTCCACCTGCAGATCGACGATGCGCGTCAGCTGCTCGGTGCCGAGCGCCCGGAAGACGACCACATCATCGAGCCGATTCACGAACTCCGGCTTGAAAGATGCCCGCACGACCGCCAGCACCGCCTCCTCGCGGGCCGCGTCGTCGAGGGCCGGATCGGTGAGAAACTCTGAGCCCAGGTTGGATGTCAGGATCAGGATCGCGTTGGTGAAGTCGACGGTGCGGCCCTGCCCGTCGGTGAGTCGTCCGTCATCGAGCACCTGCAGCAGCACGTCGAACACGTCCGGGTGCGCCTTCTCGACCTCGTCCAGCAGGATCACGCTGTAGGGCCGCCGGCGCACCGCCTCCGTCAGCTGACCGCCCTCGTCATAGCCGACGTAACCCGGAGGGGCGCCGACGAGCCGCGACACGGAGTGCTTCTCGCCGTACTCGCTCATGTCGATGCGCACCATCGCCTTGTCGTCGTCGAACAGGTAGGACGCGAGGGCCTTCGCCAGCTCCGTCTTCCCGACGCCCGTAGGCCCGAGGAACAGGAACGACCCCATCGGCCGGTTCTCGTCCGCGATGCCGGCGCGCGACCGTCGCACCGCATCGGAGATCGAGCGCACCGCGGCGTCCTGCCCGACGACGCGCTGCTCCAGCTCGTCCTCCATCCGCAGCAGCTTCGCCGTCTCACCCTCGAGCAACCGGCCCGCGGGGATGCCGGTCCACGCCGCCACCACGTCCGCCACGTCGTCCGGCCCGACCTCTTCCTTCACCATCGCGTCCGCCGACTCCGCGTCGACCGCCGCCTCCGTCAGCTCGGCCTCGGCGGCGGGAATGTCGGCGTACATCAACCGTGACGCCGCCTCGAAGTTGCCGTCTCGCTGTGCGCGCTCGGCCTGCCCGCGCAGGTCGTCGAGACGTTCCTTCACCTCGCCCACGCGGTTGAGGCCGGACTTCTCCTTCTCCCAACGGGCGTTGAGCGCGTTGAGCTTCTCACCGTCGTCGGCCAGCCGCGCGCGCAGAGCCTCGAGCCGCGCCACCGACGCCGGGTCGTCCTCACGTCCGAGCGCCATCTCCTCCATGCGCAGCCGGTCGACCGAACGCTGCAGCTCGTCGATCTCCACCGGACGCGAATCGATCTCCATGCGCAGCCGCGACGCGGCCTCGTCGACGAGGTCGATCGCCTTGTCGGGCAGGAATCTCGACGTGATGTAGCGGTCGGACAGCGTTGCCGCGGCGACGAGCGCCGCGTCGCTGATCGACACCTTGTGATGCGCCTCGTAGCGGCCGCGCAGCCCGCGCAGGATGCCGATCGTGTCCTCGACCGTCGGCTCGCCGACCAGCACCTGCTGGAAGCGCCGTTCGAGCGCCGGGTCCTTCTCGATGTGCTGGCGGTATTCATCGAGCGTCGTCGCGCCGACCATCCGCAGCTCCCCGCGCGCGAGCATCGGCTTGAGCATGTTGCCCGCATCCATCGCGGAGTCGCCCGTCGCGCCCGCCCCGACGACCGTGTGCAGCTCGTCGATGAACGTCACGACCTGACCGTTCGACTCGCGGATCTCCGTCAACACCGCCTTGAGCCGCTCCTCGAACTCGCCACGGTATTTCGCGCCCGCCACCATCGCGCCCAGGTCCAACGACATCAACCGCTTGCCCCGCAACGATTCCGGCACATCCGCGGCGACGATCCGCTGCGCCAACCCCTCGACAACAGCGGTCTTGCCGACGCCCGGTTCGCCAATGAGGACAGGGTTGTTCTTCGTACGACGAGAAAGCACTTGCACCACCCGGCGGATCTCGGCATCGCGGCCGATGACCGGGTCGAGCTTGCCGTCGCGGGCCTGTGCGGTGAGGTCGACCGCATACTTCTCCAACGCCTGGAACGTCGCTTCCGGATCGGCCGTCGTCACCCGCGTGTGGCCGCGGACGCCCTCGAGCGCATCGAGCAGCGCGTCCGGGGTCGCGCCGAGCTCTCGCAACGCGTCTGCCACCGGGCCGCCCTTGTCGGCGAGCCCCACCAACAGGTGCTCGGCCGAGACGTAGTCGTCGCCGAGCGAGCGGGCGCGCGCGTTCGCGTCATCGAGCACGAGCATCGTGGGACGCGCCATGCCCGGCGCCTGCACCGACGATCCGCTCGCCGACGGCAACCGGTCCAGGAGCTCCTGCGCGCGCAACCGTGTCTTGTCCGCACCAGCACCGACCGCGTCCAGCAGCGGCCCGACGGTCGTGTCGGTCTGCGCGGTCAGCGCGGCGAGCAGATGCGCCGGCTCGACGTGCGCGTGCCCGGCAGCCGACGCTCGCCGGACCGCGTCCGAGAGCGCCTCCTGGCTGCGGGTGGTGAGCTTGTGTCCGTCCATCGGAACCTCCGAAACTGAGTGTCACCTGCCGGCAGCGGCCATTCCTCAGCGCTGCGCTGCATACCCCACCTATGCCAGCGGCTGAGCCGCGCGCCACAGGACCAGCTCGCCGCCGGCGAACGGGGTGACATCGCGGCGACGCGCGCGGGCCACATCGCGCTGTGCCTGGATCGTGGCCACGGCCAGCTCGTGCTGCAGCTCGCCGATCCGCCGGCGAAGTGCGTCGACGGCGACCTCGATCTCGAGGATGCGCTTGATGCCGGCGAGGTTGACGCCGTAGTCCTGGGACAGCTCCTGCACCGACCGCAGGAGGGCCACGTCACGCGCCGAATAGCGCCGGCCCCCGCCTGTTGCGCGCCCCGGCGTCACGAGCCCGAGCCGGTCGTACTGGCGCAGCGTCTGCGGGTGCATCCCCGCCAACTGGGCCGCCACGGAGATGACGAACACCGGGGTGTCGTCGCCGGGCAACGTCCCGTCGACCGTCACGCCGTCGTCCCCACTCTCGAGAAGAGGCTCGCGCGCGGGTCGGCCGGAGCCGCTGCCGCGAACTGCTCCAGCGCGGTGCGCGCCGCGTGGCTCAGCTCGGCCGGGACGGTGACCTCGACCGTCACGAGCAGGTCGCCCATCGTGCCGTCCTTGCGCCGCACGCCCTTGCCGCGGACGCGGAAGGTGCGCCCCGAGGGGGTGCCGGGCGCCACCTTCAACGACACGGGGAGCCCGCCGAGCGTCGGCACGCTGACCGTCGCCCCCAGCGCCGCCTCGGCGAACGTGATCGGCACCGCCAGCTTGAGATTGTCGCCATCGCGCGAGAAGAGAGGATCACCGCTCACATGTACGACGACCAGCAGGTCGCCCGACACTCCGCCGGCCGCGCCCGGCTGACCCTTGCCCTTGAGGCGGATGCGCTGACCGTTCGCGACTCCGGCAGGGACGCGGATCTGCAACGTGCGCTGGACATTCACGTCGCCGTCGCCGCCGCACGTGGGGCATTTCTCGTCGATGACCACCCCTCGGCCGCGGCACTCCTTGCACGGCTCGGAGAAACCGAAACCGCCGAGGTTGCGGTTGTTGACGCCGGTGCCCGCACACACCGGACACACCCGCGGCATGGTGCCCGGCTTCGCGCCGTTGCCGTGGCACGTCGGGCACGTCTCGCTCACGGTGAGACGCAGTGGGATCGTCACGCCCTCCGCCGCCTCGAGGAAGGACACGGTGATCTCACTTTCGAGGTCGTCGCCCTTCACCGCCGCCGAGCGACCGCCGCGGCTGAACAGGCCGCCGAAGAGGTCGCCCACACCGCCGGCCTGCGCCGCGCCACCGCGGCCGAACAGGTCGTTGATGTCGAAGGAGAACCCGCCCGCGGTCGGCCCGGTCCCGGTGCCGGTGCCTGGGCGCGCGGCGCCGCCGCCGGGCCGCAGGCCACCGGACCCGAACAATGATCGGGCCTCGTCGTACTCCTTGCGCTTCTTGTCGTCCGAGAGCACGTCGTACGCCTCGGACACTTCCTTGAACCGGTCCTCGGCGGCGGTGTCACCCTTGTTGGCGTCGGGATGATGCTTGCGCGCGAGGGACCGGTAGGCCTTCTTTATAGCGGCGGCGTCCGAGTCCTTCGGTACACCGAGGACCTTGTAGAAGTCCTTCTCGATCCAGTCGCGCGCGCTCACATCAGCCTTCCGCCGTGCCGTCGTCCGTCGCGGCGTCGTCTGTCGTGCCGCCGTCTGTCGTGGCAGCGCTCGGCTCGACCAGCGAGTCGGGTTCGACGACACCGACGCGGGCCGGACGCAGCACCCGGTCGCCGAGCCGGTAGCCCGGCTGGTAGATCTGCGCAGCCGTCGGCTCCGTGACGTTGTCGCCGTACGCGTGCGTGAGCGCCTCGTGCACCTGGGGGTCGAACGGCTCGCCGGCCTCGCCGAACGGCGTCATGCCGAGCTTGACCGTGACTGCCTCCAGCGCCTCGGCCACGGACTTGAAGCCGCCCTCGAGCTCACCGTGCTCGCGTGCGCGGCCGATGTCGTCGAGCACCGGCAGCAGGTTGGCGAGGACCGTCGCGAGGGCGAGATCGGCGGTGGCCTGCCTGTCGCGTTCGATGCGTCGCCGGTAGTTGTCGAACTCCGCCTTCACCCGTTGCAGATCACCCGTGCGCTCGATGAGTTGCACCTCGAGGTCGTCTGCCCGCAGGTCGCCGCTCGCCTGCCCGCTCTTCCCTTCTTCTTGGTTCGGTGCGCCGACCGTGGCCGCGGGGCCGGCGCCGGCCGGCCCCGCAGGTGTCGTCGTACCGTCGAAATCTTGTGTCGTGGCACGCACTTCGCCGGTGACGGGGTCGACGCGCCGCTTGTCGCGGATCACCGTCTCGCCCTGGTCGAACTCGCTCACTTGGCGCCGTCCTCGTCCACGATCTCGGCGTCGACGACGTCGTCATCACCGCTGGAGTCGCCGGACCCGGTGGAGCCGCCGGCCGTCGCCTGCTGGTTTTCGTACAGGCTGGCGCCCATCCGCTGGCTCACGGTCGCGAGGTGCTCGCTGGTGCTCTTGATGGCGTCGAAGTCGGCGCCCTCCAGTGACTTCTTCGTGTCGGCGAGTGCGGTGTCGACCTCCGTGCGGACGTCGGCGGCAATCTTGTCGCCGTTGTCCGTCAGGAACTTCTCCGTCTGGTAGACGAGCTGCTCGGCGCCGTTGCGGACCTCGGCCTGCTCGCGGCGCTTGCGGTCCTCCTCGGCGTACTCCTCCGCCTCGGCCATCATGCGGGCGATGTCGTCCTTCGGCAGCGCGGAGCCACCGGTGATGGTCATCGACTGCTCCTTGCCGGTGCCGAGGTCCTTCGCGCCGACGTGCACGATGCCGTTGGCGTCGATGTCGAACGTGACCTCGATCTGCGGCACGCCGCGCGGGGCGGGAGCGATGCCGGTCAGGTCGAACGTGCCGAGCTTCTTGTTGTAGGTCGCGATGTCGCGCTCCCCCTGGAAGACCTGGATCTGCACGGACGGCTGGCTGTCATCGGCCGTCGTGAAGATCTCACTGCGCTTCGTCGGGATCGTCGTGTTGCGCTCGATGATCTTGGTGAAGATGCCGCCCTTGGTCTCGATGCCGAGGGACAGGGGTGTGACGTCGAGGAGCAGGACGTCCTTGACCTCACCCTTGAGGACACCGGCCTGCAGGCTCGCGCCGACGGCGACGACCTCGTCCGGGTTGACGCCCTTGTTGGGCTCGCGGCCGCCCGTCAGCTCCTTGACCAGGTCGACGACGGCCGGCATGCGGGTCGAGCCGCCGACGAGCACGACGTGGTGGATGTCGGCGACCTTGATGCCGGCGTCCTTGACCGCGTTGAGGAACGGCTTGCGGCACCGCTCGAGCAGGTCGGCGGTCAGGCGCATGAACTCCGCGCGGCTCAGGCTGCGCTCGAGGTGCACCGGGCCGTTGGCAGTGGCGGTGATGTAGGGAAGCGTGATCGTCGTCTCGGTCGACTGGCTGAGCTCGATCTTCGCCTTCTCGGCGGCCTCGCGCAGTCGCTGCATGGCCATCTTGTCGGCGGCGAGGTCGACCCCGTGCTCGGACCGGAAGCCTTCGACGAGCCAGTTCATGACGCGCTCGTCCCAGTCGTCGCCGCCGAGGTGGTTGTCGCCGCTGGTGGCCTTGACCTCGATGACGCCCTCGCCGATCTCCAGCAGGGACACGTCGAACGTGCCGCCGCCGAGGTCGAAGACGAGGATCGTCTGGTCGTTCTCCTTGTCCATCCCGTAGGCGAGGGCCGCCGCGGTGGGCTCGTTGATGATGCGCAGGACGTTGAGGCCGGCGATCGTGCCCGCCTCCTGGGTCGCCTGGCGCTGCGCGTCGTTGAAGTACGCAGGGACGGTGATGACGGCGTCCGTCACCGTGTCGCCGAGGAAAGCTTCGGCGTCGCGCTTGAGCTTCTGCAGGATGAAGGCGCTGATCTGCTGCGGGGTGAAGTCCTTGCCGTCGATCTTCTCGGTCCAGTCCGTGCCGATGTGGCGCTTGACGGAGCGGATGGTGCGGTCGGGGTTGGTGACCGCCTGGCGCTTGGCGACCTCCCCGACGAGGACTTCGCCGTTCTTCGCGAACGCGACGACGGACGGGGTGGTGCGAGCGCCTTCGGCGTTGGCGATGACCGTGGGCTCGCCACCTTCGAGAACGCTGACGACGCTGTTGGTCGTACCGAGGTCAATTCCGACCGCACGGGCCATGATGGTTGCTCCTTGAACTGTGATGGGTGCCTGACTTGAGTCTCTTGCACTCAGGTTAACGCTGCGGCCCACCCTGTCAATTCCACGTTGCGCGAAGTCGGCTCAACTTTCTGTCCCGGGTCTCGCGGGCCGGCCGGCCAGCTCGGCATCGGCCGGCAGATCGTCCGTTAGGCTGCGCGCGTGGATGTGCTGTTTGCCAGCGCCGGGTCGATGCGCCCGCTGTACGAGACAGTCGACTGGGCCGCGACGGATATCGGGCATCCGACGACGTGGAGCCCGACCCTGCGCTCGGCGGTCGACCTGATGCTGCACACCCGCTTTCCGTTGACGTTGATGTGGGGCCGGCACTTCGCGATGCTGTACAACGAGGCCTACGTGCGGCTGATCGTCGACAAGCACCCAGCCGCGTTGGGCGCTCGCGCATCGACGGTGTTCCCCGAGATCTGGGAATTCATCGGGCCGATGCTCGATGACGTCTACCGAGGCGGCCCGGCGACATTCCAGGAAGACAACGGGATGCTGCTCAACCGTCGAGGGTTCCTCGAGGAGTGCTATTTCACCTTCTCCTTCTCCCCGACGCGAGGCAGCGACGACGCGGTCGAGGGAGTGTTTGCGATCGCGGCGGAGACGACGCGCACGACGATCGACAGACGGCGTTTGGCGCTGCTGGCAAACCTCAACGCCGGGCTGGCAGACCTGCTCGGCGCGGATGAGGTGCGCGCCCGTGCGTTGCCGCTGCTCCGCGCGGCCACGCAGGACCTGCCGGCCGTGGACATCGTGCAGGTGGGCCGCGCCGACACCGAGCCGGTCGAGGACGTTGCCATCGCACCGCGGCTGCCGGTGCGCGGCGTCCCCGTGGTGCAGAGCACGGCGACGGCCACCGTCGCGTCGTTCCGGCTCGACGATCCGAGTAACGGCGACACCACGGACAACGGGGTCCTGCGGGTGCAGCTCAGTCACCATCTGCCGATGGACGAACCCTACCTGGCTTTTCTGGGTCTGCTTGCGTCGACGATCGGGCAAGCGGTGAGCCGCGCGCGCGGTCGCGAAAGCGAGCGGCGGGTGGCGGAGCTGGAACGCGCGATGTCGGAAACACTGCAGCGCAGCCTGCTGACGGCGCCGGCGCAGGCCGATCAGCTGCAGGTCGCCGTGCGCTACCAACCCGCGGTCGAGCAGGCTCAAGTCGGTGGCGACTGGTATGACTCGTTCCTGCACCCCGGCGGTGCGCTGACCGTCGTCGTCGGCGATGTGTCCGGTCACGACGAACACGCCGCGGCGGCGATGGCCCAAGTCCGCAACTTGCTCCGCGGGGTCGCCTACACCCTGTTCGAAACTCCGAGCCGACTGCTGACCCGTCTCGACGCAGCGATGGAGGGCCTCGCCGTGGGCGCGGGGGCGACCGCGGTGCTCGCTCAGGTGGAGCTCGAGGAAGTGGACGCGATGGTGGCGCAGCGCACGCTGCGGTGGTCCAATGCCGGGCACCCGCCGCCGATCCTGATCACGCCCGGTGGCGCGGCCCGCCTCCTCGAAACGCCGCCGGAGGTGATGCTCGGTGTGTCGCCGCAAGCGGCGCGCGCGGACCACACGCTCATCCTCGAGCCGGGGGCCACGGTCGTGTTCTACACGGACGGGCTTGTCGAACGCCGCCACGCCTCGATCGAGGACGGCTTCGACTACCTGCGCGGTTTCCTCGACGGGCGGGCGGCCGTGGACGCCGAGGACCTGTGCGACCAGCTGCTCGCCGAGTTCGGCCCGGCGGCAGATGACGACATCGTCCTGCTCGTCCTCCGCGCGCACCCGCGCCACCCGGCACCGAGACGCGCCGACCGATGACGCGGCGGCCACCACCGCCTGACCGTTGGCACGCGACAGATCAACCCGCGACTAGAGGGTCAACTTCATCCCTTCATGGGATGCGGTGAAGCCGAGCCGCTCGTAGAAACGATGAGCGGCCGCGCGCGAGTTGTCCGTCGTGAGTTGCATGAGCACGCAGCCGCGCCGCCGCGACTCGTCGATCGCCCACGCCATGATGGCCTCGCCGATCCCCCGCCCGCGCAGGTCCGCCGTCACCCGCACCGCCTCGACCTGCGCGCGCCAGGCGCCGCGCCGCGCCAAGCCCGGCAGGAACGACAGCTGCAGCGTTCCCACCACCTTCGAAGACGTCTCCGCCACGAGCAGGACGTGCGACGGATCGGCGTCGATCGCCCGGAACGCCGCTAGATAAGTTGCCAGATCCCCTTCGTTGCGTATCCCGTCGCGCTGTGCGCCCAGCTGATCCTCGGCGATCAGTCCGACGAGCGCCGCCACGTCCGCCGCCACCGCCGGCCGAAGGAGAAACGACAGGCCCGCTACCTCGAACGTCGCAAAACTTGACACGCGGCCAGTGTGCCCCCCCAACCCGCGTGACCGATCACACCTGGCCGGTCACACCCGGCCGGTCACACCTGGCCGGTCACAACTGGCCGGTCACGCCTTACGATCCGCGACGCGCTCAGGAGCGATTGTCGAGATAGCTCATGGTCCGGATGAGCAGTCCGAGGCGCGGCGCGGGTCGGCGGAGGCGGATGCCGTCGGGTCGTTGTCCACGGACGTGAGTTCTGTCGTGAGCAGCTGGCCGGTATTCGTGGGGCCAGGGCTGCCGCGACCCGGCACCTGTGCGTCCGCAGACGTGCCTGACTCAGACGTGCGTGACTCAGACGCGCGGCGGCACCCAGATGTGCGGGACTCAGACGTCGATGCGCGAGAAGTTGACATACGACTTCGACGGCGTGGGGCCGCGCTGGTTCTGGTAGCGGCTGCCGACCGCTGCCGAACCGTAGGGGTTGTCGGCCGGCGACGTCATCTTGATCACGCAGAGCTGCCCGATCTTCATCCCCGGCCACAGCTTGATCGGCAGGGTCGCGACGTTCGACAGCTCGAGCGTCACGTGCCCGCTGAAGCCGGGATCGATGAAGCCCGCCGTCGAGTGGGTGAGCAAACCGAGGCGGCCGAGCGAGGATTTACCCTCGAGGCGCCCGGCGAGGTCGTGCGCCAAAGTGAGCACCTCGTACGTCGAGCCGAGCACGAACTCCCCAGGGTGCAGAATGAACGGCTCCCCGGCCGGGGTCTCGATGAGCTTGGTCAGCTCTTCCTGGTGCTCGGCAGGATCGATGTGCGGATACCGGTGGTTTTCGAACACGCGGAAGAAGCGGTCGAGCCGCAGGTCGATGCTCGACGGCTGCACCATCGTTTCGTCGTACGGGTCGACGCCGATGCGGCCGCCGGCGATGTCGGCCTTGAGGTCACGGTCAGACAGGAGCACGGGCGCAGGCTATCGCGACTGGTCTAGGATCGACCCGATCGCCATCCCGGACGACAGATTTCACGCCTGGGAGACGCTCGCGGGTGTGGTTCAATGGCAGAACATCAGCTTCCCAAGCTGATAGTGCGGGTTCGATTCCCGTCACCCGCTCCACCGCATGGCCCCGCCCCGGCCCCGCCTCGGCGACCGTGGCGCGCGCAAGGCGCAGAGCGACCAAACATCTGTTCCGGCGTATGTATCAGACCGGGGACATGGCGCTCTGACCAGGGACGGGCACGGCCGTGTGGGCTGTCAGATCGCCACGCGGATGCGCCTGTGCCCGACTCCAAGTGAATTTTCCGATACCTGACCGCTCAGGTCGCCTCGCTGCGCGCCCAGATCGACGGGGTGAGCGCCCAACGTGCCGCGATCGTGAGCACGTTGAGCACCACGACGGCCAGTGCCAAGCCGCTCACGGCAGCGCAGACCGAGCTGTCGCAACTCGTGCTGTCTAGCAGCGTCGCCGCGCAGAACTTCTCGACGCTGAGCGGGCAATACCAGCAGGCGCTGCTGGGCTCCGGTCAGAACACGGTCGAGACGATGCACATCGACAAGGCCGCGCCACCGGTGCTGCCGACGAGCCCGATCCGCTACCTCTACCTCCTCGTCGGCTTGGTTCTCGGCGCCCTGCTGTCCTTCCTGATCGTGCACGCGCGGGTGCTGCGCCGCGCCCGCGCGGCGGGCGTCATCGATGAGGCGGCCGAGGCGGCCGACACCGACGCGCCGCACGTCGGCCTCGTCAACCTCGTGGAGGCCGAAACGCCAGGCGCCTCCATTCCCGTGCAGGTGCCGTCGGTCAACGGGCACGCCGCCGTGAGCGGCAGGGAAACGCCGCCCACCGATTCCGCGGGCGGCTGACGTGGTGGCCGCAACCTCGCACCCCGCAACCTCGCACCCCGCAACCTCGCACCCCGCAATCACGCACCCCGCTGCCGCTGCCTCGCCCGCTCTCGCGGAGACGAGCCTCGCCCGGCGCCTGGCCGTCAGCACCGCAAGCCAGCTGATGTCGCGAGCCGTGCACCTGGTGATCAACGTCGTGTCGAGTCTGCTCATCGTGCGCTACCTGGGACCCGCCGGATACGGCGACTACGCCAAGGTGCTTGTCGTCGTCGGGTGGACGAGCCTCATCGGCGACGCCGGCCTGCCGAAGGTCGCACTGCGCGTCGCCGCCGATGCGCAGGTGCGGATCGGGAAGGTCGTCGGCACCGTGACGATCCTGCGGCTGGCGACCTCGCTGCTCGCCGCCGTCGTGACGCAGCTCGTGCTGACGGTGGTGCACCCCACCGCGGCGGTGCGCATTGCGGCGGCCGTCGCCTGCCTGGCGTTCGTCGTCGAGGCGCTGATGAGCTGCATCATCGCGTTCCAGGTGCGGCTGCAGCAGCACTACGAGGGTTTCGTCCGCGTCGCGATGGAGCTCGTGGAGCTCAGCTTGCTGCTCGCGGTCATGGCGGCGCACCGGGGACTGGTCGCCCTGTTCGCCGCGCCGGTCATCGGCGGGTTCTTCGGCGTCGCCCTCGCCGTGACGCTGACACGGCGGCACTTCGCGGAACGCGCGACGTACGACAAAGACCTGGCGCGACGACTCGTCCGACTGACGCTGCCGGTCGTGCCCGGTGTGCTGCTCGGGGTGCTCATCCTCAAGCTTGACGGGCTGATGGTCGCGGCGCTGGGCACCCGCACGGACGCCGGTGTCTACGTCGCGGCGTTCCAACCGATCGAATACGTTTTCCTCGGCCTCGGAATGGTCGTCGCCTACCCGTTCCTGCCCGTCCTGGTGGCCAGCCGCCGCGACAACCAGCCACTGTTCGTCTCCTCCTACCGCCACGCGACCGAGCTCGTCCTCGCCATCACGCTTCCTGTGGCCGCGATCGTGGCGGTCGTCGGCGGGCCCCTCGTCCACGCGATGTACGGCGACGGCTGGGCGAGGGCCGTGCTGCCTCTGCAGATCCTCGCCGTCGCGCTCGCCTTCATGTCCGTCTCCGGCTGGCACGGCTTCGTGCTGCTCGCGGGCGACAAGCAGATCGACAGCCTCCGGTACGGCGCGCTCGCGCTCGTTGTCAGCTTCGGCGTCTGCGTCGCCCTGATCGGCCGGCTGGGCCCGGTCGGCGGCGCGTGGGCGGCGCTCATCGCCAACGTGGTCGGCATGGTCTACTCGGCGTTGCTCGTCCACAACCGCGTGCAGGCGGCCTTCCCCGCGCGACGAGCGGCGCAGCTCGTCGCGGCCAACGCCGCCCTCGCCGGCGTCCTGTTTGCCCTGCGCTCCGCGGGCGTTGCGTGGCCTGGGCTGATCGTGGCAGCTCTTCCCGTCTACGCCGGCACGCTGTGGGCCTTCCGCATCGTCCGCGGGGCCGACATCCGCGCTCTCTCGCGCGCCGGTGACGGGAGCACCGCGTGAACGAGGACTGGCCGACGTTCTCCGTCGTCATCCCGACGTACAACCGCAGTGACGTCGTCGAACGCACGTTGCGCTGCCTCGACGCGCAGGACTACCCGCCCGGCAGGCTCGAGGTCATCGTCGTCGACAACTCCACCGATGGCACGCCCGACATGGTGCGCCGCGTCGCCGCGGAGTCGGCCATCGGCATCCGCCTGCTCGAGCCGCCCGACCGCATGCCGGCCACCAAGCGCAACATCGGTCTCGCCGAGGCGACGGGCGAATTCGTCCTGTTCATGAACGACGACCTGTGGCTCGTGCCCCAAGCGATAAGGGAGCATGCACTCGCGCATCGCGCCCGCGGCGGTGAGCCCGTCGCCGTCCTCGGTCGCACGATCCAGTCACCGGAGATGCAGCAGACGCCCTTCATCGAGGTGTACGAACCGTTCGCGTACTTCGAGCTCGGTCCCGCGCCCCGTCGCGACCTGCGCTGGTGGTACTGCTGGAGCATGAACCTCTCGCTCCCGCGTGAGGTGATGCTGCGGCGAAACCTCGTCTTCCACACCGACTGGCGGGAGATCGGCAGCGAGGACGTCGAGCTCGGCTGGCGCTGGACGCAGGCGGGGTATCCCCTCGACTACGCACCCGCCGCGTGGGGTCAGCACTTCCACCCGCACACCCTCGATTCCGCGTCGCGGCTGCAGGCGAGCATCGGCCGCGGCGTTCGTGACCTCGAGTCGCTGGTCCACGACCCCGAGCTCCACGAGCGCTGGGGCATCTTCTCCTGGCGCAACTCCCCCCGGACGGTCCTGCGTTCCGTTGTGCGCACCGCGTTGTTCAACCGGGCCACGGTGGGGCCGGTCGCACGCTGGCTGGAGAGCCGCACGCGCAACACCGCGGCGAGCCGCTGGCTCTACTGGAAAGTCCTGCTGCACCACACGAACAAGGCCTACCGCGCGACCCCCACGCGTCAGGTGCCCCCGACGCCGACGCTGCCCGACGGCGTCCTCGTGCCCGACGGCGTCCTCGTGTCCGGGGCGGAGCCGGCATGAGCACCGCCGCGCTCCCGTCGACACGCCGCCAGCGCGTGACCGAGATCGGTGTGCCGGTCGTGGCCGCGACGATCCTTGCCGTTGGACTCGCGGGCGGTCACAAGAAGTCGCTCATTGCCGTGATCGGTGGCATCGCCATCATCGGCATGCTCATCCTGTCCGCGCGCCGCGAACGGGTGATGGTGGCCTTCCTCACCGTGTCGATGGCGTTCATCCTGCACAAGTCGTTCGGCGCGATCGCGCTCGAGAACGGTGGCGCGCCCTCCATCTATATCAGCACTGTCGGTGTGTGCGTCCTCCTCCTCTACGGCTGCTGGTTCCTGTCCGGGGACATGGGCGCGGACCTGCGGCGCGGCATACGCCACTGGGTGTTGGCTGCCCCTGTTGTCGGCATGGCGTTGATGCTGCCGAGCTTGCTCATCTCGCCCGCGGTGCGCCTCGGTGTCGCCGAGGAGTTGCAGCTCGGCATCCTCTACCTGCTCTTCGTGTACGTCGCACTGCGCGTCAACCGGCGGGATGTCGCGATGATCCTCGTGCTGCTCGCGGGCGTGACCCTGCTCGAGGGCGTGGCGGCGCTCGGGCAATGGGTGACGCACGGTCCGCTCGGCCTTTCGTTCCTCGGTCTGCCGAGCGAGCTGGGTCAGCGCGTCACCGCCGACGGCATCCTCGGCCGGCCGTTCGGCACGATCACGCACCCCGTGTTCCTCGGCGCGTTCGTCGGCCAGCTAGGGCTGCTGTTCCTCTCGCTCGCTGTCGTCGCGCAGCGTCGCTGGGAGCGCGTCGCCGCTATGGCCCTGGCGACGTGTGCCGGTGCGACGATCGCGGTGGCGCAGGCCCGCTCGGCGGCGCTCGGGTTCGCGGTCGCGACGCTCGTCATCGTCGTCGTCTCCCTCGCCGTCCGGCGCATGCAGTGGCGCACCGTGCGTCGGGGCATCGTCGCCGTGCTCGTGCTGGCAGTTCTTACCTCGCCGCTGCTGATCCGGCTGTATCACGTGTCGCTGTTCACCGATCATTTCTCGCTCGAGGTGCAGGCGCGTGGTCAGCTGCTTGACCTCGGCTGGCACATCTTCGCGTCGCGACCGTTCCTCGGCACGGGTCTCAACTCGTTCCAGCAGGTCATGGATTCGTTCGCGACGACGTCGCTGATCTTCGATGGCAATCCTGTGCACAACATCTACGTGCTGCAGGCCGCCGAGACGGGCGTCGTCGGCGTGCTCGCGATCCCCGTCGTGGCGTTGTCGTTGTTGTGGGTCGCGGTGCGCGCGGCCCGCTCGCCCGACCGGCTCGGGTCCGGTCTCGGCATCGCTCTCATCGCGGTGATGACGTTCCTCGGCGTCGAGGAGCTGTTCGTGTTCTCGCTCCGCGAGGACCATCCCCGCTCCCTGTTCTGGTTGCTCGCCGGGCTCACCGTCGCCGCCGCACGCTTCGCCGGCCTCGTGCCGGGCAGCGACGGCGGCGAGCCCGCCGACCCCGACGCGGGTCCGCGTCTCGTGCGCCGCGCCTGGGCATGGCTCACGCCGCCGCTGGTCGGGGCCCCGGCGCGTCCGGCCCGGACGCGGCCTGCCGCCGTCGTCCTCGCGACCGTAGCTGCGCAGGCCGGTCCCACGACGGCGAACCGGCGTGGTGCCCGGAAGCCTCGGGCCGCCGCCGCGCCGGCCTTCGTGCGCGGAATCGGGTCACAGCGACGGCGCTCGCCCTGGACAACGCCCGGCGCCGCGTTCCTGGCCATCACCGGCCTCGTCGCCAGCATCCTCGCGGGCACAGTCACCCTCGCCCCGCCGGCAGCCGCCGCCCACCTGCAGGTCGTGCTGTCGCTCACCGACCGCGGCACCGGCGGCCAGGGTCTGTACGTCGCCAACGGCGACGGGTCCGGTCTGCACCCGATCACGGCGACGGGCGCCGGCACGACGTACGGCTTCGCCGACTGGACACCCGGTGGGCGGCGGCTCACCTACTCCAGCGACACCCCGACGGCGCGCGGACAACTTTTCCTCGCCGCGGGCGACGGCTCGCACAGCGTGCAGTTGACCAGCACGCCCTGGCAGAACGGGCAGCCGCACATGTCGCCCGACGGCCGCAGCCTGTTGTTCACCGCGGCGCCGCCCGACCTTCCCCTCTATGGCCTGTTCCGCATGGACATCGCGTCGGGCCTCGTCACCAACCTGTCGGCCCGTAACTCGACGAGCGCCGCGGTCGACACCGACCCCAACTGGTCACCGAACGGGCGCAACGTCGTGTTCGTCGAAGGCGCCCGCCCTCGCGACACCGGGGTATCCGCGCAGCCGTCGCAGGTCTACACGATGGCGGCCGACGGCACGGGCCGTGTCGCGGTCACTCACGACGACCACTACAACGTCGACCCCGTCTACTCACCCGACGGACGCACGATCGCGTTCTCCAGCTACCACGGCACGCACCCGGCCAACTCATCGGGCACGCCCGGCCCGCTGACGCCGACGGTCAAACTCGACGACTTCTTCCTGGTGACGCACGACCTTGCGACCGGCGCGGAGCGGGTGTTCAACAAGGGCGACAACTGCGCTCTCCGGGACCCGGCCGACCCGTGCGCGCCGCTGGACGGCCCGGCGTATCTGCCGAAATACCTTCCTGGCGGAAAAAGCCTGGCCTACCTGGGCATCCTGGACCGGACGACGGTGTGCGTCTGCGCCGTCGACACGGACGGCGGCAACCCCCGAGTGCTGCTCGCGTTCGCCCAGCAGACTGTCAACTGGTTCGACTTCACGATCCCAGGTGACGAGCCCGCGACCGCCGCGACGCCGCACTCAGCAGACCCGACCGACCGGCTTCTCATCCTCACGCACGACGCCGCCGGCCATGCGTCCCTCACGATCTCCACCTCCGACTACTGGACGCGCGTCCCGGTGCAGCTGCCCAAGGGCCTGCACGTCCTGAAGGCCCGCTGGGGATCCGACGCCCACCACGTGCTGCTCACCGCGAGGACCGCCACGGTCGATCCGGCGACCCTGGTCCCGACACCCGCGGCACCGCGTGGCCGCGCGCGTCAACGGCACTTCACGCTCGACATGTTACCCGCGGGCACCTCGCTGGCGTTGCGCGCGCCGGCCCCGGCCGACCGCGCGCGCATCGACCGGCAGCAGGTGTTCGACCTGGACATCATGACCGGTACCGTCGCCGCCGTCACCACTGCGGGGACCGAGGACTGGCTCGACGCGATCCCCGACGGCGCCTGGCGCGGCAACGGCGAGGCCATGCCGATCCCGCACAGCCACGCGGTGGTCTTCACCAACTATGCGAGCGACACCGCCGAGTCGTTCCTCCTGCGCAAGGACCTCGTCACTGGCGCCGTGCGCAGCCTGACCAACGCGACCTCGGGTGCGCTGCCCGTCTCGGACAGCCAACCGGCGGTCTCGCCCGACGGAAAGACGGTCGCGTTCGTGACCGGTCACGACGGCGGCACCGATCTGGCGGTCATGTCGGCGAAGACGGGCAACGGCTACCGGCTGCTCACCGACGACGCCGAGGTGAAGGCCGCCCCGGCGTGGGGCCCTGACGGGTCGTGGCTGGTCTACGCCTCGCTGCGGGCAGGCCAGTGGTCCCTCGTCCGACTCGATGTCGCATCCGGCCGCCACACGGTGCTGGTGCAGACGTACGGGCAGGCGCAGTCGCCGGTGGTCTCGCCGGACGGCAAACGGATCGCCTACATCTCCTTCAACCACAACCCGGCGCAGCCCGACGTGCAGATCGTCGACTCCGACGGCGGCAATGCGCACCCCTTGCAGATCACGCTCCCGACGACGGAGGTCTCCCTTGACTGGCGCTGACCGACAGCCCGACCGCATCAGCGTCGTGGTCGTCAACTACAACGCGGGCGAGTTGCTCGACCGTTGCCTGGACAGCGTGCGCCAGCACGGGTCGCCGCACGTGCTGGAGACCATCGTCGTGGACAACGCTTCGGTCGACGGTTCCGCCGACCGGGCCGCGGGACGGGACGACATCGTGCTGGTCCGGAGCGCGACGAACGACGGCTTCACCGTGGCCAACAACGCGGCCATCCGCCGCAGCCGCGGTGAGTTCGTGCTAATGCTCAATCCCGACGCCGAGCTGACGCCCGGCGCGCTCGGCGTCCTGATGCGCACGATGCGTGAGCACCCACGCACCGGGGCCGTCGGCCCGCGGCTCGTCTACCCGGACGGCCGCTTCCAGCGGTGGACGGCGGGCCGCGAGCCGGGAGTGCTGCCCATGCTCGCGTTCGTCACGGGCGCCGACCGGGTCGCCGACCGCGTCACCGCGCCATCGGGCCTGTTCCTCGCGCACGACGTCGCGCGACCCCTGCGGCCGGACTGGCTGTGCGACGCGGCCCTGCTGTTGCGGCGAACGGCCCTCGACCAGGTCGGCCTGCTCGATGAGGGTTTCTTCGCCTTCATGGAGGACGTCGACCTGTGCCGACGCCTGCGCGAAAGCGGTTGGGCGGTGCGCTACGAGCCGTCAGCGACGTGCATCCATGTCACCGGCGGGAGTGCCCCCACAAAGGCCGCGGCCAAGCGTCCTGACTACGCCGTGATCAACCTCGTCCGCTACCACGCCCGCACGAGCAGCCGGCCGCGGCACGCGGCGTTCCTCGCCGTTGCCGGTCTCGGTTTCTTGTCCCGATACGCAGCCCACACCGTGCTGTCGGTCACGTCCGCCGACAAGGCGGCACACCGCACCGCCCGCACGTCCCACCTGCGCCATCTGCGCGCCCTCATGAGCGGAGGCCCGGTGCCCCGACCGGCGACAACGGACATCACGGACACTGTGACGACCACGACGACCCCCACGACCCCCACGACCAATGACCACGATGGGCACGCCGACTCCCCTCCAGGACAGGCGCACGCGCACGCGCACGGGCATGGACACGGGCATGGGCGGGACGACGGCGGGCTTTCCCCGGCGGAGCGGCACCAGCACGAGATCGACACGTACAACGCGCTGGCGATCGAACGCTGGGGCGACGTGCCCGACAGCGAACTGGTGCAGGACCCCGCGACCCCGCCGTTTCCCAACCGCGCGCACGTCGACTTCCTGACCTATGCCGTTGAGCATCTGCAGCCGCTGCAGGGTGCCCGGGCGCTCGAGGTCGGTTGCGGCAGCGGGTCGCTCGCGACGTACTTGGCCCTGTTGGGCGCCGATGTCACGGCCATCGACCTGTCGGACGGCATGGTGGCGGTCACCAACCGGCGCGCTGCCGCCAACGGCGTGGCCGACAGGTGTCACGCGATCACCGCCGCGGTCGAGGAGCTCGACCTGCCCGACGAGTATTTCGACATCATCATCGGCAACCAGGTGCTGCACCACGTGGAGCTCGAACTCGGGATGAAGAACATGGCGCGCATGCTCGCGCCGGGTGGCCGCGTCGCGTTCTGCGAGCCGGTGCTGTTGCTCCCCGAGACCGCGCGGCGCGTTCGCAACAGCCGCGCAGTGACCCGGTTGTTCCCGCTGCGCACGGACAGCCCCGACGAGCGTTCCCTCGGTCAACGCGAGCTCGACATCATCACCGGCGCATTCGACGTCTCGCACCTCGAGACATTCCAGATCATGACCCGGCTCGAAAACTTCGTGCCGGTGAACGACAGGTGGTACCGACGGCTCGAGGCCGCCGACCGCTTCCTGCTGCGCCGTCTCCCGTCGAGCGCCACGCTCGGCCGTTACGTCGTCGTCACCGCGGGGCGATCGACAGACAAGGACAACCGATGAAGATCTTGGCCACCGGCACCGCCGGCATGCTCGGCAGCGGACTGGTCCCTGCGCTCGTCGCGGCCGGTCACGATGTCGTGGCGACCGACATCAACCTCGCTGACCCCGCACCGTTCGGTGCCGACGGGCCGGCGTTGCAGCACCTCGACGTGCGCGACCGCGGTGCGGTGAGCGACGCCGTCGATGAGGTCCGGCCGGACCTGGTGGTGCACCTCGCGGCCGTCACGGGTCTGGAGGACTGCGAGAACGACAGCGACAACGCGTGGGCGACAAACGCTCTCGGCACGAAGCATGCGGCCCTCGCCGCCAAGAGCGTCGGGGCGGCGATCGTCTACATCAGCACCGCCGGTGTTTTCGACGGCACCAAGACAACGCCGTACGACGAGTACGACGCCGCCAACCCCATCAACGTCTACGGGGCGTCGAAGTACGAGGGCGAGCGCTTCATCCGCTGGTTTTCCGACAAGGCCTACATCGTGCGGGCCGGCTGGATGGTCGGCGGCGGGGCGAAGGACCACAAGTTCGTGGCCCGCATCCTCAACCAGGTCCGCGACGGCCGCGACACCATCTACGCGGTCGACGACAAGCTCGGGACCCCCACGTACGTGCCGGACTTCAGCGCCTGCTTGTGCCGCTTGATCGCCAAGCAGGCCTACGGTCTCTACCACATGGCGTGCGAGGGCGAAGGGAGCCGGTACGACGTCGCCTGCGCGATCATCGACGTGCTGGGGCTTTCCGACCGCGTGCGTGTCCTGCCCGTCTCCTCCGCCCACTTCGCCGAGGAGTTCTTCGCCAACCGCCCCCCGTCGGAGATCATGCGCAACCGGTCTCTCGACCTGCAGGGCGACAACACGATGCGCCCATGGCGCGTCGCGATCGCCGATTACCTCGCGGTGCACATCGCCAGCGACCCGACGCTCGTCGCACCGCCACGCACCGTCCCCGCCCAACGGCCCGACATCGTGACCAGGCCCGACATCGTGACCAGGCCCGATGTCGTGACCAGGCCCGACGTCGTGACCATGCCCGACGTCGTGACCAGGCCGGACGTCGTGGCCATGCCGAAGGTCCCGCAGCCGATATCGCCCGCCCTCGTCACCACACCGGAGTTGAGCCAGCCATGACCGACCTGACCACGACCATCCCTTCGCAGGCAAGCCCGACGAGCCCGCGCACCGCGTCGGTCGCCGTCGTCATCCCGATGCCGAGCGACCCCGACTGGGCCCTGTTCGATCACGTGCCGGCCGACGTGCCGATCCTCGTCGTCGACGACAGCGACGGGAAGCTGGCGCCGCCGCCGCGCGACAACGTCACCTATTTCGACTACGGCTCGCAGCGTGACTACATGGGCGAGGCCAACTGGCCGGCCATCCCGCACAAGAGCGCCGCAACCCGCAACTTCGGGCACTTCTTCGCCTACAAGGAGGGCTACGACGTCATCATCGCCCTCGACTACGACTGCCGCACGCGCGAGGGCTGGCTGGCGGACCACCTCGGCTCGCTCGGCATGGTCCTCGACGCACCCGCGCTGAAGGCGGACTGGATCAACTCGGTCGACGTGCCCGGGTGGTACGCGCGCGGCTTCCCGTACGAGTCCCGCAACACCGACTACGCGCCGGAGGTCACGACCGCGACTGGCATCGTGAAGCTCAACATGGGTCTGTGGGACCACGTGCTGGACCTGAACGGGATCGACAAGCTGCAGGCGGAGCCGCCGTACGGTCCGCATGTTCCGGACGTCAACCGCGTCGCCTTGGGCAACATCCCGGTGTGCGGCATGAACAACGTGTTCTCCGCCGACCTGACCCCCGCATACTTCTTCCTGCCCGACCTGTCCGTCGATGGGTGGAAACTGAGCCGACACGACGACATCTGGGGCGGCTACATCACCAAGAAACTGATGGACCTGCGCGGTGACCTGTTCACGTTCGGCAAGCCGGTCGTCGAGCACACGCGGCAGACCCCGCTCGAGCGCGTCGTCGTGATGGAGCACTGGATGCACCTCATGGCGCGCGAATTCTTCGCCGTCGTCGACGAGGCCGTCGCGACGGTGAAGGTCGCCGACTACACGACCATGTTCGCCGACTTCACCGAGGCTTACCTGTCGGTGGCCGGGCGCAGCACCGCACCGATGCACTACCGGAAGGTCTACCGGGAGCTCGGCGAGACGATGCAGCTCTGGGCCGCATGCTTCGCCTAGAAACGACGACCCGACCGCTGCGCGCGGCCATCGACGGCCGCGCGCTCGGGTCCGGCTGGGGTGGCGAGGAGACCTACCTGCGGGCCATGCTGGCCGGCCTCGCCGAGGTAGGCGGACAGCTCGACCGGTTCCCCGTGTGGATGCGCCCAGGGCTCGAGCCACCCGCCGAGATCGTCGGCGCCGCCGGCATCCCCGTGCGCCGGCTCGTGACTGCCGTGGGGCCGTGGCATTACGCCGTTCGGTTGCCCCGCGCGGTGCGGCGCGGGAGCGACGACGTCGACGTTCTGTGCTCGACGACGCACGCGCCGTTGCGGTCCGCCGTCGCGACCGCATTCATCATCGGCGACCTGTCCCCGTTCCACCATCCGGAGTGGTTCCCCCGGCACACCGTCGTCCGGCTGCGGGCCGCGTGGCCCATCCACGCACGGCAGGCGGCCGCCGTGCTCGTGCCGTCGGAGTTCACACGCCAGGATGTCATCGAGCGGCTACGGGTCCCCGCGGAGCGCGTGTTCGTCGTACCGCCGCATTCCCTTTCTGCGACGACCTGGCGCGACGACGACGACGGCGATGTGCGGCGGGCGGCGGGAATCGACGGGCCCTACGTCCTGTCGCTCGGCAACCTGCACCCGCGCAAGAACGTCGGCCGCCTCATCCGCGCGTTCGTCGCGGCGCGATCCGTGCCGGGCAGCCCCGTCCGTGAGCACCAGTTGGTCATCGCCGGTGGCACGTGGTGGCGCGACGGGGAGGAGCAACGGCTGGCCGCGGCGGCGCCCCCCGGCTCCGTCCGCATGCTGGGACGCGTCGACGACGCCCGGCGACGCGTTGCTCGCCGGCGCGACGGCTCTCGCCTACGTCTCGCTGTTCGAAGGGTTCGGCCTGCCTCCGATCGAGGCGATGGCGGCGGGCACCCCGGTCCTCGTGTCGACCGCCGGCGCCTTGCCCGAGACGTGCGGAGATGGCGCCCTGTACGTCGATCCCTCCGATGTCGATGCCATCGCGGACGGGCTGACGCGCCTCTGCGAAGAGGCACCGACGCGTGCGTCCCTGCGGCTGCGCGGGTCCGCCCGAGCCGCCGAATTCAACGCCGCCCGCACCGGGCACGCCGCCCGCGCGGCCCTCGCGTATGCCGCCTTCGGCTCTTCCCCGGCAGCGGTGACGCCGTGACGTACGGCCCGTCGCCCCGCGACCTCGCGCCGCCGCCCTGGCCGGCGCCCCCGTCCGTCGCCGCGCGCCCGTCGGTCGCGGCGGCGGGCCCTCCGCCGCCACAGGAACCGCCACCACACATACCGCCACGGCAACCGCCACGGCAGCGCCCTCGTCGGTCCCGGCGCCGCCGGATCATCCTGCGCACGTTGGCAGCACTGCTGAGTTTAGTTGTCGTGCTGATCGCCACGGCCGTCGTCATCGTCTACCGCCAGAACCACCGCGCGGTCACTCCGCTGCCGCCGCCGTTCAGCCTGCCCGCTTCGACGGCGGTGCCGGCCGACCACCTGTTGTTCGACTCCGACCGCGCGGGCAACTACGAGATTTTCGCCATGGCCGACGACGGCACCGGCATCCGTGCGATCACCAGCGACCCCACGTACGACTCGTGGTGGCCGCAACTCTCGCCCGACCGCACGCATCTACTGTTCTACCGCTCCCCGCGCGGCACCCACGACCGCGACGCCACCGCCAACAGCCTGTGGGTCGGCAACGCCGATGGCACCGAGCTGCACGAACTGCTGCCGGCCGGCGCGTACGGCTGGGTGCAGCAAGGGCACGCCGAATGGTCGCCCGACGGTCAGCACCTCGTGATGTTCGCGGGGTCCCGGATCAACCCGCAGCTATGGGAGACGGACGTGCAGGGCCGCAACGCGAAGGCGCTGACATCGCGGCCCGGTGTGAGCCTCGACCCGTCGTGGTCGCCGGACGGCGACAAGGTCGCGTTCATCGCGTGTCCCGCCCGCGTGTGCTTCGCCGCCGATTACGAGGTGTACGTGCTCGATCTCGCCGGCGGGACCAGCACCCGCGTGACGACAAACACGCTGCGAGACCACGACCCCGTGTTCTCCCCCGACGGCACACGGCTGGCGTGGCTCGCGGAGACGGCCACCGGGCCGGCCGCGGGCGTCTGGAACGTCCGTTCGGCGGCGCTTGACGGCAGTGACCTCCGCGATGTCACGCACGACGGCAACATCAACAGCCGGCCGGCCTACTCACGGAACGGCACGGTCATCTACTTCCACCGGCTCGTCTACGGTGCGGCGCCCGCGAGCTTCCAGATCTGGCGCGTATCGCCCGACGGCTCGGGGCTTGCTCCGGTGGGCGCCGAGCAGCCCGGCAACAACGAATACCCCGCGCCATGACGGTGCCGGGCCAGCAACGGAACAGGAGTGCCAGCATGCGGGACATCTCGGTCTACACGGACCCCGATCCGAGTCTGCGGCGCATCATCCGCGCGGACCTCGTCGCGATGGCGCGGCTGAAGGGCCGCGCCTTCAGTGCGATCGCGGTGCTCGACGTGCTCGCACTCCCGGGAACGTGCGCCGTGTTGCTGTTCCGCTTGTCGCACGCGGCACATCATCACCACCTGCGGCCGTTTTCGCGGTTGTTCTACTTCCTCAACGTCGTGCTCTTCGGGGCCGACCTCGCACCGACGGCGAAGGTCGCTCCGGGCATGGCCATCGGCCATCCCGTCGGGGTGACGATCGGCGGCAACGTCACGATCGGCCCGCGCGTCGTGCTGACCGGACAGGCGGGCGTCGGTGGTGGGCTTCGACCCGACGGCCGCGTGCAGCGGGGTCCCATCGTGGGCAGCGATGTCGTGTTCTTCTACCGCGCGATCGTCCTCGCCGACGTCGTCATCGGCGACGGCGCCGTCATCGGGGCCAACAGCACCGTGCTCCACGACGTGCCCCCGCGGAGCGTCGTCATCGGCAACCCGGCGCGCGTGCGATCGACCCGCGACGAGATGGTTTTCGACAACGAAGAGGACTGGTGGCGCGACACCTGGGCGGCGGCCGAGTGACGACCCCGCCCGACGTCTCGGTCGCTTTCGTCAGCTACGAGTGCCGCGATCTCCTGCTCGAGAGCCTGCGCCGACTGCCGGCCGCCTTCGTACACGTCACCTTCGAGGTGATCGTCGCCGACAACGCGTCGAGCGACGGCGTCGTCGCGGAGTTGCGGGCGCACCACCCTGAGGTGACAGTGCTCGAGCAGGGCGCCAACCTGGGTTTCTCCCGCGCCAACAATGCGGCCTTCGCCGTGGCGCGCGGGCGCTACGTGCTCGTCCTCAACCCCGACACGGAGCCCGATCCGGGTTCCCTCGCCGCGCTCGTCGCCTACGCCGACGGCCACCCGGGCAGCGGCCTGTATGCGCCCCACCTCGTCAACAGCGACGGCACGGACCAGCGCACCGCCCGCTCGTTCCCGACGATGTCGGCGGCGGTCTTCGGCCGGCGGTCGCCGCTGACGCAACTCTGGCCGGCCAACCCGTGGTCCACGCGCTATCTGCGCACGGGTATCCCCGCGGACGGCGCGACCGCGTTCGCCGTCGACTGGGTCTCGGGCGCGTGCATGCTCGTGCCCGCCGCGGCGCTCCGCGCGGTCGGCGGCTTCGACCCGCGGTATTTCATGTATTGGGAGGATGCCGATTGGTGCCGGCGGATGTGGAACGCGGGACTGCCGGTGACGGTCGTCCCTTGGGCCCGGGTTCTGCACCACGAGGGCGGCAGCCGCCGCGGCTGGCCGGCGCGGCAGGTCATCGCGTTCCACGCGGGGGCCCTGAGGTTCTGGCGGTCGCACGTGGCAACTGGCTGGGCCGCTCCACTGGCCGTCCCGGCGGCGGTGGCGCTCGCCGCCCGCGCCACGCTGACCATCTGCTGGCAGGCGGCGAGCGCGTCACGCGCCCGTGTTGCCGGCCCTCCGGCGGCCGCAGCCAGTCGCGAGCCCTAGGAGATCTCGACCGCTGCCACAGCGACCCAGAAATAGCGCGACTCGGGGTGCTTCTTGCCGGCGACCCGCAGGTGCCAGGTGTGCTCTCCCGGCAGCAGGTCGGGCGACTCCCAGAGCACCCGCTGGCCGCGGTGGTCGGCGTAGAAGTCGACGAGGAACGGCGGCTTGTCGTCGATCCAGACCTCCGCCATGCCCTGCTGCTGGTCGTGGGTGCCGATGAAGCGCAGCTTGGTCCCGGTGAAGCGGAGCGCGATCGTGTCGCCGGTGACGCTGCTGTAGGAGTCGCCGCTGGCGTCGCTCTCGTAGCCGGCGCCGTGCACCCAGGAGCCGTCGTAGCTCCACTCGCCGAGCCCCGTGCCGAGCACGTTGTGCAGGACGCGCGTCACACCGTCGTGGACCGTCGTGCCGATCGTGTTGAGGTGGAGCTGATCGACCTCTTGCTCGTCATCGGCCTGCGCGAGGAAGACAGTGCTGTGGAATTCACCGACATCGAAGCCGTCGACGACTCCCCGCAGCCCGTCTTCCAGGAGCGCGAAGTCCTGCGCGCGCGTCGCGTCGTTGCGGGCACCGGAGTAGGCGATGTCGCGTGCCTTGTCGTGCAGCGTCTCCACCCGTTCGGAGATGTCCGACGCGCCCTGCGCGGCGACGGCCGACACCCGCCCCACCTCGCGGGTGGTGGCAGTCTGCTGAGTCACCGCCGAGGCGATGGACGCCGTGCTCTGCTGGATCCGGGACACCGTGTTGGTGATCTGGTTGATGGCGGCTGACGCGCGCGTCGAGCCTTCGTGGATGCCGGACACGATCGAGCGGACCTGCTCGGTGGCGACGGCGGTCGCCTTGCTGAGTTCTTTGACCTCGACGGCGACGACCGCGAAGCCGAGTCCCGCGTCCCCGGCCCGCGCCGCCTCGATCGAGGCGTTGAGTGCCAGGAGGTGGGTCTGCGAGGCGATCGAGGTGATGACGTTGGCGATCTCGTCGACCCGTTTCAGCGCCGCGCTCAGCTGCTGGACGTTGGTGTCGGCGACGTCGCCCTGGGTCACAGCGGTGTAGGCGATGTCGGCGGCGAGGGTGGCGTGCCGGGCGATCTCGTTGACCGTCGCGATCAGCTCCTCCGTCGACGAGGCGACGACCTGGATGCTGTCGGAGACGCTGACCGCGGAGACGCCGACGTCGTAGGCCTGACCCGCCGTGAGCTCCGCCGTCTCGAGCATCGCCTTGTTGAGGGTCGCGACGGCAACGCGTCCTTCACGGAAGAAGTCGATGCCCTCCTTGATGGTCCCGATGACGTGACGCAGCCGGGCAGCCAGCGCGTCGAGCTCCTGCTCGACCAGACCCAGTTCGTCGGTGCGCCCGGATCCGGTCGCCTGCGTGAGATCGCCGGCGTTCATGGCGGACAGAATGCCCTGCACCCGTTCCAGTCGCCGGCTCGTGCCGCGTGCGCTCAGACCGAACCCGATCGTCGCCGCAAGGGCCGTGACAACCGTTGCCGCGACAACAGCTAGCCACGGGAAGGACGATGACAGCCGAGCGGACAGGGCGACGCCCACGGCGACGGCGAACTGCGCCGCAGCAGCCGCCGCGACCATCACGGTGGTGCGCCTTTCGTAGGCCTTCACGCGGGTCGTGCCGTCGTTGGCACCGGGGAGCAGGGGGGATCGAGGCATATAACGCGTATCGGCGCACTTAGTCTTTGCATGAAGACAGGTTTTGCCCTGCGCAGACGGATCGGAGACCGTGGTGGCCGCTCAGCAGATCGCCGAGCGCTCGGGCGAGGCGTGGCCGAGCTCCAGACGGTCGATCCGGTACGAAGTGCTCATCGTGTTCGCCTTGTCGCTCGGTGCCGCCGGCGTCCGGGCGATCCTGGACCTCATCGGCCGGCTGACCGCCCCGAAGCCCCTGGGCGGCCAGGTGGTGGTCCTCAACGGCTCCCAGGCGCCGCAGCACCCCTGGCTCGACCTGGCCTACCAACTCCTCTCGATCACCGCGTCGCTGGCACCTGTCTTCCTCGTCGCCTATCTGCTGTCGGCGCGCGGACAGAGCCTGCGGTCGATCGGCCTCGACGGCACGCGGCGCACCGCCGACCTCCTGCAGGGCGCGGCCCTCGCCGCCCTTGTCGGCGGCGCCGGCCTCGCCCTGTACCTCGGCGCTCACGCGGCGGGCGCCAACGTCGCGATCGTGCCGGAGAACCTGCCCGCGGTCTGGTGGCGCATCCCGGTGCTGCTGCTCTCCGCCGCCCAGAACGCCCTCCTCGAAGAGGTGCTGGTTGTCGGCTACCTGCTCTCCCAACTGCGCAGGCTCGGCTGGGGCGACAATCGCGCGTTGCTCCTCAGCGCCGTCCTGCGCGGCAGCTATCACCTCTATCAGGGCTTCGGTGGCTTTCTGGGCAATGCCGTCATGGGCCTGCTGTTCGGACGCATCTTCCAGCGCACCGGACGCACGTGCCCGCTGGTCGTGGCACACACGCTGATAGACGCCGTCGCCTTCGTCGGCTACATCTGGCTGCACGGACACGTGTCGTGGCTGCCATGACCACCGGCCGGTCGTGCGGGTCTAGAACGTGCGCGGCTCGCGGCCGGGGCGGGCGCGCGGGAAGAAGGCCCGCGCGGACCGGGTCGCCAACAGCGCGAGAATCGCCACGTCGACGGCGACGCCGAGCAGCGTGACGGCCGCCGCCAACGCGCCGGCCTGCCCGCTGCCGCCCGACACCGTCACGACGAGCGCCATCCCGGTCAGCAACAGCGTCGCGACCCGCACCCAGTTGAGTCCGCGGCGCAGCCCGAGCGAGAGCGCCAGGTTGGCCAGGAGCAGCACCCCCGCCACGACAAGGTGGAATTTCCGCAGGTCGCCGGCCAGCTTGGCAACCTGCTCCGCGGTGTAGACGGGGTAGGCAGCGGCGACCGTCGCCCGGTAGTCGGCGATGGGCGTCGCCAGCGTCACCAGCACGGACAACAGCGCCACCGCGGCGTTGACCAGCAGCAGGTAGGCCGCGAGGCGGACAGTGCGCGGCGGTTGCGGGCCAGGCTCTCTCGTCCCGTCCGCCAGGGTGCCGCCCTCGTGCTGATTACCGGGCGGTTCCGGCGTCGGGGCGGCGGGCGGCATCGGACGGTCCGCCTCCTGCTCGTCGTTCACGCCGCGTCCTCTCCGCGCGCCCGGGTGGGGCACTCGCCAGTCTCGCGCCTGGGCCCGCTCAGCCGGCGTGCGGGCCTCCCGGGAGGCTGCTGCTGGTCGTCGTACGGCGTGTCGTTCATATCGTCGTACGTGGATATTGGCTACGCCGACCAGGTGACAGTCACGTTCGGGCGACTGAAACGCGGACCGGAGGGTATCCCCCAGGTTAGCCCCGGCTGACCGCAGCCGGGCCGTTCGCAGGAGTCAGCATGGGTATCGGCGTCAGCATCTTCTTGATCGCCGTCGGGGCGATCCTCAAATTTGCGGTCCACGTGCACACGACCGGCTTCAACATCACGACGGTCGGGGTGATCCTCATGGTCGTGGGTGCGATCGGGCTTCTCATGTCCACGCTCATCTTCGGCACCTGGCGCAACCGCAATACGACCGGACCCGCCGTCGTCGAACGCAACAACACGGTCGTCGACCGCACGTCCTACCCCCCGACGACTCCGGTCGTCGAGGAGCGCACCACGACCTACCGCGAACAGCTCTAACCTCCCGCGATTCCCCCGCCGTTCGGGCCCGGCGCGGTGCCCCCACCGCTCAGGCCGGAGGCGATGCCGCCGAGACCCTTCAGCGCCTCGCCGAGCTCGCTCGGGACGATCCACAGCTTGTTGGCGTCGCCCTTTGCGATCTGCGGCAGCGTCTGCAGATATTGGTAGGCCAGCAGCTTGGGATCCGGGTTGCCGGCGTGGATCGCACCGAAGACGGTCTCGATCGCCTGAGCCTCGCCTTGCGCCCGGAGAATGGCGGACTTGGCGTCGGCCTCCGCGTTGAGCACGTTGGCCTGCGCCGCTCCCTCGGCGCGCAGGATCTGCGACTGGCGCTCCCCCTCGGCGGTCAGGATCTGCGACTGCTTGAAACCCTCCGCCGTGAGGATGGACGCGCGCTTGTCGCGGTCCGCGCGCATCGACTTCTCCATGGCGTCCTTGATGGACATGGGCGGGTCGATGCTCTTGAGTTCGACGCGGTTGACGCGGATGCCCCACTTGCCGGTCGCCTCATCGAGCACGGTGCGCAAGGCGTTGTTGATGTCCTCGCGCGAGGTCAACGTGCGTTCGAGGTCCATGCCGCCGACCACGTTGCGCAGCGTCGTGACGGTGAGCTGCTCGACGGCCTGGATGTAGTTGGCGATCTCGTAGGTGGCGGCCATCGCGTTCGTGACCTGGAAGTAGATGACGGTGTCGATGCCGACAACGAGGTTGTCCTCGGTAATGACCGGCTGCGGCGGAAAGCTGACGACCTGCTCGCGCAGGTCGATGAGCGGCCGCAGCTTGTCGATGAACGGCACGAGGACGGTCAGCCCCGGGTTGAGCGTCCGGTTGTAACGACCCAGCCGCTCGACGATCCCGGCCCGCGCTTGCGGCACGATGCGGATGGTCTTCGCGATCGCGATCAGAATGAGTACGACGACAGCGGCGACAGCGACGTACGCGGTGTCCACGGCGGGCTCCCTCGATTGGGGGCCGGTCGCGATGACCGCCCCCTGTCCTACAGAACGTACGCTGTCGCGCCCCTGATCTCGACGACATCGACGGTCTCCCCCGCCTCGAGGGCGACAGTGGCGTCGCAGGAACGCGCGGTCCACACTTCCCCGGCGAGTTTCACGAGGCCGTGCTGGTCGTCGACGCGTTCGAGGACCACGGCCTTGGCGCCGGCGAGTGCGGCGATGCCCATCTTCACATCGGGGCCCTGGCGCAGGTGCCGCAGAGCGACCGGGCGCACCACGCCGAGCATCGCCACCGACACGACGCCGAAGACGATCGTGGAGACGAAGAAGTCGTCCGTGCCGACCGCGGTGAGGCAGGCGGCGACGGCCCCGGCCCCGAACATGGCGAAGACGAGGTCGAGCGTCAGGACCTCGATGACGCCACACGCCGCCGCGATGATCAGCCACCACACCCAGGGGTTCACACCTGCGATTACAGCACGTTGGCGAGCGGCGCAGCGGGCTATGCGACGAACACTCTCGGCTGCGCCTCAGCCGGCTCAACAGGGTGGCGGCGCAGTGGCAGCCACGACACGTCGGGCGCGGTCGCCGAGTTGGAGCCGTAGACGAGGAGCGCCAGGAAAACGCCGTACACGGGCAGGTGACCGATGAGCTCGGTCGCTCAGAACAGCAGCAGCGTCAGGTTGAACGGGATGGCGGCGACGAGCACCGCGATCTGCGGGAGCGCACCCGAGATGACGAGCAGGCCGAAGAGGATCTCGGTGGCACCCGCGACACGGATGAACAGGTCGATGTTGTCGATCCCGATCGCGCCCAACACGTTGAGTTGCGAGTGCTGCTTGATGATTTCGCGGGCCAAACCGGGGTTGGCGAGCTTCTCCGAGAACGCGAGCACGATCAGCGCACCGCCGACGAGCACGCGCAGGGCGAGCAGCGCCTTGCGCAACTCGGCCCGACCCGGGAACACCGCGCCGTACCGGCCCGTCGCGCTCGGCGGCACCAGATAGAGGAACACTGCCACGCCGAGGATGTTCATCGACTCGAGCAACCCCACCGGCCCGATCGCAAACAGTGACACGGGACCGACGACGGCCAGGACGACTGTCGCCGGCCGGATGTTGATCCCGGTGATGAACCACACGCCGAGCGCGCCCTCGAGCACTCCGAGCACGATCGGCGCGGGCAGGTGATGCAGCTCGATGCTCGGCGCGAGGAACTGCCCCAGCACGGCGAGGGCGAGCAGTGACACGCCGAGGTGGATGGCGAGCAAGCGCGGGATGTACGGCGCGAGGCGACCGATGCGAGCCAGCAGTTTGAGCTCGACCGGCCCGAGTTGGCGGGCGATCAACCGCCACGCCGCTGCCGCGACGACGACCGCGAAGACCAGCGTCAACGTGACGGGGGAGAAGAAGAAGCTCCAGTCGGTGGCGTAACCGTCGCGAAGGAAATACTTCTCGTGGCCGGGCAGGATGGATCGTCCCTTTCGGTCGGTTGTCCTCCCACTACACCCCCAGCGGCGCGCGGCGCCCACGGCCGGACGGACCGGTCTTCGCAGGACCAAGGTCCCGCCCGCGGCCGCGTCAGGGCATTGCCGACAACGCGTCGAGTTCACGGACCAGGGGATCGTCGGCCGGCACGACCACGCTGCAGCTCGATGCCGCGTGCACACCTGGTCCGTCGGCGGACCAGGTGTAGACGCGTTCCTGCCCGTCGTACGCAGCGGGGCAGAGCTCGGTGGCCCGTGGCGCGGAGCCGAGCCCGGTCGTCCGCACAGCTTCGGCCACCTGCGCCAGCTGCGCCTGATTCAGGCGGCCGGTCCGGAGGGCCGGCCCGCGCTCGAACCGCCACGTCCCGTCCCGATTCACGGTCAGCTCGCCACTGCACGGGCCCCAGGGGCACAGGCCGCCGCTCGTCGAGACGCTCGCCAGGACGGGCCCGGGGTCGCCCGGGGTCGCGAGGACGGGTCCAGGGTAGTCCGTGCTCGCGAGGACGGGTCCGGGGTCGCCCGCACTCATCTTCGCGACCAGCAGTGCGGTCCCGGCTATCAGCAAGACGGCGGCGGCGAGCGCCAGCGCGACCTGCCGGCGCCGGCAGGCGAGCGCCAGCGCGACCTGCCGGCGCCGGCCCGGTCGCCCTTCACCCGGTCGCCCTTCAGCCGGTCGCGTGACGGCCGGCGGCGTGACGGCCCGCGGCGTGACGGCCCGCGGCGTGACCGCGTGCGGCGTGACCGCGTGCTGCGTGACCGCGTGCTGCGTGACCGCGTGCTGCTTCGTCAGCGTCCGCGGCAATGACCGTCATGGTCCTGTGACGCGGCGTCAGGGTTATGGGTTGCGTCCACCGGACGGCGCCGTCAGCGCCAAGCGGGAAAGGCCGCCGGGTCGGACAGCATGTGCGCCAGGTCCTGCAGCACCTTGGACCCTTCCGCCCCGTCCATCATCCGATGGTCGAACGAGACCGCCACCGTGGTGACCTGCCGGATCGCGATCTCACCCTCGAACACCCAGGGCTGCGGGCGGATGACACCGAGCGCCAGGATGAGCGCCTCGCCAGGGTTGATGATCGGCGTGCCCGTGTCGACGCCGAAGACTCCCACGTTGGTGATGGTGATCGTGCCGTGCTGCAGGTCGGCGGGCGGCGTTTTGCCTGCCTTCGCCGTCTCGGCCAGCCCGCCGATCGCCTGGCACAACTCGAGCAGGCTCAGGGCCTGGGCGTCCTTCACGTTGGGCACCAGCAAACCGCGCGGCGTCGCCGCCGCGATGCCGAGGTTGACGTAGTCCTTCAGGACGATCTCCTGCGCCAGCTCGTCCCACGTCGCGTTCACGATCGGGTTGCGCCGGATCGCCTCGACGAGCACCCACGAGAAGAGCATGAGCGGGGTCGCCTTCACCCCGGCGAACTCCTCGTCCGCGCGCAGCTCCTTCACCAGCGCCATCAGCGGTGTCACGTCGACCGTGATGAACTCCGTCACATGCGGCGCGCTGTAGGCGCTGCGCACGACCGCGTCGGCCGTGAGCTTGCGGATCCCCTTGATGGGGATCCGGCGTTCGCGGTTCGGGTCGTACGACGGCGGCAGCGGCGTGGCCACGAACGGCACCGTCCGAGGCCCCACCCGGGCCGGGGCTGCCGCGCGTTCCACGTCGTCGCGGGTGACCAGACCGGCGGGCCCGGTCCCGGCGACCGTCGCCAGGTCGACCCCGAGGCGACGCGCGAGCTGGCGGACCGGCGGCTTGGCGAGGGCCCGCTGTGCCCCCGCCAACCGCGGCGCGGCGACGGGAGGACGACCCTGTGCCGGCACCGCGACACCCCACGCGGGGACAGCGGCCGGTCCTCCCGGGCCGGGCGGCTCCGTGGTGCGGCGCACGCGGCGGCGAGCGGCGCCGGTGCGCACCCCGTAGCCGACCAGGACGGCCTCCCGTGGCGCCTCCGCGCTGTCGGCGGCGTTCGACGCCGCCCCCGCGCCGGTCGCGTCGCCGACGTCGACCGTGAGGATCGGCGCACCCACGTCGACCGAGCGACCCGCCTCGACGTGCAGCGCGACGACGACACCGGCGTACGGCGACGGGACCTCGACGACCGCCTTCGCCGTCTCGACCTCGACGATCGGCTGGTTGAGCGCCACGGTGTCGCCCGGGGCCACGAGCCAGGTGACGATCTCGCCCTCGGTCAGGCCCTCGCCCAGGTCCGGCAGCCGGAACTGCATGCGGGACATTGGAGCCCTCCTCGAGCGTGGCGTCCGGGGGCCGAGCCGGTCGGGGTGAGCCTGGTCGTGATGCGCCGGTGGTGCGTTGCGGACGTTGTGGGCACCTTAGTCCAGCACCCCCTCGAGCGGGACAGTCAGAAGGCGAACGAGCGGTCCACCGCGTCGAGGATCCGATCGAGATCCGGCAGGTATTCCTCCTCGATGCGGGACGGTGGGTACGGGGTGTGGAAGCCGCCGACGCGCAGCACCGGCGCTTCGAGGGCGAAGAAGGCGCGTTCGGTGACGCGGGCGGCGACCTCCGCGCCCAGACCTCCCGAGACGCTCGCTTCGTGCACGACGATGCAGCGGCCGGTCCGTCGTACAGAATCGACGACCGTGTCCTCGTCCCACGGCGACAGGGAACGCAGGTCGATGACCTCCACCGACCGTCCTTCCTGCGCCGCGACTTCCGCGACGGCCAGGCAGGTGCGCACCGTCGGTCCGTAGCAGACGAGCGTGAGGTCGCTGCCGCCGTGTGCGATCGTGGCCGCGGGCAACGGCAGCACATCGTCACCGGCCTCGAGGGGCGACTTGTCCCAGTAGCGGCGTTTGGGCTCGAACACGATCACCGGGTCGGGCGACGCGATCGCGGCCCGCGTCACGTCGTAGGCGTCCTGCGACGACGCGAAGGTGACCACGCGGATGCCGGGTGTGTGGGCGAAGTAGGCCTCGGGGGATTCGCTGTGGTGCTCGACCGCGCCGATGCCGCCGCCGTACGGGATCCGGATCGTGACGGGCATCGACAGCTTGCCGCCCGAGCGGTAGCGCATGCGGGACAGCTGCGTCGTGATCTGGTCGAAGGCGGGGAACACGAAACCGTCGAACTGGATCTCGCACACCGGCCGGTAGCCGCGCAGGGCCAGGCCGATGGCGGTGCCGATGATGCCGGACTCGGCGAGCGGGGTGTCGAGGACGCGCGAGTCGCCGAAGTCCTTCCAGAGGCCGTCGGTGACCCGGAAGACGCCGCCGAGAGCCCCGATGTCCTGGCCCATCAGCAGCACGTGGTCGTCGTCCTCGAGTGCGCGACGCAGCCCCAGGTTGATCGCCTTCACCATGGTCACCGTCATGCCGGTGCCTCGCTGACGAAGGACGCGAGATAGGTGGCGTACGACGCGCGCTCCGCCGTCACCAACGGGTGTGGCCGCGCGTAGACGTGATCGAACATGTCGAGCGGCTCGGGGTTGCGCATCTCGAGCACACCCGCGCGCACCTGCACGGCCAGGGCGTCCGCGTCCGCGTCCAACGTCTGCGCCACCTCGTCGGTGAGCGCCCCGGTGGCGGCGAGGTATCTGCGCAGCCGCTCGATCGGGTCCTTTGCGCGCCACTCGTCGAGCTCCGTCGCGACGCGGTAACGCGTGGGGTCGTCCGACGTCGTGTGCGCGCCCATGCGGTAGGTGAAGGCCTCGACGAAGACCGGCCCGTTGCCGTCGCGCACGCTGCCCAGGAGCTTGGCCGTCACGGCGTAACAGGCGAGGACGTCGTTGCCGTCGACGCGCACCGCCGGGATCCCGAAGCCGGAGGCCCGCTGGGCGATGGGCACCCGCGACTGCCGTTCGACCGGCTCGGAGATGGCCCACTGATTGTTCTGGCAGAAGAACATGACGGGCGCCGCGTTGGCGGATGCCCACACGAGCGCCTCGCTGACGTCGCCCTGGCTCGTGGCACCGTCACCGAAGTAGGCGACGACCGCGTCGTCCGTGCCGTCGCGCTGGATGCCCATCGCATAACCGGTCGCGTGGAGGGCCTGCGAGCCGATGACGATCGTGTAGAGCTGCAGGTGATGCTCGGCGGGATCCCAGCCGCCGAGGGTCACGCCGCGGAAGAGGCTGAGGATCTGCACGGGCGAGACGCCCTTGACGAAAGCGACGCCGTGCTCCCGGTAGGTGGGGAAGCACATGTCCGTCGTCCGCTGGGCGCGCGCCGAACCGATCTGCGCAGCCTCCTGACCGAGGCAACTGGCCCACAGGCCGAGCTCGCCCTGCCGCTGCAGGGCGGTGGCCTCGGTGTCCATGCGGCGGACGAGCACCATGTCCCGGTAGAGCCGGAGCATCTCTTCGTCGCTGAGGTCGAGGTCGTAGTCGGGGTGCTCGACACGCAGCCCCGCGGGTGTCAGCAGCTGCACGAGGTCACTCATCGGTTCATGGTGGCAGAAGGCCGGGCCGCACCCTACGTCAGCCGCCGGCCGACGGTCCGGCGGCGGGAGGTGCGGCGGCAGCCGGCACGCGGGCAGCGGAGGGGCGGCCGTGGCCGGCGCGGGCAGCGGAGGGGCGGC